>NZ_JAEVLT010000140.1 GCF_024494385.1 Bacillus sp. EB600
TCAGATTGGTCATTCTAATCATGTCTGGGGCATTGATATAACGTACATTCGCTTAGAACGGGGCTGGATGTATTTAGTAGCCTTGATTGATTGGTACTCTCGTTATATAGTAAGCTGGGAATTGGATCAAACCCTTGAGATTGATTTCGTACTGGAGGCTGTGAATCATGGATTTTCCCAAGCTCACCCACAGATTTTGAATAGTGATCAAGGTAGTCATTTTACCAGTCCTCAATACACAGATCTAGTAAAGTTAAATGAAATTAAAATTAGTATGGACGGAAAGGGCCGGGCCCTTGATAATATTATAACTGAACGCTTCTGGCGCTCAATCAAATACGAAGAAGTTTATCTAAATGAATACACAAGCCCCCGTGAAGCAAGAACGGGCATAAAGCAGTATATTGAATTTTATAACCATACAAGACTTCATCAGTCACTAGGCTATCAGACACCATCCTCCGTCTACTTTAGCTCTTAATGACTCACCTTCACCTTCTATGTTCGGGAGAATCTTTGCCTTATTAGCACGTTCTCAATTTAGAACCCACCCGAATGATTCTATGTTTCATGGGCACTCCAACGCTCACATTGACACATGAATAAAAGATGAATGCACCTTAACTTTTAAAAATCCGTGTCTTGACAATGGGGTCCACTTTA
>NZ_JAEVLT010000141.1 GCF_024494385.1 Bacillus sp. EB600
TTTTATAAAGGCTTTCGCATGCTTACTCTTGGCTGGTCAGATGGTGCCACGTTCATTCCTGTGGACTTTTCTTTATTGAGCTCAAAAACAAGCCAAATTAACGGAATAACAAGTAAAATCGATAAGCGTAGCTCAGGATACAAACGACGCCTTGAAGCATTACAATCTGCACCGGAACAAATTCCAGATATGGTTCAACGTGCTTTGAATGCTGGTATTGATGCCTCTTATGTGTTAATGGATACTTGGTTTACCCATCAACCACTCATTAAGAACATCAAAGAACAAGGGCTAGATGTAATTGGCATGGTTAAGAATTTAAAACAACGTTACTTTGTAGATGGTGAGCGCGTAAGCCTGAATGATCTCTATCGTTTAGCTGCACCCATTCAAGGAAAAAAGGGGATTCTTCGCTCCATACAAACTACTCAAGCCAACGGAGTTCCAGTCAAAATGGTCTTTGTTCGTAATCGTAATAAAAAGAGCGAGTGGCTAGCTATTTTGAGTACAGACTGTACGTTAGATGAGCAAGAAATCATCAGAATATACGGCATGAGATGGGACATTGAAGTCTTTTTTAAGACAACGAAATCCTTATTAAAACTCCAAAAGGAGTTTCAAGGTCGTTCCTATGATTCCTTAATTAG
>NZ_JAEVLT010000142.1 GCF_024494385.1 Bacillus sp. EB600
GCTTGTCCCCGTTTTAATAACACTATTGTTCAATCTTCCTAATGAATCGTAATTATTGTCATATTCATTCGACCCATAGGTAGTTTTTGTTAACTTATCATCACCGTCGTATGAATAATTCGTGGTATGCGTAGTATTGTTGATTTTGTCTGACACAGAACTGATATTGTTGTTTAAATCGTAATTGTAATTTAGCTCATTGTTATTTGAATCTTCACCTTTACTAAACGATCCGCTGTATCAAAAATATAATGATAGAGGGTATTGTTAACCAGATCATTTTGATAAGCTAGATTTCCTGCTGCATCATACTGATACGTATATCTTGGTTTTTCTACTTCAATTCAAATCGCTTCAATTTTTCTGTTTTACGTATATAAGTCTGGGGTTTCGCGTTTTGCTATCGGGCCGGTGCCTGCATGGGAACGGATAAATTACTTAATTTTGTATACGATCCCTTAGCCCAAAAAAAAAAAGAGGAATTAAAACACAGTTCAATTTTATTATTCATAATATATAACAGTTATGCATTCAGGAGGTGCGGGATGGCTTTAGTCGGAAATTTAATTTGTAATATTGGCAATTTTAAAATTACAAATTTAAACGGTATAGTGAATGTCGGAATGGCTTTGAATAAG
>NZ_JAEVLT010000143.1 GCF_024494385.1 Bacillus sp. EB600
ATTTTATCATCTTTTAATTTTCTCAACCAAGACTGTATATAAGCAACTGAGTTGTCAAAAGTCACATCTACGAAACCAGCTAAACCGGTTAACATGCTTCCTCCAATCTCTGCTACAAGTTCTTCTTGTGTATATTCTTCTGATCCAAAATGGGCTGTAGCTGACGTGATTCCGATTCTTTTTAATCTGCTGACATGGCCTGTGCTGTGTATGCACTCGTGGAAGGTTGTGGCGTAATATTCTTCAACTTGTCTAAAATCCTTCATCGGTGGGATGTTTATATGGTCTATACTAGGTTGATAATAAGCTCTGCCAGGGTTATAGCTAAAGCTTGGAGAATTAGTATACCCTTTTATGATGTTTTCTGCTTCTTCTATGGGGTCATGTTCAAACGTTTCTTCTTGACGCTTTCTCTCAATGCCCTCGCATTGATTGATATTGAATACCCTATAGTATCGAAGAAGAGGGATTTTTTCTTCTTTTCCTGTATCTTTATTTTCTGTTTCAATCCACTTCCAGAAAACCACGATTTCTGATTTTGCTCCTTTTTTAACTTTTCCTTTTGCTTCCTGAACTTGTTTAAAAGTTACATACTCACCTGGATCTAATAACATTGAATTAATTCCTCTGTATGGCTTTTGAGTTTTCCAATTTACAGCTGCATTTCTGTAT
>NZ_JAEVLT010000144.1 GCF_024494385.1 Bacillus sp. EB600
CTTATCCCCGTTTTAATAACACTATTGTTCAATCCTCCTAATGAATCGTAATTATTGTCATATTCATTCGACCCATAGGTAGTTTTTGTTAACTTATCATCACCGTCGTATGAATAATTCGTGGTATGTGTAGTATTGTTGATTTTGTCTGACACAGAACTGATATTGTTATTTAAATCGTAATTGTAATTTAGCTCATTGTTATTTGAATCTGTCACCTTTACTAAACGATCCGCTGGATCAAAAATATAATGATGGAGGGTATTGTTAACCAAATCATTTTGATAAGCTAGATTCCCTGCTGCATCATACTGATACGTATATCTTGGTTTTTCTACTTCAATTCAAATCGCTTCAATTTTTCTGTTTTACGTATATAAGCCTGGGGTTCCGCGTTTTGCTATAGGGCCGGTGCCTGCATGGGAACGGATAATTTACTTAATTTTGTATGTCCCGTAGCCCCAAAAATAAAAGAGGAATTAAAACACATTTCAATTTTATTATTCATAATCTAAAGCATTCAGGAGGTGGTGGGATGGCTTTAGTCGGAAATTTAATTTGTAACATTGGCAATTTTAAAATTACAAATTTAAACGGTATAGTGAATGTCGGAATGACTTTGAATAAGA
>NZ_JAEVLT010000145.1 GCF_024494385.1 Bacillus sp. EB600
TACTGCTGTTATGGCTTTTCCGGCAACTTTTCCACGGGATAGTAACCGAAAATACCTTTTGTTCAAACGAGTTTGAGCTTTCCATGAAATCTGAAGTATCTCTGGTGGTTGTCCTTCTTGTCTCTTTTTTAATTTTCCTTTTACAGCCGGTGGGTATCGATAACTCCACGCGGATTCAATTAACAATCTCCGGACATGACGGTTTCCGGCTTTTGTTATCTTTCCTTGTCGTCTAAGTTCCCCACTGGAACTTTCGCTCGGAATAAGACCTACATATGCCATGAATTGCTTAGGAGAAGAAAATCGTTGGAATGATCCGACTTCTGCAACTAAACTAGCTGCTGTAACCACAGCTACTCCTCGTAGTGTTTGAAGGGCTTGAATCATTGGTGCGTGCACACCTATTATAGCTTGCCGTTCGATTTCTTCTTCCAAACGATTTAATCGTTGCTGAATTTCAGTTAATTGATGCATATATTCTTCATAAACAATTCTTGATGCAGAATAATCAAATTTTAAGGTATTTAACCACTCATAATATCTTGTTGTCCACTTTTTCACACCTTTTTGGGGACGAATATCGTGACGTAAAAGGAA
>NZ_JAEVLT010000146.1 GCF_024494385.1 Bacillus sp. EB600
CCAGTTAGTTATCATGAACGAAACTAGCTCCTTACTCGTAACATCGTAGATTAATTTGGTTACACTGTTTACTGGAAAAAAACAAACCAAATCAGAGCTACATTACGGAAGGAGCTAGCTATTATGAAGGATACCATAAAATATATAGGTTTAGACGTTTCAAAAGAAAAAATTGCCGTTGCCATTGCAGATGAAGGTCGTGATGAGCCAAGGTATTGGGGAATGATTCCTAACACTTCAGAATCTATTAGAAAGTTAATAAAAAATCTTGGGGAAAAAGAGAATCTTCGAGTGTGCTATGAAGCTGGTCCAACTGGCTATGGTTTATATCGTCTTTTTCTTAGCCTAGGAATCGAGTGTGAAGTGATTGCCCCATCTTTAATCCCTAAGAAACCAGGTGAACGCATTAAAACTGACCGTAGGGATTCGATTAAACTAGCAAAGTTATTTCGCGCCGGCGAATTAACTCCTGTTTATGTGCCAACAGAAGATGACGAAGCCCTTCGGGATTTAGTTCGGGCTCGTGAAGATGCCAAAGAAGATGAATTAAGAGCAAAACATCGCTTAACCAAA
>NZ_JAEVLT010000147.1 GCF_024494385.1 Bacillus sp. EB600
CATTATGGAGGATTAGCTCAGCTGGGAGAGCATCTGCCTTACAAGCAGAGGGTCGGCGGTTCGATCCCGTCATCCTCCACCATTTTTAAGTAATAATTATGCCGGCCTAGCTCAATTGGTAGAGCACGCTCGAATAAGCATCTTGAATAATCTACAGCGCACCGATCGAGCCACAGCTTGAATAAACTTTCTGAGATCGGGGTGACGATAACTATTCTAGTGCTTAGAATTTATTAATAACACATTTATATGCCGGCCTAGCTCAATTGGTAGAGCAACTGACTTGTAATCAGTAGGTTGGGGGTTCAAGTCCTCTGGCCGGCACCACTTTTTCAACCCGTTAGTTTGGGCCATTAGCTTAGTTGGTAGAGCATCTGACTCTTAATCAGAGGGTCGAAGGTTCGAATCCTTCATGGCCCACCATTTCATATTTATCATGCGGGTGTGGCGGAATTGGCAGACGCACCAGACTTAGGATCTGGCGCCGCAAGGCGTGGGGGTTCAAGTCCCTTCACCCGCACCATTTTAATCAAATGCGGAAGTAGTTCAGTG
>NZ_JAEVLT010000148.1 GCF_024494385.1 Bacillus sp. EB600
TAACAAAATTCCGAACCAAGGTAGGACGGAGTCAAAGTACGTTGCTTACCGCTTGGCTATAAACCCAATAATTATCTAGTAACATGCGCGATTAGCGGACCTGATTGCGGGGGCAGGATTTGAACCTGTGACCTTCGGGTTATGAGCCCGACGAGCTACCGGACTGCTCCACCCCGCGATAATAGAAAATATAATGTTTTGCCCATGATCTAAGATACTTGACCGCCCCGATTTCAGTAAGCATATTCAAGTAGTGGCTCAATCGTTGCGCTGTAGAACATTCGAAGAAGCTTATTCGAACGTGCTCCACCCCGCGATAATAGAAAAAAGCAATCTTAAAAACAAATAATATGGAGGAGGAAGAGGGATTCGAACCCCCGCGCGGTGTTACCCGCCTGTCGGTTTTCAAGACCGATCCCTTCAGCCGAACTTGGGTATTCCTCCCTATATATAGTAGAAACTAGCAGGGTCCATAAGTGAACATCCGCCCTACTTGTATTCACTCAAAACTAAACAAACAAAAAACATGCCCAACAAAACTGTTTTTGTCCA
>NZ_JAEVLT010000149.1 GCF_024494385.1 Bacillus sp. EB600
ATAAGATTATCCAATCGATCCCTGGTATCGGTGAAAAAATCGCAGCCACGATTATTTCTGAAATTGGGGAAATTGATCGTTTTAATCACCCTAAGAAACTAGTAGCATTTGCCGGAATCGATCCAAGTGTCTTTGAATCTGGAACATTCAAAGGTACTCTAAATCGAATTACCAAAAGAGGCTCTAGCAGACTACGTCACGATATGGCAGTTAAATGTGCCATTCGTGATTGCCGCAAGAAGAAAACGACAGATGAAATCATTCCTCGTAACAAGCGATTACGAGAGTTTTATGATAAGAAACGTAAAGAAGGAAAACCCTTTAAAGTAGCTGTGATAGCCTGTGCCAATAAGCTTTTACATTGGGTTTATGCTCTTTTAAAAAGCAAATCGGCTTTCCAAGATCTAGCCTAGTTTAAAAATTCAACTAAACAGCCCAAAACTTTCCAAATACCAAACCTTGGAAGGTTATTTGGCATGTTTAAATTTAGTATAGCATGAAATATTTTATGTTTTTAATGAAAAATATTGACAAACTATTGGCTGGTTT
>NZ_JAEVLT010000015.1 GCF_024494385.1 Bacillus sp. EB600
ATCTCTTTAAGTTACCCTTTGCTCTCTTTTTCTGCTTCTCGGTCACGTAGACGCTCTCTACGTTACCCTGTCCCCTCTTTTCAAGCTTCTTCGGTCACGTAGACGCCCTTTACTTTACCCTGTTCCCTCTTTTACCGCTTCTTCGGTCACGTAGACGCCCTTTACTTTACCCTGTCCCCTCTTTTCAAGCTTCTTCGGTCACGTAGACGCCCTTTACTTTACTTTACTTTGTTCCCTCTTTTCAAGCTTTTTCGGTCACGTAGACGTCCTTTACTTTACCCTGTTCCCTCTTTTCAAGCTTCTTCGGTCACGTAGACGCCCTTTACTTTACCCTGTTCCCTCTTTTTCTGCTTCTCGGTCACATAGACGCTCTCTACGTTACCCTGTCCCCTCTTTTCAAGCTTCTTCGGTCACGTAGACGCCCTTTACTTTACCCTGTTCCCTCTTTTGCCGCTTCTTCGGTCACTCAGACGTCCTTTACTTTACCCTGTTCCCTCTTTTCAAGCTTTTTCGGTCACGTAGACGCCCTTTACTTTACCCTGTTCCCTCTTTTCAAGCTCCTTCGGTCACATAGACGCCCTTTACTTTACTTTGTTCCCTCTTTTGCCGCTTCTTCGGTCACTCAGACGTCCTTTACTTTACCCTGTTCCCTCTTTTCAAGCTTCTTCGGTCACGTAGACGCCCTTTACTTTACTTTGTTCCCTCTTTTGCCGCTTCTTCGGTCACTCAGACGTCCTTTACTTTACCCTGTTCCCTCTTTTCAAGCTTCTTCGGTCACGTAGACGCCCTTTACTTTACCCTGTTCCCTCTTTTGCCGCTTCTTCGGTAACGTAGACGCCCTTTACTTTACCCTGTTCCCTCTTTTACCGCTTCTTCGGTCACGTAGACGCCCTTTACTTTACCCTGCCCCCTCTTTTCAAGCTCCTTCGGTCACATAGACGCCCTTTACTTTACCCTGCCCCCTCTTTTCAAGCTTCTTCGGTCACGTAGACGTCCTTTACTTTACCCTGCCCCCTCTTTTCAAGCTCCTTCGGTCACATAGACGCCCTTTACTTTACCCTGCCCCCTCTTTTCAAGCTTCTTCGGTCACGTAGACGCCCTTTACTTTACCCTGCCCCCTCTTTTCAAGCTTCTTCGGTCACGTAGTGAAGTAAATTTTATCCCCCAAAAAAGAAGCTGTTACGCTTGAACAGCTTCTTTGGAGAAATCATTTAATTTGAGATATTCTAAAACATGTTGGACTGCTGCCTCACCTTGGTCGATGCAATCGGGAACGCCAATCCCTTCATAGGAAGAACCCGCTAAAAATACACCGGGCAATTCTTCAGCAACATGTTTTTTGATCGTTTCAAGCCGTTGCTTATGGCCGACAATATATTGCGGCATTGCATTTTTCCATCTGGAAATAACAGCAAAGTCAGGCTCCATTGATATATCCATCGTTTTGCTTAAGTCATCAAGGACGATTTTTATAATTTGGTCATCGGACAGGTCAACGATCGTCTCGTCACCAGCACGGCCCACATAACAGCGAAGCAGTACCTTGCCTTCAGGAGCAGAGTGTTTCCACTTTTTGTGTGTCCATGTACACGCAGTAATTGTATAATCACTATTTCTTGAGACAACGAACCCTGTACCATTAATATCCTTCTTAATTGCTTCTTTAGGGAAAGCAAGCGCGACTGTCGCAACAGAAGTTGAAGGTACATTTTTAAAAGGATCAAAAAAGGAATACTGCTTAAAAATCAACTGGGTAATTTTGTGGGAGGTAGCAGCTATCACACTATCAGCCATCATGGTTTCCCCGTTGTTTAAAAAAATCTCGTATTGATCGTTCAATTTATAAATTTTGCTGACGCGATGTCCTTTTAAAATGGAATTAGGCTCCAATTTTGCTTCAATTGCCTCTGCAAACGACTGAAGACCCGTTTTAAATGTCAAAAAAGCACCTTTTGATTTATCGGCGGTTTCTTTCTTTTTCGGCTGAGAGGAACTAGATTTCCTCATTCCTATTATTAAGCTGCGATACTTTTGTTCAACCTCATAAAACTGTGGATATGTTGCCATTAAACTTAACTGATCAAGATCACCCGCGTAAATACCAGACAATAATGGCTCAATTAAATTCTCAACAACCTCATTTCCCAATCTTCTTCGGAAAAAATCTCCTAATGATTGGTCTTTGCCACTATCTGACTTTGGCAAAAACAGATCTGCTGCAGCCCTCAGCTTTCCCGGAATCGAAAATAAACCTGTTGTGATAAACGGCCCAACTTCTGTTGGGATCCCCATAACCGAACCGCCTGGCATAGAATATAATTTATTATTTACAAGAATATAAGACTTTCCTGTTGAGTTATGAACCAGCTGATCCTCCATGCCAACCTCTTTTGCAAGCCTTTTAATGCTCGTTTTACGCGCTAAAAATGAATCAGGACCCCGTTCAATTGTAAAACCGTCCCTTATAACCGTTTGCATTTTTCCACCCAGCCGATGAGAAGCTTCAATGAGCTTAACATCGAGTGGAAGATGTTTTTCTCGTGCAATTTTTTGAAGATAAAATGCTGAAGTCAATCCAGTAATCCCACCCCCAACAATTGCAACAACACGTCTGCCTTCCCTCACGGAAGTCACCTCTTTCACGAATTCTTGCTGTTTATTCAGATGATTTTACTATAGTCTTCAAAATGACAGTAGACAAAGCATCGATAAATGGTTCCTTTGCGTTTGGCATCTCTGGGCGATAATAGTTCGCCCCGACTTCATCTGTCACTGCTTTACATTCAATATCATTATCATAAAGCACCTCAAGGTGTTCACAAACAAAGCCTACAGGCGCGTAAACATACGATTTATACTGATGCTCTTTGGCTAATGCTCTTGTTAGTTCTTTAACATCAGGACCAAGCCAGGGTTCAGGCGTTCTCCCTGCACTCTGCCAGCCAACCGTGTAGGTTTTAATTCCAGCCTGTCGAGCAATTAAATCAGCAGTCTCCTGCAGTTGCTGTGGATACGGATCACCCGATCGCAGAATCTTCTCTGGCAGGCTGTGAGCAGAGACAATAAGCATCGATTGTTCCTTTTCATCCTTCGGCATTTGCTCATAAATTTGCTTTATTTTTTCAGCCCAAAAATCAACAAATTTAGGTTCATCGTACCAGCTTTCGACCGAGAAAAATCTTGGCCCTCCCAGTTTCTCTGCTTCTTCTTTTGCCCTGTCATTATACGACTTTACACTAAAGCTGGAGAAGTGCGGAGCAAGTACGATACTAACAGCCTCTTCGATCCCATCCTGATTCATTTGCTTAACAGCCTCTTCAATAAACGGATCAATGTGCTTTAGTCCAAGATACATTTTAAAATCAATTTCAGTTTGTAGTTGATTGAGTTGTCTTTCTAGTTTTTCCGCTTGTTCCATTGTAATTTTGGAAAGTGGGGAAATTCCGCCAATCGCCTCATAACGATTTCTCAAGTCCTCAATCATATCAGCTGATGGCTTGCGGCCGTGGCGAATGTGTGTATAGTAACGTTCAAGATCTTCTAATTTATATGGGGTTCCATATGCCATAACAAGCAAACCCATTTTCTTTTTTGTCAATTTGTCAGCACCTCGTTTCTAGTCCAAGTGGGTACACTTAAAAATGACCTTCTCTTTCAGCCGTCTTTAAGAATGGGCACTTGTGAAAAAGAGGGGTGTTTCGCATTTATCCCCTCTCGCAGACATTCTTCCTATATTGTGCCAAAAAATCCGATGGTTTGCCAACTTTAGCACTATTAAAATAAAAAATACTAATTGGGTTCAGTTTTACTTCGCAGCAGAATAGTCATGGATAAAAGCTGTTAATCTCTTTAAGATATCTGGATCAGCCTGAGGAAAAACCCCATGACCTAAGTTGAAAATATAACCGTTTTGCGCCATTCCCTGATCCAAAATTGCTTTTGCTTTCTCCTCAATAACTTCCCAAGGTGCTAAAAGAATGGCCGGATCGAGGTTTCCCTGCAAGGTTTTTTGAATTCCTAATTCCCTTGCCTGCTGAATTGGCATGCGCCAATCTAAACCAACCACATCTAGCGGCAGATCATTCCATTCTAAAGCTAGATGGCTAGCACCAACGCCAAACATGATAAGGGGGACGTTTTCTTCTCTAAGCGCAGAAAAGATTTTAGCCATTACCGGTTTGATAAAGTATCGATAGTCTTCTACATTCAATGCGCCGACCCATGAGTCAAAAATTTGAATAGCTTTTGCCCCAGCTTTAATCTGCGCTTTTACATATATAATAATCATCTCAGCGAGCTTATCCATTAAGGCAAACCATGCTTTAGGTTCCGTATACATGAACGCCTTTGTTTTATTGTAGTTCCGTGATGGACCGCCCTCGATCATATAACTGGCGAGTGTAAACGGTGCACCTGAAAAACCAATTAACGGGACAGACAATTGTTCTTCAGTCAAAAGCTTAATCGTTTCAAGTACATACGGGATATCTTCCTCAGGGGAAATTCCGCCTAGTTTTTCAACATCGGCTAAGGACTTGATTGGATTTGCGATGACAGGCCCTACCCCACTTTTTATCTCAACCTCTACTCCAATTGCCGGAAGCGGTGTCATAATATCTTTATACAGGATCGCGGCATCGACATCATAATTTTCAACCGGAAGTCTGGTAACATATGCACATAGCTCTGGTTGATGGGTAATTTCAAACAGAGAATATTTTTCTTTAATTACTCGATATTCCGGCTGGGATCGCCCTGCCTGCCTCATATACCAAACAGGTACATAATCTGTCTTTTCTCCTCGAGCTGCTTTTAAAAACGTATCGTTAATCGGTCTTACCATTTAAAATATCCACCTTTCGAGACATGTCTGCTTAACATTGTAATATATCTGATGATAAAGTAAAACTAGATTTCAAAAGGGATTCCACAGCTTCTCAAAAGAAGTTACAAGGATTTATTTTTATAAAAAAAAATATCTTAACAATATACAATGTCTTCACTATATCGATTTATTAAAATCTTGGGTAGATACCGTGCTTAACTGTCAAAAAAAAGTCGTTTTTAAGTTTACAAATTTGTTTAAATTAAAAGGTAAGAAAAGCAGAGTAAATTAAGTATGTATCAGATTTCCCCATGCGGGTAAATTACTCAAGTAAATATACCTTCCGCCCGCTAAATAAAAGATAAAAACTTTTTAAATGGGGATGATTACTATACAAAAACTAACGCCAGATTTCGTAAATAGAACCACTCTAATATCGTTGATGATATCCTCTCTAAAAGGTATTTCACAAGTAATACTGATTGAAAATGCAATAACAGGCTTCATTATTCTTGTCGCTATTATGATTTCATCTTTAGCTTTAGGCATCATTACCCTTTTATCGGCCATCATCGGAACCCTAATTGCTAAAATAGGTGGAGCAGATATAGATAGTGTTAATCAAGGATTATATGGATACAACTCTGTACTAACAGGGATGGCGCTTTCATTGTTTTTAAGCGGTGATGACCGCTGGGCAATTGCTTTAACTGGTGCTGCCATTGCAGCGGTATTTTCAGCAACGTTAATCCATGTTATGAAAAATACTGGACTGCCCGTCCTTACGTTTCCATTCATTACCCTTACATGGTTTTTACTGCTGACCTCTTATCGGTTGGTTACATTTCGGTTAAGCCCTAATCTTGTACCACAGTCTTTATCCAATTGGACACTGAATATTGAGGGTGAAACAAATTGGCTTGATGGAAGTGTAAATGGAATCGGGCAAGTCTTTTTTCTTGATTATAACTTATCTGGTATTTTACTTTTTGTCGCGATCTTTTGGGCAGGGTGGAAATTTGGTCTTTATGCCATCATCGGTAATGCTGCCGCTTTATTAACATCCTATCTTCTTGGGGGTGAACATAGTTTAATTTTTAATGGACTTTATGGTTACAATGCCATTTTAACCATTATCGCTGTATCGATTGTCTTTAAGGAAAACCAGCGTTTCTCACTGCTGACAGGGATTATTGCTGCTTGTTTGACGGTTCCCATTACGGCTAGTGTTGATACATGGCTATTGCCCTATGGCCTTCCCGCGCTAACAATGCCTTTTGTTTTATGTTCATGGCTGTTTCTAGGTGCAAGAAAGGTTCTCACATCTATTTGATAAAACGAAAAGCAACATCCCGGACGTGTACGGGATGTTGCTTTTTCGTTAATATTTAAAACTTTTTTGTAACAGCCATTAGAGCTAAATCCATTGCTTAAACAAACCTTCGTTAAAACCCAAATTATACATATAGTAAATTCCAAAAAGAATGCTTATGCAACCGGTAGTCATGATTAGCACCCTGCTTGTTACCATTTGTTTCATGCTTAAAACAAATGGAATTCCAATAATCGTTGTAAACAGCAACATGCCAGTTATGGTGCCAGCACCAAAGACTAAAATATATAAACCGCCCTGCCAAACGGAATTCACCGTACTCATCGTAAGCAAAACCATCGCCGCACTTCCTGCGAGTCCATGTATAAGCCCAATAATTAAAGATTTTAAATACGGTACATTTTTATTTACTTGAATTGTAGAGAGGCCGGATTCTTCTGAATGGTCAAGGTGAATATGATGTGAGTGCTTTCGATCCTTCTTAAAGGATAAAATACTGGTGGTCCCAAGATAAACGAGCATGATCCCTACTAAAAATTCTAATGACAGTGACCACTTTGCCGATATATCATTTTTCATCATAATTAAAATAATGCCAATAATAAAAAGAGTAGCTGTGTGCCCAATTCCCCAATAAATTCCGGCAAGTGATGCGTGCGATAATTTTTTGCTTTGGCTTGCAATGGTGGAAACAGCAATCACATGATCCGGTTCCATAGCATGCCTAATTCCTAATAAAAATCCCAAGGTCATAACTGAAAACAAGGTAATTTCCATTAAAATTCCTCCCCTATTATCCCTTTTCTCATTTAGAAAAACCCAGTAACCGTATAGATTACCAGGTATTATAACTTTTAATATTTTCTTAAAAAGCAAAGGCTGGTACTAAACCATTCTTTCCTAATTGTATGTAGACACTCCGCAAATATTCTCTCTATTACTTGAGTGGAATTTGCTAATACACGGATTGTAAACCCTGGTTTTGCTAAAAGCGAAATACCAGCCTTAAACGAGGCTGAATTATCATTTATTTCCTGAATTAACCGGTCAAGAAGAGCACTGCTCGTTTGTTCCCCTACGACAATCATCGAGCCTAAATGGGAAAATCCCTCCATTAACCCTAGTCCCCCTATATTTTGAACACCAGGTTTCAATTTAATATGGTCATAGGCTGCCAGTTCATTATCAATATAGACCTCATTCAGCAATTGCACACTTTCATAACTAAAACGAACTCCATCTGGTGACCAGCCTGGTGTAATAATATCGGTATAAATAAACGTCGCGTTTTTTTCCATTCGGATAACATTTTTTTGTTTATATCTAGCGTCTCGGTAAGCAATAAGCGGATCGGGTAAATATTCAAGAAAGCTGCCCTCTTTAAGAATGATCTCCGTTTCCTGATATACGTGATTATTTGGAGTTCTATAGACCTTCGTCGCTGATTGCGTGGTTAACGTAAGTTTGGCCTGTTTTTCCAAAGAGATTTGCAGTTTATAACGGTCGCCATCTAAATAGCCTCCACCGGGGTTCAATAGATAATAGCATGCTTGACCAGTATGATCATGATAAACCGGCCTCATGACCTTAAAAGCACCCTGGAAGTAAACGTTTTTCGCGACCGTTTTCCCTTTGCGTTCTTCGGCCGACAGTCTTAATTCACCAGTCCACCCCGCCATTTTAAGCTAATCCTTCTAAAAAAGCATTTTGTTTCAGCCAATCAACGACATCCCCTAGCCCATCGTTTTCTTTAAGGTTGGTAAACACAAAAGGTTTATCTCCGCGGAAAACTTTTGTATCTGATTCCATCACATCAAGGGATGCACCAACAAATGGGGCTAAATCAGTTTTATTAATAATAAACAAGTCAGATTTAATCATACCTTGTCCGCCCTTTCGGGGAATTTTTTCCCCTTGGGCTACATCGACTATATAGATCGAGAAATCAACTAATTCCGGACTAAATGTAGCTGCAAGATTATCCCCGCCGCTTTCGATAAAAATTAATTGAACGTCCGGGTGCTTTTCCTTTAGCTCATCAATTGCGGCGAAATTCATGGAAGCATCTTCGCGTATTGCCGTATGCGGACAACCACCAGTTTCAACACCAATGATTCGGTCTGCCGGCAATACACCATTTTGCATAAGGAATTTAGCATCCTCTTTTGTATAAATATCATTTGTGACAACCGCCATACTTAATTCGTCATTCAGATGTCTGGTTAATTTTTCCACCAGCATCGTTTTACCTGCCCCTACAGGTCCTCCAACACCAATTTTAATAACGCCCATAAAAAACACTCCCTTTCAATTATTTAAGACATAAAGATTCGTATAGTAACCCGTTCATGCATCATTTGTGATAGCTCTAATCCAGGAGAAACAATGCCGAAATCCTCTTCATCAAGTAGTTGAATTTTCTCTGCGGACAACACTAATTCACTTTGGAAGTCATGAATAATTTTCTGGCCAGCTGTCTGTCCTAATGGGATGGCCCTTACAGCATTTTGCACAAGATTTGAAACAACAGAGTACAAATAAAATAAAATCGCTTCGGTTTTCGATGCTTCAAGATTATGTGCAATCATGGTAAAAACGATTGCGGGGTGCCCAAAAGATTGCTTTGCCTTAATCCTCTTTCTGTAAATGGAGAGAATAGGAACATCATATAAATTTTCAACAAGACTTAACATTCTCTCCCCCATTCTTTGGGTGCCTTCTCTTGTTTCCCGTGGCAGATTTTGGACATTCAATATTCGGTCCAGCTTCCATACTTTTAGGTAATCTTCTTTTTCCAATGCTTGATAAATGAGATGACAAGCAAGCCCATCTGAATAGATGAGCTGTTCATTTAAATAAACATGGAGCCACTCTTTAAATGTATCCGGATTATGAACAATATTTTCTTGTATATAACTCTCAAGACCAAAGGAATGGCTAAAAGCCCCTGTTGGAAAATTCGAATCACATAACTGAAATAAGGAAAGGATTTTATTCATGGCTATGACCTATATGACGAAATGCCTGCTTTACCTTGCGTTCTTCACGGGTAAAAGGAATGTCCATCTCCCTTACTAACTCCTCCACAAGATAATCATATTGAACCATCATTTCATCATTCTCAAATTGGGCCGGAAGATGACGATTGCCCAGCTGATGGGCGATATTTCCCATTTCGTTTAGACTCCGCGGTCTAATCACCAATAAATCATCCGCCATCACATCAATGACAATCATATTTCGATCATCCATATACAAAACATCACCTGCAGCCAAGGCTCGCGACTCTTTCAAGCGAATGCCAATTTCCCGGCCGTGGTCTGTTTTCACCCGTTGAATCCGTTTCACCAAGTGAGCACTCTCAAGGTAAACCTTTTCAATATGACGGTTAATGATTTCTTCTTTTTCCATACTCTCAATATTTGCTTCAATTCTTTCAATGATCACTGTTCCCACCTCAAAATAGAAAATAGCGCTGTCCCATTGGTACCTTGTCCACCGGATCACAGGTGATGAGTTCACCATTTACTCTTACCTCATAGGTTTGCGGATCGACGGTAAGCTCAGGCGTTTCTGAGTTTAGCTTCATGTCTTTCTTCGTTAATTTCCGGATTCCATGTACAGGAAGAATCATCTTCTCCAATCCCAGTTTTTCGTGTACCTTATTTTCCACAGCTGCCTGGGAAAGAAAGGTAATCGAGCTCTTTGACAAAGCCTTTCCATAAGCGGCATACATTGGACGGCACACAACCGGCTGCGGTGTTGGAATGGATGCATTCGCATCACCCATCATGCCACATACAATGAATCCACTCTTTAACACCAATTCCGGCTTCACACCAAAAAATGCAGGATTCCAGATAACAAGGTCAGCAACTTTTCCTACCTCCACGGAGCCCACATAATCAGACACCCCATGGGTAATCGCAGGGTTTATTGTATATTTAGCTACATATCGCTTCACTCGATTATTATCGGAAAGTTTGCTGTCTCCTTGCATGGATCCTCTTTGCTTTTTCATTTTGTCTGCTACTTGCCATGATCGAATGATAACCTCTCCAATTCGTCCCATGGCCTGAGCATCTGAACTTGTCATACTGAAAACCCCCATATCCTGAAGGATATCTTCAGCAGCAATCGTTTCTTTTCGAATCCGGGAATCAGCGAAAGCAATATCTTCCGGTACTGAAGGGTTTAAATGATGACAGACCATCAGCATATCTAAATGTTCGTCTACTGTATTAACTGTATATGGCAGAGTTGGATTGGTTGATGAAGGGAGAACATTCATATAGCTCGCGGATTTGATTAAATCCGGGGCATGTCCTCCGCCTGCACCTTCTGTATGGTACATATGAATGACCCGATCCTTAATAGCTGCCATCGTATTTTCAACAAACCCGCCTTCATTTAGGGTGTCTGCATGAAGTGCTACTTGTACATCAAACTGATCTGCTACTCGAAGGGCATGGTCAATGGCAGAAGCCGTTGCGCCCCAATCTTCATGAACCTTTAATCCGATTGCTCCCGCGCGTATTTGTTCTGCTAAAGGCTCTTCAGCCGCTGCCTGTCCTTTTCCTGTGAACCCGACATTGATCGGCAGTCCCTCTGCCGCCTCAAGCATTCGATGAATATTCCATTCACCCGGAGCAACGGTTGTTGCTCTTGATCCTGCAGTAGGCCCAGTGCCTCCGCCTATGACAGTGGTGAGACCGGCAGAAAGAGCTGTATCAACCTGCTCAGGATTTATGAAATGAACATGGGTATCGAGACCGCCAGCCGTGACAATCATTCCTTCACCGGCAATGATTTCAGTTGAAGCCCCAATGATAATGTCTACCCCATCCATGACCAAAGGATTGCCGCTTTTTCCGATTCCGGAAATTTTTCCATCGCGGATCCCGATATCAGCTTTATAAATTCCTGTATAGTCTAGAATGACTGCATTTGTAATGACAACGTCTGGAATCCCATCCGCTCTGGTCACTAGAGGATGCTGTCCCATTCCATCACGTATAACTTTACCGCCTCCGAAGACAACTTCATCACCATAAGTCGTATAATCCTTTTCAATTTGAATAAATAAATCGGTATCCGCTAAGCGAATGGAATCACCTACAGTAGGTCCATACATTTCAGCGTATTGCTTCCTGGTCATTTTATAACTCATTGTTGACGCCCTCCTTTCACGGATCCATCTGTTTTATTATTAAAGCCGTACACCTTTTGTTCCCCGGCATAGTTAACTAATTCCACCTCTTTTTCATCACCCGGTTCAAATCGAACAGCGGAACCGGCAGGGATATTTAAACGTTTTCCAAAAGCTTCTTGACGATTAAATTGTAAGGCTTCGTTTACTTCAAAAAAGTGAAAGTGAGAACCAACTTGGACCGGCCGATCCCCGGTATTTGTTACATGAAGTTTTAAGGTTGATCTGCCTTCATTAATGATAATTGGTTCTTCTTTTAAAAATAATTGTCCTGGCTCCATTCCTGTCTCCATTTTTGTTTCCCTCCTGTTGCCTTATCGAATAGGATCATGTACAGTTACTAATTTTGTTCCATCCGGAAATGTTGCCTCTACTTGGATATCATCAATAATATCCGGTATACCTTCCATAACATCTTCTCTTGTCAAAATTGTTGCCCCATATTCCATCAATTCTGCCACGGTTTTTCCGTCCCGGGCCCCTTCTAACACCTCATATGTGATATATGCTACTGCTTCGGGATAATTCAATTTCAATCCCCTGTCTTTCCTTCTTTTAGCAAGATCCGCAGCCACCACAATCATGAGCTTGTCAATTTCACGAGGTAATAATTGCATCGTAAAGCCTCCTTTATCCAAGGTAATTTCTGGAAAATCAAAATAAACACACTTTAATAAAGTTACCTATCCAAATAAATTTAAACACTGTCTAAAAAATTTTCATAAAAAAAGACCTTCTTTACCGATCGCAAAAGGACACCATAAAAGAATAAGAGAATCGGATTTGGTTGAGGATTTGATGTACATGGCAATCGATGCAAACCTTCCGATTGTCCGCTAAAAGAACAGCCCCCTTGCTTCCTTACAGGAATAAAAGTTAAAATTGAAGAAAAGTAATGCATTTCATTGCAGTCATTGCAATGTTCCAAAAAGAACAAGTAATAAAGGAAATAAGGAAGGTTAAAAGATAGGATTAGAAAAGAGTTTTATTTTCTTTAAAAATAATTTAGAGGGGTTTTAATGATGTACGCTTACATAACGGCAGGAACATATGATTTTTTAAAAGCGATGAAAGAAAAGAATCCACAAGAAAAAATAGCTATGATGGAAAATGAAGACGGGGCATTATTGCTGCATGAATCAAATGGAGAAACCATTTTTAAAGAACCACGTGAATACGAAATACTCGATTCCGCAGGAACGATTGGGGAAACCGGCTTTGTTGTAATGAATAATATTCCTGTTACTGATGAAGGTCGGCCAATATTTGAATATCGATTCAAAGACCGGTCAAAACAGGTTGAAAATCAGCCGGGTTTCCTTGCTATTAGAGTCCTGCGGCCGCTTTCATCCAACACCTATATCGTTATCACAGTGTGGGAAACCGAAACAGCATTTACTCAATGGAAAAATTCAACTTCCTTCAAAGGAGCGCACAATAATCAACAGGAAGCAACAGTAGTCGAACCGCAGCCTAAAATATTCGCCAGTACTTCCTATACTAAAAAATACACATTGTCCGAATAACCAGAAGAATGAGGAAAGGATGGAGCAGTGCTCCATCCTTTTTTTCACTTTTTTCATCTGTCTTAGTAAGTTAAAATTACATACGCTCTCGAATGCTCTCTGCCATTTCCTGTAATTGCTGTGAAGAATAATCGCCTTGATTATCTTTCCAAACTGCACCAAAGCCATCGCCTTTTCCGTAGCGCGGGATTAAATGAAGGTGAAAATGGAAAACGGTTTGGCCGGCCTGTTCCCCATTATTATTAACCATATTTAATGCTACCGGTTCATACTCTGCTTTTAAAGCATTGGCAATGGACGGGACAGCCTCAAAAACGTTCCGTGCGATTTCAGGTGTTAGCTCAAACAAATTTTCTTTATGTACTTTAGGAATAACTAAGGTGTGCCCTTTCGTTACTTGACTGATATCTAAAAAAGCTACGACATGTTCATTTTCAAATACCTTGGCAGAAGGAATTTCCCCACTAACAATTTTACAAAAAATGCAATCGCTCATTTTGCACAACCTTTCCAAATAATGTTTATTATGTATTTTACCACATGGCATAAATGTAAGAAAGGCAGGATCCGCATGGAATCCTGCCTTCTTGAAGGGAAACGCTTCTAGTTTATCGTTCAATCAGGTCTCTTTCTTTGGTAAACACCTCATTTTAATGGTAGTGTTTTTATAAAGAGTGATCTCTGTTCAAGCTTACCATCCCCTACTCTTCTTCATATGTTTTCTCAACGTATAAAGTAATGAAACGGTCGATGGTCTTTGATAAACACCTCATTTAAGCTGTTTTCTCTAAAATAAGCTATTTGAACATCAAATGGTTACAAGGTACTTTGCCCAAAACAACCATCCCCTTATCTGAAACGTTCTAAAAGCTAATGAATTGAAAGGAACTTGTCTGCGACAGACACCTCATTTCAATTTTGGGATGAACTAAATCATCACTTTTGTTGTTCCCCTTCGAATATTATGATGTCCGATTAGGAAAAGAATATACAAAAGAAGTTCAATTTATTTCATTTTCTTTTGTACCTAAAAAGGATTTGCTAAAATGAAAGCATAAAGTATAGGAAGGACGTTGAAAATGTCTTTATTATCAATCGAAAATTTAACGGGGGGATATACAAGAAACCCCGTTCTAAAAGATATTTCATTTGAAATCAACAATAAAGAGATGGTCGGATTAATTGGCTTAAATGGTGCAGGTAAAAGCACCACGATCAAACATATTATTGGTCTCATGGAACCGCATCATGGAGAAATCAAAATTAATGGACTTTCATTTAACAAGGACAAAGAAGCTTATCGAAAATTGCTCACTTATATACCGGAAACACCTGTTTTATATGATGAACTTACCTTGGAAGAACACTTAAAGCTTACTGCTATGGCATACGGGTTGGATGAGGCAATATATCGGGGGAGAATTACATCCTTGCTAAAAGAATTTCGCATGGAAAAACGTTTGAATTGGTTTCCCGCTCATTTTTCAAAAGGGATGAAACAAAAAGTAATGATTATGTGTGCTTTCTTAGTTCAGCCGTCACTTTATATCATCGATGAACCTTTTGTTGGACTTGATCCTCTTGGCATTCAATCGCTGCTCGATTTAATGAACAAAATGAAAGACGCTGGGGCAGGCATCTTAATTTCGACTCATATTCTGGCTACAGCGGAAAAATATTGTGATCGGTTCGTCATCCTCCACGAAGGAAAAATTCGTTCAAAAGGGACATTGGGTGAGTTAAGAGAACAGTTTTCGATGCCCGCTGCCTCATTAGATGAATTATATATTCAACTGACAAAGGAAGATAATTATGTTTGATGATAATAAACTTTGGAGAGAGCGTTTCGGCCAACGTACAAAGGATTTAGGAAAATACCTTCGTTATATTTTTAATGGTCATTTAATGGTTGTTTTACTATTTTTGCTTGGTTCCGCAGCGTATTATTATCAAAATTGGGTAAAAGGGCTGCCAGATCACTTTCCATCAGAAATTATTATGGCAATTTGTATTGGTCTTTTTCTTACGTACAGTCCGGTTTATAATTTTTTGCTTGAGGCTGACCAAGTATTTTTACTGCCGCTTGAAAACAAAATGAAACGCTACTTTTATCGTTCAGGTATCATCAGCTTTATTTTTCAAGGATACATATTGTTACTTGTTCTTGCAGTGTTCATGCCGATGTTTGCTCGTGTAAGCAGCAGTGGCTTCCGCCCCTTTTTTCCATTTCTAATTGTTTTGTTAGTGTCTAAAGCTTGGAATTTAGCCAGCGGATGGCGAATACAGTATTTTATCCAGCCCTCTATTTACAGATGGGATGCGATTGTTCGTTACTTTATCAATACATCCTTTGCCTTTTTACTGTTTAAGCAAGCGAATCCACTGATTTTAGTTGCGATAGCTCTTGTAATGGTCCTTTATTTTCGATCTTTTTATATACGTACTAAAAATAGCAACTTGAAATGGGATTTATTAATCAACCAGGAAGAAAAACGAATGAATTCCTTTTATCGGCTGGCTAATCTTTTCACAGATGTACCGACATTAAAAGACACGGTAAAAAGAAGAAAATGGCTGGATTTTCTGCTTCAGTCGATACCCTTTTCTCAGGAGAAGACCTATCACTATTTATATACAAGGACGTTTCTTCGCTCTGGTGATTATCTTGGACTTTTTGTTAGATTAACGGTGATTGGCGGGATTGCGATTTATTTCCTATCCTTTGGTCTTGGACAGGTATTGCTTGCAGTTTTATTTTTATATTTAACTGGGTTTCAACTTTTGCCACTTTGGAACCATCATCAAAATAAGCTTTGGGTTGACTTGTACCCTGTACATGCAAACGATAAAAAGTCTGCCTTCTATTCCTTACTCATGGTTATTTTAATCGTCCAAACGATTATTTTTGCGATAATCCTGCTAATCAAAAGTCAATGGTCAAGTGCTTTATTAGAACTACTTGTTGGGGGTTCGTTCAGTTACTACTTTGTTTTTATTTATAGTAAAAAGCGCTTTAAAGCAGAATAGACCTCTTAAATTTGTATCACGAACAAAAATACAAGTAAAAGGTTGGGGAAATATGAATGATTATGAGGTAAAGGTTTATGAGGAAATTATTTTGTGGAAACATAAAATAAAAAAACGTTCCGGGATGATGGCGCGAATGTCCAAAAAAGCACAGAGTAAAATAACTGATTGGATTCCGGATAAGGTTCATCAGGCAGTTACAGAGAGCGTTAAAGCAATGGTCAAAGCAACATTAGTTGGCTCCCAAGTAACCACCCCGAGAAATCAGGCCCGTGGTTTTTCATTAGCTGAAAGAGATGATTTAGCAAGAAAAAAAATATCGGTTTATCAAAAAACAGCAATTGTGGAAGGTGCTGGAACAGGTGCAGGTGGAATTTTCCTTGGTCTGGCTGACTTTCCTTTATTGCTTACGATTAAAATGAAGTTTCTCTTTGAGATTGCCTCCATCTATGGCTTCGATACAAAGGAATACACTGAGAGGCAATTTATTCTTCATGTTTTTCAGCTTGCTTTTTCTAGTGATCAAACACGTGAGGATACCTTATACATGATTGAAAATTGGGAAAATCAGAAGAACGTCCAAGAAGATATGGATTGGCGCAAGTTTCAACAAGAATACAGGGATTATATCGATTTGGCTAAATTATTCCAGCTTGTTCCTGGAATCGGTGCGTTTGTCGGTGCATATGCAAATAACAACCTTCTTAATCATTTAGGTGAAACTGCGATGAATGCCTATCGTTTACGAATATTAAAATCACCCCCGGCAATCTCTGATTAAATAGACTGAATATTTTTATCTTTATTCTCTTATTTTACTATGCTATAATATTATCAAGTTTTTCGCTGCAGGCATTGAGCGCACTGCAGGAGAAACAAATTAGCTTAGTTAGCTGAGGAGAGATGAGAAATGAAAACGAAGAATTTAGTTGCTCTTGCACTTTTGGTGGGGATTGGGGCAGTGTTACATGCGGTAATTCCTGGAATTTTTCTTGGAATGAAACCAGATATGATGTTAGCAATGATGTTTTTAGGGATTATTCTTTTTCCAGATTTTAAAAGTGTTATGATTTTAGGGATTGTTACTGGCTTAATTTCTGGTATTACAACAACCTTCCCTGGAGGATTGATTCCAAACATTATTGATAAGATTGTCACATCCTTGTTATTTTTCGGTTTGTTTGTATCTTTAAAAAAATTCCGGGGTTCTATTATTAGCGTTGCTGTACTAACAGCGATTGGAACAATTATTTCTGGTGCAGCATTTTTAACATCTGCTTATTATATTGTCGGATTGCCAGGTCCTTTTGCTGGATTATTTGCTGCAGTCGTTTTACCAGCTGCAGTAATGAATACAATCACGATGATCATTCTTTACCCAATCGCCCTATCCGTTGTGAAAAGAACAAAATTGACTTCTCAATCACTTGCTCAAAAGTAGGTACAAAAGCGGAAGCGCCCGTTTAGCGATGTATGGACTGGAGCACATCGACTGAGATAAAGGATACACGAAGAGCACAAGCGATTCGATGTTGACTTATCGTAGGGGGAGGTGGGCGAAGTCCACTAGTCGCTGGGCGCTGGAGCTAGACGTTGCGGAAAAAGAACCTTTTTGAGGTTCTTTTTTTGTTTTTTTTTACATAGGTGGTAAAATTTATATAAAATAAAAAAAGATTGCTCCAATAAACAGTGAAAATCCTCCTGCACAGCCTAAAGTTAATGCCCTGCTTTTTAAAACTTTTTTCGGAGGATATACACCTGGCTTTATAAACGCCAGCAAAAAATACAGTGCTGCCGTTACTAATACTGCACTAATGAAAAACATACTGATTGCTGCAAGTACCATCAGCACACCCTCCCTTACTAAAAAGCTGCTCGTTCATTTATATGTATTTGTACGCATTCCTATGAGCCGCAGAGTATGAGAAACCAATCAAATAGGATGTGTTTTGATTTCTGAATATTGAATGTTAACAAAACTTTCAAATAAAGGTGGAAATATCGGAGAAAAGTATTTATTATTAAAGTGATAGCTATTTTAACATTAAATGTATCCACTCATTTAATAGATATTTAAAAATACATGGATGTTTTATAAGCTAAAATATTTTCTTAAAATTTTGTAAATTAACATCTTTATTAATCTTTGTTTTATTGGCATAATATTAATAGAGAAATTAAAAAGTAGGTGAGACGGGGATGGCGGAAAAACAGTATTCAATGAAAGAAGCGATGCTATTTAGCCAGCGAATTGCTCAATTAAGCAAGGCCTTGTGGAAATCAATTGAGAAGGATTGGCAGCAGTGGATAAAGCCATTTGACTTAAACATTAATGAGCATCATATCCTTTGGATTGCATACCATCTACATGGTGCTTCCATTTCGGACGTTGCTAAATTCGGGGTTATGCACGTATCCACAGCATTTAACTTTTCAAAAAAGTTAGAAGAGAGAGGCTTACTTAAGTTTTCCAAAAAGGAAAATGATAAGCGTAACACGTACATCGAACTCACTCCACAAGGAGAAGAGATCTTACTGCAGTTAATGGAAAACTTTAATCCAGACAACAATTCTGTGTTATCCGGAGCATTGCCGCTAAGAGAACTTTATGGAAAGTTCCCTGATATTATTGAAATGATGGCAATCGTCCGTAATATTTACGGAGATGATTTCATGGAGATTTTTGAAAGGTCGTTCAATAATGTTGACAGTGAGTTTACTGAAGAAAATAGTAAATTAGTAAAAACCCAGAAGTCAGAACAAGAATTCGTTTAGGAATTAAAGGTATTTCTTAAATTCCAGCATGAGAGACTCAAAAAGATTCTGGCGAAGGCAAGCTACTATTACTTCTTCTGTCTGGAGAGTAAGTGGCATGGAAGTAGAAAACTCATCGAAAAGCGGATAAAAATAGACAAACCCCTCCGCTTTTTGTTTAGCCATCTTATTGCACATTTCTTCACAAAGCTTAAAGAAGCTTTGTACTTCCTGCTCTGAAATCCCTTTTTCAATAATAAGTTTACTAAACTCAAGCTTCGGATTGTTTATTAACTTTAACAATAATTTTTGATGAAATTCAAGTAATTGAATTCGTTCTACAAGTTCACGTTCATTCATAAATGACAACCTCATTTCATACCTTTGCCGTTTCATATTTTCATTATTTACCAAAACTTAATCAAGGTAAATGATTTTTTCTTATCGAGACATTTTCTTCAGCGCTCTATTTACTGAGAATGATCTTTACCTTCAATTTTCTCACATTTCCACCTTATAATTCTACTAATTGGTATCGAAACCTAAGGCGGAAATCCTTTTGACTATCTTTTTTTATTTTTTTTTGTTATTGTAGAATTTATGAAGCAGTTGGCGAGGTCTTTCTGAGCAGTTTACAAGGTACTCTCCCCTATTTCTTCACCTTCAGGAAGAAATAGTGCTCTATAAAATATTCGTTCACAAGGGAGGGAATCTTTGATGATCTCCGTTTTTATTGTTATTGCTATTTTTATTCTATTTTATGTGAATAAATTGACCAATGCTCTTTGTATCCAAAAGGGCATACCTGAAGAGCGGCAAAATAAAGTATTTAGAACAATTAATGTCCTAGTTACTATACTACTTGTTTCCTCCTACATGGAAATCCTATTTACTTAAAATATGTATAGGAAAAAGCGGAGAGTCGATGCTCATCGCCTTTTCCTTTTTATCATTAGTAAACCCAAGAAGCTCCAATGATGATCAATAAGATAAAGAGGACTACAATCAAGGCAAATCCTCCACCGTAAGCACCAGACATATTTCCACCTCCTTTATCCTTTTTTTTATCATATGTAATTCGTAGTAAATTGGGATAGGCTAGTACCCATTTATGGCTAATACAATGAGTTTTCTTTAAAAAATCCGCTATAAATTTGGTTTAATTTTTTGAAGTCATTCTGGTTTATGTTATAGTAAAAATTGTATTGTACACGAATATTTACTTAGGAGAGATATGTTAATGAAAAAATGGATGTTGGCGCTAACTTTAACCAGCGGGGTTCTTGTGTTAGGTGCATGCAGTGGTGCTTCTGACAATGTAGCAAAAAGTAGCGCTGGAAATGTAACAAAGGACGAGCTTTATACGATGATGAAAGAAAAAATTGGAACTCAAGCCTTACAACAACTCCTCTATGAAAAGGTTCTTTCTAAAAAATATACTGTTACGGATAAAGAGTTAAACGATAAGGTTTCCCAGCTTAAGAAAGATCTTGGAGCAAATTTCCAAATGGCACTCGCACAGTATGGATACAAAAGCGAAGCTGATCTCAAAGAAACAATGAAGATTGGGATGCTTCAAGAAAAGGCTGCAATGAAGGATATCAAGGTAACGGATAAAGAGTTACATGATTACTACAATAACTATAAGCCAGACATTAGAGCCCGCCATATTCTAGTAGCCGATGAAGCTAAGGCAAATGAGGTCAAGCAAAAGCTTGATGCTGGCGCCAAATTTGAGGATCTAGCTAAACAGTACTCAACAGATACAGCAAGTGCACAAAATGGCGGTGACCTAGGCTGGTTTGGAACCGGAAAAATGGATCCTGAATTTGAAAAGGCCGCATTTGCCCTTAAAATTAATGAAATTAGCGCTCCAGTAAAGAGTCAATATGGATATCATATTATCCAAAAAACTGGCGAGAAGCCGAAGAAATCATTTGCAGCTATGAAAAAAGATATTATTTACGCTGTTAAATCTTCTAAGTTGACGAATGATATCATTAATAAAACCATGGAAAAGGAACTTAAAGCAGCAAACGTGAAAGTTGATGACAAAGACTTAAAAGATGCACTTAATCCTGCTTCTACTAGTGCTGGTGCTGGTGCTGGTGCTGGTGCTGGTGCTGGTGCTGGTGCTGCGCCTGCTGGACAATAAAAAAAGTGAAAACGCACGTTTACAATAAGCGTCACAAATAAAGGAGAGACTCAGGTTGATGAGTCTCTCCTTTTCATTCGGTTCCAGTCACTTTTTGTGTTTCTCGAATTTCTTTTTCTTCTTCCATCCGCTTCATATAGATTTCTCCTTCTCTTTCAATGTTCTCAAGCTCCATAACACGTTCTTCTCTGCCTGTTTTTAGCGCCATTACAGCACTTATAATAATCCCCGCTACAACTGCATAAATCCAAATTGGAATAACCATTCTAACCTCTCCCTTCAGCTTATATGGGTTGTCCTTTTTTATCAACATATTCCTAATCTAGTGAAAAATTACTTATTTTCTAAAAAACAAGTAAAAAAATAGCCCCAAGTTGGGGCTGGCTCCGTTATTTATGGAAAATAGGCTTGTAAAAGGAACGATTATCTAAAGCAAATATGCGTTCTGAAAACTCACCCGGCTTCACTCTTTCAAGGGCCCGGTCAAGCATATTCATCTTCGCATCAATATTATCAATATAGTGGAGCATTTCGGCTTCTTTAATTAGTGGGGGTTTAGGACTTCCCCATTCCGCTTTTCCATGATGGCTTAAAACAAGATGTTGGAGGATCATGACTTCTTCCCCGGAAATATCCAATTCATCAGCAACTTTACCGATTTCATTTACCATAATCGTGATATGACCAAGTAAGTTCCCTTCGATTGTATAAACGGTTGAAATTGGACCTGAAAGCTCAATCACTTTCCCTAGATCATGCAAAATAACACCTGCATAAAGCAAGTCCTTGTCAAGACTAGGGTAAAGTGAAGCAATGGCCTTTGCCAGATCAAGCATACTTATTACATGGAAGGCAAGGCCTGACACAAACTCATGATGATTTTTGGTTGCAGCTGGGTACTCTAAAAATGCACTCTGATACTTTTTGATTAGATGTCGAGTAATTCTTTGAATGTTTGGGTTCTTCATTTCAAATATATATTGTGTAAGCTTACCGGTCATCTCATCACGGCTTAGAGGGGCCGTCTCAAGAAAATCAGCCAATTTTACATTATCACTCTTAGATGACGGACGTATTTGCCGAATCTTCAGTTGACTTCTTCCCCGATAGTTTTGGATATCACCCAATACTTTAACGATGCTTTGAGCCGCATAGTTTTTTTCATCTTCATTACTGGCATCCCAAAGCTTTGCCTCAATATCACCACTCTTGTCTTGCAAAATAAGCGTTAAAAACGGCTTACCGTTACTTGCAGTTCCCTTAGTAGCACTTTTAATTAAGAGAAACAATTCTACCTGCTCCCCAACATCATACTGAAGAACTCCCTTATTCATCCTCTTTTGCCGCTCCCTTCCGTAATACAAGGTAGATCATGTTATCGAATGCTCGATCACACCATTATTTAAGTAAAGCAATTCATCTTTTTTAAAAAACTGCAGTAAATGCTGATGACATGTAAAAAATAAAATTTGATTTTGTTTTAAATGTCGAAGAAGGTCAATTACTTTTTGTGTCCGCTTTGCATCAAAGTTTACAAAGCTATCATCAATTATAATTGGAAAATGATATTTTTCATATAGTGTCGTTGCCAAGGCTAATCGAATCGCAACATAAACTTGTTCAGTTGTTGCTTGGCTTAGTTCATTTGCTTCAAATATCATTTGATCTTTTCGTACAATTAGGAAGCCAGGACCAGATTGCTGGAGTAGAATTTTTTGGTAATTTCCATCTGTAAGAAAGGACAAGAATTCCTCCGCTTTGGAAAGCATTCTCGGTAAATGGACATTTTTATACTTTTCAATGGTTTGCGTGAGAATATTCCTTGCTAAATTCAATACAGCCCATTCTTTTGCATCCTCTTCCAATTCATACTTTTTCTGTTTGAATTGGTGCAGCAATTCGGAATACAAACCGCCTTCTTCGATCCTTTGAATCTCATATTTTATTGAAGCCTGCTGTTCCTGAAGCTTTGTTAGCCGGAATTGAAGGCCTTCTACCTCGTGATTATGCTCACTGATTATTTCATCACAATCATGAATTAGCAGGTAGCTTTCTCTTTCCAATTTACTTAAAAAGGAATGATGAAGTTGTTTCTCTAAGTCTTCTAGTCTTTCGAGAAGCTTCGCTTTCCTTTCAGCTTTCGTACCCAGCTCGTAAAATGCATTTTCGTTTTCCACCTTGGCTTCATGTAAAAGCTGGCGAAGGTCTGACTCTATATGGCGGTGTTCCTGCTTTAATTGGTGGAGATCTGCTTCCAAATCAGCCAGTTTCGCCTGTTTTTCCTTCCATTGGACGCTTCTCTCTTGTTCCTCCTTTAATTTACTTCTCAATAAATAAGTTAATTCCTGTATTTCTACGTTCTTGTCTTTTAAAAATTTGCTTGCCAGATCATTCAACCTGCTGATAATTTCCATTTGATTACTTTTCATCGATGCCATGCTTATTAGCAATTGCTGTTTTTCTCTTATTTCTGTCTTAAATTGTTCAATGAGCTGAAACGCTTCAGCCAAATAAGCATCGGCCATATATTCAGGAATCTTTAACTCCTTGCTTATTTCTTTTATTCCCTGTTTATATTCGGAATCCTCTAACTCCCATTCTTCAAATCTTTTAATTACCTTTTCATACTGGTGCTGCTGCTGTTCCAGCTTTACTCGCAAAACCTGCAGTTGCTCCCGGTGGCTATTATCAATTGCTAACCTTTCTTGAAGAGCAGCCAGTTTCCTAAAATCACTAGTTTGGAAAGTTTGTAATAATTGTTGTTCTTCCTGCAAAAGCTTGGGCAGGGAATGTTCGTCCTGCTTCTTAATAGGCTGGCGAAGGTTACCGACAAAAAAGATTGCCGATATAATAAAACCAACTATACATAAAAGGAAAAGCAGAGCTTGACTAATTACCCAGCCATAAACAGCAATAGCGAACAAAAGAACCGCAAGCAGAAAGTACTGAATTTGTTTTTGTTTACGAAGACCTGCTGCTGTTACCTTTTCCTGCTCGGAAGCCATTTTATAGATCTCAATTTTATCCCGGACCGCCTGCAATTTCATTTCGATCCTATCTCTGTCAAGGCTCTCATTTACTTGTTTCTCAAATTGACTTCTCTCGGAGTCAGGAATAACCTTTGCTTTCTCTGATTCAATATTTTCCTCAATCGCCTCAAGGGCACTTTTTTCTTCGTTAAACCGGCTTTCAAGCTGTTGCTTCATCTCTTTGAGCGTCTGCCCTTTCCTTGAAAGCTTCTCAACCTTGTCCTTCATATAAATATTTGTATTAATCAATTCGATTTCCTCTGCTACTAATGGCAAATGAAGCTTTTCTTTTATGCCAGCAAGCCTCTCTTGGAAATGATTAAGCTTTATTTCAGTTTGTTTTTCTTGTAATTTTAATTGTTGGTAAAGTGGATATTGTTCTACAACTGCCAGAATTTCAGACTCACTTTCAAGTATTGACATATTCGGCTGTATAAGCTCGGTTTCCTTTTTTAGCTGTTCCATTCTATCGCTCAAGCTTAAAATTTGTGCCTCATATGAAGAGAGAAGCGGCTTAAGGCTTTCAAATCGTTCAATTCCCTTGACTGGAAAAGCTACTTCGCCGATCTTATCTAGCTCCGTTACCGTCCATTTCTCTTCTTTTACAAAGCCCTCTATTTTTTTCCACTCATTCAAGTTTTCCACTTTCTTTTGAAAATCCTTGATGGTTTCTTGAATCTCAGCCATTTCTTGTTGGATCAAGCTTTTCTTTTGAACCAACATTTCATATTCCTGATTTTTTGCTGCTGCCACCTTCCACTCATTGTTTAGGTGATGTAATTCCTGCAATTTTTCATTGATAAGCGGCTTTTTTCCACCAGGTTTAAAACGTGCATCCAATCCCTTCTGAAGCTCACTCTCAGCTAATGCTAAGCGGTCCGTTCCTAACGTCCCTGCCGAAAATAAAAATTTTCCAATCTCTTCTCCTTTCATTTGATGAATGTTCTGTAATCCGTGCAAATTAAATGAAAAAATAGCTTGAAACAATCCTCTATCGATATTGGACAAAAGTTCTTTAAGGAGGTCTTCACCGCCAATGACACCATTTTCAGCAATAACGGATACATCTCCCACAGCAGCTTTTCCTTTTACTCTTTCAATAACCGTATATCCTTTATCTTCAGTGAAAATTTTCATTTTCCCGCCATATTTACTGTTATGCCTTGGTTCATAACGCAATTCTGTTTGCTGCTTTGTTGGAAATCCAAACAAAATCGCATGAATAAACGCCATGATCGTTGATTTTCCCGCTTCATTTTCTCCATAGAAAACTTGAAAATCCGCTAAATTATCGATTTTAACGTCTGCTAACTGGCCAAAGCCATACACATACATACTAATGATCTTCAAGATAAAACCTCCTTTCTGTAGTTAGGATTGAATGAGAAGCTTGATTAACAGATTCTCTGCCTTCTCTAGTAATTGCTGCTGATCTTCAGTTGATAGTGGAGATAAATATTTTCTCCCTAAAGAATGCTCATATAAAGCTGCTAAGGCCTGTTCTGGATGAAGACCCTCTGCCGTTTCTAACAGCTCCTGATAAAATCCATTTTCATTCTTTAAACGGTCTTTATCGATAGAAAGCTCTTCCTGCACAGTAAGGTCTACAATCCATACGAACGACTCTTCATCTCTTTCCTCTTCCTGAAGAAGCTCTACTAGTTCCCCGTCTAAAACTCTTCTTTCACTGCTATCTTCTATATGGATATTATTCAAATGGAGGGTTAATAATGTACCAGCGTTATTTCTTCGATATTCATTGATTGCCACATGGCATAACTGCAGTACATCCTGAAAACTCTTTGCTCCTTTCGCATCAATTACGGCCTCATCCCAAATAACATCAGAGGATTCAACAAACTCGAGCTTATCGTCAAGCTCTGTGAGCGAAACGTGGTAAAAACCTTTCATTCCTGTTTCTTTCTTATTCCGCCCCTGTATATTGCCTGGATATACGATCAATGGATGTTCCGATAAAATGGTTCGTTTATGTATATGACCTAATGCCCAATAATTAAATTGTTTGTCCAGTAGTTCTTTCAAATAAAACGGAGCGTAATTTCCGTGCATTTTGTTCTGGCCCTCATTACCATGAAGAATCCCAATGTGAAAGTCTGCTCCCTCTTGCCTGAGATAGTGATCGATTTTCCGATCATAAACATGACGCTGCAAGTAACTAAAGCCATAGAAATTCACAGCGATGCCGCTTTTTGTTGTTAGTGTTTTTACTTCGACATCACTTGAAAAAACATGAACGTTTGCAGGCATATCAAGATTTACCCATGTGCCTCCTAAATGATCATGATTTCCATGGACAACATAGACGGGAATACCCTTAGCCTCCAGCCTCAGCATTTCCGTTCGAAGCCTGGACTGTGCCCTAAGGCTCCGATCCTCTCCATCAAATAAATCTCCTGCAAGGATAACGAAATCAACCTTTTTTTCGAGTGCTGATTGTGTAAGCTTTTTTAGTGCAACAAATGTGCTCTCCTTAATTCTTTTAAAAATAGGCTCTGGTAAATGCTTTAGACCAACCATTGGACTATCCAAATGCAAATCAGCTGCGTGTATAAACGTAACTTTTTTCATTCACTTATTCCTCTCAAGATCTTTTTCTTTATTTTAACATTTCAAAAAAGCGAATGCACGTTCTTTAAAAGTGGAAGCACGTCTGATATTTTGAAAATATAAATAGGTCTAATCCCGAAAACAGATTTACCATTAAAACAATGGTATCCTTCCTTCGTGAAATAGACCCTTTTTGATTCCATTTTCACTTGGTTTTTGTAAGCTGCAACGCCTTTTTAATATCTTTGTAGGAACTAGACTTTCCGTACATTAATACGCCGCCTCGATACACCCGTGCGCCAAATACCGCTAAGATTAGGATCGTTGCGATTAGCAAGCAAATTCTTAAAAGAACCTCCCAGGCTGGGATCGTTAACATTCCTACCCGCAAGAACATGATCATCGGTGTGAAGAAAGGAATGTACGAAGTAACCGTGATAACCGGAGAATCGGGTTTTCCCAGTCCAAACATGGCAATTATAAAGCCAGCAACAACAAGCATTGTCATCGGAGTGATCATTTGCTGGACATCCTCAATTCGGCTGACAAGCGATCCTAATAATGCGGCAAGCGTTGCATATAAGAAATAGCCAAGAATAAAAAAGATAACCGCATAGACGATGGTTGCTACAGGAATGTGTTCAAAGCCAAATGATTTAATGAATCCACCTTGCAATGTTGACATATTTTGTTTTAGTGAAAAATAACCAGACGATAATAGTACAGCCACCTGTAATTTGTAAATGAATCCCTTCGGCTGTTTCCTTTGCATGCGTTACACCGGGGAAGACTTTTAATGAATCCATCGAAAAATCTGCGTGAATGACGAGATTTTTTTTACCAAAATCACGTTTTATTTTTTTTAAGGAGCCATGAACAATTGTTTTTCCCTTTTGCAGAATACAAAGATGTTCACACATTTCCTCAACATGCTCCATCCTGTGACTTGAAAATACAATGGTTGTCACGTCTTCTGCAAACTACGATTAGCGAGGTCAACACTCGTTGTTTTTACAGCTCCGCCTAATGCTGCAAAAATAGAAAATGCCCCGGTATAAGAAAACGCATTTAATAAAGGGATTTATAAGTATTACGACTATGTACTTGCTTCACTAAAGAATCTAGTTGATTATAAAGCAGTTTACCAGAAGAAGCGCTTTAGTGCAGAGGGATAATATATTGAAGAAGATGGATTTGTTGATGGTGAAAGAGGACAGTTCCCGATTATAGTGAAAGAAAATGGGGTTAATTTCGCCGTATACTTAAATGAAGAGGCAATGGTCGGGGTTTTTCTCGATCAGCGCGATGTGAGGAGAACGATTCGTGATAAGTATGCCTAAGGAAAGACGGTCACCATTTATATTCCTCCTCTCGTTTTTTGCGGATATAAAAAATTAAAAATTCTAATTATTGAAAAATATTAGCAATTATGTAAAAATAGATAAAACATCATCTTACTAAAAGAAGGGTAACAAATGAAAACTTACAAATTAACTGCTTTTGAACCAAATGGAGAAAAAATTATCGATGAAGCATTTCAAGCTGAAAATGATGAAACTGCTAAAGAATTAGGAACAAAGATGTTAACTGAAAAAAGTTTAACAGAAAAAACACACCGCTGTACTTCCTCTAGTGGAAAACTAGTCCTTTTTCACTCATAAAAAAGAAGCTGGTTGCTTCTTTTTTTACTTTCTAGCACCAGCTAGTGAATTTTCTTATTTTCCTATAAACCTAGGAGGTCTTTTTTCAAGGAACGCTTGGATTCCTTCCTTATGGTCAAATGTTTCCCGCATTTTGAGTTGTCCATATTTCTCAAGTTCCAATACTTTTAATAACTGTGGTCGATTCTTTTCAGCAAGAATTTTTTTTGATCGAATCATGGCTTGAATTGGACGATGCAGCCAATCCTCTATCCGGGCATCCAATGCTGCTTGAAGTCCAGCTTCTGCAACCTCCTGAATGAAACCAATTTGCAGTGCTTCTTCAGCACTATATTGCTTTCCTTCCCAAATAAGCTGTTTAGCCCTCGTTTCACCAATTTTTTTTTCTAAAAAGAAATGACCCCCGCCATCCGGTATTAGACCGATACCAATAAAATTCATGGCCAATTTGCTGTCTTTGTCTGCAATAATATAATCTGTCGCTAACGCCAAACTCAGACCAAGTCCTGCAGCAGCTCCTGAAACAGTAGTTATAGTCAATTTTGACATTCCATAAAGGGTAATGATTACTTCATTAATGCAGTCCATAAACGAAATAAATTCATTTTCTGCTATTGGCGAACTCAACCACTTTATATCCCCGCCTGCTGAGAAAGCCCTTCCATTTCCATTTAACACGACAATATCAATATCATCTGATTCGCTAATTTCTTTTAGCTTGGAAACTAATCCCTTGAGCATTCCCATGTCTAGTGCATTAAGATTTTTCGGACTGTTCAATTCAACTACTGCAACGCGGTTACTCACCTTAACATTTACTTTATCAGTTACATAGTTAGTCAATATCGAACCCCCTCCTCCAGCTATCATACCCCCATTATAAATGGAATCTGACAGAATCAAAACAAGTTTTCGAAAAATATTGAAAATTTTTCACATAAGAAAAGTGCTATAGCCTAAATGACGGAAAAGTTTTCAATGCTTGCTATATAGAAAAAGATATCACAAGCAGAGGCCCGTGATATCACCGTTTTCACTTCTTAATTATTTTCATTTTTCGTAAAAACTCAATTGGCTGCTGTTTTCGGAAATGTTCCTTTACCATGTAGGCCACACCATGTTCATTTTCGGATCTTGTGATCCAATCTGCGGCTCTTTTAACTGGGAAATCGGCATTTCCCATTGCAACCCCAAGTCCGGTAGCCTCCAACATTGGAATATCATCGAGTCCATCTCCGATCACAACCATTTCATGCAAACCAATTCCAAGTTGTCTTCCTAAATAAGCTAATCCACTGAGTTTCGAACAACCATTTGGAACTATATCCAACCGCAATGGGTCCAATTCAATGATTTCTATTTCCGGAAACATTTTACTAAGAGCTAATTTGGTGTCCTGCAGATCCTTTTTCTCTTCAAAGTAAACTTCAATCTTTGGTGGAGTGATAGGCTGACCATGTAGATGTTCGCTCAAGGAACTTACAAATTGCTGAGAATATAATACAGGGTCGCCTGAGGTAAAGACGGTTCTTACTAATAGGTTGTTATTCAGTTTTAATTTATTTGCAAGGGAAAACTGCTCATGTACTAATCTAATTTGACACGGTAATACCTCTAAAAAGCAGACAACATCATATGTGATTTCTTCAGTTAATCTTTTTACATAAATAGGTGCATCTTGTAAGCTTGCAATATAGGCACCCTGATGAGTAACGAGCGGTGTTTTAATTTTTAATGCCCTTGCCACCTTTTTTGCTGAGGGAAAGCTTCGTGAGGTTACGATCGATACAACAATACCCTTTTGTTGGACATATTCAACCGCATCCTTTGTTGACTTGTGGAGCCTGCCATTTGATTGGAGTAGTGTTCCATCAATATTTAAAGCAAGTAAGCGATAAATCATCCTGTTGCCCCCTGTTCTTGGTGAAATATCCTTATATCACTTTTATGAACTTACCTGTCGTTATAGAACACGGCATTATATAAGGACAGATAACAGGGCTAACCAAATTTTTTATTAAAAAAAACAAAGCTCTCGGCCTTTTTCACCGAAAGCTTCATATAAGCTATAAACATTAATATTGAGGTGTTCCGTATAGCTCTTCTAGCGGCTTCATGATCAATTGATTTAATTCACCGATTACCGTACTCATTCGTTGTTCCGCTTGCATTAGATGGGAGATTTTCGGATTTTGCTGAACCAGTGCAACCGTTTTTTGTGCCTGTTCAACCTCTGCCTGAGTAATGTCTTGCCCCATCATCTGTTTCTGCTGTAGGTTCATTTGCATTTTCCTAAAACTATCAAACATTCTTTTTGCCGCTTCATCGGCATTTACTTCAGCATAGGCTTGTGTTAATTGTTTATATTCATCGCTTTGACGAATCACTTTCTCTAATTCACGGGCGGCATCATATAAGTTTACTGCCATTATTTCCACTCCTTTACAATTACAATACCATTAGACTATAACAAACTATGCATGGAATTGCGAGAAGGTTCACAACTTCATTTTTTAACCTTTGCAGCTTTCACATCCACACTGCCCATCACATACGATACTATATCAGCATATGCCCATTTTTCAAAAGATTTACATGCGAATGAGGAGTGATTATGTCAGTTTATTTAGCCCCCATTAAAATCGTTCCCATCAAGGCGGTAAACGATCATGATGAGCAAATTTATTTGTCTAGTAATTTAATCAATCGATTAGGTATCAATAAGAATCATGAATTGCACATCTATTTCGGAAAAAAAATGAAATTGGTAAAAGTCGAAGCAAGAAACATCCCGCGTGATGAAATTCACCTTTCAGAACCGATCTTACATGTGCTTTCAATGCCTTTTATAAACATTAACTTCCTAGCAAAGCATATTGTATCAAAACAAATTCTTTATCTAGGTCCAATCGTCGCATTAGTGACTGAATTTCAATCAAATCAAGCAGAAGAGCCAAATTTTCGTTCTATTCATACATTTTGCAAGGAGCTCCATCAAACAGCAACAAAGGTTGGCGGATTTTTTTATGTTTTTAACTATCATGATTTTTCAGACGAAGGTGTGGATGGATATTATTTTGAAAATGATAAATGGGTTTTTGCTAAGCTCCCTTTTCCGGATGTTATCTATAATCGCATCCATTCCCGAAAAAGTGAACAGACTGCATTATTTAAAAAGTTTCGCGGCAGTCTTGAACGGTTTGGTATCCCTTTGTTTAATGACCGCTTTCTATCCAAATGGGAGGTGTATCAGCACTTAATGCTTGAAAACCACATCCAACCATCTATCCCAGAAACCCGCCTCCTATCACAGGAAGCCCTTCATGAATTAATTGATCAATATGATTCTGTTTTTATTAAACCCGTACACGGCAGTCAAGGTCGGAACATTATTAAGTTAGTAAAAGAGGGTGAAAACATTATTTTTCAGACTTCAAAGGATCCCCTTCCAAATCAACCAACCAAGAAATATTTAACAAAAGAAGTATTTTATCAATTAAAACCGTTTCTTCATAATAGAATTTATATTATTCAACAAGGAATACCTCTTGTGAAATATCAGGATAAATCGATGGATTTTAGAGTACTCGTTCATAGAAATCAGGATAATTTATGGGAAGTTACCTCCCTAGTGGCCCGAATTTCCGCGGAACAGCAGCTTGTCTCCAATCTCGCAAAGGGTGGAAAGATCATGAAGCCTTTACTTGCTCTCACTACTTGTTTTAACCAGGAAACGTCCTTGCAAATACTTTCTGTCATGAGGGAACTTTCCATTGAGGCAGCATATATTATCAGCCGAAATACAAACGGGGTTACAGGTGAACTTGGAATTGACATTGGGGTTGACGACACTGGGAAGCCATGGATTATTGAAGTGAATTCTAAACCCTCCAAAAACTTCGAAGACACTCTGACAAAAATAAGACCTTCAGCAAAGGCCATTATTCAATTTTGCACGAAACTGGCCCTTGATGGGGTATTGGAAATGGAGGAATATTGACATGATCACATTTGGAATTATGTCGTTAAACTTGGAAAGTGAACATACTTATTTTACCGAAATGGCAAAGCGTGCTGGCACCTATGAGATGGAATGTTTTCGTTTTCTCCCAACAAGCATCGATCCGATCACACATATGGTGAAAGGAAAAAGGTTTAATCCTTTATCCTTGCTTTGGGAAGATAGTGAGAGTCCGCTCCCCGCACTCCTCTACGACCGTTGCTTTTATGGAGATGATGAGCATTCAAAGCAGTGCATGCCGATTGTATCTTGGCTAAAAAGCAGAAATGATATTACTTTCTTAGGGTATGGATTGCCTAATAAACTAGAACTCTACGAATCGCTAAAAAATTCGATATTATCCCCTTATTTACCCTACTCCCAATTTGTTTCTGATGAGGAGATAGTCTTAACAGAATTGCTTAAACACAAAAAGCTGATTTTAAAACCCTTTAATGGTTCCCAAGGCTATGGTATTTATTATGTAAAGAAGCAGACAAAAAATTATCACGTCAAAACAGAAAAACAAAAAAAGATTATTTCACGGATTTTTCCAAATGAAAAAAAATTGCTGCAATGGTTAAAGCCGCTCATTCAACAGCGAAAGTATTTAGTTCAACCTTATCTTGAATTATCAAATAATGAATTGCAGCCCTTTGATATCAGAATACTCCTGCAAAAGGATGAAAACGGGCATTGGGCGGAACGTGGAAAAGGAATTCGTACAGGTATTACCGGGGGACTTCTATCCAATTTAAGTGCCGGAGGTACAGTTAGTGACATTGACTCGTGGGTGTCCACATTTCCCCCAGCAACAAAAGATTATATTTATCAGGAACTCGAATACATTATTACAAACCTGACCAAGGTATTGGAAAAAATGTTTATGCCACTATTTGAGATCGGACTTGATATCGGGTATGCAAAAAATGGTTCCCTTTGGATTCTTGATGCAAATTCAAAGCCTGGTAGAAAAGTGGTCTTAAGCAATACACCAGATTTAAAAGAAAGCTTATACTTGGCCCCTCTTCTTTATGGGAAGCTCCTAACTAAATCCGATCATAAGGAAAGGAAGAACTTTTATGCGAAAACGCTATCTCATTGAAATTAGTAAAGATGATCAAGCGGTTGTAGCTTGCCCGTCACATCTCATTGAAGGGCGTTCATTAAAAAGAATTGCTTTTGGCTCTAAATCGATGGAAGTGGAGTTTATCCCCCTAACAGAAAAAAAAACGCGAATTATCTTAAGTGAAAAAGTTTCCGATGCCCTCCATTTTCCTGATTTCAGCTTTCCCTTACATTTATTTTTTGAAAATCAAACTATGTATATCGGTCCTTTAATTGGGATTTTTACAGCAGGGTTTACTCCTTTTCCCTATCGTCCAATCGGAGAACGCTCGGTCTTTTTCTCAAAGCTTCTTTCAGTAAACAAAACAGTTGGTGTACTCTCCTTTGTGTTTGGTGAACAGCATATTGATTGGGAACATGGACTTATAAAAGGATATTTCTTTCATGAACATGAATGGAGGGCATTTGATGTCCCATTTCCAAATGTTATTTATGATCGTCTTCCAAATCGAAAAAGCGAAAGAAACCCTTTGCAAAAATCAGTTAAAGAACAGTTGCAAAAGGATTATCTAATCCCATGGTATAACCCAGGCTTTTTCAATAAGTTGGATATTCATGAACGATTGCAGCAGGAGTCCTCGGTGGCGAGGTATTTGCCCGAGACCCACTCTTTTTCCTCTTTCTCCATGATTGAAAGAATGCTTTCCGATTATGGCCATATCTTTGTAAAACCAATAAACGGCAGCCTTGGCCTTGGTGTTCATCAGGTTATTTATGACAAACACAAGAATGATTATTTTTGCCGTTATCAGGAGTATAAAGGAGTAAATCGCCTTCGGAAATTCTCAAGTCTTGAGACCCTGTTCAAATCAGTTTTTGCCCACCAAAACCTTGAGAAGGTTTTGGTTCAACAAGGGATCCATTTACTTCGATATGAACAGCGTATTATCGACTTTAGGGTTCATACCAATAAAGATGATAACGGTGAATGGAAAGTAACCGCAATCGCTGCAAAAATTGCCGGAGCCGGCAGTGTGACGACACATGTCCGCAGCGGAGGTGAAATTAAAACCCTTGAAGAGATTTTTGCAAAAGATGAGAGCCAGCAATATAAAGAAAAGCTTACCACCGTGTCACTCCAGCTCAGCAAAGCATTAGAAAGAAATATAGAAGGAATTATTGGTGAGATTGGGTTTGATTTAGGTATCGATCGGAACGGTGATGTCTGGCTGTTTGAGGCAAACTCTAAACCGGGCAGATCTATTTTTAAACACCCCGAATTAAAGGATTTTGACCTATTAACTCGAAAGTTATCGATGGCCTTTGCGATTTTTTTGACAGAACAGTCGATCATGTATCCTGAGGACATTTATAAATGAAAATATTCTATGACAGGGTTGCTTCCAAATGGTATCAAACAAGTGTTAAGACCGCTGTCACTTTTGGAGGGGATAAACTCCCTCTCCCATATTATAAAGCACTACTAAACAATGATTTGAGCTTTTCTTTACAATTGGAAAAAGGCCATGCGGGTCCGGTCATTGGAATCATGACAGCAAGAAAAGCAGATGGGACCATAACAGGGAACAGTGCTCTGTTTATCAAGATTCAAAAATCGATCCTTTTACATGGCGGCTTAAGCTACATCTTCACGCCTGAAGATGTAATGGATGACTATATTAATGGGTACATTCTTTTACCGAATCATAATCATTGGAAAAAGATAAAGGCTCCCTTTCCTGATCTGGTCTACAACCGGATACCGTTTCGAAAAGTAGAACAAGAAGACCGATGCCAAGCTTTCTTTTCAATTTTAAAATTGAAAAATATTCCTTTTTTCAACCCCTGTTTTATCGATAAATTCGATCTTTATTGTCTTTTGCAAAACCACGCGACCTTACTGAACTATCTTCCTAAAACTGAACTTGCCGCCAATAGACAGACCCTCTTTTCTTTTTTAGAAAAACATAAATGTGTGTACTTAAAGCCTTCCCATTCGGCTCAAGGAAAAGGTATTTTCCGCCTAGCGTATACCGACTCACTAACGCTAAGCTTGGAAGGCCTAAAAAGAAAGAAAATTTATCCTTCCTTTTCGGATTTTTGGAACGACTGGGAAACAGAACTTATCCAGAAACAATATCTTGTTCAAGAAGAAGTAGATTCAGCCAGGTATGAGGGTAAAAAATTTGATTTTCGGATCTTAGCACACGCAAAAGCGGATGGCTATATGGTTACCGGGGTGGGGATTAGGCAAGCACAAGGACAAAATATTACTACCCATGTTCCCAATGGGGGAAAGCTCCTCCCTTATGATATGTTCCATTCGGATGAACTTGATCAATTCATTACCTTTGCTGTTAACCAAATTGGTGAAGCTTTAACAGAAAATTATGGTTTTTTCGGAGAGTTTTCAATCGATGCTGGGATCAGTATGAGTGGCGACTACTATCTCTATGAAGTAAATTCAAAACCAATGAGCTTTGACGAAATTGAAATAGAGGGAAAGAAAATTGAACAGCTGTGCCGGTTGTTTTTTCAACTTACCAACTTTTCTTTCATACATGAAAATTCAAATAGTGCGGAATAATAAACAAGAAAAGCGAAAGCGTCCGTTCAGCGGCGTATGGAATGGAGCACACCGACTGAGATAAGGAAAAGAAAAGCGGAAGCGCCTTGGTCAGGGGAGACAAGCGCTGGAGGGCCTGACGGTGAAGTCTGCTCCTTGACTTCATCGGCAGGACCGAAGCGACCTCGAGCCCCCTAGGCGCTGGAGCTAGACAACACGAAGAGCGTAAGCGATTCGATGTTGACTTATCGTAGGGAAGGTGGGCGAAGTCCACTAGACGCTGGGCGCTGGAGCTAGACAGTTATCCATGTTCAAACTTTTAAACTTATCTTTTCAAAAAAAGGGAGTGGCTGTATGAAAAAGGACAATGAGACAAAAGGCTTGCCCGATTCATTATACGAAGGAAAGGACAAAGCCTTTTTGGACATTGACAGAATGATTAATGAAGGCTTATCCGGAGGTTCAGTGCATAATCGTGATGATTCAGCAAATATTGAGGAAGCCCATGACTTATATGAAGAATTACCACCAAATAAGTGGGATTAAGAACCACACTTTTTAAGGCTGAAGCAGTAGGAGAAATACCTTTAATGCTTCAGCCTTACTTTGTGATTGGAACTTTTCCCTATTTCTAATCATTGTTATAATAGAGGGAATTATGCTTATATGGAGATATGTTCATGTTTACAAAATTGCTTGCTTTATTTCCAAATGCTGTTTTAGTTCAAGACAAACCAGCCCAATCGTTATCATCCGGACATTTTTATTTTTTCTTTGATCGTTCAAAAAATGAATGGATTGGTATCCCTCGAACTGATTTAAGTGAAAAGGAATTTACTTTACTTAAAACACTATACGATTTTTATGAGCCGATCCCCCTCATGTCTGAGTCTAATTCCCTGTCACCCCAAGCAATACTCTGGCATGATTTTTTATTTTTAAATGGAAAACCGCCTGCCAATAAATCAGGCTTTTACATACGGATAGTCCAATTTCATTTAAACAAAAATGAAATAGAAAAAATGGAAATTGAATCCGGATTAAGAGGCTTCTTTTCAGATGAAGTTCTTATTATTTGGGAAAATGGAAACACAGGTATTATCATTGAATGCCACCATTATAAATCAACATCCCTGTCTGAAAAAGAATTAATCGCAATGATTGAAACAGTAGAAAGTGACTTTTTTATCAAAATTTTATTTTATTATGGAAAGCAGCACCTTTTTACAAATCAATTAGCTGAGATTTTCCAAGAGGAAAAGGAATTTTTCACGTTTGCACAAAATACGCTTCAAAAAGAACAGGTATTTTCTTTTGAACGAGTTTTTCCAATCTACGTTGCCTACCATTTGCCCAAATTGCTAAAACAGAAGCTCAACAAAGCATTCGTTGACGTATTTCAAGAAGACTCGGAAATGTTCTCTACGATAAAGGCATTTCTTGAAAATAATTTAAATGCGAGCTTAACAGCAAAAAAACTTTATGTTCATCGGAATACATTGCAATACCGCGTTGATAAATTTACGGAGAAAACTGGAATCCAATTAAAAGATTTTTATAGTGCTTTTACTGTTTTTTTAGCTTGCCTTGTTTTCGAATCAAAAGAATAGAAAAGCGGAAGCGTTCATTATAGAATAACCTCGTTGCGATAGGAGGTTATTCTTTTATGAAAACAATTTCATCATTTAAACAGTTTTGGCAGCTGTATAAGTGGGGACACTTATGTTGTGCATGGGTATCAGGATATCCATCCTCCATTTTCATTAATTCTATATCCATGTAAGGACTATAATCATCGTAATAATCCATTACTTTTCCCCGATCAAGCATTTCATTTCCACAATGTTTACATCTAATATTGATTGTTCGTAATCCATTACATATTGGACAAATCGGCATATACTCACACCCTTTATCATTTAACTATTTCTTATAGTTTGTGTTATTAGCTAATCGGTATGTAAAAGGCTTTTGGCGGTATAAATTACCAATAATAAAAAAGAATAGGTCCATTTGTTTTAAACATAATAAACAGTACAAAGCAAATTTAAGCTTTAGCACCAAAAATCAAGTGAGTTAAGAATTATGGCCATATTAAACGATTGTTTCTCCTGATAATTAATGATTTATCAAAGTTATTTTTAAACATTGATAATATGGGTTAGGCCGTGGTGGCAATGGATTTATTTTTCCATAAGTGGTTCAATTCCATACTAACCCCAAAATTATAAAGAGGAGTGTTATTCATTTATGGCAAACAATAGCAACTCTAATCAACTTCTTGTCCCAGGCGTACAACAAGCACTTGATCAAATGAAGTATGAAATTGCTTCAGAGTTTGGAGTTCAATTAGGAGCAGATACTACATCTCGTGCCAATGGTTCTGTTGGAGGAGAAATTACAAAACGCCTTGTTTCAATGGCTGAATCACAACTTGGCGGATTCCAACGTTAATTTATTAAATTAAATTGAATAAAATGGCTGAGCCCCTTCCGTTTTGGAAGGGGCTCCATTAATTCAAAAAAAATGCAGACATTTGTCTGCAACTTAAGGTTTAGCAATCATATATACGATATAATAAGCAAGAATCATAACACTTCCAATGGCTAGAACAACCGAGAAATCCATTTTTCCCCACCCCATTAAGAATATTTATGTAAATTTATTTTCAATTTAACATAATTCAGACCTTTTTAAAGTAGAGAAAGCTTCTGTTTTGTGACAATGGAGTGAATATTTTATGAATTTTTGTCTTTTAGGTGCCACAGGGCGAGTAGGTTCCGTCATCTTGGAAAGTGCTTTGTCCCAACACCATTTCGTTCATGTCGTTGTAAGGGACAGAAATAAACTAACGATCGACCATCCTAACCTTCAGGTTATTGAAGGAAATGCTTTAAATGAAAAAGATTTAGCTGAAGCGTTAAAGGGGACCAATGCGGTGATCAGCGCTCTGAATACCGATGGCAGCACCACTCTTTCCAATGCCACGCCAATCATTGTAAACCAAATGAAAATGCAGGGTATTCAGAGGATTATTACGATTGGCACTGCCGGTATCCTTCAGGCCCGTTCGAATCCCCGCATTTATCGGTTTCAGGCAGCTGAATCAAAACGAAAAACAACAAAGGATGCTGAAGAACATTTAAAAGCTTACATAACTTTAAAAGATTCCGGACTAGATTGGACCATTGTCTGCCCGACGTATTTACCTACAGGTGAAAGAATGGGGGTCTATCGATACGAGAAAAATTATCTCCCGCTAAACCCATCATCTATTTCTATTTATGACACAGCTGATTTTGCTTATAAGCAGCTTGAGAGTCGAGAATTTATCAGGGAGCGCGTTGGGTTAACCTATTAATTCCGATTTGGGAGTCCTGTTTTGATCCAGATCTTTATTCAAATGAGCCCTTGACGGTCACCACACCTTTTTCAACCATAACCTTGCACAGGGCAATGACAGTATGAATGGTAAAATCAGCTTTAAACATTTGTACAAAAAGAAAAAAAGGCGCGGAATCATCCTCGCCTACTTCTCACTTTTCTTCTTAGTTTTATTTTTAGCACTTGTTAATTCCTTGAAGCGCAACCGCGAATACGATTCATCAAAACTGCTAAAGATTCGATAGCTTTTTTCATCTATAATTCGAAAGTGTTTACTAAGAATGTTTTGCTGCAGGATATAATCATTTTTCTTTGCAAGCTGTTTCCACCACACCCTAGGACTGAACGTTTTTCTTTTGCGAAAATCAATCCCCTCCCGAGCCACTGTTTCCAATACCTCAAGCGGCTCACTTCCAAACAAAAAAAGAACCGTTTCCGTTTCCCGAAACAAAGCACAAATGGATACCACAGTCGACCAGTTGGCATGGACTCGGCCCTTTTCAATTTGTACAAGGGTCTTCTTAGAAATACCAACTATTTCAGCCATTTTATCCTGTGTATAGCCGGCTTCTGTCCGGATCAGCCGAAGTTTATCCGACACCTGGATAATAATTTCTTCCCTGTTCACTTAAGGCCCTTCCCTTCGTTTCTCTAAGTGTAATTTTAAACAAATATATTTATTTTTTAAAGTGTCCTGCTGCAAAAAAACTGCTGTCGGACTGACAGCAGTTTTTGATTACTTACTTATAGGTACTTCACAATTGCTTGAACATGATTCATTAATTGAACATGCCGCACATTTTCCTTTTTTCGACTTTTTGATAAATCGTGTAAAGGCCCAGCCTGCATAACCAAAAATAGCTGTGCCAATCACAATGCTGGCAATCATATGTCCCACCTCTTTTTATTTTTACGCCAATCCAAGTAATCTACCGCCTTGATAAATGACAATGGATAAAATATAGGCAATGGCAAGTGCATAGATGATGGAAAAGGCTGTCCATTTTTTTGAAGCTGTTTCTTTATAGATTGTAGCTGTTGTTGCTAAGCATGGAATATATAACAAGATAAAGACCATAAAGCTAAATGCGGCAAGTGGTGTATAATAGCCCGTAAGAATTCCTTGCAAGCTTCCACCCTTTGGCACAAAGTAAATAATATTCATCGTCGAAATAATCGATTCTTTTGCTAAAAAACCTGTTATTAGAGAAGCCGATGCCTGCCATGTTCCAAATCCAATCGGTGTGAAAAGTGGAGCAATCACATTGCCGACTGCTGCAAGATAGCTATCGTCCATGTTAACCTTTAAGCCGCCAGGTCCAGCATAGGACAAAAGCCAGATGAACACGGACCCCGCAAAAATAAAGGTACCCGCTTTTCGAATAAACCCTTTTCCTTTATCCCAGGTACTTCTCCATAATGATTGGAACTGCGGCAGCCGATATGGCGGCAGTTCAATCACAAACAAAGAGGTTTCCGACTTTAATATTGTCGAAGAAAAAATCTTTGCTAAAATTAACGCAACAACAATTCCTAACACATAAAGACTCAAAACAATCATGGCCTTATGTCCAGCAAAAAAGCCGCCAACAAATAGTGCATAAACAGGCAGTCGTGCAGAACAGGACATTAATGGTGTTAGTAGAACAGTTAGGAGCCTTTCCCGTGGCGTTTCAATTGTTCGGGCTGCCATAATTCCAGGAACGTTGCAGCCAAATCCAATAATCATCGGTATAAAGGCCTTACCGTTTAGTCCAACTGATTCCATTACTCGGTCCATGACTAGTGCAACACGGGCCATATAGCCGGAATCCTCTAATAGTGAAATAAAGAAAAATAGAATAAAAATTTGCGGAACAAAAACAAGCACACCGCCAACACCTGCTATTAATCCATTGATAATAAGATCATGGATAAAGGTCGAAGCATGAATCATACTTAAGACTTTCTCCATGCCAACTGTTAGCGGGCCAGTAAAAAATGAATCCAGGACATCCGAAAGCGGTGTTCCAAGCCAATCAAAGGTTAGCATAAACATAAAATACATAAGCAATAAAAAGATGGGCATCCCTAGGTATCGGTTCGTCACAATCGCGTCAATTTTTTCAGTTAAAGGTATTTTAGCATTACTTTTACTGACAGCTTCAGAAACGATTTGATCAATCGCTTCCTTTCTTTTTAAGTAAATATAATGAGCAAGTGTTTTGCCTTTCAACTGCGGACTTAGCTTTCCTTCCAAATTTGAAAAAATAACTTCTAGTTTTTCAGCTTCTAAGATTTGAACCAGGTAGTCTTTAACATATTTATTTCCTTCAAACCATTGGAGGGCAAGCCATCTTAATGAATGTTTTGTTTTTCCGCTGATTTGACTTGATAGGAGGTCAATTGCTTCTTCGACTTCCGCTCCATAATAGACAAGACCTTTGCTAGTTGCTTGTCCCTTTTTAGTGGAAATAACTTGTATTAACTGGTCACAACCCTGGCCACTTCGGGCCACAACAGGGACCACAGGGACCCCCAGAGTCTTTGAAAGTCTGTCTACATCAATATCAATACCGCGTTTGCGTGCAACGTCAACCATATTAAGACCAATAAGCACAGGTCTTTGGAATTCAAACAGCTGCAATGTTAAATGTAAATTACGCTCCAGCTGCGAAGCGTCCAAAATATTAAGTAATTGATCGATTGGATCATTCAGAAAGAAAGATGTTACAACCCCTTCATCCTTTGACAACGGATTCAGCGTATAAACACCTGGCAAGTCAATTAATCTTCCAATATTATTTTTAACTACTCCAACCTTTTTCTCGACAGTAACGCCACTCCAATTTCCTACATATTCATAGGAACCCGTTAAATTATTGAACAATGAAGTTTTCCCAGTATTGGGGTTACCAATTAGAGCAATCTCCATTATAACCTCTCCACTTCAATTTGATTTGCCTCTTTCCGACGAATTCCGATACATTGTCCGCACGACTCAATCATTATTGGACCGCCAAATGGCATAGCAGATTTTAAAGAAACTTCGGAGCCCTCTGTAAAGCCCAGGTCAAGTAAGCGTCTTTGCACAAGATGACTAACATGGGACAAATTAATTATTTTTGCTTTTTCTCCTGCTTTTAATCCAGCAATCATCTATCTATCACCCTTTAAATTTGTTAATTGAGAATGATTATCTTTTATATCGTTATTTTACCATTAAATCATACCTATCGTCACTTCTATATTGTGACAAAAATTTGAATTCGCTTCTTTGTTGATGTAGAAATATAAGGAATTCTGTTGCAAATACACTCATTTGCACTGTTTCTGTATGAATTTAGTCCTATTTTTTCAATAAATAGATATAATCCTATGTCATTAGTGTTATTTTTTCTTATAATAAAAGGGATATGTGGGCTTGTCAGCGAATAATTTGTCCATGAAGGTTTGCCATTATTAGTAGGAGGAAAACAAATGCAGGCAGATACAAAGACACATTTATTGTTTTTTTTACAAAAATATAGAGAAGAATTGTTAAAAGAATGGGGTAAATCAGTGATCATCTCTGAAATAGACCCATATAAAGAAGAAATAAGAAAAAATGGGGAAAAATTTTTTGATTTAGTTATTGATTGTTTTACATTATCCAACACAGATCTAATGAAAAGGATTCATAAACTTGCCATTCATATTGCTGAAGAAAGAGTAAAAGCGGACGTTAATATGGGGGAATTTGTTTACAACGTTAATCTTGGCAGGACCATTTTTTTCAGTTACTTAAGTAAAGTTGGCTTGGATTGGGACATTTTGCAAGGGGCTATCAACAAAATCAACTGCATTTTTGATAAGTTCCTGTACTATGCCATTTCACATTTTGCAGAAGCCCAAAATAAAATCATCAAAGAAAAGACGCAATTTATTGATTCAACCCATCAGGATAGATTAACACTTCTTGGACAAATGACATCTAGTTTTATCCACGAATTCCGCAATCCACTTACATCAATAAATGGCTTTATTCAATTACTTAAAGCTGACCATCCCGACATGAAATATTTAGACATCATTTCCAGCGAATTAGATCAATTAAATTTCCGAATCTCCCAATTCCTGCTCTTGTCTAAAAAAGATTTAATTGGAAAGGAAAAAGCAGTCTTCAGTCTCAATCAGTTAATTGAAGAAGTTTTAAACTTTCTTTATCCAAGCATCCTCGATGGTAAAGTAAAAATCATCAAAGATTTATGTGACGATACTTCTCTCTATGGATATGCTGATGAAATAAGACAGGTTTTTATTAATATAATTTTTAACGCAATCGATGTTTTTGGACACCAACCAAATTTAAATCCTCTAGTTGAAATCAAGAGTTATCATGATAATAAAGCATATATATATATAGATATTTCCAATAATGGGCCAATGATTCCTGAAGAATTACGAAAAACAATTTTTGAGCCTTTCTTTACAACTAAAAAGCTTGGAACAGGACTTGGTTTATTTGTCTGTAAAGAAATTATTGAAAAGCATAAAGGTGAACTGAGCTGTGATTCTAACCCCAAAAAGACAACTTTCACCATAAAGCTGCCAGTAGCTGCCCAACTTGAAGAATTACATGGAAGATAAAACCGAACTCTTTAGTTACGTTTGGTTTTATCTTTTTTTGTTTGACCAATCTTCCAAGTTAGCAAGTTTCTACATAGATTAAATTAGGCAGTTAAATTCATGTTTGGGAGAGTAAGCTATGTTTACATTAAAGGTAGATCAGGAAATTGAACTTCAATTATTCCAACCACAGGATTCAACAAAGCTTTATCAGCTAGTTGAAGAAAATCGTGAACATTTGCGTGAATGGCTTCCTTGGGTAGAAAATATGACAACTCCCTTTCACTACGATTCCATTATTTCCATTTGGCTTCGACAATTCGCTGAAAACAATGGATTTAATGTTGGGATTATTTATAGAGGAGAACTCGTCGGATCAATTGGTTTACACCAAATTGATTGGCACAATAAGCTAACAAGTGTTGGTTATTTTCTTGCCAAAAAGGCAGAGGGACGAGGGATTATGACGAGAACTGTTCAATCGATCCTAAATTACGCGTTTATGGATTTAGGTTTAAATCGAGTTGAAATCCGCTGTGGAGAAAATAATAATAAAAGTCGGGCTATTCCTGAAAGACTAGGTTTTGTTAAGGAAGGAAAAATTAGAGAGGGAGAAAATTTGTTAGGGCATTACCATGATCTATATATATACAGCATGCTTGCTCGAGATTGGCTCAGGTTTTCACATCAATGATATTTTTGATTTTTCAAATGAACAGCGATAAAATTAATTTGTAATGAGCACTATTCACCACTTGCTAGCCAAATTGGCGGCTTTTTTCATTTCTTCCCTTAGCTTAAAAATTACATAGTTAAGTAGGAAATGGAAAGTAAGGTCATAATACAAAATAGAGAAAACTGTACGTGGAGGTGACAGCCTTACATCTGTAAGGTGTCAAATGGTCCTAATGAATTTACTAATAATCGGAATACTTATCGCTTTTACCGCGTTTTTCGTTACATCTGAATTTGCCATGATCAAAGTTCGTACGACTAGAATTGATCAATTACTTTCTGAAGGTAATGCGAAAGCGGAATCGGCCAAAAAGGTAATATCTAATTTAGACGGATATTTATCAGCCACTCAGGTAGGGATTACCATTACTTCTTTAATTCTTGGCTGGCTTGGTGAGCCAACGATTCGAAAAATATTAGATCCAATTTTTGCGAAAATTGATATGCCATTATCAGTTGAGCAAGTTCTTTCTTTTATCCTGGCCTTTTTACTGATTACTTTTTTTAATGTTGTCCTTGGAGAATTGGCCCCAAAAACATTTGCTATTCAAAAATCGGAAAGTATCATCTTGAGTTTCGCACCACCCCTAATCTTATTTCATCGAATTATGTACCCATTTATTTGGATACTTAATCGATCAGCAAGATTCGTAACGGGACTGTTTGGATTACATCCGATCTCAGGACAAGAAGTCGTTCTTTCGGAGGAAGAACTCCGAATGATCCTCTCTGAAAGCTATAAAAGCGGGGAGATCAATCAGTCAGAATATCGATATGTCAATAAAATTTTTGAATTTGACAATCGAATTGCGAAGGAAATAATGGTGCCGCGGACAGAAATGATTACCTTTGCAAAAGATTCAACCATGAAAGAAATTCTCGATACTATTAAGGAGGAAGGATACACTAGATATCCAGTGATTGATGGTGATAAAGACAATATTTTAGGGATTGTAAATATTAAAGAGGTATTAACGGATTGTATTGAACAAAAGTGTGTGGAAGATAATCCATTGGTTCCTTATATAAAACCCGTCATGCACGTGATTGAAACCATTCCCATTCAGGAGCTATTAGTCAAGCTGCAAAAAAGCCGCTCTCATATGGCAGTTTTGTCTGATGAATACGGAGGTACTGCTGGTCTCGTTACGGTTGAAGATATTCTCGAGGAGATTGTCGGCGAAATCCGTGATGAATTTGATGTAGACGAGCTTCCACTTATCCAGAAAAAAGGAGAAGGCCATTACATACTAGATGGGAAAGTACTCATTGAAGAGGTAAATGATCTTTTAGGTACAACCATTGAGGAGGATGAACTCGATACAATCGGTGGATGGTTTTTAGGACAGAAATTTGACATCCAAAAAGGCGACACGATTGAACAAGAAGGGTATTCCTTTGAAATTAAAGAAAACGAAGGACACCATATCATGTATATTGAAGTAAAAATTATAAAAGCGGAAGAGAAGTAAAAAACGCCGACTAAAAAACTGGCACGTCTTCGCCAACTGAAATTGTTTCCTTAGCCAAAATAACTGCTTCACCGCGTCTCCTCCCAAGGGGACGCTATTTATTGAAAAATTAGGCATATTACTTATTGTTCCCCATAAAATGTTGGTAATAACCCATAACTAAACTATAACGTTTGACTGTATGCTTTATATTCTTTATAATTATTGTTAATTTTATATTGTTGAGGTGGTATAATGGGGCAGTTTATCGCATCGGGGAACTAGCAGACATGGCACTGGTTTCAAAAAGAACGATCGACTATTATACATCGATAGGATTATTAAAAGCAGAACGTTCGAAAGCGAATTATCGAATATATACCGATGATTCACTTAAAGATTTGAAATTTATTGAAGAATGCAAAAGACTTCATTACCCATTAGAAGAGATTAAAAGAAAACTAGAATTGAAAAAAGCAAAAAAAATTCGCGATTCAGAAGTGGAAGAACAAATAAGTGTAGTGACGCAACAAATGAAACAATTATACAATGATTTATCTGTTCTCCTACCTTTAATTCAAGCACTGGATGAGCAGCAGAAAGAAAAGTGTTCAAACACTCTTACTTTACAAGGCACAGCACTAATGAAATCCCTTTTGAATTTAACGAGTTAGTTATTGCTTTACTGGGAGGTGGACTCCTTACTCGTGCAAACACGAGCTAAGGGACTTATTTGGACATATTTAACTTGGTTATTATAGCCATTTTAATTGCTTTGACAGCCTTTTTTGTCGCATCTGAATTTGCGATTATTAGGATTAGAAGTTCAAGAATTGACCAATTAATCGAAGAAGGAAACACAAAAGCTTTATCAGCCAAAAAAGTCATATCAAATTTGGATGAGTACCTATCTGCTTGTCAGCTGGGAATTACAATAACGGCTCTTGGATTAGGGTGGTTGGGAGAATCAACAATCGAGCAGCTCCTTCGCCCGCTTTTTGAAGGAATCCATATTCCTGCAAGCATGACACATATATTAGCGATTGGAATTGCCTTTGCGGCTATTACATTTATTCATGTGGTGATAGGAGAATTAGCTCCTAAGACATTAGCTATTCAAAAAGCGGAAAGCATCACCCTGATTGTTGTCCGGCCGCTCATCCTCTTTTATAAGATCATGTATCCGTTTATTTGGATTCTGAACGGGTCTGCACGGATTACTACTAGTATTTTCGGTTTAAAGCCTGTTTCCGAAAATGAACTTGCTCATACAGAAGAAGAACTTCGAATTATCCTATCTGAAAGCTTTAAAAGTGGCGAAATTAACCAATCCGAGTTTAAGTATGTGAATAAAATATTTGAATTTGACAACCGTATTGCCAAAGAAATTATGGTACCGAGAACAGAAATCATCTCTCTCTCAAAGAATGATACGCTTGAAACATTTCTACAAGTGTTACAGGAGGAAAAGTTTACAAGGTATCCTATTATTGATGGTGACAAGGACCATATTATCGGGCTTGTCAATATTAAAGAAATCATGACTGCTCTAATTGGGAATGAGAAGTTATCTTCACAAACATTAGAAAAGTTCACCCGCCCGATCATTAGAGTAATTGAAACCATACCGATTCATGATTTACTTGTAAAAATGCAAAAGGATCGAGTCCATATGGCCGTATTAATGGACGAATATGGCGGAACATCAGGTCTTGTCACTGTAGAAGACATTCTTGAAGAAATTGTCGGAGAAATCCGGGATGAATTCGATATGGACGAAATTCCAATGATCCAGAAAGTAAAAGAAAATCATTACATCGTAGACTCAAAAGTGCTTGTTAGTGAAGTGAATGATTTACTTGGGACCGAAATTGATGATGAAGACATTGATACAATTGGCGGTTGGATCTTGACTGAAGATTACGAAGCAAAAGAAGGAAACACGATCTCGCATGATTCTTACACATTTAAAATCATCGAGATGGATGAACATCATATTAAGTACATCGAAATTCGTAAAGCTATGAAGCCTGGTGAGGAAGGCATTCAAAACGTTCCTATCCCGGGGCCAGAGGGAAAAGCAGAAGCGCCCGTCTAAGTGACCACTGAACAGCCCTATTCTAGCAGCAGTTAGTAAAGCTTTTTCGGTTATGATAAAGCAAAGACCACTTCCTTAAGGAAATGGTCTTTGCTTTTGCTGTAAAGATAAAAACTAGCAGTTTAAACTTTGTCTTCTGTCTAGCTGCGCTTCCGCTTTTCTATTTTGTTTTTAACATAATAATTTCTTCTTCTGCTTTTGCTAGTTTAACCAGATGTGAATCAAGTCGGCGATTGATATATTTGATTTCCTCTTTATTTTCTTGCTGGTTTATTCCTTGTACTTCTTTTTCAATTGCAGATTGAACACCTTCAATCCTGACAAGTGCTTCTTTTATATCTGATAAATCAATTTGATTAACAGCGACACGGTGTTCGATGCTATCAACTTTCTCTAATCGATCAAGTCTATGTTCAATATTTTCTAGAGTACGGTTAAATGTATGAATTAAATTTTTTATATCAGTAACGTTATCAGATAATTCCTCAAGCTTTGCGTCCATTTTCAAAACTCCTTTAGACATATTCATTTAATCATAACACCGTTTATAACTTTAATATGTTACAAATAAAGAACACTTATGAAAACAGAAAAAGTTCTAGTAAATATTTGAACTTTTTTTAACAAGTCCATAAAGCAAGGTTTAATGTGAAGATTGTTACATGCAAATCATTTGAAAACCTTTACACTGTATGTACAGGGGCATTTTTTTTAAGAAATTATAATTTCCGTTCCTATTTTTGGCATTATAAACCATTTGAAAAGGTTGGTGTAAATATGAAAATTTCAATTGATGAAAGAGCTTTTGCATGGTTTACAAAAGAGTTTGAGTTTAGCAAACCATTCAGCATTCGAATGTTTCCACAGTACGCTGGTTTTGGACAGAAGCATCAAGGATACAGCATTGGATTTTCAGCTGAAACGCCGACAAATGCAGAATATAAACAAGAGGTCAATGGCGTTACCTTCTATTTCGAAGAAACGGATGCATGGTTTTTTAGCGATACTGAAACCTGTTTATCTATTAATGCTACAGATGAATTACAAATTACCTTTAAAGAGCCTATGATGATTTAAGATACCCAAAAGCATCCATTTTAGTTTTATGATGGATGCCTTTTTTATCGCTATCAACTTTCTGAATATTGCAAGTAATAAATTAAATATGCTATAATAATATAATACTTCTATGTTCCGGCACAACTTCATTGATCGATTGCTTAGTTTATATGAGAATGGAGGTTTGACCGTTTATTTATGAAGATACTTCATTATTTTAAGCAGAAAAAAGTTTCCAAATCAGCAAAGTCAAAAAGCTATCCTATTATCGATATATCAATAGATCAAGTTCGAAATGCAATAAGAACCTTTACAGAACGATTGCCAAAAGGTGTTTATCGGACAATTCTTGTCAACGAAGAAAATGAGATTGATTTTAATCAACTTGCTCATATCCTTGGCGGTCTGCCGTCAGAAAAATATTATATGTCAAAAGAAACATATGATTTATTTACAGAAAATGAAAAAATCATCGCATTTGAAATGGATCTCGTTCAGAAGGCTGTTGATCAATATCTGAAGGAATATAATGAGTTCCCTATTCTCTCATTTGACCCGCTGCGAAGAATTAATTATTTCGAATTAAATCAAAAGCAACTTCTTAAAATTCAGCCGCAAACTCAATTTTATTTGACTGATTTAGATGGAATGGTGACACATGTCAACCCAAGTTCAAAGGCTACTAAAAGATAAGTGTCCAAACTTTGAAATAGCCTATAAATTTTATAGTACACTCCTCTTTTACCGGTCACAATTCTATCGCTACTTAAGGGACCGGTCCCCCTTTTTCTCCTTCAACTGACACGACTTGCACCCTTAATTCCGATTAACCCCAACGTCAAAAAATATAGACCTTTTTTATGAAATTATCTATAATAATTATTTGTTCTATTTAAGAAAAATTGCATTTCTTAACCAAATTGAGATAATAGATATAGACTATAATAAAGGATGAGGAACAAACATGTTAAAGCGCTCCAATAATTCGCAGTACTTAGCTACCATTTCTCTTGCTATCATGGCATTCGGATTTGTCGGCACTATGCCAATTCAGGATTCACTTTGGGGAATCATTCTGCAAGGTGGATTTGAAGCAGGATTAGTCGGTGGTTTAGCCGATTGGTTTGCGGTGACCGCTCTCTTTCGGCATCCCTTAGGTATTCCAATTCCGCATACTGCCCTTTTACCAAAGAATCGGACCAAAATTACAAAGAAAATCACCTCGATGTTAGAGAATGATTGGCTGACAAAGGAAAGCATAAAAGAAAAAATAAGTACTGTTCAATTTACACAGGTGTTGCTTCCTCTAATCGAAAAGGAAGTACACTCAGAAGCAGTTAAGAATACCAGCATTAGATTGATTCAAAGAGCCATTCAATCCATTAATCTAAATCAACTTGTTCCTCTGATTGAACAAGAATTAAAAAAACAATTACAAGCACTTGATCTAAAATCAGTTTTGTCAAAGGCTGTTGATCAAATTTCAGAGCGAAGATACGATGAAAAAGCGTTAGACTATCTTTTAGATGAAATTGATCAATGGGCTAATCAAGATAGCACCAAGAATAGACTTGGTAAAATGGCTGTTGATGCCATTGAAAACATTAAGGCTGATGGTATTATGCAGTTTGCATTAAAATCATTTAGCAGCCTTGTAAACGAAGAAAAACTAGGGAATATTATTCAGTCGCTTATCCAAAAAGGGGTAAGCAGCTTCCGTGAACCTTCCAATCAAAATAGACTTACATTACTTTGGAACATTCAAACAAAACTGCAAAGTTTAAAAACAGACGAAAAGTTCATTGGAGAATTAAATGGGTGGATAACAGAGCTTGTAAATGAGTGGCAGCCAGAGAACAAAATACTTGAATTTCTTACCAACTTAAAGCAAAAGGCTTTAGACTTTGTCTTACTGCCTGGTTTTTATGATAATTATATTCTTCCTTTCCTAATTAATTCATTGAGTCATCTTAAAAATGATTCAGACAAACTGAATCAAATCGAAAATTGGCTGCAAATGCAGTCTTATAAGCTAGTTGAAAAGAACCATTCAAAAATCGGAACATTGGTCGAAGAAAATCTTGACAAACTGGATGACAAAACACTAATTGAAATGCTTGAAACAAGTATTGGGAAAGACCTTCAGTGGATTCGCGTAAATGGAGCGATCTGCGGGTTTTTTATTGGACTTGTCTTAGTCGGAATAAGAACATTGTTTTAGAACAAGGCTGACTTGATCAAATCAAGTCAGCTTTTATATTTAATAAATCACTGCTTGTCCCTTTAAAAGGCTGTTCTTTTTTTATAGACATCCACATATTTAGTACTGTAGTAATTTTTTTTTAAAAAAAGGAGGTAGTATGATGGGTGTTAAGTTGATTAAGATTTCGGTTGTTTATTTCGTCATTGGGGTATTAATTGGCATGTATATGTCGATGGCAGAAAAGTTCACATTAACCTCGGTCCATGTCCACATTAATCTTTTGGGCTGGATGTCATTGGCGCTTGCTGGTTTAATTTATGTTGCATTTCCAAGTGCTGCAGAAACGACATTGGCTAAGCTTCACTTCTGGCTGCACAATATTGGACTCCCTATAATGATGATTGCCCTTGCCTTATTGATATTCGGAGTTGCGTGGGCACACATATTTGTAGCAATCGGTGGTGTTTTAGTTGTTCTTGCTATCATCCTTTTCGCAATTAATATTTTCAAAAATGTAAAATCCGCTTAATGACCTAATTTTACCTTATCCTACTAGAAAAGACTGTCTTGTATTTTCAAGACAGTCTTTTCTATCCCACAATGAGCTCGGTCATTATCTATGTGATTATTACAAACTGTTTCTGTAAACATAAGGGTCTTTCGGTTTGCTAATGATTTTGTAGCTTGTCACTTTTAATACAGGAATTTTTGTTTTCATCTGTGGATAATAGACTGTATCCATTGTTCCTGTTACCTGATACCACTGATCATTTGGGATATGAATATTATTTGGGAATTGAATCATTAATCCAAAGGCTCCAGAGTCTGCAACACAGTGAATGATCCCAAATCGAAGTAAAAATAGTTGGTTGGCTTGTAATCCAGGGCCATTGTAAGAAAATCCTTGCATGGTAAGAGTTTTCCCTGCAAAATCCCCTGAATAATTATACATAACTTCTAACCCTACTAAAAAGTCTTGATCTGTTAAAGTAATATTTTTTTTAACATAAGATTTAGACTCTTTATTGACTAAATCATGAAAATCAGCTTGGTTCATAAATTTACTCATATCAGGATTTAGAACTTGGTGCGTCCCGTACTGATCATTTCCGTCTTCTAATGTGGGAAATGAAAACCCCTTCGCATCCACTAACTGGGAGTCAAGAGTAGCAACGGGTAAAACAACACCTGATATAGCAGGTATTAACACTACCGTGTAAGCCAAGTATTTCTTTATCTTTTTTCCAGTTGATAGTTTGTTTTTTCCGTGCTCATGGTCCTGATTGTGGTTACAATCACAATCATGTTGTTTCTCTTTTTTTTCACCAGAAAAGTATAATTTAATTCCTTCCACAATTGTTAGAAAGAATAAAATGTAGATCATACTGTACGATAGGAATGAGTATTTTACGTTTATATATTTTGCAATGTTTCCTGTGGTGTGCAGCATAAAAAACAAGTTTGTAGTAAGTATCAAAATAAGGACTCTGTACATCATCCCACATCCTTTACAATAAAAGTGAGCCAATGAATACAAATGATGAAATTAACGAAACTAATAGAACAACAAATTTTGGTTTAAAGGAGCCAAACATCATTAGTAAGTTTTTAATATCTACCATAGCACCAAACACTAAGAAAGAAACGATTGAAGTTTGGGGGGAAAAATTACGAAAAGAAGACGCTACAAAAGCATCAGCTTCCGAACAAATCGATAAGATAAAAGCCAAAGCCATCATAACCAAAACAGCCGTTACATGGGTACCGCCTAGTGTTGTCAGAATCCTTGTTGGAACATAAACCTGCATAGCAGAAGCAATTAATGAACCCATCACCACAAACTTACCCATATTAAAAAATTCGTCAATGGTATGGGTAATAACACTAATTAATTTTTGCTTGGTATTTTGATGAGAATGGCTGTGAACATGCTCATCATTATTTATTTTTAATTGATTGTCTTTAATAACAAAAGAAAGTACAATCCCCGTTGCCACTGAGACACCAATAGCCAAACCTGCACGGTACCAAACCATCGTCCAGCTCTCACCAAAAGCGATAAATGTTGCGAATAATACAATCGGATTGATAATAGGACCCGAAAGCATGAAAGAAATAGCGGAAGATAAAGGCATCCCCTTTTTCACTAAACGAGCCGTAATCGGAACAATCCCACATTCACAACCTGGAAATAATACACCTATTAAACTAGCAGTAATAACAGATAAAAATCGATTTTTAGGCATAATTCGAAGCAGTGTATTTTCAGAAACGAAAACTTCAATTAGTGCCGAAACAAAAGCCCCGATGACAATAAAAGGGATAGCTTCTATGATAATACTTATAAAAATCGTATTTAATTGTAATAAACGATCCATGGAAGTTCCTCCTGTGATAAAACACAATAGGTTTATTTAAAAAACAAACTCTATCCTATCAGATTTAACAGGAAATAGATATGTTTTCATTTTCCTTAAGTGGTAGATAACTAAAATAGTAGAAGTATTCCCCTTTTTCCTCTTAAATACATAATACACAATTGTTGTGACAAAAGTATTAACAAATCTCAAAAAATATCATATTTATTATGTTGAAAGAGGAAAAAAGCGGCCCCTTTACAACAGGAGCTGCGTTTACTTGCTTAGAAAAAACCACCGCAGATATTTGCACCAGTTCGAGTTCTTTCTTTATGGCCGAAATGGCCGCAGGCTTTTATTTCTTAATTTTGCTTTTTCTAAATCTGTCTTACTGTAATCATGGTTATAAATGGCTGCTTCCCAATCACCGTACATTGGATTTGGAAAAACAATTAGCTTCTTACCAAATTCATTTTTGTGTCTTTCTGCATTAGTGATTCGTTCCGATGCAGATAATTCATCAAAACCATTGAAATCTCCAAGGTTATCCCCAAATAATAAAACGATATCATGCGTTCTAGCTACTAGCTTCCGTCGTGATTCTTTTCCATTTTCGCCTTTTTGCTGTAATAAAACATGGTCTTCATCTGCCATAGGTGCTCCAACTTGTTTTAAGTTCCGGATTGTCGCTGCCTTTTGACCCTCATTCCGATTCGATATGTAATAGATCTCTGCACCCTTCAAATTAGCATATTTTAAAAATTCAACTGCACCTGGAAGCGCCTTTGCACTTGCTTGATTGACCCATTCATCCCAATTCTCAGGGAAGGCTTTTCCTGTTTGAACATTTAATGCAAAACATGGACTATTATCTAGGATTGTTTCATCAATGTCGAGGACGATTGCGGGTTGCAAAACTTTATTTTTTGGATCCTTTGCTAAAATCTGATTCAATCTCATTTTTCCAATCGTATATCCTTGGTAATACAACGCCCTCACTTCACCTGATGTTTGAAACCAAAGCACTGACATCGTATTTGGATCCTGACGTTGAGCTGATGGGGCGACAGACTGCTCTGCCTGAGCATTCACACTAGATAGTAAAAATGAAAGAGTGGAGATAAATAGAAATCCTGATATTTTTTTCATAACATACAAACCTCCTTCATGGATTCAAGGTTAGTATGCAACAAAGATAATATTTTTATCTAAATGATACTATCAGTTAACGTATCTGTAATGCTTTGTTTACATCGGATCCTTACGTGATTTTTTCAAATTCCCCATTATTATTATTGACAATTTTATGCAAGGTGCTAGTATTAACTTTGTAATCAATTTAACTAAATACGCTTATCCGCTAGGGGTGCCTTTTTAAAGGGCTGAGATTGAAGTATTACTTCGGGACTCTATGAACCTGACCTGGATCATACCAGCGTAGGGAAGTGGAAGACAGATTTTAATGTTATTTGACCTTAAATCTCCAGCCACCTTCTCTACACAAGAGTAGGTGGCTTTTTGTTTCCTCCCTTTCCGGATAAGTTGAACCAAAAAGAGGTGAAACTCATCAAGCATAGCTCAAAAGAACTTCATGTAGTTTCAAACGGAAAAATGTCAATGGAGCAACTTGCGGACATTTTAGCTGATATCCATCCTTTTGTTACGGCAATTCATTTAAGGGAGAAACAAAAATCGGCACGGGAATTGTATCAAGCCATCCAATTACTATCAAAAAGAAATATTCCTTTATCAAAAATAATCATTAATGACCGTGTTGATGTTGCCCTGGTTACAGGTGTGGCCGGTGTTCAATTGGCTTATCACAGTTTAGAAACGACGACCGTCAAAAAGTGTTTTCCACAATTAACTGTGGGCTATTCGATCCACTCTCTAGAAGAAGGCCAGCAATCTGAACAGGATAGAGCAGAATATGTGATCTATGGTCACATATTTCCTTCTAAGTCAAAGCCGGGTTTGACCCCAAGAGGACTAGATGAATTAAAAAGGATTACTAGCTTACTAGACATACCCGTCATTGCGATTGGCGGTATTACTCCTAAAAATACCTTTCAGACAATGCAGGCTGGTGCCAGCGGGATTGCCGTTATGTCGGGGATTTTAGAGGCACTAGACCCGTTATCTGCAGTAAAGGCTTATAAACAAGCTTTAGAAAATGGAGATGAATAAAGTGGGAAACTCTTATGATGTTGTTATTGTAGGCGGAGGAGTAAATGGTTCCTCAATTGCCTACCAACTTTCCAAAATGGGAAGAAGAGTCCTTATGCTTGAAAAAGGCACCCTGGCTTGTCAGGCTTCCAGTGCTGCAGCGGGCATGTTGGCGGCTCAGGCAGAGATTGAACAGGATGGTCCGTTTTTTCAATTAGCGTTAAAAAGCCAGGCCATGTTTCCTTCGATTGCAGCCGAACTATTTGAATATACGGGAATTGATATTGAGTTAATTAAAAAAGGAATGTTAAAAATCGCTGAAAGCGAAGACATTGCCGAGGAATTAAAAAAACAGGTTCCGTTCCAACGTAATTGGGATCCAGACATTCATTGGCTGGATTCTAAGCAGGTTCTGGAAATGGAACCGGCTCTTACTCCAACTGTTCTGGGGGCCATGTACCTTCCTCATGACGGGAATGTGATGCCAGCTAAATTATCGCTTGCCTTTGCTAAAGCAGCTGAACATTTCGGAACAGAAATCCGTGAGCATACAGAGGTCGTTTCGTTTATTTGTGAAAATGGCCGGGTAACAGGAGTAAAAACAACAGATGAGGTGTTCTCTTGTGATCAAGTCGTTGTGGCAACAGGCGCCTGGGCATCTGAGTTGATGCGTGAAACCGGCATAGACATTACTGTTTACCCTGTTAAAGGGGAATGCTTTTCTGTTAAACCTGAACAGCCGATTATTGGGAGGACCATATTTTCCGGTAAACGCGGGTATTTGGTACCAAAACGAAATGGTGAAATTTATATTGGGGCTACTGTGGTTGAAAATCCAATTGAAAATAGAGTAACGGCTGGTGGAATTGCTGAAATAGTCGATAGAGCGATTAAGATCGTTCCTCAGATAAAAGATGCACCATGGGAGCGGGTTTGGTCAGGAATAAGACCGCAAACAGGTGATGGATATCCATATATTGGTGAACATCCGCATTGGAAAGGATTATTTGTTGCAGCCGGCCATTTTCGCAATGGAATCCTATTAAGCCCAATTACCGGTAAGTTAATAGCTCAATTACTTGACGGCAGCTGCAAAGATGAGCCACTTCTTTCGGTTTTCCGCCTGAATCGGGCTCAAAAAGTGGTGCTTTAGGAGGATGAAAATTGGAAATTATCGTGAATGGAGAACGGTTACAGGTACCTGAGCAAATTGTCTATGTATCGGATCTGCTGGACCATTTCAAGCTCCAGGATAAAGTAGTGGTTGTTGAGATTAATGGAGACATTTTAGAAAAAAACGAACATCAAAATACCCGATTATCTGATCGGGATCGTATTGAAATTGTACATTTTGTTGGAGGCGGTTAATATGTTAAAAATTGGTCCTTATTCATTTCAATCCCGTTTATTGCTTGGAACGGGTAAATATCCAAACTTTGATATTCAAAAGCAGGCAGTAGCTGAAGCAGAGGCAGAAATCCTAACATTTGCAGTCCGAAGAATGAATGTATTTGAAGCGAGCCAGCCTAATTTTTTAGAAAAGCTGGACATTAGCAAATATAAATTATTGCCGAATACAGCCGGTGCGAAAAATGCTAAAGAAGCAGTCAGGATTGCCAAACTCGCTAAGGCAACCGGGCTTTGCGATATGATTAAAGTGGAGGTCATTGGCGATGACAAAACATTGCTTCCAGACCCGATTGAAACTTTAAACGCAACAGAGGAATTAATTAAGGAAGGGTTTATTGTTCTCCCTTATACTTCCGATGATGTTGTATTAGCAAGAAAATTGCAGGAATTAGGCTGCCATGCCATCATGCCGGGAGCATCACCAATCGGATCCGGACAGGGTATCATCAACCCTATAAACCTAAGTTTTATCATTGAACAAGCAATTGTCCCTGTTATTGTTGATGCCGGAATTGGCTCCCCAGCTGACGCAGCAATGGCCATGGAATTAGGAGCAGACGGTGTCTTACTGAATACAGCTGTCTCTGCCGCAAAAGATCCTGTTAAAATGGCCAAAGCAATGAAACTGGCCATCGAAGCCGGGCGTCTGGGCTTTGAAGCTGGAAGAATTCCTAAAAAGCAATACGCAACAGCAAGCAGCCCAACAGAAGGAATGAGTATCGGGTGAACGAGCGCTATTCACGGCAAACATTATTTACCCCAATCGGTGAAACAGGGCAGGAGAAAATCTCCCGAAAGCATGTACTAATCATTGGTGCCGGCGCTCTTGGCACAGGGAATGCCGAAGCACTTGTCCGCTCAGGAATCGGCAAGCTGACAATCGTTGATCGTGATTATGTAGAATGGTCCAATCTGCAGCGCCAGCAGCTATATGCCGAAGATGATGCCAAAAACCGAATTCCTAAAGCAATTGCGGCTAAAAATCGCTTAGAGGCGATTAATTCATCTGTTACAGTTGAGGCTGTGATTGCGGATGCAGGAGCTACAGAACTGGAAGATTGGGCACAGCAGGCAGACCTGATCCTCGATGCAACCGATAATTTTGAAACAAGAATGATCATAAACGATGTGTCGCAGAAATACCAAGTACCTTGGATCTATGGCGCTTGTGTCGGCAGCTACGGAATTACTTATACGATTATTCCCGGAAAAACACCCTGTCTTTCCTGCTTAATGGAAACTGTTCCTTTAGGAGGATTAACCTGCGATACGGCCGGCATCATCAGCCCAGCCGTACAAATGGTTGTTTCCTATCAAGTAAGCGAAGCACTAAAAATTCTCGTTGGTGATCTGGATTCACTTCGAAACAAGTTAGTATCGTTTGATTTGTGGAAAAATCAATATAGTGCGATTTCCATAGAGAAAATGAAAAAAGAGCATTGTCCCTCATGCGGAAAAGAACGGTCTTATCCTTTTTTATCCTACGAAAACCAAACAAAAACAGCCGTTTTATGCGGGAGAGACTCTGTTCAGATACGACCTGCCACAAAAGTCGAGCGTGACTTGGAAGCATTAGAAAAGGTTTTAATCGGGCAAGGTGGAACGATACAGCGAAACCCTTATCTTTTATCCTTTAGCATAAACAATCACCGATTAGTGTTCTTTAAAGATGGAAGAGTGTTAGTGCACGGTACAAAGGATATTGCTGAAGCGAAAACACTATACAACAGATACTTGGGCTAGATGATAAAAGGAGCCATAGCGGCTCCTTTATTCATGTATAAACTCTTATTTTGTTTTCGAAGCTAATTCCTTCAGTGCATCCGTAAGCTGATTATTCAAAGAACTTAATGCCTGTTTATCAAGTGTTGCTGCCTGGGAACCAGCAATCGTTGGGTCCAAATATTTTTCTATTTTTCCATAGAGAGCTTTATTTTCCTTTTTTACATCGTCTTCAAATACTTTCCATTGATCTTCTAATTTTGGACCAACTTCTTTTACCTTTGCTTGGTCACCGCTGTCAATGGCTTTTGACAATTGCTTCGTTGTATCCAGCATCTGGTTGACACCATCAGAAACCTTACTATTATTTGCCCCACATCCTGCTAAAACAAATACACTCACAAGCATGAGGGATAAAAGCATTGTTGTTAATCTCTTCATAAAATAAGTCCTTCTTTCTCCATTTTTTTAATTATTCCTTGCTGCTATCATCTTTTTACTACTATACTTTTTCACTAGAACAATAATCACCGCAGCGATAATTAATAACAGTTGTGGAATTGTACTCTCCCATGATGGGTATAATGCGAAGAAATCAATACTTGGTACGTTTTCCGCATTTGTCGTTGGAATCAATCCGGCTAATTGTAAACTGTGGATGCCCATGCCTGTAAACTTAATACACAAGTAAAACACGATCACACTAGACACCATAAAGAACGGCCGAAGCGGCAATTTCAACCCAACATAAATCATTAAATAGGCTAAGACTCCAAGTATAACTGCTCCAATCACAAAGCCGATCAGCAGCGATTGAAGCTTAATTTGACTAGCCATTCCTATATAAAACAAGACTGTTTCTGTACCTTCACGGAAAACTGCAAGAAAAGCGAGGACACCTAAAGAAATAAGCTTTCCAGTAGTTATTGCAGTTTGGCTTTTCTCCCGTATATATCGGTTCCAATCTGCGATATTCGATTGGCTATGGAGCCAATAACTCATATACAATAACATTACGGCTGCAAATACACCTGTCCACCCGCCAATAAGGAAATTGTTATTGCCAAATGCACCAGAAGAAATAACAAACTTGACAATCAAAGCAAGAATAACACTAACTCCAAGTCCTCCTAAAACGCCTGACCAAATCCAAACCTTTCCCTTTGTGGACTCGGATTTATTCACAAAGGAAAGAAGAGCAATGACGACAAGCAATGCTTCTAACCCCTCACGCAAAAGGATCATCGCCGCATCCCAATAAGTGTATTCAGATTTGCTAGCTAATGGGGTTAAATACCCAACCATGTTATTAATGGTCTTATTCGCCTGATTATAATCTGGTGGATTTGCAGTAAGCATGGCTTGAATTGTAGCCAAATCTCGTTCAGAATCACTATAGACAGATGCAGATTGCGCAACAACTACCCCTTCTACACTTAACCAACTATTACTTGCTTTCTGAATACTTTCAAGCGCTTGCGTTTGGTCATGATCTTTGACCTCCTTCTTGGTTTGTTGAAGAAGAAGGATAAAATCATCTAACGTTATGTCTTCTTGTTTACTTACGGACTCCTTTGGATATCCACCACTTGCTACTTTTTCGTTTACTGCTTTTAGCTCGTTTAAAGCCTGCAATACTTGATCAGGCTTCTTTAACGTAAAAGCATAAACAACCTTTCCCATATTTGATTCGATATCACGATAAGCCGTGGCAGAGTCTTTTTTTATTCCTCCTTCAATTTCTCTCCATGTTTTGTCAAATTGGTCATAGGCATTCTGTGCTTCTGGTAAATTTCCACTTGAAGTATACTCGATTGCCTTATCGACAAATTCCTCTGCCTTTCTTATATCGTCTTTGGAGTTTCCGGCAGCAAATGTAGGATTATGTACAATAAATCCCATGGTTAATAGAACAATAGATAGTTTAATGAAAAAACTTTTCCCCATAAGACCATTCCTTTTCAAATTCCTAGTGAAATGATAATGAATATCAATACCATTTATAAGAATATTTTAATGGTAAATGATAATGATTGTCAATTAGATTTTTACTTTGATACTATATTGACACAAATCACATGATAAAGAACCAACTGTTTTCCCATAAAATTAGTGGTGCCTCACACAATGTGATGATTCATTAATGCTAATACAAGTGCATATTTAATTTCTTTTAAGGAAAACTATAAAGAAAATTCGCCGACTGGCGATGACAGAGTCGCAGTTGGATTTTTGTGTGAGAAATTTATGAATATAAATTTTGAATCACTAAAAAAAGTATGTACATTTTGGAGGTTTATTATGAAAAACGAGGAAGAAAATATTAGTGAAGGCTTGAATCAAATTTTTGAAATAATCAATGCCAAGGGTGATGTGGGCGAACTGAAAGAAATAGTTGACCAATCTGCTAATACGGAAAGTGAAATTCTGGATCAATAGAAATTTTAGAATTTAAAAATGGAACTTCCCTTCTTGGGGATGTAAAATACATAAGAACGTTATTTTTTGGAGGATGCTTGTTATGATTGTTAATCCCGCTTATTTGGGTATATGGCTTCTACAAATGGTATGTATTTTATTCCCCATGCTTTTATACCAATCTTTCTTTCGAAAAAAATTTGGACAGAAAAAAATTCAAAAACAAATTCTAGGTATCCTATGCGGCATTTCAATTATCATTTGTATGACGTTTCCATTAACTTTTGATAAGGATTTTCGTTTAGATTTTCGCTTTATCCCTTTAATTATTAGTTTTTTTTATGGTGGGTACTCTACAGGTCTTATTTTAACTGCAATAATGATGATTTATCGCTTCCTGCTTGGCGGTCAAGGCATGTATTTAGAAGGTCTAGGAATCCCCTTTTTTTCTCTAGTAATTTTTACAATCATCCTTCCACGCTATAGTAATTGGCAGCAAAACAAGCAAATTTTCTTTTCCTATTTATGCTTAACCCTGTCTATTCTCTTTTTCGTTTTCGAAACACAATTTCTAGATGAATATGTTTATACAAGACATGAGCTTTTTCTTTGGGTGATTTTTTGTATTTTCAATTATATTACCTTCTGGATGGTATTGTATCTGCAAACCTCTCTGAAAGAAATGGAGCAAATGAGTACAAAGGTAATTCAATTTGAAAAAAGTCATGCCATAAATCATTTATTAGTTTATATTTCTCAACAAATTTTCTCGCCTATTTTATCTTCAAAGGAATCATTAAAGCAGATGACGGAAGATTCAAGCCTTACATCTGATCAATCGTTCTATCTAACTCAAGCTCTAAACGAATTAAATCAGGCAGAGCATTCGTTAAGGGATTATGTGACGATTATGGATCCGCAGCAACATGATCAAGATTCAATCAAGTTGACACAAATGATTCAAGAGACTGTTCAAATGATTCATCCTTTCTCAGCCATTCATAATGTTGAACTGCAGTTTTTATCTACTGCCGAAAATGATTTAACGCTTAGGGATTACTCGCTCTTAAGGTTTGCCCTATTAAACCTTATAAAAAATGGCGTTGAGGCCTGTCCCCCAGGTGGCAGAGTAGATGTCTTTCTTCATGAATTAATCGACCAGTTTTATATAATAATTGAAGATAATGGGCCGGGACTTTCAGCTGAAGTATTATCTCATTTAGGAAAACCGCTTCATTCAGGCAAAGAAAATGGAACAGGATTAGGAATTGCCGTAGCCTATAAAATTACAGAATCTTTTGGCGGGAAAATTGAAGTTGAATCCAAAAAAGGCATAGGCACCACCTTTAGCCTTTATTTTCCAAAAAAGAACTTCATGCTTGACCACAAAAAGAAACAAGTCACCTCAAACTAACGAGGAGACTTGTTTTTTGGTTCGAAAGCTTTACTATTTGTGGGTGTGAGTATAGTTTCCTTTAACTATTTGCCTCTTTATATAGGAAGTCTTATCTTCAGAAATAAAACGACTATTTGAAAGGAGGCTCTTATCCTTTAGCTTAACCTGCAAGTGCTGCAGAATCTTTATTAAACCTTCTCTGCGTATTTCATCAATGTTAAATTTTATACCATATTGAAGAATATCATCATCTACTTCACCTGACCATACAATATGGCCATTAATTTGGAAGTTGCCTAAGAAAATTTCGGTTGTAAATCGAAGAATGATATCCTCTTTTTTTGGTAACTTTATAGTTGATAGAAAACATAATCCCCCTGGTCCTATATTATCAATTAATACTTTTGTACTTCCAATATTTAAGGTTTTTGTTCCAATTCGTTCAATTGTCATATCAGCTTCTAAAGGATATTCTAGATGTACACGAAAATATTCTCTTTTATTTAGGTAAGGATGATTTATTTTACTTTCCGGAACCCATTTCCCTTGTTTTAGCAGCTGGACGAATTTATGTTCCTCGATTGGCCTGCTAAATAAATATCCCTGGATTTCTTCACAAGCTAGTTTTTTTAACACTTCAATCTGTTCTGCTGTTTCAACCCCTTCTGCTACAACTGATTTCTTTAACTTTTTGCAAAGCGCGATGACGGCTGCAACAATTTCATAACTAGCATTTTTTTTCTGCATTTCCTTTATCAGACTTCTATCAATTTTGATGGTATCACATGGAAATTTCCACAAATAATTGATAGCCGAATAGCCTGTCCCAAAGTCATCGAGTGCAAGGGAAATTCCTAACTTCTTTATTTGCGATAACACTTTTAATGCTTGTTCTTCTTTATCAATGATCACTCTTTCAGTGATTTCAAACTCAATCCACTTTGAATCGAGATTTTCCTTCTTTAATACGGAAGAAACCATCTCGATAAAATTAGACTGAAGTAGCTCTAACGCTGATAAATTAATTGATACTTTTTTAATAGCTACCCCTTCCATTTGCCATTTTTTCAATTGCTGACAAACCTTTTGAAACATCCATGCACCGATCGGAACAATTAAGCCTGATTCTTCTGCCATAGAGATAAATTCATCTGGTGAAACCAAACCCCATCGTGGATGATTCCAACGAATCAGTGCTTCTGCTCCCGTAATATCATTATTCTTTGGATCAAAACGGGGCTGAAAGTAAATACTGTACTCATCATTTAGTAACGCTTGTTTTGAATCATTTCTTAATGTAAATTGTTTAAAGATATGTAAATCCATGGTAGAAGAAAAGAGTTGGAACTGATTCTTGCCATTATGTTTGGCCCGGTACATAGCCATGTCTGCATGTTTTAATAGCGCCTCCATAGTTTCGCCTGAAAATGGATAAACACTTATACCTACACTAGCAGTAATAAAAAAGTTGTTACCTTGAACGTTGAATGGCTCTTCATTAATTAGCGAAATCAGATTGTTTGCCTGTATGCTAACTTCTTCGAGGTTGTTAATCTCCGGCAGCAGAAGAACAAATTCATCTCCACCGGGTCTGCAAAGGATACCTTCATTTGCAAATGAACGTTTAAGTCTGGAGGACATACTTTCAAGCAGTTGATCTCCTATACTATGTCCAAAGGAATTATTTACATATTTAAACTCATCTATATCTATTAACAATAACGCTAATGAGGTATTATTTCCTTTTGCGCGAATAATTTCCTTTCTAAGGAGATTTTCAAAAAATCTTCTATTTGGTACTCCTGTTAAAAAATCATAATAAGCCATCCGTTTCATTTCTTCGGAAATCTTTTTTTGCTTTGTGATGTCTCGAAAAGTAAAAGTAATTCCGTTTAGCAATGGATCTTTTAAATAATTTGTTGCATGAAATTCTACCCAAATAGAATTACCCTTTTTATTTTTAACTTTTATTTCCATTCGAACTGATAAACCTGGACTCGTAATAAGAGCTTTTAATGTATTTTTAGTTTTCATTAAGTGTTCATCCGCAATAAAGTCAAAAATACTCTTACCAATAATCTCCTGTGGATGGTATCCTAATTGCTTTTCAAAACCTGAATTCAAAAAACTAAGGTTTCCGTTTTGATCCATGCTGCCAATAGTATCGTTAGTATTTTGAATAATTGCCTGTATCTGTTTATCTCTACGGGCAACTTGATTCTCCATTATTTTCTGTTTAGTTATATCTGTCCGGAGCGTTAAGAATTGGTAAGGCTGTTTGTCTTTATTCAATATAGGAAATATAGTAATAAAATTCCAGACCGTTGAACCATCCTTCCTTTTGGCGGTCATTTCTCCCTTCCATATCTCCCCTGCTAAGAGAGACGCCCATAATTCATGATAAAACTCATTAGAGTGAATTCCTGTTTTAAATATCTTTGTATGTTTTCCGATGAGTTCATCAGGCTGATAACCAACATTCTTACAGCAGTTATCATTTAGATAGAGTATGACTCCATTACTGTCAGTAATTAATAGAATTGCTTCACTGTTTATAGCTTTATTAATTTTATCAAAATCAAAAATTAAGGGATCAATAGTATAATTACTTGAGATCAAAGAACTTTCTTCTTCAGAATGCCCTATCCATTGTCTGTGGAAAAGGGATTCAGTTAGTTTTTCTGTCAACAACTGGTCAGTGCTTTTGCCCCCAATATCGTTAGGAAGGGTCAAATTACTTCTTTCGGACTCTCCGGAATGTTCCATAAGTCCCTCCTTTTTTCCGCATTTTTCTTTTATTTTATTGGGATTTTATATTCTTAACTAGGATTAAAGTCACATATTTTGAAATAATTGGTCTATTATTCGTAAGATTACTAAAGGAACAAAAGCACAAGCGCCTGTATAGCGACGTATGGACTGGAGCACACCGACTAAGATAAAGGAAACACGAAGAGCGTTAGCGCATTCGTGCTTTACTTATCGTAGGGAGGTGAGCGAAGTACACTAGTCGCTAGGAGCTGGACAAAGAATTAAACTTCATTCAAAGTTATCAACAGAGTAATCTTTTATAATTTCCTTAACAGTAAAAAAAAAGCCGGAAGGACCCGGCTTTTCTTTCTATTGGAAATTTTCATTTGTACTTCCCATCATTCCTTGACCATTGCTATTGCTGCAAGCGCCGTTTTGTCCATGCATTTGTTCAAAAAGTGCCTTTAATTGCTCATCGCTTAGGTCTGGATGCATCTTCTTCATATAGGGGAGCATTTCTTCAAAGCTGACATTTTGGTTTTGCATAAACTGCTGCCTATTCCCTATATTTGTTGTGTTCATCATTTGTGTTATTTGGCCTCTGTCCATCCCCTGCTCCATGAGATAAACCGGATCTTGTGTTTTTTCCTGTGCATTCGCCAAAGCGAAACCGGTTCCCCCTGCTGCGATTAGACCTACAGCAAATATACCTGTTATCAAATTCTTTTTCACTTCTCCCCACTCCTAATATAAATTTTTTTTGATCATCTCATAATCCTCAATCGTTATTTCCCCTCTAGCTAGCCTTACTTTTACGGTTTCTAGTGGATCTATTGTTTGCTTTGTCTTGGGATCAACATCTGTGCCTTTCTGATTAAAAAGTAAATAGATTGCCAATCCAATAAGTATTAGACCTATTAACATCATTTCTCTTCCACCTCACTTTTAGTGTAATTAAAAATGATGAAAAAAGTATTGAGGAATTTTTACATCGCTTTTTCAAAAATCACATTAGAATAATTTTCTTTAACGTTTCGTACTCTTCGGTTGTGATTTCCCCTTTTGCCAGCCTTTCATTTAATATGGCCAGCGCCTGGGAACCTTGATGGTTTTTATGTCTTCGTGGTCTTTTAACAATTAAATAAACAAGTAACCCGACAACTAAGATAATGATTAGCATTGGCAGCAAACCACCGCATCCATAGCCGACATACCCATGAACAAATCCATGCCCCATCATATGCTTTTTCCTCCCTGGATTTTTATTTACATCTTAACTATAAAGATAAACTATGAAGAAAATATGGAGAGAGCAAAAGTCCCGAATTACCGGATTCCTCCGGTAAAGAATCAGTATCTGGATTCTAGGTCTACTCCTGCTTCGAAATCATTAACCCATTTTCATCATGTTTAACCTTGAGCCGACGTACTTTTTGCAATGCTTTATTCTTAGCATGCTTTTGCAGGCAACGAAGCATGCTAAACAATAGAGAAATCAATGAAAAGGGTGTTCATTATTTTAAGAATTCTGTTCAGGATAAAGCAATCCCTTGACTTAACCCTCCCTTTTCATTAAACCATTTTGGTATCAGAATAGATTAAGGAAATTATTTTACTCTTTCGAAAATGTTAACAAAATGTTTCTTATTTTTATCGTAAAATAAATATGTGTATATATTAAGTTAAGAGGACGTGAGTTATGGAGGAATTAAAATGTCGGTCACTGTCACTTGAATTGCAGGCTTTGCGATCTTTAAACACAAGAATGGACTTATCAGTAGAAGCAAGAAAGCACTATTCAAACCTTGAAAAAGGGTATCAGGGGGAGATAATGTTCGACCAATTAACGCACAAACTCAATTGTGATGTGCTAGTAATAAAGGACTTATGTCTTGAGTTTAACAACACGACTTTTCAAATTGATACTCTAATTATTTCGCAAGAAACGATCTACCCCTTCGAAGTAAAAAACTATAAAGGTGATTTTTATTACGAGTCAGAAAGTTTTAAAACGTTAGTATCCAAGAATGAAATTCTGAATCCTTTGTACCAATTAAAGCGCTGCATGATCCTGCTTCAGCAGTTTCTCCGCAGCATTGGGGTTCACATGCCAATTAAAGGTTACGTCGTCTTCATTAACCCCGAGTTCACTTTATACCAGATCCCTCTAAACGCACCGATTATTTACCCGACTCAGCTCAATCACTTTATGAAAACATTAAACCAGACCTCCTCAAAACTTAGTAGCCGCCACAGGAAACTGGCGGCGCAATTAATCTCCATGCACAAAACAATATCTCCCTACAAACAATTGCCGCCCTATACGTTTGGACAGCTAAAAAAGGGAATTCTCCATCCTGTTTGCCATTCATTTGTTGTCTCCCGCGGGGAAAGGAAAGTATTCTGCGAGAAATGCGATTGCGGAGAAGATACAGATACTGCAATTTTGCGGAGTGTGGGGGAATTAAAACTTCTTTTTCCTGATATGAAGATTACAACTAATTGTGTATATGAATGGTGCGGGGGGATTGGGTCTCATAAGAAGATTAGAAGGCTATTGAAAGAAAACTATAAAATGATTGGGGTTAGGCAATGGACCTACTTTGAATGACTTTGAGTTATTAATGTCTCTTAATTACTTTTTTACTCATATCCAGTCATTTAGCAAGACCGGTCATTCATGTACTCGATGAGTGACTTTGTCTGCTCTTTTTTGCCTAGACCGGTCATTCATGCGCTCGATGAATTACCCTGTTTGCTTTTTTTTGCCTAGCCAGGTCATTCATGCGCTCGATCTTGTTTGCTTTTTTTTGTCTGGCCAGGTCATTCATGCGCTCGATGAATTACCTTGTTTGCTTTTTTTTGTCTGGCCAAGTCATTCATGCGCTCGATGAATTACCTTGTCTACTCTTTTTTGCCTAGCCAGGTCATTCATGCGCTCGATGAATTACCCTATTGGCTTTTTTTGCCTGGCCAGGTCTTTCATGCGCTCGATGAATTACCCTATTTGCTTTTTTTGCCTGGCCAGGTCTTTCATGCGCTCGATGAATTACCCTATTTGCTTTTTTTGCCTGGCCAGGTCTTTCATGCGCTCGATGAATTACCCTATTGGCTTTTTTTGCCTGGCCAGGTCTTTCATGCGCTCGATGAATTACCTTGTCTGCTCTTTTTTGCCTGGCCAGGTCTTTCATGCGCTCTTCGAATGACCTTGTCTGCTCTTTTTTGCCTGGCCAGGTCTTTCATGCGCTCGATGAATTACCCTGTCTACTCTTTTTTGCCTGGCCAGGTCATTCATGCGCTCGATGAATTACCCTATTTGCTTTTTTTGCCTGGCCAGGTCATTCATGCGCTCGATGAATTACCTTGTCTACTCTTTTTTGCCTAGCCAGGTCATTCATACGCTCGATGAATTACCCTGTTTGCTTTTTTTGCCGGCCAGGTCATTCATGCGCTCGATCTTGTTTGCTTTTTTGTCTGGCCAGGTCTTTCATGCGCTCTTCGAAAGACCTTGTCTGCTCTTTTTTGCCTAGACCGAGCTTTACCGTCGTTTCTTTTTTATACTTTCTCGAATGATCCAAAATAGCATTATAACTCCGGCAATTATAATTGCGAGCCAAAAGGTTTGACTAAACCAATAATACATATGATGGAACATCATTTGCCTCCCCATCATCATTCCCATCATACTCGGGGGAAACCACATCATTCTGATCACAAAAAGAAGAAATGAAAGTCCGAGGAAAATTAATATTCCCAAAAAAATGGCCACTAATAACCGTTTCATCTTTCTCACCTTTATTCTACTTTATATCCAATGCCCCAGACGGTTTTGATAAGTGTTTTTTCAATCCCCGAAGCATGTAATTTTTCCCTGAGATTTTTAATATGAGAATCAATGGTGCGATCATCTCCTAGAAAGTCAATCCCCCAAATCAGTTCAACCAATTGTTCCCTTGTAAACACACTCCCTCTATGTTTAATAAGCACCTCCAGAAGATCAAATTCTGTCTGTGTTAAATTCATTGCATGTTCTTGGTAGAAGACAACCCGAGCTGATTGATTAATAAGCAATCCTTTGTATTTAAGAACGTCATCATTTTCACTAGAATTATGTGATCTTCTTAGTAAAGCCTTTACTCGTGCCATCAATTCAGCTTCCTCAAATGGTTTTACAAGATAATCATCGGCGCCGGCGGTCAAACCCAACACTTTATCCTCTACCGCAGCTTTGGCAGTCAATAAAATAATGGGAATGCTTGAAACCTTCCTGACTTGTTTAATTGTTTCCCAACCATCCATGACTGGCATCATAACATCAAGGATCATCAAATCATAATCGTTTAATAAAATCTTTTCATACGCCTCTTTCCCATTTTGTGCTTCTTCGATAAAGCAGTTTTCCTGCATCAAGTAGATGCGCAGCAGCTGCCTCATTTCCTTTTCATCATCCACAATTAGGATCCTGTTCATTATTCCAACTCCTTAGGCAAATAAATAGAGAATGTCGAACCTTGATTTTCGATGCTTTCAACCTTTATTTCGCCATGGTGGGATTCGACGATTTGTTTCGCTATGTATAACCCCAATCCAGTCCCACCTGTTTTTCTTCCCCTTGACTTTTCAATCCGATAAAATTGGTCCCATATTTTTGATATCTCCATCTCGGGAATCCCCATGCCCGTATCACGGATCTCAATAACCACAAAATCATTTTTTATAAAAGAATGAATGTCTATTGATCCGAAATCTGTATATTTAATCGCATTTTCAACAAGATTATAAAGAACTTGTTCGATCCTTTGGACATCAATAAGAAATGCGGGGACCTGTAAGGAAAAATTCGTATTCAGCTCGAGCCCCTTTTTTGCCGCGGTAGGCTTAAGGCTGGAAGCAACTTTTTCAACGATTAAATTAATGTTTGCCATCTCTTTCTGCAGCTGGAACCTTCCTACTTGAAGCTTACTCATTTCAAACAGATCATTCACCAGAAATGAAATCCGTTTGGCTTCCCTATTAATAACTGCTAAATATTCCGCTTGTTCGTCACTGTTTTTGATTATTCCTTTAATAAGGACATCACTGTAACCTTTAATATAGGTTAATGGTGTCCGAAGCTCGTGGGAGACGGCAGACAAAAATTCATTTCTCGTATCCTCATAATATTGCAGCTGTTCTCCTAGTTTCTGAATTGAATTGGCAAGCTGGGCAATTTCATCATTTCCTTTTGAAGGAATATCCTGTTTATAAAGTCCCTGAGCCAATTTGTTGGTTGCTTCCTTCATCAATAAAAGTGGCTGAGTTATCTTTCTTGAAAGAATACCAATTATCCCGAAAGCCAAAAACACAATACCAATGCTGGTAACTAGAATAAGTATTTTTAAAACTGAAACCGTCTCTTTTAAAATATCTGTCGGATAATACATGTATATATAGCCTTTGATTTTGCCAATTGTTGAAATAGTGATGATGTATTTACTCTTTTTCCAATCATTTGTAACAATCTCATTTAATGTTTTTTTGTTTTTTAAGAGATGCTTTTTCATCTCTACATCTGGGGGAACTGAGGATCCGATAATGTTTTGATCTTTATCAGTGATTACTATCCCCGTTTCCCCACCCTTCTCCATTGATACAATATGATTTAGCATTTCCTGGCTGTAATCCTCCTCAAGTGCTTTCGCATGATTACTTCCGCGAACTAATAAATCACTGCTGACAAAATCAACAAATAAATTTGTGAAAACACCATATAAAATGGTGCCTTGAATCAATAGTAAGATTAGAAAAACACCGCTAAACAAAAAACCAAGCTTTAGCGAAATACGGTTTAAAATGGTTCTTCCTCTCATATTGCAACTCCCTAAAAATTTAGATATTATCTGTTTAAATAGTAACAGGAAACTATGAAGAAAGTTTGAAAAAATATAAAAGTGCGAAGTCCGAATCTTTCATTTTTTTGGATCTAGACAAATGAAAAGACAGTAAAACAAGTTACTGTTCTACTGCCTTACTCATCCTATAAATATTTCCGATGCACACTCTTCCCATCATACGTAAACAGCATGTTCCTCTCTTCAACCATTGTCTCCATATGGACAGGCCTTCCCCAAAGCTGATGGATATATGGCAATACCTTTTCTAAGTACTTTACATCTAATTCAACACCTTCATACCAATGCTTCAAGTAGAGTTCACCGTTTTTCAGGTAGTCTCCATCATCAACCGTAATATACGGAAACCCTCCATTAACCCTCATATTCACAAGCTGGTCGCGAACCTCTTCCCACTGTTTATCAACAATTTTATAATCCCTTCCTTGTTTTTGGAACAGATACATATCCTCCCTCAGGACAAGATCCTTTGTTAAATAATTGCGAAGGAAAGAAATATCGGATTCGATTTCACGGACTTCAAATATTTTTTCTCGGCCGGAATCTGGCTTGGCACCTCTTCTTATCATTTCCTCAGTCGGATTATTGTAACGTTCTTCAATATCTTCATAAATTTTAATTCCTAAATAATAAGGGTTTATCCCTGTTTTTGAAGGCTGTACAACCCCGGCATTTAGTTTAGCAAACTCAATTGCTTCTCCACTCGTTAAATCCATTTCCCTTAAAATGCGCTGATGCCAATAAGATGCCCAGCCTTCATTCATGATTTTTGTTTCCAGCTGCGGCCAAAAGTACAGCATTTCTTCACGCATCATCGTCAATATATCCCGCTGCCACTCTTCAAGCTCCCTGCTATAGGATTCAATAAACAGGAGCAAATCCTTTTCCGGTTTAGGCGGGAACTTTTTTCTAAACGACTTTTTCTCTTCATTACCTTTTTTTTCATCCAACTTCCACAGATCATCATATGGCGTTGCAATCGGTCGATCTTCCGACTCTTCTGCATCTTCCATGGACCAAGACAATTTTGGCCGCATTAAAGATGGATCGATATGTTCATCAATAGCTAAAACCGCGTCCAAAAATGTTTCTACTTCTTTTTTTCCGTATTTGATTTCATATTGGCGAATTCGTTCTGCAGTTGCCGCCATGCTTTCAACCATATCCCGCTTTGTATTGACGAAACGAACATTGTTTTTAAAAAAATCACAATGGGCAAGTACATGTGCGACGATCAATTTATTTTGAATAAGCGAATTAGAATCTAATAAAAATGCATAGCATGGATTAGAATTGATGACCAGTTCATAAATTCTACTTAATCCTAAATCGTAATGAAGCTTCATTTTGTAAAATTGCTTTCCGAAACTCCAGTGCGAGAAACGAGTTGGCATTCCATAGGCACCAAATGTATAAATGATATCCGCAGGGCAAATTTCATATCGCATGGGATAATAATCTAACCCAAATCCGCTGGCAATTTCAGTTATTTCACTAATGGCATATTCAAGCGCTTTTCGGCCTTCCACTTCCATCAGCCATTCCCCCTTTTCCTCTTACCACAATGTATGAAGAGAAAACGGGAATGATGAGACGAGAATGAGTAAAAAACGACAGAAACCTGAAAATTCATCTTATTTTTCTAGAAAATAAGGATAAAAATTTATTCCATAAACTTCTTTGCTTCCGTTGCAATCATCATACCGACATACTTGTTACGCTTCCACTCTTCTTTAAAAACCGTAAGTGGTGGATTCCTGTCACCAACAAGATAACTTATTTCAATTGTCATTGCCGGCCGATGGTACGTTGTGATAAACCAATCTGTAAAACCGCCCCCGATTGCTTTCTTTGGCGGCTTTGCTAACTTATATCCAGTTAGTTTTGCCACCTTTTTAGCAAGTATGCGATCACGGTTAAGATGATCTCCATTCTTATATCTCCAAAAAATTTCTCTCCCTGCTGTATGATAGGAAAGAGCAGCAATTGGCTGAATTTCCTCTACAAAATTCGTTAAGGCTACTACTTCTTCTGCTTCCATCGGTGCTTTACCTTTATAAAATTGGTACGATGGCCTATTTGGTTTTTGCTGAATCTTTTCCCATCCAGCGGGATATTGTCTGTTTAAATCCACTCCCATTCCGTTTGCTTTCCAGCGAATATAGTGATCCCAGCCTTCATTCATGAACATTAAACGATTTTGGTGTTCTGAGGGGAACATATTTATTTTATTTTGCTGAATGGAAACTCCGTCCGGATTTAGCATCGGGATAACCCAAATTGAAACTTCATTCAAAACATCCGTTTGATAAGCACCAATACTCAAATGATTTTGATAGGCTGCTGTGTAGGTCTGAAGCATTTTCATCAATATCACACTCGTTAGCCATTCACGCCCGTGATGAGCACCAATGAATAAGATATTTTTCTTTCCCTCACCCAATTTAACCGCGTAAATGTTTCGGCCAAAGTGAGTAGTTCCGATCGTCTTTATTTGTATGTTTTCATTGTATGTATTTTTAAGCCGCACCAAATCATCCTTTAGCACTTCATAGGAATAGGGTTTATCTGTTTGGATAACATTTGCTTCAGCCTTTGTTGCCAATAAAAAAGAAAACAACAATAGAATCCAAAACCACCTAAACATTTGTCCCCTCCAATTTTTATCCCATGTAATAGTTTACAATCCGCTTAAAACCTAATGCCCAACATTTTCTGTGAAAGTTCTTGGCAGAAAGTCATACACTATAATCAACTCCTATATTTAAGGAGGAGACTTTAAAATGACGAAGATGGATTATGATCGAGCGTTATATTATACGCACCGGTCTGAATGGGATAACTTATTGATATTAATGGTAAGAACAAAAGACCAATTCTTATCAAAGAAGATTGAGCATTTCCTGCATGCTTACAACTTTGAAAAGAATTACTCAGTTATTGAGAAAAAGCTTTATTCACTTTTACGTTACATTGACCACGCAAATGAAATTGTTGAACAGGATATTGAACCCGTAACGTTGTATAGTCTTTCCTAGAACAATGAGCTGATACACTTTATTGTGCTGAAAATCTTTACCAACCGGGCAAAAAGAATTCCACCATATAAAAACACGGCTTCCTCCTCGGAAACCGTGTTTTTTCTAAGTATCGATAAATTTCAACTTTGAACTTTGATAACTGGTCTAGCTTCGACGCACAGGATGTGCCAGTGCCGACGTTGCCGCCAGGACGGTGGGGCTTTTAGTCGACCAGCGCCCACCGACTAGTGTACGTCGCTATACGGACGCTTCCACTTTCTTATTTCATTTTTTGATTTACAAGCTCCATAAAATTCTCTGCGGTTGACTGTAATTTTTGTTGACTTTCTTCAAGGCTTGTACTGTTGACTCCAAAATAGAATTTCACTTTTGGTTCCGTTCCAGACGGCCGCAAGCAAACCCATGATCCATCTTCAAATATATACTTTAGAACATTCGATTTAGGCAGATCGATTGTTTCAGAACCGCGATTTGTTATACGGATACCTGTTAAATAATCTTCACTTGATTGAACAGCCAAGCTGCCAAGATCCTTTAATGGCTCAGCACGGAAAGAGGCTAAAATTCGCTGAATCATTTCTGCCCCGTCTTTTCCTTTTAATGTTAGAGAGCGGAGTCCTTCCTGATAATAACCGTATTTTTCAAATACCTGCAATAAACCTTCATAGAGTGACATACCCTGTTTTTTATAGTAAGCACAAACTTCCGTTGCTAAAATAGCAGCTTGCACAGCATCTTTATCACGAACAAAGTCACCAATCAAATATCCGTAGCTTTCTTCATACCCAAACAAAAAGGAGTGTTCACCGGTAGTCTTAAATTCATTGATTTTTTCAGCAATAAACTTAAAGCCTGTTAAGACATCAATTGTCTCAAGACCATACGCTGCTGCAATCGCTTTGCCTATTTCAGATGTCACAATCGTTTTGAGGACAGTACCATTTTTCGGAAGGTTTCCTTTAGCTTGCTTTTGGCTAAGGATATAATTAAGTAATAAAGCACCTGTTTGGTTTCCTGTTAAAACGACGTATTCCCCTTCATTATTCAAAACAGCTATCCCTAAACGGTCACCATCGGGGTCTGTGCCGATTAATAAATCTGCTCCATATTCTTTCCCATCCCGGATCGCCAATTCAAAGGCGGCATGTTCTTCTGGATTTGGGCTTTTTACTGTTGAAAATTCTGGATCTGGCTGCTCCTGTTCTTTTACAACATGGACATTTTTATAGCCAAGTGCTGTCAGTGCATTACGAACCGGTTTATTAGCAGACCCATGTAATGGCGTAAACACGATCTTGATATCAGATTCTTGAGCAAGGTCTGGGTTTTCAGATATTGTTCGTAATTTTTCAATGTAAGCCTGATCAATCTCAGCGCCAATCGTGACAATTAAACCAGCCTCGCGCAACTTCTCCTCATCATCAACATCGATTAATAGTTCATTCTCGATTGCATTCACTTTAGAGATTACTTGATCTGCATGTTCAAGAGTCAACTGCCCTCCATCTGATCCATACACCTTATAACCATTATATTCAGGCGGGTTATGGCTTGCTGTAATCACAATTCCAGAAAAAGCATGGAAATATCTTAACGCAAAGGATAACTCTGGTGTCGGCCTTAACTCATCAAAAATGTATGTTTGAATGCCGCGTGTAGCAAGTGTCTTTGCTGCTTCTAACGCAAACTCTGGTGATTTACGGCGGGAATCATAGGCAATGACAACACCACGTTTTTTTGCTTCAAACCCATGTTCCTCTATGTATGCTGCTAAACCAGCAGTTGCTTTTCGAACCGTGTAGAGGTTCATCCGGTTTGTTCCAGCCCCGATTTCTCCCCGCATACCGCCAGTTCCAAATTCTAAGTTTTTATAAAAAGCCTCCTCAAGTTGTTTATCATCTTTAGCTATGTCTGCTAACTGTGTTTTTAATTCTGCATCTAAATTTTCAAACTGAATCCATCTATTTGCATTTGCTTTCCAATCCATTGGTTTCCTCCTGCTTTTTGGTATCAATACTTTTTCAAGAATAGTTTACTAAGCCATTTAGCTGATAGGCATTGTTTTTTTAATTCCGCCCAATAATCTTAATCACCCTTTATTTTACAATTTGCCTTTACGAAAGTACAAGCTTTTTAATATAAACAAAAACAAAACGCCTAGTATGCAGGCGCTTTGTTAGTTTTATATTAGCATCTCATTGGCAGCCTTTGCATAAACACTAAAAAAACATTTTTTCATGTTCTTTGCCTCTACAAATTGCTCATAATAAAATGGGAAAAACAATCCAAACCTTTCTAGGTTTTCTACATTTTTGTTAAAAAGTGCAGCGTATTCACACTCTAAGGTTGGCAGCTCAAGTATCGATACAACTGTTTGTAGACTGGTCATTACCTGAAATGCATCTTTTAAAGTACTGAAATCTTCATAGTGATCGTAATAGTTATGCAATACATTTAAACGTTCGAACTCTCTAATTTCATCATCAGCAAAATAAAGTGGAAACACATTGGTATAAATGTACCGCACAAGCTCGCTGATTTCTTCCTCCTGACCCGGTGTGGAGGCAAAAACAATCTTCACTTATAACCCACCTTTGCCATCGTTAGTTTCTATCGTAAAATATAGGATAAGAATAACATAAATTTAGCCGATGGAGGCGTGGTAATTATAACCACGATTAAATGCTAAAAGCGTCTGGCCTGTGTTTCAGAAGAGACAGTTCTTTAATTACAAAAAAGGATAATCAATGACAACCGCGAAAGGAGTCGAATATGCTGCAAACAAACCGTAAGGGAAAGTGGTTTGAAGCCATAGTTCCTAATGAATGGGAAGGCTTTAACCTCGAAGATGTCTTCCGAAAAATATGGGAAGCACCAAAAAAATTAACCTATACATTTCGAATTGAAAACAAAGTCTTACTAAACAGCAACACCCCGAACTGGAATATGCCTTTGGTTCATGGGGATAAAATAATGATAAGCCTTTTTGAGGAAACAAGTGGAGAAGCTCCTCCCACATTCTATGATGTCCCTATTCTTTATGAGGATGATCATTTAATTGTTTTTAATAAACCTGCTTTTATGAGTACGCATCCGAACAATATCGAAGTAGATAAGGACACACTTCTCAATGCAGCTATCTACCATTTACAGGCAAAAGGTGAGAGTAGAAACATCCGCCATGTTCATCGATTAGATCGAGATACAACGGGAGCAATCCTGTTTGCAAAACATCCATTGGCGGGAGCCATATTAGATCGAATGCTAGAGCTACGAAAAATCAAACGGACCTATATAGCGATAGTTAATGGATTATTACCTTCAAAAAAAGGAATTATTCATGAACCTATCGGACGTGATCGGCATCACGCAACCAAAAGACGTGTTTCATTAACCGGACAGGATGCAATTACTCATTATCAAGTTTTGAAAGAAGATAAGAAACAAAAGCTTACATATGTAAAATGCTGGCTTGAAACGGGAAGAACTCATCAAATACGTGTTCATTTTAGTCACATAGGACATCCGCTCGCAGGAGATCTACTCTATGGAGGGGGTGCTTTCTTTAACCGTCAAGCGTTACACGCAGCAAAGCTTGAATTTGTCCATCCATTAACGGGTGAAAAGATTATTTGTCATGCCCCTTTTATCGATAACCCACAAATATTTAAAGGAATTGATGTATATCAATTATAAGTGCGGCTTACATAGGGAGATACTAGTTCGATGTAAAACGGGATAAATAAATGGAGCACCCTAAATTTTAGAGTGCTCCATTTTGACGTTTTTACTTATTACCTTGCTTTTCTGAAGCCTCTTAAAATAAGACTTAACAGCAATACGAGGACAATCGCACCAATTATTGCTGGAATGATCGCAAAGTTGGCCACGTTTGGACCCCAATTACCCAGAATTAAGGTTCCAAGCCAAGAACCCACAAATCCAGCAATAATATTTCCAATTATTCCTCCAGGTATATCTTTACCCAAAACCATACCCGCAAGCCAACCGATTATTCCTCCGACAATTAATGACCAAAGAAATCCCATTTTAACACTCCTTTTATCATTTACTGATTATTTCATGATTTAATCCCTGCTTTGTTCCTTCAAGCAATCATTAAATGGTAAAAAACCAATTGACTCAATTGGCTTTTTACTCTGATGACTGCTTGTACCGTTAAATTACCCTTTTTTCTTGAAAATAAACAAAAAAATACGGATTGTAACAAATAAACAATTACTTGTCTTTTTACCTTTTTAGCGGACTTGAAGTAGTTCCCTTTCCCGATCCCATAATAAAATCTATATGCTTGGAAAGTAATAATAGTAATTGAGGGCAAATTAATTTACCATTCAGAATATTCTTTTGTTAAGTTTTTGTAAATTAAGTAAATTTAATTCATTTTCCGACATTTTTCATATAAAATTATCTCGTTTGGAATACTAATAACTTGGATGAATTACGGGGGTTAGAACATGGCTTTTAAAAAAGAGGATAAATTTAATGTGCTGCTCAACAAAATTTCAACTAACTTAAAAGAGAGTGCAAATTACTTTACAGAGTATAAGTTGAAAAATGTTAGCGATCTAAAGATCTTTTCTGAAAGAATGAAGGAATATGAGACAAAAGGCGATATTTTTGTCCATGAAGTGATTACACAATTAAATGATGCTTTCATCACGCCAATTGAACGTGAGGATATTTTACAACTTGCAATGAGCATGGATGATGTACTAGATGGACTTGAAGCATGTGCAGCATTATTTGAAATGTATTCCATGATACAAGCAGACGAATTTATGCTGAATTTTGTCGAATCAATTCAAGGCAGTGTCGACGAAATTGACAAAGCTATTGAGCTATTGTCAAGCAAGAAATTATTGCCAATTAGAGAACATGCCATTAAAATAAAAGATTACGAATCAAGATGTGATAATATTTTACGACAATCCATTAAACATTTGTTTACCGTTGAAAAAGATCCGATTCGGATTATTCAATTTAAAGAAATTTATGAAACGCTTGAGGACATTGCTGATTATTGTCAAACAGTTGCAAACACGTTAGAAACCATTATTATGAAAAATGCATAAGGGAGCCTTAAAATGAGTGGTTTATTACTTATAACGACACTGATTGTTATTGGTGCTTTAGTATTCGACTTTATTAATGGTTTCCATGATACGGCGAATGCAATTGCTACCTCTGTTTCTACAAAAGCGCTAAAACCCAGACAAGCTATCCTGTTAGCGGCTACAATGAATTTTGTAGGTGCATTAACCTTTACGGGCGTTGCTAAAACAATTACATCCGATATTGTCGATCCATTCCATTTGCAAAATGGACATGTGGTCATTCTTGCTGCCTTACTTTCAGCTATCATTTGGAATTTACTTACATGGTATCTCGGGATCCCGAGTAGTTCCTCACACGCGATTATCGGATCTATAGCCGGGGCAGCCATTGCAGCGGCGGGATTTTCTATATTAAAATATGCTGGATTCCTAAAAATCATCGAAGGTTTGATTATTTCACCGATCATTGCATTTATTGTGGGATATATCATATACAGCATCTTTAAAGTTTTCTTTAAAAACTATAATTTAACAAAAACAAACCGAACTTTTAGGTTTATCCAAATTGCGACTGCTGCATTGCAATCTTACTCTCACGGAACCAATGATGCTCAGAAATCAATGGGTATCATTACAATGGCACTTATTGCAAATGGGTTTGTTACATCAACGGATATTCCTCTATGGGTACAAATTGCCTGCGCCTGTTCTATGGGACTTGGAACATCCATTGGCGGCTGGAAAATTATTAAAACAGTCGGTGGAAAAATCATGAAAATCCGTCCAATCAATGGAGTGGCTGCGGATTTAACCGGAGCATTTGTTATCTTTGGTGCTACCTTTATTCATTTACCGGTAAGTACTACCCATGTTATCTCCTCTGGTATACTAGGTGTTGGCTCGTCACATCGTCTAAAAGGAGTTAAATGGGGCACCGCCCAACGGATGCTTATTACATGGGTAATTACTCTGCCGATCTCTGCATTATTGGCAGCTGCTATTTATCATATTATTAACCTGATCTTTTAAAGAAACGCAGATAGCTTCTTCTTTGTCTTATATATGAACTTGATCCTTATATAATTAGATTTTGAAAACAAACGCCGGTTTACCGGCGTTTGTTTTTTATCTAACTTATTCATACTCTCACTTCATCCGATGTGACAATTCTTTAGCTTTTTACGTACATCTTTCCATTGCTGTAAGAACTGCTTCCCTAAATTGGTTTTTTTCAAGGCTTGCTACTGCTTCGATCGTTGTTCCTCCTGAAGTACAAACATTTCAGGAAGCAATTCAATTTCAAGTTCAATATGGTACTCCTTTGAATGTAAAGTTATAAAAAAAGAATAATTTAGTATTTTCTATTAATTTTAATAGCGTTCTTTAGATGGGCCTATTAATTAGATCATTTTCCTCTATAAAGACTTAAACAAGTCACTCTCTCAAATAAATGGTTGTGATAGATATATACACTATTATTTGAGCTAATTTAGTCCTTTACAATTTATTTTCTTCGGAGTAATATCTTGAGCATAGGAAATAATTCCATATTGCCTAATCCCGAAAGGGAACGGAGGACCCACTTTTTTGGGGTGTATTCTACAGATTTGTAGAAGGGATGTTAACTCTTTCGCCATCCTAACCCGTCAGCTAACTTCGTCGGCTAAAGCGAAGGAGGTCAAAAGACCACCTTAGGAAAGGTGCTTTTTTTGTGTTCTTTTACAAGAAAAGCCTGCCTTTCAATTTTGTGGTCTTTTGTTTTGGAAAGATCAAGGGAGATGAAACTCAGGATTGAGACCATTTAGAATATAGTATCACATTGTGGTCTATCAATGTTCAAGGACACACGGTTTATTGCATTTCATAAATAGTTTAAAATCTATAAGTATTCATTAACAAAATTGTTTAGTCCGTTGGAAGAATAGAAATTTTCATGTTTTTTTCACTGGAAATACTGTTTATGTATGTTTTAGGGGGTATTAAAAGGTGAAAAGACCTCTTTGGAAACTTATAATAAAAACATTTTATAAAAATAACTCTAAACCAACCTATTTTGGGATAGGAAATAAGCATCTTGATGTGAACACAATGCGTTATAGGGTATTTGGTGCAGTCTGGCAATTACACAATGGTTATAGGTATATAATCGATTATTGGTTTGGTGATAATAAGAAAGAGATAGTCAATTTAATAAATTGTGGGGGATGGGCAAACCTTGTAAACCAAGAAGGACAAATTGACAATGTTTATCAGATTGTTCGAGAGAAACAAGAAAGGGAACTTTGGAAAAAACGGATTAAACTACCGAATAATATAAACCAAAAAAATTGGAATGGGAAAAAGACTGGGTGGTACATCATAAAATCATGTAAAAACTATCCTTGTACCTTGACCTGTATTCAAAAAACAAAACATTCTATTTGGATTAAGCATGTATGTGTTTGTGAATCCAATAATGATTTAAAAAAATTCCTTAATTTAATTAACTTGGAACACAATATCAAATTAATCCCAGATGAATTCATTCATTCCGAGTGATTTGATGTGGATATGTCAGTATAAAATGAAGGTTTACCATACTCAGGGGGAAATAATCATGACATTTAAAAGGTTACTATTTGGTCGCCCCTTAAAATCAAGTGAAGCTGAAGCTGAAAAAATGCCAATGTGGATGGCATTACCGATTCTTTCGTCGGACGCACTTTCTTCAGTAGCTTACGGGACAGAAATGATTTTACTTGAACTGGCAACTGTAGGAGCCTTTGCTTTCTCCTTTTCATTGCCCGTTGCTATTGTCATTATTCTTTTGATTACGATTCTTATTATAAGTTACAGACAAGTGATCGATGCGTATCCCCAAGGCGGGGGAGCGTATATGGTCGCAAAAGAAAACCTGGGAATGATGTGGGGACGTTTGGCAGGAGTATCCTTACTTATTGACTACACCTTAACGGTTGCCGTTTCTATTTCTGCAGGAGTGCTTGCGATTACTTCCGCTTATCATGGAGTTTTGCCCTATATCGTGCCGATTGGATTAATTTTTATTTGGTTTATGGTATTGATGAACCTTAGAGGTACATCTGAATCTGGAAACGTATTTGCAATACCGACTTATTTGTTTATTTTTTGTATGTTAACCTTAGTTGGAAAAGGTTTATTTGATTGGTTAACTGGTGCACCTCAGGCTACTCACAATGTTTCTATTCCTACAGGTATACCAGCAGGCTTGACTTGGTTTGTTTTGTTAAAGGCATTCTCTTCAGGGTGTTCGGCGGTAACAGGGATTGAAGCGATTTCCAATGCTGTGCCCCATTTTCGAAAACCCGCCCAAAAGAATGCGAAACGAACAATGCTAACATTAGGAGTGTTATTAGCTGTCATTTTTGGTGGAGTAACCATATTTTCACGAGTGTATGATATTCACCCAGACCCAACAGGAACCAAAACGGTTCTTTCTATGGTTGCAGAAGATGCCTTTGGACGGGGAGTATTTTTTTATATTATTCAATTTGCAACGATGATGATATTAGTATTAGCGGCAAATACAAGCTTTAGTGGATTTCCTATTTTGTCATCTATCATGGCACAAGACAAAAATATGCCTCGAATGTTTAGTAATAGGGGAGAACGGTTAGCTTTTAATTATGGAATAATCACACTGGGAGTATTAGCAAGTATTCTACTAATTGTATTTGGTGGCAGAACTGAAGCATTAATTCCCTTATATGCTATTGGTGTTTTCTTATCCTTTACATTGGCTCAAGTAGGTCTGGTCTTAAAATGGACTAGAGAGAAGTCGCAGGGATGGAAACGGAAAGCCATTATTAATGGAATTGGAGCTGTAGTAACATTCTTTGTCGTCATTATCTTTTGTATCACGAAATTTGCAGAAGGGGCTTGGATCGTCATTATCATAACCCCGCTATTATTATGGGGAATCACGAAAATTAGTAAGCATTATGAAAATGTAGCTAAGAATTTAAAAGTTGATTTAACGGAGCCTCTTCCATTTGTAGAAACAGTAGTAATTGTTCCTGTTGCTGGTATTCATAAGGTAGTTGTTTCAACAATTGCATATGCAAAATCTCTTACCCCAAATGTAGTAGCTTTTTATGTTGCCTTTTCACCTGAAGATGCTAAAAATATGGAAGAAAGATGGGAAAAGTGGAACCCAGGCGTTCGATTAGTAGTTGTTGTATCACGTTACCGTACAATTATAAAGCCGTTAATTGAATTTATTGGACGTGCTGAGTACCGCTATGGCAAGCAAAAGAAAATAATGGTGCTATTACCTGAATTTATTACTCGGAAATGGTGGCATCGCTTATTACACAACCAATCAGGATTTCGTATCCGCTCCATACTTTTTGCAAGAAAAGATGTTGTCGTTGCCACAGTTCCGATTCGTTTGAATGATTAACAACGTAATCTTTACGAAATAAAAAAGTTCAATGACCTATTCATTGGACTTTTTTGTATATCAGTAATTGCTTTGGCTTTAACGATTAAAAAGGAATAAATAGGGAAAATTATTCATATAAGTGTATGAAGGAGTGGGGTATATGGAACAGGTATGTACTATTTGTGCAAGTGATAATAAGAATCTTGAAAAAGATGGAGAATCATCAGTTTTGATCATTTGTGAAAATTGTCTAAGAAACGATATTTTCCCACCTTTACTTGATAAATATTTCTTAAATTAAAATTTTAAATAAGAAGATACTGATTCCAATGTATAGTGGGAGTAACTTATTTAGGGGGTAATTCTCTTTTTCAACTAATGAAGCAGTGTTAGTGAAACAGGGAACAAGAAAAAGGACCAAAGCGGTCCTTTTTCATTTGAAGAAATATCGTCATTGTAATTTAAAGGAAATAAATAGAAAAAAGGAAGACTAATTAAAGAAGTTTCCTCTAAAGTCGTATGAAGTGGTCTCTCAGTAGTCTGATACCTTATCGTTTAACACTTTTCTGCGGCATTTAGTAACCAAAACCAGATGATAGTAGAGTAAACAAGCAAAAGCATTCAGCCTATCAGCTGACGGCAATTCATCTCCACCTGATTTGTTGGGCTTGCGGCCGTAACACAAATCAGATGGAGTCCTCTTGCCAAATGGGATAAATCCAATTGTTTTCATCATGTTTTATCATCCTTCTTTTAAAAATACATTTCGGAGGTTTTTATTGTGGATCAAAATCGAATTAAACCTGCCATAGCTGAAATATTACCCCATCCAAGTTCCTTTTTCCAGCAGTCCACCATTGATTTGGCTCAATCTTTACTAGGATGTTTATTAGTAAAAGAAACATTGGAAGGGACCGCAGGAGGGTATATTGTTGAAACAGAAGCCTATATGGGGCCAATGGATCGAGCTGCCCATAGTTATCAAAATAAGCGGACAAAACGAACAGAGATTATGTATGCCTCAGCCGGACACGTCTATACCTACCAAATGCATACTCATTGCCTATTAAATGTTGTAAGCGGAGAAATAGAACAGCCGCAAGCGATCCTAATCCGCGCTATAGAGCCGTTAGTTGGAATCGAGTTAATGACTTTGCGAAGAGGTATGACCAATCAACGAAATCTAACGAACGGGCCAGGGAAACTAACAAAAGCCTTGGGAATTACCATGGAGGATTATGGACGTACGTTTTGGGAGCCTCCCCTATCTATTTCCAAGGGAATTGTTCCAACTTCCATTTCACAAGGAAAAAGAATCGGGATTGAAAACACCGGTGAAGCAAAGGACTATCCATGGCGGTTTTGGATCAGCGGCAACCCTCATGTATCCCGCCATCAAAAGGAAAGCTAGGGCCAGGGAATGATAAAAAAAAATGAAAAGAGCGAGTAATCCTCGCTCTTTACTTCAAATCCCTCTGTGAAAATGCTCCTGGAAGCAGTTCTGCCACTGTAGTTCTCTGAATAGCACCTTTTAAATTGGTCAAAATGACCTCCATATTGGCATCACAAAGCTCAGAGATGACCTGACGGCATGCCCCACACGGAGAAACCGGACCATCCGTATCCGCCACAACAACAAGTGTTTGAAATTGAGTTATACCATCAGAATATGCTTTGAATAAAGCTGTCCGCTCCGCACAATTGGTAACACTATATGCTGCATTTTCGATATTACAGCCATGAAAAATCTGCCCATCCTTCGATATCAGCGCAGCCCCAACCTTGAACTTCGAATAGGGCACATAAGCAAACTCTCTTGCTTTTACCGCTTCCCTGATAAGCTCTTTTTCTTCCATACCCATCACTCCTCTCCTTGGTCCATTCTCATACTGCAAAGAACGTTATCTAATGCTGAATAAGTCTTCCAATCCAATCAGCGACTATTCCTCCAAAGTAAACCCCAAAAATCCCAACGACTCCCGTTAGCACAGGTGGGGCAGGAATTGGAAGCTTTAAAAATTTAAATAAAACACCAACAAATAATCCTGCTAACAAAGCTAAGAAAATCTCTTTCATCGTAAGCCCTCTTTTTTTATTAATAATTGGCTGTGGAGATTTCACCATTCACAATAGCAATACCCGCGCTTGCACCAATTCTCGTTGCACCAGCTTCAATCATCGCTAGTGCGTCCTTACGGCTCCGTACACCTCCTGAGGCTTTAACACCCAGATCAGGACCAACTGTTTTTCGCATTAATTGAATATCAGCCACTGTTGCACCGCCTGTTGAAAAACCTGTTGAGGTTTTCACAAAATCAGCACCAGCCTTTACGGCAAGTTCACAAGCCTTTACCTTTTCTTCATCCGTTAATAAACAAGTTTCAATAATGACTTTTGTTAGCGCTTTGCCCTTTGTTGCCTCAACAATTGCATGGATGTCCTGTTCAACAAAATCGTCTTGTTTGTCCTTAAGAGCACCAATATTAATCACCATATCCACTTCTGTTGCTCCATTATCAATTGCATTTTTAGCTTCAAAAGCTTTTGACTCAGTGGTAGTTGCCCCTAAAGGAAAGCCGATCACGGTACATACCTTAACTTCAGGAGTATCAGCAAGCAGCTCAGCAGCTGTTTTTACCCAAACGGGATTTATACATACAGAGGCAAATTTATATTGTTTTGCTTCGTTTACGAGTTTAACAATTTCCTCCTTCTTTGCATCTGGTTTTAATAACGTATGATCAATCATATGTGCAACATTTTTGGTCATCTTGAAAACTTCCTTCCAACTAATTATTCAAGTAAGAGATAAACTCTATACCAAAGGTAACTATAACAAATTATCGGTAAACATTTCATAAATTTAATGCGATATTTTTATTATATGTAACCTTACTATTTCCTAATATAGAGAAAAATAAGTGAATCCACCTCATACTATTTTTCTAAAATACAAATTCTGAGCTGGAATTCAATGAGCTATTTTGGGTATGATTCAATTAAGGGGGCTGATGTATTATGCTGCAAAGCCTTGGCGAAATTGTTTACCGCTATCGAAAATGGGTACTTGGGGCTTGGGTCATTATTATCTTAGGATTTGGACTTTTTTCTTTAAGGCTGCCAACGGTCCTTAGCGGAAATGGGTTCGAATTTAAAGGTGAGTACAATCTGACAAAAGAGATACTTGAAAAAGACTTTGGACAGCCAAAATCATCCATTATCCTTCTTTTTCATCGTGATAAGATGATAAAGGATCAAGAATGGAAAAAGTATATTGATGATACCTTTAAAAAATTACTCGGGTTTGATGATGTTAATACGATTACGACACCTTTTGATCGAGAAGGAATGCTGAAGGATTCCTATGCATATGGTCTTCTTTCCTTTAATAAAGGATCAGAAGACCTCGGCAAAGAAATTAACCAATTGAAAAAGAAATTAAAAAATAAACATGGTCTAACCGTGTCAATGACAGGAGAGCCAGTGATTGTCCAGGATCTTAATCAGGCAAGCCAGGAGGATTTAGCAAAAGCAGAAATGATTGGCCTTCCGATTGCATTATTGGTGCTGATTCTAGCCTTTGGAGGCGTTGTTGCTGCAGCTGTTCCGCTTATTATCGGGGTTGTGTCCATTTTAACTACAATGGGAATTGTCTATTTTTTTAGCTATAGTACACACTTGTCAATCTTTATCCTGAATATAGTTCCGATGATTGGGCTAGCACTCAGTATTGACTTTGCACTTCTGTTTATTAATCGCTTCAAGGAAGAAATAACGAAACATCCGCTAAATGAAGCGATTCAAATAACCGTTTCAACCGCAGGCCGTTCGATTATTTTTTCGGGGTTTTGTGTTTTTATCGGACTATCTGGTTTGCTGTTTATCAAAATTGATATCTTTCAGAATGTTGCCCTGGGAGGAATGACAGTCGTATTTGTTTCGGCCCTCACGGCGATTACCTTTCTTCCCGCTTTATTATCTGGCGTGGGTCACCGGATTAACAAATTAAGCTTATTCCCGATCAAAGATAGCTCAACAACATTTTGGCATGCATTTGCCATTTACGTCATGAAACGACCAGTGGTCATGATGGTTGCTGCTCTTGTCATCCTTCTTGCTGGTTTTATCCCTGTAAAGGAGATGATTTTGAAAATCCCTGGGATTGATTCATTACCTGCAAATTACTCCTCCAGATTGGCCTATGAAACGTTTAAGGACAAGTTTGTTCCTATGGAAAAAGTTGATGATAAAAAAGTGACCATTGTATTTCAATCCAAAGGAAAAATGCTTACTGCAAATAACCTGGAAAAAGCTAATCAATTAGTCAATAAGCTTAAAAAAGATCAGCTTGTGAATCAAGTTGAGTCACTTTTTTCTGTAACGAAAACCAACAACGTACAGCAACTTTCTCAGCTTATGGCATTCAGGAACAACCAACAGATAGCACCTTTATTAGATTATTATGTTAGAGATAACAAAATGATCGTTGATGTTTATTTAAAAACAGGGAACAACTCAAAGACTCGAAAGTGGGTAAAGGATTGGGCAAATAAGGAACTACCCTTAAAAACATTCTTTGGCGGTCAAATCAAATTTGAGCAAGAAATCTTTGATGAGATTTTTGATAAGGCTCCGCATGGACTTTTGCTAATTTTTGTTACAACCTTCATCATTTTGATGACTGCCTTTCGTTCTGTTGTAATTCCATTAAAAGCTATTTTAATGAATATCTTAAGCCTCGGATGTACATTTGGAATTGTTGTCTGGATTTACCAGCGGGGCCATTTTGGAATGAATCCAGTTGACATTGCGTTGATTCTGCCAGTATTCGTGTTTAGCCTTGTTTTTGGGTTATCAATGGACTATGAGGTATTTTTGATTTCAAGGATCCAAGAGTTTTATTTAAGTACTGGTGACAATAGCAGGGCTACCGTTTTAGGCTTAACCTATACAAGTAAAATTATCACTTCGGCGGCAGCGATTATGATTGTCGTGACCGGTGCGTTTGCCTTTACAGGAGTTATGCCAATCAAGCAGCTTGGAGTTGGAATTGCAACAGCTATTTTCATTGATGCCACTATTATTAGAATGGTGCTCGTACCTGCACTCATGAAGCTGTTTGGCGATTGGAATTGGTGGTTCTTCGGATTAAAAAATAAAAATGTTAAAAAGCCAGCGTAGGCTGGCTTTCTTTCTGTTCAGATATCCTTTGCATATTCCTGACTAGGCATTTTGTTTAACACAACATATAAGCTGACCGGCTCACTGCCACTATTGGTAAAGGCAAGCTCCTCTTCATCGCTGGTATGAATTATATCAGCTCCCCTTACGATTGTTTCCTCGCCGTTAATGCTGATTGTTCCCATTCCGTTCAAAACGAACAAATACAACTCAGCCCCTGGATGTTTATGGGCAGGAAGCTTCTGTCCAGGTAAAAAGTTTAGTACAAATGCTGTACTATCTCTTGTATTGAAAATCACTCTTTTTGTGAATTTCTGCTCATTATACTCTTGGTAATTTTTAATAGATTGCTGTTCCATGATTTCCCTCCTCATATCCTTACTGATTTCATTTTAATTAAAAATTATTTTCAATTAATTGACTAGAATCACACTTTTTTTATTTTGTATTATTAATTTCCATTTATGTATTGATTTGATCTAAAAAGGCCAAAGCTACTTGAACACCATTTCAGAAGAATTTACTGATATGTCTTTCATCAGACCCTCAAACCAACCCCTACTAAAAGAAGGCAAAAAAATAGAAGCTCAACTGAACTTCTAGTTAAAACATATACGAAAGAATCACTCTTTGCGGCAGCTCATATTCACCTTGTGATTTCTTTTTTAATTGTCCGCATGATGGCATTTCAAAGGAAAAGTCTGCTATTTGTTGTGGAACAACACCTTTTTGTTTTAGTTGATCAAAGACTTTGCTCATCGCATCTTCTGGGGAGATAATTTTCTTTGAATCATTTGCTTGTAGGTAATCGACGCATGTCTCAACTATATTTTCATCAATTTGTTCTTGGGCAAAGACCAGCTTAGCACCTGCCATCTCTTCTACTTCATGATTTTCTAACTCAATTATGGTTGTAATGTTCATTTGTTGATTCCACCTTTCCAGAGTTCATTATAGATAAATTTTTTTACTTTGTTTATTGGAAGCGTTTAATTTCACTATTTAGTCATATATTTTTGACAAACTTCTGTCTTTTAACAGTGCATTTAGTTTTTTTGGAATGACCTCTTCCTTTATCATCTTAATAAATTTTAATTGTATACTGATATAACAACATTTATTCCGATTATTTGTTTCCTACAAAGATGGTAAACGGAAATAATTTAAAAATACACGCTCTTTACAAAAAGGTGAATATTGGCTATGATGAAGATAATATAATACGGATTTATTTTGGAGGAGCCTGTCACCACAGGCTCCTTTTTGTCTTTTTTAGGATCAAAAGTATTTTTTCTATAATTATCGACACCGTATTAGTAGAGATACAAGAATAGGGGTGGAGAATTGTCAAATCAGGCAATCATTGCAATTGGCGTATTTTTAGTAACCTACGCCTTTATCGTAACAGAAAAGATTCATCGAACAATTATCGCCATGACCGGCGGTATTTTGATGGTTCTACTTGGAATCATTGACCAGGGAACAGCACTGCACCATATTGACTTTAATACGCTTGGTTTGCTTACCGGTATGATGATCATTGTCTCGATTACAGCTGAGACAGGATTATTTAATTATTTAGCTATTTGGTCGGCAAAGAAGGTAAAGGGCGATCCATTAAAAATTTTACTTGTTCTTGGGCTCATTACTGCAATTGGTTCCGCTTTTTTAGATAATGTTACAACGGTTCTTTTAATGGTCCCGGTTACCTTCAGCATTACCAGACAACTTAGAGTAAACCCAATTCCCTTTTTAATAACTGAAATTATTGCTTCAAACGTGGGTGGAACATCAACACTAATCGGCGACCCGCCAAATATTATGATTGGCAGTGCTGTAAAAGGATTATCGTTCATGGATTTTATTAACAATCTAACCGCCATCTCATTTTTATTGCTGCTAGTAAATATGGCCATTTTGGCTATTCTCTATCGAAAGTCGATTAAGACTTCTCAAGAATTAAAAGAAAACTTGATGGACTTAGATGAAAAAGAAGAAATTACTGACAAAAAACTATTGGTAAAGTCATTAATTACACTTGGGTTAACGATTATCGGCTTCTTCCTCCATCAGCTATTCCATTTAGAATCAGCGACTGTTGCACTTGCAGGGGCATTTTTGCTGTTATTACTTACCGGAGAAAGTTTTCTCGACAAAGCTTTTCATAAAGTCGAATGGACGACTATTTTCTTCTTCATTGGTTTATTTGTCCTCGTTTCCGGATTAATCGAGACCGGAGTAATTTCATTATTGGCCAATTATTCAATGGATTTTACTGGTGGTGACTTAACATCAACGTCCATTTTAATTCTTTGGGTGAGCGCCATTGCTTCTGCGTTTATCGATAACATCCCGTTTGTGGCCACGATGATTCCTATGATTAAGGAAATGGGGGCAATGGGGATTACCAACTTGGATCCACTATGGTGGAGTCTTTCTCTCGGAGCATGTCTTGGCGGAAACGGAACTTTAATTGGCGCAAGTGCAAATGTCATCGCTGCAGGACTAGCTGCAAAAGAAGGCCATCCGATCTCTTTTGGAAAGTTCCTATTAGTCTCCTTTCCATTAATGCTTCTTTCGATTTTAATCTGTACCGTTTACGTTTACTTACGCTATCTTGTATAGAGGAGGAATCAGTATGAAGCTTTTATATAAATATGATGAAACAAAAATGGAATTAAAAGAGGCGCAAAACGAGGATGATATTGAATTTAATCTCATCCTCTTAGATGAAGAAGTAAGAAAGCAGCTTCTAAAAGTAAAACAATTCTTTAGTGAAAATAACATCGTTACCGACCTGCTTGTTTACACACACTCTGACAGACATATTCAAATCATTGTAAGAAAAGATTTTTACTATGATTTTGTGTTGCAGTTATTTAAATATCATTTGTTAGATGAAGTTAAATGGGGAGACTAGGAACGGCCGCCCATTAGCCCTCCCTACAAAGAACTTGAATACAAAACTGAAACTAAAAAGAGATCCAAGTGCAGTTTAGTGCTTGGACCTCTTTTCACCACTTATATTAGTTATCTTGCCAACCAACCCCAATTATTTTAAGTCTTCCATTTTTACATGGTCCATATCGTCATAAGTAATGTTTTCTCCACACATTCCCCAAATAAACGTATAATTACTTGTTGCGGTAAGTATGAATAGACCAGCTAGGTGAGATTGCAGCTTGTTCATTTTTCATTACTAGATGTCTTGTTTCTTCTGGTTCCCCCATGAAGTGAAATACACGGGTATCTGGTTCCATATCAAAATATAAATATACTTCCATCCGGCGCTCATGGGTATGACAAGGCATCGTATTCCAAACACTCCCCGGAGAAAGCATGGTTAAACCCATTTGCAATTGACAGCTCTCACAGACATTAGGATGAATATATTGATGTATTTTCCGCTCGTTTAATGTATCTATGTTTCTGCTTGATCATTTTCATGTTATTTAACAAATTAGTGAAGTTTAGATGTTGATTAGGAAACTTGATCTTCACCACTACATATAATCAAGCCACAATGACTCGCCTATTTTAAGGATGTCCAATTGCTTTTTGTCAAGTTCTAAACGTTCCCACTCCTTGAGAAATCTCGCTAATGCCTCAGGTCCTGTATCATCTGCCAATCGGTAAGCCCCATAATGCATCGGTATGAACTTTCTCCCCTTAAGCTCTAAATATGCTTTAATAGCGTCCTCAGGATTAATATGGGAAACAGCCATAAACCACTCAGGTTCATAGGCGCCAATAGGCATTAACACTACATCAATATCAAAGCGTTTCCCGATTTCCTTAAATCCTCTAAAGTACCCTGAATCCCCTGCAAAATAGACATTTCTTTCAGTTTCAGTTGACTCAATCACCCAGCCGCCCCAGTGTGATTTATTTGTATCTGTAAGTGTTCTTTTTGTCCAATGCTGAGCAGGCACAAACGTTATTTTTAAACTTTTATACGAGAACAGTTCCCACCAATTTGCTTCGACAATCCTTTGATATCCTTTTCTTATAAAAAGTGCTTTTAATCCGATCGGAACATAGTAAGTAATATCGCCTCTTAATTTCTTTAAGGTTGGAAAATCCAGGTGGTCATAATGCCCATGAGAAATGAGAACAATATCAATTTCAGGGAGTTTTTCAATAGGTAGTCCTGGTTCTGTTAATCTTTTTTGGAGACCCATTCTTTTGGCCCAAACCGGATCAGTTAAAATATTCACCCCTGCAAATTGAATCAAAAAGGAAGAATGTCCAATCCAAGTAATCGAAAAATCCTGCTTATTTTTTTTCAGTCTTTCTACTTGCTTTGTTTCAGCTTGAGGAATTTGCGTTGATAAATCTTTCTTCTTATTCCTCCGCTCTTTTGACCACCTCAACATATCCGTAAATGTATTTTTGTTTTCCACATTATCATAATTGTGATATCTATTTTTCGCCATGTTAGCACCTCTTAAGATCAAGCATATTCTTATGTTTCATTATAAATAGATTTACTATAGAAACAAACAAAGTGATGTTGCACCGTTTTTTATGTTTTTGGCAAATTATGAGATAATAATTATTAGCTTTATTAATAAAGGGAGGAATAAATATGGCAACGAGTTTAACGGATATCACCACATTACATAACGGCGTTAAGATGCCATGGTTTGGACTTGGCGTATACAAAGCCAAGGAGGGGGAAGAAGTGATTCAAGCTGTTAAAGTAGCGATAAAAAATGGCTATATCAGCATTGATACAGCTGCTTTATACCAAAATGAAGCCGGGGTTGGGCAGGCAATCAAAGAAGCTGGTGTTCCCCGTGAAGAGTTATTTATCACGACAAAGGTCTGGAACACCGACCAGGGCTACGATTCAACATTACGGGCATTTGAAACAAGCCTTACTAAGCTTGGTCTGGATTACCTTGATCTTTATTTAATTCACTGGCCTGGTCAGGATAAAAATAGACGCCATGAAACATGGAGGGCTCTTGAAAAATTATATAAAGATGGCCGGGTCCGTGCAATCGGTGTAGCAAACTTTCATATCCACCATTTAGAAGATTTAATAGCCCATTCCGAAATTAAACCAATGGTCAATCAAGTTGAATACCATCCACACCTCACCCAAACGGCACTTCGTGAATTCTGTAAAAAAGAAGGAATCCAGCTTGAAGCATGGTCACCTTTAAAACGGGGAGAACTGTTAAACGATCCGACTCTAATGGATATTGCGCAAAAGCATAACAAATCAGTTGCCCAAGTGATCTTGCGCTGGGATTTACAAAACGAGGTCGTAACCATCCCTAAATCCGTTAAGGAAGAGCGAATTATTGCCAACTCAGACATTTTTAATTTTGAATTAACTGCTGAAGATATGGGAAAAATTAATAGTTTAAATAAGGACAGCCGCATCGGTCCGAATCCTGATGTAATGAATAGGGATTTTTAATGTAATAGGCTTCCATTCTAAAGAGTGGAAGCCTATTTTATTAATTTACACGTTTAAATCTCCAAAATACGCTAGTAAAATCACCCTTTAACAGAGGAATTGCGATTCCTGCGTACATTAATTCATCCCCTCCATATATATTGCCAGTTTCAATATGTTTATAGAGAAGTTCTGAGTTTAAACCCTTAAACTTTAGGCTGGTTAACGGGGGATTGGGCTGTGCCAATACTTTGTAATAGCCAACAACCACTTCTGATTGGTCATCAGTAACAAATAGCCATGCTGCTTCATTCGTCATAAATGGGCTTAGCAAACGATAAAAAGTTCCAAATTGGATAATATGGCGTATTTTTTTATAAAAACTGACTTGTTTTTTGATCTCTTCTTTTTCTTTTACCGTTAATTTGGTTAAATCAAGCTCATAACCCAAGTTTCCTGACATTGCTACGTTTCCTCGCATCTCTATAGAAGTTACACGCTGAACCTGATGATTGGGTACAGTCGAAACATGTGCCCCCATTGTAATGGCTGGATAAACGAGACTAGTTCCATATTGGATTTTCAACCGGGAAACAGCATCAGTGTTATCACTCGTCCAAACCTGCGGCATGTAATAAAGCATTCCTGGATCAAAACGGCCACCTCCGCCCGAACAGCTTTCGAATAAGATATAAGGGAATTTTGCGGTGATTTCTTCCATAACCCGGTAAAGACCAATTATATATCGGTGGGCCGTTTCCCGCTGCTGCTCAGCAGGTAAAGATTTTGAGCCAATTTCTGTCATATGGCGGTTCATGTCCCATTTCACATAGGTAATCGGTGCACTTTGCAAAACATTCGAAACCGCTGTAATAATGTAATCGCACACTTCTCGTCTAGATAAATCAAGAACAAGTTGATTTCGGCCTTCCGAGCGCCTGCGCTTCGGAACATGTAAGCACCAGTCAGGGTGCTTTTTATAAAGATCACTATCGACAGAAATCATCTCAGGTTCAAACCATAGACCAAATTCCATTCCCATGTTTCTGACCCGATTTGCAAAGTCTGCTAACCCCTTCGGGAGCTTTCGTTTATTTACAATCCAATCTCCCAAGGAGCTTTTATCATTCTCTCTTTTTCCAAACCAGCCATCATCAAGGACAAATAACTCGATCCCTACATCTTTTGCAGCTCTGGCAATTTCCTCGAGCTTGTCAGCAGTAAATTTCATATAGGTTGCTTCCCAATTATTGATTACTATTGGCCGGACTAAGTCACGAAACGTTCCTCGGCACAAACGAGTGCGATAGAGCTCATGGTAGGTACGGGACATCCCCCCCAATCCTTCATTTGAATATACCATTACAACTTCAGGAGTTTGGAAAAATTCTCCCGGTTCTATTATCCAGCTAAAGTCAAATGGATTTATCCCGATCGACGCCCTCGCTGTATGGAATTGATCGACTTCTACTTGGGCTAAAAAGTTACCACTATAAACAAGACTAAAGCCATAGACTTCTCCAACATCCTCACCTGCATTTTTTCGGAGTAAGGCAAAAAACGGATTCTGCTGATGGCTGCTTGCCCCACGCCTGCTTTCGATTAGTTGATTTCCAGGTACAATCGGTCTCCGGGCAATATTTCGCTCATTTAAATGGGAACCATAAAGTGTTAATAAATCAAACTTATCATCACGAAAATCCACATTCGCACTTAGAGCACGGAGAATTTCAAGCTTTTCTTTGCCGTGATTTTTCAGGCGAACAGATCGAGTAATTACATTAAAATGTGTAAAAACAGTATAGGTGAGACTGACTTGGAGGCCAATTAATGGATCCTCTAATTCAATTTCCACTGTCTCGGCTTCTTGATCTTCCTCAACATATACAGCTGGTAGTCCTTCTAGGTTTGGTTTTCCTTTAAAGATGGAATGAGTTTTGTAGCGCAGATCTGTAATCGTTGCTCCATTTTCCAATTGGATTTGGTAAGCAGGTGTTCGAAAGTCCGTATTTCCATAGGCCGGATATTCCTGTGGCAGCGTATCTAAGGAAAAAGTCAGATCGGATGGGTCTGGGTTAGGTGAGAAGCCTCTTTTAACAAACGTAATCGGATTACTGCCACGGTAACTTCTGATTTTCTTTCCCCAATAAAGATGTGCCAAGTACCCATCTTTATTGATTTGCATGACGTAACTTGTATCTTTCCCTTGTAAATGGAAAACCCTTTCCTTCCGATCAAAATGAATGCCCAAATCAACTACCTCCCTCGCCCTCCCCATGTTTAGGTTGCATCACCTAAGGTCGATAACAACTATTTGAGAATGAGCATAGTCCAACCAAAAAACCATCATAAAACAAAATGTGCATACATTAGTGTTTTATGATGGTAAAAGCTGATTATTCCTGTTGTTACTATCAATCAGCTAGACATTTTGATTTAGCAAGTTTTGTATACGCTGCTGCCATCTGTGTAATTTGTTCAAAATTACCTTTATGAATCAAGCCGTTGTTAACAAGGTTTCCACCCAGACCTACAGCAAACGCTCCATTTCCTAGTACTTCCTTATCCAGATTCACTCCGCCTGTTACCATCATAGGAATATGGTTAAGCGGACCGCGAATATCCTTAATATATTTGATTCCAAGGGAACCAATTGGGAATACCTTTACAGCACTGGCCCCAAGTTCATAAGCTCGAACAATCTCTGTAGGTGTCAATGTTCCAGGCCATACCTCTACACCCTGTTCCAGACCATAAGCTAAAACTTCTTCATCCAGGTTTGGAGAAATTAAGTACTCAGCACCTGCATGAATCGCTTCCTTAGCCATCTTTAGGTTTAAGACTGTTCCTGCTCCAATTCTCATTTGTTCTCCAAATTTCCTTTTAACTCATCAATCATACTCTGAGCGCCATTTGTGTTAAGAGTGATTTCTTAAAATGATATCCCACCTGCTACCATTCAATAAATTTACAGGAAAAATGTAACAGGTGTCTATTGCCAATAGTATTTTGGAAATAACATAGAATAATGGCAAATACATTTTATTGGAGTGTAAATTCCATGAAAAAAGTACAATTGGTTACGTGCATTCTTGTTTTTAGTTATTTATTTGGAGGTCAGTCCGCCTATTCAATGGCTAGTAGGAAAGCTGAGTACAAAAAAAATGGACTGGCTATTTGGGAGGTTAAAACGAAGGAGAAAATGGTGGCCCTCACCTTTGATGATGGACCGAACCCGATCTATACAAACCAAATTCTAGATTTATTAGCTAAATACCACGCAAAAGCAACTTTTTTTGTCATCGGTGAACGGGCAAAACAATACCCTCAGGTACTTAAACGTGAAGTAAAAGAAAGACATGAAGTGGCCAACCATACTTATTCACATATATACGATTTTGATAATAGTCCTGCCAAGTTAAAAAAAGAGCTGGACCAATCAGCGAAATTAATTAAACAGATTACTGGATATAAACCAATTCTGTATCGCCCTGTTGCCGGATATTATAATAATTTAATTTTGAATACTGCCATTAAGAATGGATATCGCGTTGTTTTATGGTCATGGACCCAGGATACCCGCGATTGGAGCTGCCCAGGAATCAATAAAATTACAAATAATGTTATTTTAGATATAAAGCCAGGTGATATTACAATCTTCCATGATTCCGGCGGGGACCGCACTCAAACAGTTTGTGCATTAGAAAACATTTTAAAGTATTTATCCAAGCACGATTTTCAATGTGTAACCGTATCTGAAATGATCTTCCGGTCAGAAGCCATTATTCCAGACCCCTATCCAGGCAAGCATGAAAGATAGGGAGATGAAATTCATCTCTCTGCTTTTATTAGATAGTTTAGTCTTAGTGAAACTTACTCAAATTGGGCATTTTAAAAAAAAGGTTCCAAAAAAACACGACAGCAGGTGAATCGATTGAAGGTACTTGTTTTTATCCGGCATGGTCAGAGCCAATTTAATCTTGAAAATCGATTTACCGGTTGGATGGACGTTGACTTGACTGATGATGGTTACCATGAGGCCAGAGAGGCCGGCCGGGTACTCAAAAAACACGGTTTTATCTTTGACATTGCTCATACTTCAGTACTTAAGCGTGCGATCAGGACATTATGGATTATTCTTCATGAGATGGATTTGGTGTGGATTCCTGTCCACAAATCTTGGAGATTAAATGAAAGGCATTACGGAGCATTACAAGGTTTAAATAAGGATCAAGTAATTACAAAGTTTGGCGAAGAGCAGGTCAATGAATGGCGAAGGTCAGCTAGTATCCGGCCGCCGGCCATTTCGAAAGAAGCCCATATATGTGACACGAAAGATCTAAAATATGCAACTGTCGAAAGAGAAAAGATACCACTTACCGAAAGTCTCCTTGATACGGAAGATCGTGCATTGGTTTATTGGAATGAGCAGATTGCCCCAAGTTTAAGGGAGAATCAGCGTGTCATAATTTCTGCCCATGGAAATACATTAAGAGCGCTCGTTAAATATTTGGATAACATTCCAGACGATGGTGTAGTCAGTCTTAACATTCCGAACAGCCGTCCACTCGTCTACGAATTAGATGATAATCTAAAACCGATTAGACACTACTACCTATGCGATGAAGGTGAAATGGATGAGGAGACAATTCCACAGCACATGGACCTAAACGACCCCGATAACTGTGATTGGATAGGATAGCATTGGGCAAACCTTCTACGGATATAATATCATCAAAAAAAAGGCAAAAAAATAGATTGGTGTCTATACACCAATCAAATATTATGGGAAGTTTTAAGAAAAGAGCTGGTGAATCACTACTCTTCAATTAAGTTACTTATACTATAAGAAAAAGTTTTGTAGAAATTATAGAGAAGTTGTGTGGAAGTTGTGAAGATTACACGAAAAGCGGAGGCGACCCTTTTTTTTAATGGAAAATCGACAGGCTTTTTACCTGTCGATTTTTGTTAAGCGTATTGTTTGCTTTCTTCATCCTTAAAAAAGCTTTTCATCGAGTGGAACACATCCGCTTTTTGCTTTAATACATAATAACGAAATTTTTCATTTTTAATATTCTTATAGGCGGACATTAGCGTTGAATGGCGGTTGTACTGATTAACCTCGCCATAGCCGAACATGTTTGAAACCTTCATAAGATCTTCTACCAGCTTGACGCAGCGAGCGTTGTCTGAAGTTAAATTATCACCGTCTGAAAAATGGAAAGGATAAATATTATACCGGCTTGGATCATACTTTTCCTCAATTAATTCTAATGCCTTCCTGTAGGCTGATGAGCAAATCGTACCCCCGCTTTCACCTTTCGAGAAAAAGTCGTCCTCCGTAACTACTTTGGCCTCAGTATGGTGTGCTATAAATTCAATTTCAACTGTTTCATATTTCGTCCGTAAAAAGCGCGTCATCCAGAAGAAAAAGCTGCGGGCCATATATTTTTCCCATATCCCCATGGAGCCGCTCGTGTCCATCATTGCTAACACAACTGCCTTTGAATCAGGCTTCAGCACCTCATTCCATGTTTTAAACTTCAGATCATCTTTATAAATCGGGTGAAACGCTGGTTTACCGCTCATTGCATTTCGCTTAAATGCTGACATCATTGTCCGTTTTTTATCAATATTCCCCATTAAACCTGTTTTCCGGATATCATTAAATTCAATATCCTCAACAATATTTTCATCCTGTTCTTTTCTTTTTAAATTTGGAAGTTCCAATTCCTTAAATAAAGCTTCCTCAAGCTCCATCATAGAAACTTCCGCTTCAAAGTAATCCTCTCCTGCCTGATCACCAGCACCTTGGCCTTTCCCAGGTCCCTGTTGACCAGACCCATCTCGTGCAATAACATCTCCAACTTGGCTCTCACCGTCGCCTTGGCCCACGTGTTTGTTTTTATCATAATTATAGCGAATTTTATATTCGTCCAAAGAACGAATCGGAATTTTTACCACATCTCGACCGTTTGACATAATAATGCTTTCTTCTGTAATGAGGTCTGGCAGATTATTTCGAATCGCTTCTTGAACTTTTTCTTGATGGCGTTTCTGGTCATCGTGGCCTTTACGGTGGAGGGACCAATCTTCTCTTGAAATGGCAAATTGATGTTTGTTATCAGTCAATATAAACCCCTCCTTATTAAATTTTTAAATTTTAGGTACACATTTTATCCTATGATACATAGAATATCCCGAGTGTAAAAAGGTTGAGAAAAGAAGTATTAATTACTTTATCCTATGCAGAAACGGAAAATAATTTACAAATAATTTAGACAATTAACGACTTTTCCGAAGAAATGGACATGTTACCCTGCTCGGTTCAAACAAATCATTCTCAAATTGTGTTTTACAAAATAACTCTGGGTTACAAATCTACCGAAAATAAAGGACCAGCGGAGTTTGTTCCACTAGTCCATTATTTTCTATCTGTTTAGTAAACTGCCAACATATCGTAATAATTCATTTGCGGAAGTAGAGTTATAGCCATGTTCATCTACTAAACGAGCAACAACTTCATTAATCTTTTTCAATTGCTGCTCATCTGGTGTTTTAGTTGACGTGGTGATTTTGACTACATCCTTAAGATCAGCAAATAGTTTCTTTTGGATAGCTTCACGTAGGCGATCGTGGGAATTATAATCAAACCGCTTTCCTTTCCTTGCATAAGCAGAGATTCGAATTAGTATTTCTTCCCTAAATGCTTTCTTCGCATTTTCAGAAATTCCGATTTGTTCTTCAATTGAACGCATCAATTTCTCATCTGGATTTATTTCTTCCCCTGTTAACGGGTCGCGAAGCTTTGCTTTATTGCAATATGCTTCAACATTGTCTAAGTAATTATCCATTAACGTTTTTGCAGACTCTTCATATGAATAAACAAATGCTTTTTGGACTTCATTCTTTGCAATCGAATCATACTCTTTTCGGGCCAGGGCAATATAGTTCATATACCGTTCACGCAGATCTGCTGTAATCGATGGATGCTGATCAAGCCCATCTTTTAATGACCTTAGAACATCAAGGGCATTAATCGCAGGTACTTCCTTTCGGATGATTGTTGATGAGATTCGGTTGATCACATAACGCGGGTCAATACCGCTCATCCCTTCATCCGGATATTCTTTTTTGAGTTCTTCAATATCTGCTGAGTTGAACCCTTCCACGCTTTCCCCATCATAAAGGCGCATTTTTTTTACTAAATCAATGTCACCCTTCTTGGGTTCTTTTAACCTAGTCAGAATCGTAAACATCGCTGCAACCTTTAATGTATGCGGAGCAATGTGAACGTTTGCTACATCGCTTTCGCTAATCATTTTTTCATAAATTTTTTCTTCTTGCGTTGCCTTCAAATTATACGGGATTGGCATAACAATAATTCTGGAATGTAAGGCCTCATTCTTTTTATTAGAAATAAATGACCGATATTCCGTTTCATTCGTGTGTGCAACAATTAGCTCGTCAGCTGATATTAACGCGAATCTTCCCGCTTTAAAGTTCCCTTCCTGGGTTAACGATAACAAATGCCACAGGAATTTTTCATCACACTTTAACATTTCCTGAAACTCCATCATACCGCGATTGGCCTTATTTAACTCCCCGTCAAACCGGTAGGCCCTTGGGTCGGACTCTGAACCATACTCAGCGATCGTTGAAAAGTCGATGCTCCCTGTTAAATCAGCTATATCCTGTGATTTAGGATCTGATGGGCTGAATGTACCGATCCCGGTACGTCTGTCTTCAGAGAAAAAGATTCTCTCGACTAACACATCTTCAATTCTTCCCCCATATTCCTGTTCAAGCCGCATCATGTTTAATGGCGAGAGATTACCTTCAATTCGAATTCCATATTCATCTTGAAAGTCTGCCCGTAAATGATGGGGAATTAAATGAAGCGGATCTTCATGCATTGGGCAGCCTTTGATAGCAAAAACTGACCCTCGGTCCGACCGTGAATACGCCTCTAAGCCACGTTTTAACATCGTCACTAGTGTTGACTTTCCACCACTTACTGGACCCATTAATAATAAAATACGTTTTCTAACGTCAAGTCTTTTTGCTGCAGGGTGAAAATATTCCTCAACGAGCCGTTCTAGTGCTTCTTCTAACCCAAATAATTGTTGGCTAAAGAATTTATACCGCTTTGTTCCCCTTTCTTCTTCAATCCCGGCATCCTTGATCATATTATAAACTCGAGAATGTGCAGATTGGGCTACCCATGGCTTCTCCTTCAACAATTCTAAATATGCGGCAAATGATCCTTCCCAACGAAGCTTTTCCTCTTCCTCACGATATAGTTCTATTTTCTTTAAGATATCCATATAGTCCTCCCCCTGTCGCGTTATCAGAGACGATTAATATACTCTATGCTTATCTTCACTTGAACATGCACTTATTCTGACCTTTTTCCTTACTTCGGTTGAAATCTTCCTCTTTTCATTTTTTAAAGTTAGGCTATAATAAAGATATAATTAAAGAACTCCGGAAAAAACTATACGAAAAGGGGCTACAATTAAAAATGAATACATTTTTTGTTATCTTAGTTATGCTTACTTTCTTGGCTGCTATTTTCACTGCAGGATATAATGACAAGCCCGGTAGTAATTAATACTGGAAAAGCAAAAAGGCTGTCCTAGACAGCCTTTTTGCTTTTTAATGAAGATCTAGTTTGTTTTTTTGAACAAAGTCCCTCATATACATTCTATTTTGTTTTTCAAGCATTGCAGCAATTTGTTCTGTCCAGCGGTCCTTTCGTTTACCGCCTGTTCGTTTATCATAGTAGTTTGAGATCAATTCATCATATTCCTTAAGCTGATTTAAATAGAAATTTTTATCCTGTTGGTACTCTTCCTCATGATATATATGTTCAAATGGCAATCTTGGCTTTTGGTCCGGTATTTTGGCTGGATACCCAATAGCCATTCCAAACAAAGGAATTACCCTTTCTGGTGTTTTTAATAATTTTTGAACCTCTGTAAGATTATTGCGAATTCCACCTATGTAACAAATTCCCAGTCCCATTGATTCTGCTGCAATCACTGCATTTTGTGCAGCAAGAGCAGCATCAATTAGGGTAACCATAAATTTTTCAGTACTCTCTATTGATGGTAAGACATTTTTATTGTTCTTTTCCCCAATTAACGTATGTCTGTATAGATCTGCGCAAAACACAAAGAAGTGGCCATTATTTTCCACATACGACTGATTCCCCGCTAACTCCGCCAGCTTTTTCTTACGTTCCTGATCCTTTACCCCAATAATGGAATAAGCTTGAATATTACTGGAGGTTGCGGCAGCTTGGGCACAGGAAACAATCGTTTTAATTTGCTCTTCCGTTAATGGCTTCTCTTCAAAATGACGAATCGAACGGTGGTTAAGGATTGTAGCTATTACTTCATTCATGAAGCTCATCCTTTCATTTTCAATTGATGAATTAACCAAATCAGATTTTACTATACAAAAAGCCCAATGAAGGGCCTTTACCAAATTATTTCAAATGCCGATAGTTTTGCTGACGAAGAGCCTCATAAACAAGAATCGCTGCTGTGTTTGAAAGATTCAATGAGCGGACATTATCTGTCATGGGGATCCTTAGGCTCCTTTCCCTATTGTTCTCACGTATTTCTTTTGGAAGTCCTGTTGTTTCCCTTCCAAAAATAAAGTAATATTCCTTGTTAACATCACTATAATCAAAGGTAGTATGCGGCTTTTCTCCAAATTTCGTTAGATAGAAAAATTCACCGCCCTGATTCTTTTCGAAAAATTCATCGATTGAATCATAAAGAATAATGGTAACAAATTCCCAGTAATCCAAGCCGGCCCTTTTTAACATTTTATCATCTGTTGAAAAACCCAACGGACGAATTAAATGTAACGTTGTGTCTGTTGCAGCACACGTTCGAGCTATGTTACCTGTATTCGAAGGAATTTCTGGTTGATATAAAACTACATGAATTGCCATCAATAGTCACCTCGAATAAAAAACTCTAAAAGTTATTATACCACTTCCAGTCACGCCCGCAAGGTTTACCTTCCCCCTGCAATTGTAAAAAACTTGTATTTGATATTAGGTGTATAGGCGGACGAATCCTCATACGCCCAATACCTCATCCGACTATTATAGGTATGGGCATTCACTAATGGCATTCCATAAGCATCTCTGCCTGTTACAATCGTATTGTGATCAAACCGTCCGTCACCTTGAAAATCGTAGCAGATAACATCTCCTAAAAGTAATTGGTCCGGGCCGCTTACTTCTTGTGCCATTAAACTATTATTGGAATTAGCAAGAAAAAGCCTAAGGGAGTTTGCTACTGCCCAACTATAGCTCCAATTATTATTTCTTAACCACCAGCCTTTACTTCGATTTGGGTAGCCGCTCATTGGCGCCCCGCCTTCATGAAGACACTGTGATACAAAGCTGGTACAATCCACTTCAAATTTTTTATAAGCTGGATTGTAGCTATTCCACCAGCGTTCAGCATATTGGACAACTTTTAGTCGGTTATAATGAAAACTTAACCGCGCTTCATCCTCTTCAATCGGAGTCAAGCTGTTTTCCGGTTGCTGAAGGTGAGTAGCTTTAAATGGGTCAAGCTCTCCATCGAAAATTAATTCCTCTTTATAAAATTTCCCCATTCTTGCTTCTATTTCTTCCTCTATATAAAGATTACCTTGCTGTTTAATTAAATATTGATAATGAACTAAATACTTAGCTGTATGGTAATCACCTTCGGCTGCTTCCTCAATCATTTTTCCGGCAGCAATTACTTTGACAATTTCTGCATTCCGTTTTGCAAGGGTTTCCCTTTTCTTTTCAGCTTTTGGATAGACTGAATTTGTTTCCCTTGAATTGGAAACATAACGATTAACTCTGCTTTCAAATAATTCCTGCAGCTGTCTATGCATTTTCATGCCCCCTTCTTTTTCATACATATGAAGAAGAGGGATAATTCATTATTGAAAACTCTCATCGCAAATACAGAGGGGGTGAGCCAAACGTGCACATTATCCCTTTTGTAAAAAATTTAACCCTTTTTCAATTTCAGCCAATACTTCCAAATCCGCTTCCTTCTCCTTCACCGCCATAAGAGCAGTAAAAGCAGCTTCACCGCCAATTTTGCCGAGTGCCCATGCAGCAGTTCCTCTCATGACGGGCCTGGAGTCTTCCTTCATGACTTCAATTAGCTCAGGAACTGCTGATTCATCTTTAAAGTGGGCTATTGCTAGAATAGCATTCCGCTGGATCGGCTTTTTCCCACGCCATGAACCAGCCAGGTGACCAAACAGTTCTTTAAATTCCCGGTTACTCATTTTCAAGATTGGCCTTAACAATGGTTTTATCGTCTCTGGATCAGCATCCATTTCTTCATGAAAGTGAAAATTCATGCCCTTGTTCACAGGACAAGCCGTCTGGCAGGAATCACACCCATAGATTCGATTACCGATTTTCTCCCTAAACTCATCAGGCACAAATCCTTTTGTTTGCGTTAAAAAACCAATACAGTGCTGCGCATTGATCTGACCGCCTTGGACTAGTGCTCCGGTAGGACAAGCTTCCAAACACTTTGTACAGGATCCGCATTGATCCTCAATCGGTTCATCCGATTCAAACGGAATGCTCGTAATCATTTCCCCCAAATAAACATAGGAGCCAAATTCCGGAGTAATAATGGCACAATTTTTTCCACTCCAGCCAATTCCGGCCCGCTCGGCAACCGCTCTGTCTGAAAGCTCACCTGTATCAACCATTGACTTTAGACGGGCATCAGGAACCCTGCTGGCGATAAACTCTTCCAACTTTTGCAATCGGTCTCTTAGAATGTGATGATAGTCTACCCCCCATGATGCCCTGCAGAAAATTCCCCTTCGTGCTCCTTTTTTACTTTGCACCCGGATTTTCATTTTAGCAGGATAAGCAATCGCAATAGAGATAATCGAGTGTGGCTCATCTAAAAGCAACGCTGGATTTACTCGCTTTTCAATATCCAGTTCTTCAAAGCCAGACTGATAATTTAATTGCTGCTGTCGTATCAGTCTATTTTTTAATTCACTAAATGGATCAGCCGTCGTAAAACCGATTTTATCAATACCAATTTGCTTGCTATAATCAATTACATCTTGCTTAAGTTTCGTTGGATCCAACTTCACCCCTCCCTTCTTGTCCAGAGTATATATGTTTGGTTACTATCATTATTGGCAATACAACTATCTATGTTAAACTATATGAAACAAATTTTGGAGGTGAAATGGTTGGAAATTCAGGTTTCATCACAGATTAGAGATTTAATTCCTGATTTTAAACTGGGAATCATCGAATACCGGGGCATTACAGTCGGAGATTCACCTCAAATGCTAAAAGGGCGGCTGCAGTTATTCCAAGAATCGATTTACTTCGATTTAGAAGGGCAAAATATCGCAGATTTACCTGGGGTACAGGAATGGCGAAAAGTATTTAAACAGACGGGGAAGAATCCCAACCGTTATCGTCCTTCTGCTGAGGCACTATATCGAAGAATTCAAAAACAAAACTTTCTCACTTCAACTCAAAGTGCGATTGATTTAAACAACTTTTTTTCTTTACAATATCAGGTACCCATTGGTATCTATGATATTGAAAAATTAGAAACCCCCATTACAATCCGAATTGGGGAAGAGAACGAGGAGTACTTTGGCTTAAACGGTCGTCCGAACTCTCTACACCATTTAATTATCTCAGCAGACAGGCTTGGACCATTCGGCAGTCCTTATGTCGATTCAGATAGAAGTCCAGTTACCGAAGCAACGAAACACGCTCTGCAAATTATATACTTGCGACCATCAACAGATCTGGAAAACGCAAAGAAACTCACCGAATCATTAATGAAAATGTTTATCCAAATTCAAGGTGGAGAAGCCTCATGTCGGATTGAGGGATGACGCCAGGGATACACTGTATTGACAAGCATCCTAGCTAACCAAATGAAAACAAGACTTTAAAAACTGCTAGGTGCTTTCATTCTTTTAAAAATTGAAAAAACGCAATGCAACGTTCTTTGCGAAACGGTACACTGCGTTGGTTAACGTAAGATATGTATGAAGCTCTATGGAGCGGGTGATGGGAATCGAACCCACGACATCAGCTTGGAAGGCTGGAGTTTTACCATTAAACTACACCCGCAAAAAATATTTTTCAACAACAAAATATATTTTAACAGATATTTCGACATATGTCAAAATAAAATTACATGAACTTTCATCCTAGCACCACTATTTTGTAGAATTGCTCTTACTCTTGTAAAGCTAGATTTTGATATAATTCATTAAAATGTATATTTTACTTACAATAAAAAAGCAGAACAAAGTTGTCCCGCTCTTTTGAACTCTAACTTATTTTCAAAATTTCTGTTTGATATACTCCTTCTCCTCTGCAGCAGTCAATAATCGAGTGGCTTTCCCGATTGTTCCATCTTGATATTCCCAAATTCTGTTGTGAGCAGAAACAGCATTGCTAAAGTCACCTCTTGTCCACGGCTCGAGTATTTCTAAAAGCATATCCTTGACATTCTCGTCCTTAAAATCCTTATTTTTAATAACATCATTTAATTTTAGTATTTTATCCTTTGTAATTTCAGAGGACCCCCATTTTTGTTCTGCCTTAACCTTTTGATGTGTCATTCCATGAACTTCCTCCATCAGCTCATTATCACTCATATTCTCATAAGCAGGCATTTTTCCTTTTGGAGTGGCGCTATCAAAACTTTTCTTCAGTTCCGCTTTAGCAGTTGCTTCCTCTGCCTTACTCACTGTTACGTGACTATTTGTTTTTTTCCCAAATTCAAAATGACCTTTATTGATATAAAAATAGGCTGCACCGATCATTACTAATAAAAGTGAGACCGCTGTTAAAATATACTTTTTCAAAAAATATTACTCCTCTCGCCTTTTCATACAAATTCTAGAAAAGGAAATAATTTTCCTTCCTTCTCCTACGATTTTTCAATAAAAAAACTTGGGGAATGTTTCCTAAACAATTAACGAGAACTATCCTTCTTCTTTTGTGATCATGCTCTTTTTTACAGAGTCCTTTAAAGACTTGTTTTTTCTAAAAGGCAATGGGGCCTAAAAATAGCGATGATACCGTACAAAATGAAAAAGCTCAAAATCATTACTAGTTCCATCGACAGCAGATACCATGGCCATTGCCCGAAGTAATCTAATAGAGAAGCGTTTCCTGGTTTTCTCATGATATACAAGTAATTAGCGTCTATTATTTTATTAAGGAAATAGATACAAACAGCATAAAGATTTACTATAAGTACCGTTATCCATAGAGAACGAATGGTTGGCCGGCAGCTGAAGGCTTCCACCATAAATAAACAAGCCAGCACTACTCCCCCATGCGAAATGAAAAACTCAATATATTGAAAATGAGGAAACGAAAACTTATCTAGGTCAGGTGTTAGGATTGCTTGAATAGAGCTGCCTAAACCAGCAAAAAACAGGAATTGAAAGAGCTTCTCGCTTTTGGCAAGCAGCATCACAACAGCAAGGAGAACGGAAAGATCACTAAGCTGGAGGGGCAAATCCCTTTTTATTGACCAAGCATGCTGGTTAACAAGCCAAATCTGTTGCAAAGTATCGGAAATTACTAAAAGAAATGCCAGAGACAAACGAAAAGATCTTCGTTTCCTCGCCTCCAGCCAATTTTTCCGATAAACAAACAGCAGAACACAGAGCACAACAATAATGCCAATCGTCCCAAGATGTTCCATTGAAAAAAGCCGAAATGAATCAAGCTTTGAATGAAATTGAAAAAATTTTTGCATGATATTTACCCCATTATAAAGGTATTTTTTTGTATTCCTCTTAATTTGGGATAAATCTGTTAACTATATACTGAATCATTTGCTTCTTTACTACGGACATTTCTATAAGAACAAAAAAACACGACATTTTCTATGTATGAAATGTCGTGTTTTTCTCCTTGATTAACTCAAAGAGTTGACTTCTTTATTTTCTGAATTAAAAATGATACCGGTGGTCGGGGTCGAACCGACACTCCAGAAGGAACACGATTTTGAGTCGTGCGCGTCTGCCAATTCCGCCACACCGGCGTATTAAAATGTTTTTTGAAGCAATGCCGAGAACCGGAATCGAACCGGTACGGTAGTCACCTACCGCAGGATTTTAAGTCCTGTGCGTCTGCCAGTTCCGCCACCCCGGCGAAATCTTATGACCTGTTAAAGCAATAATTTATAAATGTTTTATGGAGGCGGCAACCGGATTCGAACCGGTGGTGGAGGTTTTGCAGACCTCTGCCTTACCACTTGGCTATGCCGCCATATTCTATGGAGCGGAAGACGGGATTCGAACCCGCGACCCCCACCTTGGCAAGGTGATGTTCTACCACTGAACTACTTCCGCAAATTGGCTGGGCTAGCTGGATTCGAACCAACGCATGTCGCAGTCAAAGTGCGATGCCTTACCGCTTGGCTATAGCCCAATAACAATTTATCTTTTTCAATTATTCAAACAGTTTTGATGGGGCGGCTGGTGGGAATCGAACCCACGCATGTCGGAACCACAATCCGATGCGTTAACCACTTCGCCACAACCGCCACAATATGGTCCT
>NZ_JAEVLT010000150.1 GCF_024494385.1 Bacillus sp. EB600
CAAGCGTCCTTGCCAAAGTTATCTATGATAAATTTGCGCAATATTTACCGCTTTACCGTCAGGTAAAGGAATGGGAACGTTATGGTTTGAATACCAATGATAAGAATCTTTCCAATTGGGTCATTCGTGCAGCACATGATTGGTTATTGCCCGTTTATGAACGAATGAAACATTTGATGATGGCTAAATCTGTTTTACATGTTGATGAAACTTATGCGCAAATTATCAACCGATCCGATGGAAAATCTGGACAAACCAATGCCTATAATTGGGTGTTTCGAAGCGTGCCAAGCCAAGGGCCAATAATAACTCTTTTTCAAAGTTCATTATCACGTGCTCGGTCTGTCCTTGAGAGTTTCATTGAAGGCTTTTCTGGAACAATTATTTGTGATGGTTATTCTGTCTATGACAAAATTGAAGGTGTCACTTTCGCAAATTGTCTTGCGCACGTTCGTCGCTACTGGTTAAAAGTGGAGAGCAAAAATGGACAAATCGGTGTAAATTATTGTGATGATTTATATCGATTAGAAAGACAATTCAAACACC
>NZ_JAEVLT010000151.1 GCF_024494385.1 Bacillus sp. EB600
AACTGCTGTTATGGCTTTTTCGGCAACTTTTCCACGGGATAGTAACCGAAAATACCTTTTGTTCAAACGAGTTTGAGCTTTCCATGAAATCTGAAGTATCGCTGGTGGTTGTCCTTCTTGTCTCTTTTTTAATTTTCCTTTTACAGCCGGTGGGTATCGATAACTCCACTCGGATTCAATTAACAATCTCCGGACATGACGGTTTCTGGCTTTTGTTATTTTTCCTTGTCGTCTAAGTTCCCCACTGGAACTTTCGCTCGGAATAAGACCTACATATGCCATGAATTGCTTAGGAGAAGAAAATCGTTGGAATGATTCGACTTCTGCAACTAAACTAGCTGCTATAACCACAGCTACTCCTCGGAGTGTTTGAAGGGCTTGAATCATTGGTGCGTGCACACCTATTATAGCTTGCCGTTCGATTTCTTCCTCCAAACGATTTAATCGTTGCTGAATTTCAGTTAATTGATGCATATATTCTTCATAAACAATTCTTGATGCAGAATGATCAAATTTTAAGGTATTTAACCACTCATAATATC
>NZ_JAEVLT010000152.1 GCF_024494385.1 Bacillus sp. EB600
GATGAATTATTATTGGGCTATAGCCAAGCGGTAAGGCATCGCACTTTGACTGCGACATGCGTTGGTTCGAATCCAGCTAGCCCAGCCATATCTTTAAATGGCAGCATAGCCAAGTGGTAAGGCAGAGGTCTGCAAAACCTCCATCACCGGTTCGAATCCGGTTGCTGCCTCCATACGACATGCCGGTGTGGCGGAATTGGCAGACGCGCACGACTCAAAATCGTGTTCCTTTTGGAGTGTCGGTTCGACCCCGACCACCGGTATAGAGAGACTTTTTATATTTTGCGGGTGTAGTTTAATGGTAAAACTCCAGCCTTCCAAGCTGATGTCGTGGGTTCGATTCCCATCACCCGCTCCAATAAATAATGGGCCTATAGCTCAGCTGGTTAGAGCGCACGCCTGATAAGCGTGAGGTCGATGGTTCAAGTCCATTTAGGCCCATCATTATAACTTTATTTATTGTTCCGCAGTAGCTCAGTGGTAGAGCAATCGGCTGTTAACCGATCGGTCGTAGGTTCGAATCCTACCTGCGGAGCCATTTT
>NZ_JAEVLT010000153.1 GCF_024494385.1 Bacillus sp. EB600
AAATATGGTGCTTGACCTTAAAAATGGGCATTAAAAAACACCTCATCGTTTGGTATAGTTGATTTGACTAGAATCACAATATCCAAACAGAAGAGGTGCCTCCTATATGATATCGAAAAACGGTCAAAATAAGCAACTACCAAATGAACTAACATCCACATTTAAAGAATTACAGGTGCTAAAACATCTAAGAAAAGCTGGTATTACAAAGACTTTCGGCTTTTCTTGTGGTTTTCTTTTTCAACTGATTTTTTGTTTAATCTTTGAAAACAAGAACTGGTTTCGAACACTTGAAGGTAAAAAATCTGCCGATTTTCCTGCTAAAGACGCCGTTTATCGTTTCCTGAATAAGTCTACCTTTGCATGGCGTAGATTTTTACTTTTTCTTAGTGCTCACACGATTGGCAAAGTAACGAGACTCTCGAATCATGACAGACCGAAGGTCTTGGTGTTAGATGATTCTTCGTATGATCGAAATCGTAGTAAATCCGTCGAGTTACTAGCTCGTTGTTTTGACCATGCTTCCCAAAAAATGCGG
>NZ_JAEVLT010000154.1 GCF_024494385.1 Bacillus sp. EB600
TATTCCTTTATTCGACCTACTTCAGAGGCCTTTGAAAAACTACGAGTTTTAATGTCTAACCGTGACATGACTGTTAAACGACTTGTTAGTGCTGTCAATCAAATCAATCGTTGGGTAGATATTGTTTTTCCTGAACTTCGACAGGTATTTAAAGATGTTAAAGGGAAAGGTGCAATTGCCACTCTTCGCTTATTTCCAATACCACTTGAACTTCGTTCAATGAAAGCACATGATATCGTTAATGGCTGGAAAACCCAGATGAAGCGCCAAGCTGGATTAAAAAAGCACAATTCTAATTGAATTAGCTAAGCATTCTGTTGGTACTCACCAAGCTTTGTTAATTATAAATTACACCTAGAACAATTAATTGAAGAATTTGATCTAGCAACAACCCAACTTGAGCGAGTTGAAAAAGAAGTCACTGAGGTCCTTAAACAAATTACTTTCGCGAGAAAGTTACTTACCATTAAAGGAATCAGTGAAATTGCACTTGCAGGCATTTTAGGTGAAGCAGGAGATTTAAGTGGGTTCG
>NZ_JAEVLT010000155.1 GCF_024494385.1 Bacillus sp. EB600
GTACAGAGGAATTAATACAATGTTATTAGATCCAGGTGAGTATGTGACGTTCAAACAGGTTCAGGAAGCAAAAGGAAAGGTCAAAAAAGGAGCAAAATCAGAAATCGTGGTTTTCTGGAAGTGGATTGAAACAGAAAATAAAGATACAGGAAAAGAAGAAAAAATCCCTCTTCTTCGATACTACAGAGTTTTTAATATCAATCAATGTGAGGGCATTGAGAGCAAGCGTCAAGAAGAAGAAACTTTTGAACATGACCCCATAGAAGAAGCTGAAAAAATTATTAAAGGGTATATCAATTCTCCAAGCTTTAGCCATAACAGTGGCAGAGCCTATTATCAGCCAAGTATAGACCACATAAACATTCCACCGATGAAGGACTTTAGACAAGTAGAAGAATATTACGCCACGACCTTCCACGAGCTTACCCACAGCACGGGCCATGCCAGCAGATTAAAAAGACCCGGAATCACTTCAACTACAGCGCATTTTGGCTCAGAAGAATATTCACAAGAAGAACT
>NZ_JAEVLT010000156.1 GCF_024494385.1 Bacillus sp. EB600
AATTATGGAGGATTAGCTCAGCTGGGAGAGCATCTGCCTTACAAGCAGAGGGTCGGCGGTTCGATCCCGTCATCCTCCACCATATACCATGCCGGCCTAGCTCAATTGGTAGAGCAACTGACTTGTAATCAGTAGGTTGGGGGTTCAAGTCCTCTGGCCGGCACCACTTTTCAATCTATGTGTTGAAATTTGGGTCATTAGCTTAGTTGGTAGAGCATCTGACTCTTAATCAGAGGGTCGAAGGTTCGAATCCTTCATGACCCATTGTTTTTATGGATCTTACTATGTAAGATTTGTGAATCAAATTAATTACGTGCCATTAGCTCAGTCGGTAGAGCATCTGACTTTTAATCAGAGGGTCGAAGGTTCAAGTCCTTCATGGCACACCATTTATATTTATCATGCGGGTGTGGCGGAATTGGCAGACGCACCAGACTTAGGATCTGGCGCCGCAAGGCGTGGGGGTTCAAGTCCCTTCACCCGCACTATTTTAATAAGTTGCGGAAGTAGTTCAGTG
>NZ_JAEVLT010000157.1 GCF_024494385.1 Bacillus sp. EB600
AACGTTTTCAATTTTTTCATTCGTTTCCACCTGAGAGTACTCGATATTAATTGGTGATTGTTCACTTCCACGTACACAGGATGCATAAGAGCGATCCAACTCCCCCCAATATTCAGGACCTGTTTCTCCTTCGTAAGACCAGTAGGCAGTCTGCATATCATTTTCCTCTTTTTTGTTTTTCTCCGTCTCAGTTGCCCTTTCTGCTTGGGGAACAGTTGTTTTCATAGTTTGTTCCGAGCAAGCTACTAGTGCTAAGTTTAAAGATACAGCTAAAAATGGATAAACGAGTTTCTTCATTTTGATATTGCCCTCCTTTTTTCTATATTCATTCATAGGATACTAGAAACTCGATAATTATAAAATTCTGATTTACAAAAATATGTCTAAATTTCATAATTTAGTTAATATTTACTATTCATTTATCCATATAAAGAATCATATAGCACACAATATTTATCATTTTATACTTCATTTATGAATCAACTCTTTTGGCTTCTTCAGAATCGT
>NZ_JAEVLT010000158.1 GCF_024494385.1 Bacillus sp. EB600
TGTAAGAAGAGTCAAAATGATTGTTTGTATTGCTCGCTTCATAACATCGTCATGTTCATTGCTGGTGTTAATCATAGGCTCCTTTATGAAACGCAGCTGCACTCCATTTTCTACAAACCATTTATATTCCTTCATTGTGTCATCCATATTCCGTCCCATCCGAGTAATGGAATCAAATACAACCGTATCCCCTTCACGCACCATTTGTTTTAATAATTGATACTGAGGACGTTCAAAGTTTTTACCACTGGCCTTATCAATGAATATATCCCGTTCTTCAATTCCTTCCTTCCTCATAGTCTCCATTTGCCTCGCTTCGTTTTGTTCTTTTGATGATACACGGACATAACCGAATATTTTCATATGCATCAAATCCCCCTTTTTATGGAATGATTGTTATTTGTTTGTCTTAACAATATATCAATCTATCTCAAAAGATCAATCATCATTTTGGGATATCCCAAAATTGTTTTTATAACCTTTTAGGACTACAAGAACGT
>NZ_JAEVLT010000159.1 GCF_024494385.1 Bacillus sp. EB600
AATGGCTTGATAGCTCAGTCGGTAGAGCATATTGCTCACTTCATCGATTAGGCAACTGTGGCAACATGCGAGAAAGATCGCAAGATCTTTTGAGCAAAGGACTTACGTAAAGAAAAGATTGTGAATCATTTTAATTATGGCTTGGTAGCTCAGTCGGTAGAGCAAAGGACTGAAAATCCTTGTGTCGGCGGTTCGATTCCGTCCCAAGCCACCATATATGTATATGTCCTAGCTCCAAAATGGAGTGGTGGCAAAGTGGTAAGCAGAGGTCTGTAAAACTTTTATCCCCTTTTCAAATTCGGGTGCTGCCTTCGTTTGATAAATGCCGGTGTGGCGGAATTGGCAGACGCGCACGACTCAAAATCGTGTTCCGTAAGGAGTGTCGGTTCGACCCCGACCACCGGTATCGTTATATTTAGCGGGTGTAGTTTAATGGTAAAACTCCAGCCTTCCAAGCTGATGTCGTGGGTTCGATTCTCATCACCCGCTCCA
>NZ_JAEVLT010000016.1 GCF_024494385.1 Bacillus sp. EB600
ATTCAAAAGTTAATCAAAAGTCAACTACAACAATGGATCGCAGGCTTGCCCAGCTATATCAAGGCATACCTGCCTATTTCAGTGTGCGAAAGTTGAGTTAATAATAATACATGTGAAAAGATCAGGTTTCGGGCAGGGAGATCGAAACCTGATCTTTTTTAATTTTTTTTATGAGTTCTATTCTTTTAAGATTAAAAAATAGGATGAAATCGCCTTTAGTTTCCTAATCATTTAATCATTGTACATCCACATTCCCTTGATAATCCCTCTTTGAAGATTGTATTTTACCCTTTATTAGTGCAATCCCATAAAGGATAAGAAACAGAACCATAAATAGTGCTGAAATTCGATACATTTCTGAATTACTTGTAACATCAGCGACAAACCCTAGCAACATAGAACCAACAGCAATTCCAAAATCAATCGAATTGAAAAACATAGCATTCGCTATTCCTCTTTTCTCCGGTGTAACACGTTTAATTGTCCATGCTTGCAAGGAAGGCTGTAAAATGCCGAAGCCTAACCCATAAACTATCCCGGATAAGAGAAAAACAAAAGGCGTTGTTGTAAATGACAATAAAACAAGAGCAAGAATTGTTAGGATCGTACCTGGAATCAAAACTGCAGCAGGGCCCTTTTTATCAAAAAGCTTACCTGCTATTGGTCGAACTAATATAATTGCTAAAGCATTGCACAGAAAAAAATAACCAGGATTCATTATGTGCAACTCTTTACCAAATACGGCTATAAAACTTATAATTCCGCCGTAAGTAAGCGACAAAAGCGTATTCAGAATACATGGAAGCATGATACCGCGATCCATTATTACTTTATGAAATTCTATAGTAGAAGCTTGAGTCGGTGTCTGTTGGTTTGGAACAAAGTGAATGAAAACAGTAAGTACGAATACCATGCATACCAAAAAGACAATGGAAGAAACAAGTATATTAAAACTATAGTTATTCAGAAGAGGCAGGCCAAGGGCGGGACCAAGCCCTAGAGCAATGCCTGCAGATAATCCAAAGTATCCCATCCCTTCTCCCATTCGATTTAATGGAATAATATCGGATACCATTGTCGCAGTCGTTGTACTCGTAAACCCAAATCCGATTCCCATCATAATACGCAGCATGACCAAGATGGCAACGATACTTCCCCAATAAAATCCAATAATAGAAAGTAAATAGATACAAAGTCCAATATAAAAGATCTTTTTTCTACTTGCAGTATCGAGAATTTTTCCTATAAATGTTCTTGTTACAACTGCTGCAAGGGCAAAAACGCTGATTACAATACCAGCGGTAAAACTAGTACCATGTAATGTTCCAACAACATAGACTGGCAAAGCAGGAACAATCATTTGTAAAGCTAAATATAATAGCATGTTTGAAGATGTTAACAAAATAAAATCTTTACTCCATAATTTCAATGGTTTTGTTTGAATCTTACCTCCCATTTGTATCCACCTCCCTTTTTATTAGACCTTCCTTTAATCTACTGTATAGTGTAAATTTTCCATGAAGTAAATAATAAACTCCGATTCCGGCTAGGACAATGAAGGTGCAATAAAAGTATAATGAACCATAGCCTACTTTTACCGTTGCAAGACCGAATAAAAAGGAACCAATTCCAAATCCAAAATCAAATATTGATAGGAATGTAGCCGTAGCCAAGGCCCTTTTATCAGCTGGTGCAATTTGAATGGCGATGGTCTGAAGACTTGGAAAGATGGTTCCCCAGCCTAAACCAATTAGGGCCGCTGAAAGAAGAAATATGAGTGATGATGTTGATACGCTAAGTAAATATGTACCAACAGCAAAAAGTAAAATTGCTGGATAGATAACTTTATTTGCTCCATATTGATCAAACCATTTCCCGGTAAACGGTCTAGAAATTAAAAGGACGATCGCATACACTACAAAGAAATAACTAGCTGCTTCAACTAAACCAATCCTTTTGGCATATACAGACACAAAGGAAACAATCGCAGAATAAGCCAGTGCAAAAAAAGCAGAAATCAATGAAATGGGAATAGCAGAACCCTCAAATAACGACTTAATTCCTTTATTTGATTCTATTTCTTTGACTTCTTGTGTTACTGTCTTTTTAGGAATTCGAACGAAAAAGCCTGCTATCAGAGCAAATAGGGCCAATAATGCATTAATGTAGAACATTGAATTTGTTCCTGCATGGTGCATAATCGTTAATCCTAAAAAAGGCCCAATTACCATACCGAGATTGAGTGTTAAACCATAATAGCCCATCCCTTCACCTTTTCGTGATTCAGGGATGAGATCAGCTACGATGGCTCCGGTAGCTGTCGTTGCCATTCCAAATCCAATTCCATGAAAAAAGCGAAGAATAAGTAGTTGTGTGATCGATTGCGTTATAAAATAAAAAAAGGATGAACCGCAAACAATTAAGAAAGCTATCAAAAGAACAGGATACTTTCCAATCCTTTCTATCCATTTTCCCGCGAATGGGCGAGTAATGATCGCTGCAATTAAAAAAATGGTAACAATAAGCCCAGCTTCCGATTCATTACCATTTAGTCCTTGCAGAGCATAAATCGGTAAAGTAACCAATAGATAGTAAAATGTTGTAAAGGCAAGAAAATTAGCGATTGCAATACTAATAAAATTTTTTGTCCATAATTTTGGTTTGAGCAATAGATTCCCTCCAATATTCAAGCATTATTAAAAAGTATTTAATTTTCGAAAAATATTAAATACTTGCTGTTAGTCATAATATCATGTATAAATTTATATGAATAATATTAATAAAGTTACTTTTATATATGTTTATCATATATATTGGAGGTTAAAAGTGGACATAAGACAGTTACGCTATTTTACCGCTATCGCTGAAGAAGGCCAAATATCTCTAGCGGCTAAAAAATTAAATATGGCCCAGCCCCCTTTAAGCCAGCAGCTTCAGCTGATGGAAGAAGAGCTGGGAGTAAAATTAGTAGAACGAAAAAGAAACGGAAAAAAGATGGAACTTACGGAAGCGGGGAGGGTTCTCTACGAAAAGGCTCAAAGTGTTTTACATTTATTTAGTGAATCTATAAAGGAAGTAAAAGAGATTGGCGAGGGTTTGCAAGGAACGTTATCAATTGGTGTGGTACCATCCTGTGTTTCCTATCTTCCTAATAGAATTCAATGTTTCCACCAAAGATTTCCCCTGGTTTCCTTTAAAATATGGGGAGGGGATCCATATGAAATTAGAAAACACTTAGAATACCGGAAAATAGAGCTTGCAATTGTTCGTTTTCCCTTGGAAATGAAAGGGCTTTCGATGGTTCAATTAAAAAAAGAGCCATTTGTATTTGTTGCTCCAAAGGTTTGGAAGACATTTCCCCTGAGTGAAAAGATTTCATTAATCGAAATCAAGGATATTCCTTTACTATTAACCCATCGAACGAAAGGAGAAGGGGTATACGAAAAAATCATAGAAGAATGTAACCGTTTTGCATTTCACCCAACTGTTTTGTGCCACTGTCCTGATGTAAATATCCTCCTTTCTTTAGTAGCTTCTGGCGTTGGAGCAAGTATACTTCCTAAATCTTCCATTCCGGCATTTTTAAATGAGGATGTAAATGTATTGGAGATAGTGGATTCCTCTCTCCAATCGGATATAGCACTAATATGGCTGGAAAATCGGTATATATCAAAAGCTGCTAGGAGCTTTATTGAATGTTTTAATTAAACTTCAGTATTCGAAACAGTATGACAGAACATTTGTATGCTCTACACAAAATGTAAGAGAGGATGACACCCAGTAAAATAAATCCTCACATAATGGAGCCGATGATTCCTTATACATAGAAGTCATCGGCTATTTTCATTGATATTTAACTTAATGGTACCGCGTTTTGTTGGCAGGATTCCAAAGAAGTTTTTACCATACTTAGCCTTATGCGTATAATACAGCTGTTAATTGAGTTTCCGAGGTATTCGGATGAAATAGTGTTCTCATAATTGCTTGATAACATAAAAATGTTATACTGTTAAATAGTTCGAATATATTCGAACTATGAAACGAATAAATAAGGTAAGAATATAGAATTATATGGTGCACCGCCATATAGAACAGGAGGAAACACAATGAAACAATCAATACAGGAAAAACTATTTGAGACTGTTCAAGTTGGCGCTTGGAACTTAAGAACCCGTACGGCTATGGCACCGATGACACGCTGTTTTGCTGACGACCAGACAGGTGTTGTAGGCCAAGATGTGGTCGAGTATTACCGGAAACGCGCGGCAGATGGTATCGGTCTTATTATTACAGAAGGAACAGTCATCAGTCCACGAGGAAAAGGAAATCCGAGAGTGCCAGGTCTGTATACTGCAGAACAAATGACAGCATGGAAAAAAGTGACCGATGCTGTTCATTCAGAAGGAGGCACGATTATTGCTCAGATTTGGCATGTAGGAAGACTTACACATCACGAATTAGCAGGAGGCCTTCCTCCACAGGCACCATCCTCCGTTCAAAAAGAAGGATTAGTTCATCGTTTACGCAAACCATATGATTTGCCTGAGGAGATGTCGATTGAAGAGATTCATGAAGTGGTACGCCAATATGCTCAAGCGGCAAAAAATGCAATAATAGCTGGCTTTGATGGAGTAGAGATACACGGAGCTCATGGATACTTGATTGACCAATTCAATTCTGACCTTACTAATAAGCGAACGGACCGCTATGGTGGAGAATTTGCTCAGCGCCTTACTTTTATGAAAGAAGTATTAACTGCTGTCATTGATGCAATTGGTGCGGAACGCACATTAATTCGCTTCTCTATTATGGCAGGCGGGTATACAAACACCGTATTGAAGGATCCAGAACAAGCTATTCGGACATTTACTGATGCTTTTAAAGAAGTGGGAGTAAAAATGATCCACCCCTCTACGATGGAATTTCAGCAAGTGCTTGCTGATGGGAAAACGCTGCATCAACTAGTGCGAAAATACTGGGATGGTGTCATTATCGGGGTAGGTCATTTAAATCCAGAAATAGCTGAACAAGCTTTGCGAGAGGGAACAATCGATATAGCTGCATTTGGCCGGCCGCTCCTTGCCAACCCTGATTTTCTGCATCGTATCAAAAATGGTCAAGAATTAATTGAATATGATGTCAATAAGCATTTGTCTACACTTGTGTAAAGATATAAATGGAATAAGTAATTTTGTAGGAGGATAACAACAATGAAGGTAAATAAATTAGGTGTTGGAATCATTGGAGCAAGTCCGAATGGTGGATGGGGTAGCATGGGGCACATCCCTGCGTTACAAGCGTTGCCAAATTTTGAAGTGACAGCGGTAAGTACCACCCGTCAAGAGAGTGCAAATGAAACATCTAAACGTTTTGGGATTCCTCACGCATTTACTGACCCTTATGAACTTTCGATTCATCCTGATGTAGATATTGTTACTATCACTGTTAGGGTTCCGGAACATGACAAATTGGTACGAGCAGCATTAAGTGCCGGTAAACATGTGTACTGCGAATTTCCTCTGGGGCGTACAACGAAGGAAGCAGCCGATCTTCTTCAAATTGCGGAGGGAAAAGGGGTTCGTCATATTATCGGGCTTCAAGCCCGAGCAAATCCTGCAGTGAATTATGTCAAGGATCTCATTTCAAGTGGTTATGTTGGTAAAGTTCTATCGGTAAATGTAAGCTATTCACTACCGCCCTTTCCGGCCGCCAGTGGTACGATTGATCAGGCACACCGTTATATTCTCGATAAAGCAAATGGAGCAAACCAGCTGACCATTGGGAGTGGACATTTGCTAGATGGAATCACATACATGTTGGGACAATTCTCTGAGGTATCAGCGATTTTAGGGACACAATTTAAAAACGTAAAGGTTATGGAAACGGGAGAAATCATTCAAGCAACTTCACCAGACTATGTTCTGGTAAATGGATTCATGGAAAATGGAGCAATCATATCAAGTCATGTACGTAATACTATTGTTGCAGGGTTAACATTGGAAATCAATGGTACGGAAGGGGATCTTGTGATGGTTTCCAAGGATAAGATGATGTTTCAAATGGATCCGTTTATTTTAAAAGGGGCCCAAGGGGAAAATAAAGACTTCGAAGAATTGACGATTCCTTCGCAATATTACTGGGTACCTTCCGAGTTGAACTATGGGCCTTCTTTTAATGTTGCACAACTTTATTCTGAATTTTATAAAGATATCCGTGAAAATACCTATAACACTCCTGACTTTAACACGGCGGTTAAAATGCATCATTTATTCGATACAATAGAGAAAGCCGCCGAAACAGGTATTCGCCAAAAAGTTTAAATTGGTGGAGAAGTAGAAATTTTGAAATAACGCTACCTAGTTTAATTGAAACCATCACCTTGCCACCAATGTATTGTTATAAGTCGGGTTCGTATCATTAAAGAATGTATGCTGCCCATTTGGATATACGATAGCCACTGCATACGGCGTTCCAACTAATTCGATTCATTCAGTTTCCTGCAACACTATTAATTTAAATAAAGGATTCTTGTTATGACAGTGCCAATCGCTATTTCCAAGTTCTGCTCCGGTTACCGAAAACTTTCCATATTGGGCTATCAAGTAAAGAATTTCAAACACTGGCTTCCTATGATTGAAATAAATTAAATAAACAAAAATAGCATTACCATGTATTAGCAAAAAGGGCAGTATCACGTTATGATACGTGCCCTTTTTACATGCTATATATTTATTTAGGAATTTTCTATTTACAACGATTTATGGTCAAAAGAAACTCTATTACTTTCATTTATTCATTCAGTAAATACATAAAAATGATAGATTCGAGTTCTATCCGGCATTTCGGTTACATATGTATGTAAGGGAAAAACAAAAGAAGGGTGATAAAAATGGCTGGCAATAAACTTTGGTCTCCATAAGAAAATAAATTAATTCTTCCACATCGAACAGAACTATCTAACATGCTTAAATTAATATAGATAGAAAGAATTAGGAGAGGGGATAAAAAATTGGAACTTTTATTTGAACAATGTGAACATAACCAGTCGGAAGAATCTTGTGAAGAGTGTACTCCAACAAAAGAAATGGAAGTGAACTCCATTACATCTGAATACGATTATAATAAAAGACTGTGGTTTTAATATAAAAAGAGTGGCCTTGGTATTATTTCCTACAGGTTGACAGTAAAAATAGATTATACGGGAGATGGTAAGTTAAAACAGTGTTGCCATTGACTTATAGATAGTAATGAAATAGTTATCAAGAGTGGCCGTATATAAAATCTTGATCTTTTAACAGGTGTGATGAAGAAACAGGAAAAGCAATTTTATTTTTTATCCGGGACTTGGCAGGAACTTCTATGTTCTTACATAGTAAGATAATAGATGGACAATATCTACATGAAAGTTACAGGCTGTTTAAGAGCCGGTTACATTTTCGTAACTGGCTCTTGTAAAAAAAATGAATCACTATCAAACTAAATGTTTCATCAATAATAAAATCAAATAATATCCAAAGAAATTTTTTTAATCGGTGCCGGGAAAATTTTATCAAGCCTTGCTAAATCTTCTGCTGTTAATTCGATCGAAGCTGCCTCCGCATTTTCCTTTATATGCTCCAACTGTACAGCCTTTGGGATCGCAATAACATGATTAGAACGGATCGACCAAGCCAGAATAATTTGCATCGGTTTAACACTATGCTCCTCGGCAATAGAGCGGACAGTGGCATCCGTTAGAAGCTGCTTCCTCAAGGAGCCTCCTTGGGCAACTGGACTATAGGCCATAATTGGCATTTGCTGGCTTTTATGCCATGGCAGCAGATCAAACTCAATCCCCCTGGATCCTAAATGATAGAGAACCTGATTGGTCATACAGTTTGCACCATTTGGGATCGTAAATAACTCTTCCATGTCATCCATGTCAAAATTAGATACACCCCAACGCAGAATTTTACCTTCCTTTTTTAACTTTTCCATTCCTTCAACGGTTTCTTTTAAAGGAATCTGGCCTCTCCAGTGTAAAAGATACAAGTCTAAATGATCGGTCTTGAGCCGTCTCAAACTATTCTCACAAGCCACCACAATTTTATTTCGTCCTGCATTATGAGGATAGACCTTGGAGACGAGAAATACCTGTTCTCTAAGGCCCTTGATTGCTTCTCCTACAACTGATTCTGCACCGCCGCTGCCATACATTTCGGCCGTGTCAATTAACGTCATTCCTAATTCAATTCCGAGCCGAAGTGCTTTCACTTCCTGCTCTTTCATCCCTTGTTTTTCTCCCATATTCCATGTTCCCTGGCCTAAAAGGGGAACAGAAGTACCATCCGGAAATGAAACAACTCGCATACCAGGCGAATTACTATTTTTTGGCTTTTTATTCATATACTTTCCACCTTTCTCGATGTTGCATTTTAAAATGATGATCACTAAATTGGGTGCCATTCAAGCCAGTAGGACATTTTCTTTGTGAGAAGAACACCCCGCCAACAAACCCCCTAAGATAATGTTGATTAAAACTTTTTCATTTTTCCCCCTTGTTTTTCTCTTTAAATACTTTTTGTACATTTCTTCCAATTATTAGTATGAAAGAATAAAAGTGGATTAGCTATAGAAGGTTAGATGTTAAAGACATATCCAGTCAGTTGAGCCGCCACTGAACTTCGCCAGAAAGATCGCAAACGCATTTAGAACATTAACCAGTTATCCAATTCAAGAAGCCAAATAATCAAAACATACTAAAGACCAAAATAAATGGCATCAGTGCCAGGCATCAAAAAAACACTTTTTTACAGAAAAAAGCTATCAAAACATACATGGAATTGTCCGGAAAAAAATAAAAAAAGCTGAAATGTACAAATTCTCAACTTGTATATTTCAGCTTTTTTTATTGAAAATAGAAAGAAAACCGGCATAATTTCGGATAATTTATAATTTGGAATATTAAAGAAAACTGCCCGATTTAATCCACCTTTCGGGTTCATTTTTTTAAAAGATTCTTAGAAATTTAAAGATGAAATATTGTATGGATGCAAGTGTTGCTAAAAATGAAAAGTTGTAAATACTAAATTTGATTAAATACTCTTTGCTCTCTTTACGGTTAGCCTGAATGTACAGTTTATAGGAGATTACACTGGCTAAAGACGCGATAATGGTTCCAAGTCCTCCGATATTAACTCCTAATAATAAGGGCTTCCAATCAGAAGTAAAGTTTGATAGGAGGATGGTAGCAGGCACATTGCTGATCAATTGACTTACAAATATGGAACTAAAAAAGACCGATGTACCTCCTCTTAAATTGGCGTGAGCAAATGCTTTCATTGCATTCGAGTTTGATATATTACCAATAAAAATAAAAAAACAGACAAAGGTAATCAGAAGTAAATAATCAATCTTAAATAGTAATTTTCTATTCAAAATAAATACTGTCATCAATGTGATGATAAGCGCAATGTAATAATGGATGACTCCAAAAATAGACGTGATAATAATAACAAGAATTAGGCTCCAGACTCCAGCTTTTTTTCGATCCTCTATGGCAATGACAGGAAGTTCTATTTTTAATTCTGTTTTATGAAGTTTTTGAGTAACGATAAACAACGAACTGATGCCAAGCACAGCTAATAACAGAATTGAACCAAAAAATGGGATCGGCTTAATTCCATAGTAAGAATAGATGTACAAATTTTGCGGATTCCCCATAGGTGTCAGGCTGCTTCCGATATTTGCTGCAATTGTCTGCAGGATGATCGTATTGATCATATTCATTTGTGTCTTCTTACTTATGACAAGTGTTATGGGTACAAAAGTGAGCAAAGCCACATCATTCGTTACAAACATAGAGCAAATAAAGCATAACAAAATCAGAATACCTGATATTGTCCTGCTGTTATTGCATTTATTTAATATAGCAACTGCAAATTTGTCTAATAACTTTAGCTCTTCAAAGGCCTTTATGGCCACCATTAGATTAAATAAGCTAACTAGCACTTTAAAGTTAATATATTCAAGCCTTGGCGGATGTATAAAACAGCTGACAACTGCCAGTATCAGTGAAATGGTAAGCACTATGTCCTTTTTTAGAAAACCAAATTTCAAAAGTATTCTTTTTTTATTTAATATTAATTCTTTCACGATGCACCACCTGTAAACTATGTTAATTGAAAGAAGAGTAATTCTTACCCTAAATAAGAATTCTCTCCATTATCCAACAAAGGACATAGATTACAATAAATTTAATATTTTTTAATTAGTTGTTTTATAATCCAAACGGACCATTACGGTGAAGTGCTATAAACTAGGAAACAGATAGCTCCGTTTGTTTAATTATTTTCTTTTTTTTTCAATTTGTCGTCAACTGTGTTTGTTTCGGAAACGGCGCTCTCACCAAACCAAATTCTGATTCGTTCTCTGGCCTTTTCTTTGACTGATTCATCAATATACATTGCGATAGTAACAAGAGCACCAAACATACTGCCTAAATCATCCGTATAGCCTCCTGGAACCATATCCGGAATTAAATCAATCGGAGAAATAAAATATCCCAATGCTCCAATAATCACCGCTTTAGCCCAAATTGGTGTTTCCTTTTTCTGAAGAGTATAGAATAATAACAACGCTACATATACAACGGATACTCCAGCTTTTTTACCATACTTTTTTACTTTATCCCAGAATGATTCTTCCGAAAAGTTAGTGGAATAATCTTTTGACAACTTTTTGCATCCCCTTAGTAAGAAGTTAATATTAGTATAAATCTATAAACTTATTTTACTCCAATTAGTTTAAATAGGGTCTTTTTAGACAAGCTGATTCTTCTACCTGCCTACACCAATTGGTAAAGCAAAAAGAAAAATTACATCGTCAAGAGAAGCTTGAAAAGCGTAATGCACATATTATTGTAATATAATTGTAATCCGGCTGTGACTTCGTTGTTATTCCTCTCTAGTATTATGAAACTATCAAATCACAGGAGGACAACAACTAATGCTAAAGAAATTCATCGTAGCTATTGCAATCCTTGTTTCTTTTAGCTCAGTGTTTGCCAACACTAGTGATAAAGCGGAAGCAGCAACATATAATTATCATACAGCAGCCGTCCATATCGCTGAATCATATATCGGGGTTCCATATCGTTGGGGTGGTATGTCGCCAGCCGGTTTTGACTGTTCAGGCTTGGTGAAGTATTCCTATGCAAAAGCAGGTAGAACATTGTACCGCACTGCCGCACAAATGTATTATGGAAATGGGTACAGACCTTCAAACCTTCAGATCGGCGACTTATTATTTTATGCACCAACAAAAGCCAGTGCACCGACACATGTTGCGATCTACATCGGATACGGAAAAATGATTATGGCTTCTTCATCAAAAGGAGTAATCATCACTTATACAAGCAACCCATATTGGCATGCAAGATATATTGGAGCAAAACGAGTGTAAAGATCATCGGAGACGATGGTCTTTTTTTTTGTTTCCTAAAGAAGATCAATTGACGGCGGTTCCATCCATCCATCACTGGGTGATACCTTACCACAAATAGCAGTTGAATTTGGAACAACGATTAAGCAGTTACAGCCCTGGAATCGGATCACCAACCCATATAAAATTATAGGCGGCTAACTACTGAATGGGTATGAATGAATCTAATTATTTTGAAATGTTGACAGATGTCATTCTATTAAAGGAGGGGGCTGTCAGGTACTTTCCCAGACAGCAGATCCTTAACCCAATACAATTTCCTCTACTTTTTGGAACCTCTATATTTTGCTTTTGTTAACTCATTTATATATTCCTCAAGCTCCGGCATTTCAGCTTCTCTTGCTAAATGTATTGATAATTCAATATCATAAGGAACGCGAACAAGCTGAATCGAAAACACTCCATTTTCGGATTGGTTATATTCTCCTTCAAGAATTGCATAGGAGGCTTGGGCGATATCGAGCGGATTGCCCACACTGCCTACGTTGCATAATAGTTTACCTTTTATTATTTGCTGGTAGGCATTATGAACATCTCCATAGCAAACGACATCCGGTTCCCTTTTACCTGCTATATTTTCCGTTGATTCTGTGTTTTCGAACATACTTAAGCGACGGTCGAGTGAGTCCCACGGTTGTATTCTTTCATACACGCTTCGCGGTGAAGCATGATACATTCTGACTAGTTTTCCACTCATCATAAACTCTACAGAAAACGGCAGTTCTTTTAAATAATTCATTTGTTGTTTCGTTAATTGATTTTGGTGCCACTTGATAGTATTGGATTCTTGAGGTTTGGGGAAAAAATCATCCCAATTGCCTCTAATCACTGAGTCACAATGCTTTTGGATCATTTGTATTGCCATGCTTGATTGTGGTCCCTTACCAACTAAATCACCGAGGCAAATGATTCTCTTAATGTTTCTCGAATCGATGTCAGCAAGGACTGATTCCAGTGCAGGGATATTTCCATGAATGTCTGAAATAACAGCGATTTTTTCCACTTTTACAAAACTCCTAACGATTTATGCGAAAATAATTCTCGACTTGTCTCCTCGTATACAATCATTTATTTTAGTTTTTATTTTATACCAAAGTATAGAAGAATAAAAAAAATAGGCTTAAATAAAGAATTAAGTGCTGATTTGCAACCATATTTTAAAAGACATAGTGTTAGAACACAATATTTACGAGAAGTCAAAATTAGCTACAAGTATTTCTGATACACTTAAATTAAGAGAGTATTTGCAACAGGATAAAATTATATAATGCTCAAAATCGTGTGGATATGAAAAAACTTCCACACGATTTTTTCTTTGCAATAAAGAATCCTCAACTAAAAAGTCAATGCCAGAACTATATTCTGGTAATACATGAACGTTACAAGGATAAATTTGACATTGAAATGGCAGACATCTGATCACTGCCTTATTTTGACCAGGATGAGAAAAACAACCCACCGCGGGCAGTAAAAGAAATTAAGGAATCAATCGCAAGTGCTGATGGAGTTATTATCTTTACTCCAGAATATAATTGGTCCATTCCAGGAGTCTTAAAGAATGCTCAAGATTGGTCTTTAAGAGTTGATAAAGTTTTCATTGATAAACCAGTAATGGCTTTAGGCGCTACTATTGGCATGCTCGGTACCGTTCGTGCTCAAATGCACTTGCGTGAACTCCTAGCCTCTCCTCGAATTCAAGCAAAAATACTTCCACCAGGAGGAAATGAGGTACTGATTAATTTTGCGAATTAGGAGTTTGATGAACAAATAGGTCATTTGGTTGATGAAGGGGCACTAAGATTCTTAGATAGTAAAGTAGATACGTTTATTGATTTTGTAAAGTCAGGCTTAAAATCTGGGGGCCAGACCCCAGGTGCGTTAATGCTTTAACGAACTGGGGATCAGGCATCTTTTTCATTTTTTTCATTCGTAACGCTTGAAAAGAACGCCATTTTCCTTAGCAATATGAAGGAAAATATCATCTGCTAATTCATGGAGTTTCAAATAGGCAGCCTTCATGGATGGACAGGCATACTCCGGTGGCGTAAAATCGTTAGTCTCTTTGATTAGGTGCTTAATAGTCTGTCCGGCGCCATCATGTTCGCCTTCCAATTCGAGAATGTTCGAACGAATCGCCGCCCTTTCCTCTGGCGTTTTATTAAGATTGCACATGGCAGGGAAGAGTTCTTTTTCCTCTTTTGCGAAATGCTCCTCCAACTCCATCTTTAACTTGCTTAAGTTATGATGAAGCATCAAAACCAGTTCTTTGCCATGATCATAGTGGGCGAGCAAAATCTTATTCAAAAGCTGATCCAATTCCCTTAGCAGAACACGCTCTGGTTGATGATGGATTTCAAGGATAAGGTCGATGAGCTGTTCATCTGATAGCTCCGTCACAGATATTTCTTTGTCTGGTTTAGCTAAAAATTCATCGTATTCATTCTGTACCTCAGTAATGAAATTTGATGAAAGCCCTGCTTCTTTTATGGCGGCTTCAAGCGTACGATCCCCCTGACAACAGTAATCTATGTGCAGTTCATTCAGGCGTGAAGTGATGGCAGGGAAATAGGTTACCAGTTCTCCAAGATGTGTTTGACTGTTGATAGAAATCATTTGATTCATTAGAATATCCTCCTCGTTTTTATGAAAGTTATTTGGTTGGCAATTTGTTTTCTTCTTCCTTGCATTCATTCTATTTCATACCGAAGATAGTAACCTTGATTAAAATCAATTTTTAGGAAATATCGATTTTGCAAGTTTTGAGCATCAGGCACTCTAGTTAAATGATGCCTTAGTGATTTATGCCAAGAGAGGATTTTGAACATGCAGAAATGGAAGTAGAGAAGGCAGATTTGTTTATCGTTTTGGGATCATCCTTAAGTGTGTCACCAGCCAATCATTTTCCGATTATTGCAAAACAGCATGGAGCAAAGTTGGTCATTATCAATTTGGAGAAAACAGATCTGGACTCAAAGGCCAATCTAGTCATAAATGGAGCAAAGTTGGCCGGTTGTTGGAAATATTGGATGAATCTTTTTAAAAGAGAAAGTAAGCTTACAATGGGGAAGGTGGAGAGGAAAATGGCATCTATAATGTCTTAGCCGATGGAACCTATTCGAAATCAGTAGCCTTCAAAACGGTCTTTAAGGTTAAAAATAAGGAAATTTTTATCGTGCCGCTTCCATCCGTCTTCTGCCAATAACGGCAATTGGCCTAGTAATTGCTAGGAAGACCTTCGAAGTATCGTTTTTATTTACTGGAAGTTATTATTGTTATATATCTGAGAATCAATTAAATCATTATCAATAACAATATTTGTATTAGATTTTACCATAGTAGTACCTACCGATCTTCCCATTCCCTCATTCCGTTTGCCGTGTGCACTCCACCCATTTGACAAATTATCCCCAATTGAAACAGCGGCGTTGGTATGTAGTGAATTTACATTTATTTCTTTAACATCAATGTTATTAACTTGTTGTGTTCCATCCATATATGTCACAGCTCTACTTTCAATGGGGGTGTCAATTACATCATTATCGATGACTAAACCAAAATTATCCGATACGGTAGAATTAGTAACAGAACCAAACCCATGATTACTTTTATAATGTGATGACCAATTATTAACATTATTTATTCCAACAAAAATTCCAGACGACGTATCAATCGAGGTGACGTTAATTCCATTTAAAATGAGATTGTTCATTATTTTTTTCCGCATCTTAGCCTCCAACTTAATGGTATAAGTCAATAAACTGGAAAAAATAAAAAAATAAATTATACATAATTTCGTTCTAGTTATGCACCGAACCTTTAAATATCCGACAAAAGAGATAAGTCATGAAAAATACATCTTATAACAAAGTATGATATTATGACTGTCCTTGTTCTTCGATTGTTTTAAGTTGCCTGACTCCATTACATAAACTTGTTATTGGTGGAAGTCTTTTTTTGTACAAGAAAATATAAGAGGGGTGCGTTTTTGTAGGCACATTGGGGTAGAGTTAGTTGAATAAGCAATACATCGTCACTCACAAAAGAAAAGCCTAATCAACATTGGTATACAGTTGCAACAGTTTGTATTGGAGCTTTTGCAGCGTTAGATGGAACAGGACATGCATATCAAGGCATAAATTAAAACATGAACTTAAAAAGTTGAAATCGATTTAACTGACTTTCAAATTAATGAAAACAGTAAAATATTTAAAAATACAGATAAGAGGTGAGTTTTTTGGCAATTCCTTTATTAGTCGGGGCAATCAACATAAATTCCCAAAATACAAATTCAGCAACATCTATCGGAGAAAACCAATTATCTGGTTGGTCATCTCATAGGAAGACAAACAATGGAGTAGGTCTTCAGATTGGAATCTTCACTAATACATTAAATTACACCATTATTATTGACAGTGATGTAAATGATGGAAATATTTTTGATCCAGATATACTTCCTGCAGTCCAAGGTCAAGCTATCTAATTATCTATAAATAATTAAATCCTAAAATTATTGTATTCATATTCATACTAAGATATGGGCACTTTTTAATGGGTGGGGGGAATGAAAAAAGACTGACTATAATAAATCAGTCCCGGCCGCACTCTTGAACGTTTCGATGTCAATGTTGTAAATCATTGTTGCACTTCATGTTGTGTGGAATGACCTAACCAGGAAATCCAAAAATGAGACGGCTTGCACAAAATTCAACAAGAAAAACTGTGCCATTTCCATACCAAATCCATTTCAAACCACAACGCACATAATTATTACAATTTCCATGTTTGGAGGTAAAGGATACACACTTGCCAGCCAAATAAACCGGACTCCCGGCGGATGGAATTTGGCGGATAAAAGTCATGGATTACGGTCGAAACAAGGTATATCAATGCCATCACGGCGGGTCTGTATACGGGCCGGAATATATAGTAGCCGCCTATAAAAATACTAGAGCAAAGAAAAGATGTATCACTCTGTTTCATTATTATTCTTGTCATCTTGATTATTCTCGTCATCTTGCTCTTCAATATTTAACTCTGAGTTTAACATCTCAGTTTGGATCTTATCGACTATTTGTTCATTTTTTGTTTGATCGAATCCATCATAATGAAAGGAATCACTAATACCATTTTCATCAATTGTCGCTAAAATTTCGCGGATATCATTATGATCACCGGAGATCGAGCCAAATCCCTGATTTTGTTTCTTATAATTGACAAAACCACTGGGAAGATTGTTCCCAAGATTTACACATGAGGCACCTTCGACCGTTCCAATTGAAATCGAACCGATAAAAAATGAGGGGGAAAAACGTTTCAATAGCAGCATCCTTTCCCTAATTTATTGAATAAGGTACTGACTTTCCATTTATCTTGATTTGAATTTGTTCATTTTTTCCTTTTGCCATTTCACCTTGTTTTTGTGTATTTTCATGGGTAGACGGCTTTTTCGACATTGGTTTCCGAAGGACATGAGGAGAGAAGGTGTTTCCAAGATTTAACATTCCGCTTAACTCCTTAATATCTAGTTTATCAAGATGGAATGCCAGTTCCTCAAGATTTAATTGTTGTAAATGGAGATTTTTAACGTCCATTTTTAAAATGAATGGGTGATTGTGTTTTTCTTGGAGAGATTTTTCAAGCTTGTTGATCTTCTGGAACAATTCATCGATCTTTACTTGTAAATTTTCCTGATCCATCAATCTCCATTCCTTTTTATGAGCGTTTTTCTATTACTCCTGCATTTGATTTGAGGTTGTTATGATTTCCTTTAACAGTGCCAAATCCCTCATTCGTCACTACTTCGTTTTTTCTTCCCTTCAGGATGTTTGTTCCCACAAATAATCCAGAAGTATTTTTAATATTGTCAATTTTTAATGAACCGTATTTAATAGATGTCATAATCTTTCTCCCTCTAAATTTCATCTTTTTCTTTACTTTGATAAACTGGGATGGTAATTACTAATATTCCCCTATCAAAAACGGCCTGGAGTTGTTCCAGATGACACTCTTCAGGTAGAGAAATCTCCCTTCGAAAAGAACCATAAAACCGTTCACTTTGAATGATCTTAAAACGATCCTTCAGATGATTCCTGTTGATCGTTCCTTCAATTAATAAAGTATAATTCCTTTGTTTTACTGAAAAATCCTCTTTCCTAGCACCAGCTAAATCAATCGAAATTATAAAGTTCCGATTTGTTTGATATAGGTCGATCCTGGGTTCCACAAATGGTGAGATCTCGTGCAATAATTCGGAGAAATCCTCTCCTAACAACTGCCTGACATTAGAGTGAAAATGAGGCTTTACCACTCATTAACACCTCCTCGTACAGCTAATCCATATGTTTAACCATATGTGATTATTATAAAGGTAATGACAAAAAGGTGAATAGAACTGTTTTGAAAAAATTAGGCCCATTAGGTTATGGAATAACTGATTAGTCAGAAATCCAAATGAAGTTTTCTTTCATTAACCGAAAAGGAGAAGCCATTATGTTTATTAATATTAGTGTTTTTTGATTAAATCAATACTTGACATAACGATTGAAACCAAAAATATTAAAAGAATAACGATAATAATAAGATTAACGAATAAAGGTTTTTTAGAAAATGTTTTTATTTCTTCATCAATTACACGAATTTGCAAAACGTTTATCAGTACGAACAGAAAGTCAATGAAGTATACCATTATCTCTGCAGACTTTGGTTGTAACATGACTCCTAACATGGCACCCATCATTCCACCCATTATGCCTGCGGAGAATCCATCCAATGCAACCAATAGAGAAATTGGCCTTCCTGTCAGGTATCCGACTACCATACCAATTAATACAGATATAATCGTGGGGAGGGTTAGATCTTTACTTGGTATAATGATCCCTAAAATCATTCCTATTGCAATACTCGTCATCATAGAGTTTGTCATGCTCAAAATCATACCAGTCATAGAGGTAATACATTTCCTATTTATATATGTGTAATAAATCACTGTACTTGTTGATAGAAAAATCAATATAAAACTGATTGCCAGTAACATTTTGGTTCCCTCACATCCTACTTAAATAATATGGAAAAACAATTCTGTTATCTTCAATTATAGAAATATATGATACAAGGACGAATCTAATAACTGAGTCATGTTAACGAATGTGAAAAAATGTTAGTATTTTTACTTTTTCACACAATTATCACATTTATAGCTTGTTTATGTTCAAAAAGTATTTTATGCTTTCTATATAGTGTCATAATCTTGAAAAAGTTAAGGAGGTGCAACATGTTACCTATTGAAAGGCAAAAACAAATATTAGACTGGTTAAGTCAAGAAGGTAATTTGACCATAACTGAAATTAGTAAACGCTTAAACGTATCTGAAATGACGATCTATCGAGATATAAAGCCATTAGTTGAAGAAAAAAAGATTCATAAAACTTCACGTGGAATCTCTTTAGCATCCATCTCAACTGTCTCTTCAAATTCCTGTACTTATTGTTTAAAGGAATTAAATAATCGACATCCTGTCCAGATCATTACAAGTGATCTAAAAGTTGAGCAACTATGCTGTCCACATTGCGGTTTATTAAGATATAAAGATATTGAAAAAGAGGTTTCACAAGTGATTTGCCGGGACTTCCTTCAAAATACAACAATAAGTGCCAAATCGGCGTACTTTTTACTGGATACTGATTTTAATTTAAACTGCTGCCAACCACAGGCATTAGCTTTTGAATCATTAAAATATGCTGAACAATTTCAAAAAGGCTTTGGGGGAACTATATTCCAGTTTGAACAAGCAATTGAAGAATTGGTGGATAGAATGAATGGACATAAGGGTTGTGGGTGTCATAAATAGATGGGAAGTGGCGTATTGAATTTTAGAAAGAATAGCTTCCTACTTATGGTTGTATTATCTCTTTTGTTATTTTCATTTCCTTCGTTTACTTATGCTCATGCCTATATAATAAAATCTACCCCTTCTGAAAATGAAACGTTAAGACATTCTCCTCAGAAGGTATCGATTCAGTTTGATGAAACGATTCAACCTGCTTTTCATTCCATTCAAGTTTTTAATTCTAAAGGTAATCAGGTTGATCAGAAGAACGGGCATATTGATCCTATAAATTCATCTATTATTGAATGCGGTTTAAAGCAGAACCTTCCAAATGGTACATATCAAATACAATGGAAAGTTGTTTCAAGTGACGGACATCCTGTAGAAGGAGTAATTCCATTTCAAATAGGAAATGGAAATAAGAATCAAGATGGGTCTACAGTAAATCAAGAATCAAAAGGCTATACTCCTCATTTAGACCTGATCATCATTCGATGGCTTCAATATGTTAGCAACGCTTGCTTTGTAGGGATACTTTTTATTTACCTATTTGTCTTACCAAAGGAATTTGCACAGGACACAATGGTGAAAAATATCCTTCGTAGATTAATAAAATATTCGTTTGTTTTTTTATGCCTGAGTATTATTGTAAGTCTACCATTACAAGCAACAATTGAATCAACTTCATCTTGGGGCACAGCGTTTAACATAGAAATATTGCGAAATATGTTGTTGAACACTTCCTTTGGAAAAGTATGGATTATACAAATGGATAGTTTGCTTTTTCTTTTTATGACTACTTATCTTTTAAGTGTCCATCGATTTAATAAACCAATATGGGTATGGATATCTCTTGTGCTTGGAATTGGTTTGTTATTGACAAAGTCGTTTACCAGCCATGCTGCTTCATCAGGAAATCCCATATTAACCATTGGAATGGATTTTTTGCATTTGCTTTCTGCTTCAATCTGGATTGGAAGTCTGATTGTTTTTGTCGCATTAAGTCCTATAAGAAGGAAGATCGATTCGAAGAATCATTACATGGCCATGATCAAAAGGTTTTCCAAATGGGGAATCATCACCGTTTTAATTTTAACCATTACAGGTGTTTTGAGTAGTTTCTTTTCCATTCCTAATTTTCGTTCCCTTGTTTATACAGATTATGGAAAGGTATTGTCAGGGAAGATTATTCTCCTTTTTATTATGATGATTTTTGCCACTATTAACTTTCAAAAAGGCAAACGTAATAGTGAAAAAGGATTGACAATGTCCTTGTGGGGAGAATTGACAACAGGAATTATTGTTTTGATCCTTGCTGTTATATTAACCAATTTACCAACGGCTATGGCTTCTCCAGGACCAGTAAACAAAACGAAAACATTAAAGAATGGAAATAGTGTGATATTACATGTGACTCCTAATATAATTGGCAAAAATACCTTTGAAGTTTTGTTGAAAAACCGTAATGGACAAGCAACGAAGGATATTGAGCAGATAACACTTACTTTTACCTCACTTGAGATGACCATGAGTGACGATACGATAACATTATCGAAAATCAGGAGTGGTAAATATAAAGCAACAGGTATGGATTTCAATATGGCAGGTCGATGGAATGTTCATGTCCATGTTCTAACAAAGGATTTAGAAACGGTAGATACTGACTTTCAAGTTTTTGTTGGAAGTCAATAAAAACAAATAAAGGAGATAAGATCATGAAACGTACAATGAAAAAGTATTTGAGAGTGTTTTTACCAACTGTTTTAGGTTTATTTTTGTTCAGTAGTATCGCAAGTGCACACGTAACGGTAGCCCCTAAGACATCAACAACAGGTGCATGGGAAACCTATACCTTGAAAGTTCCTGTTGAAAAAGAAGTACCTACTACAAAAGTAACGGTAAAAGTACCTTCTGGATTAGAAATAGAATCTTATCAACCTGTACCTGGATGGAATTATTCAACGGAGAAAGATGCTAATGGAAAAGTAAAATCATTCACATTTGAAGCAACTGGAGAGGGGATTTTACCTGGTCAATTCCAACAATTTGTCTTTGTTGCTAAAAACCCCAATACAGCTACAAAAGCACCTTGGGATGCTTATCAATATTATAAAGATGGAAGCGTCGTAGAATGGACTGGAGACGAAGGAGCGAAAGCACCTCATTCTATTACAGATATTGTAAAGGCAACCACAGCCGACCAAAATGCAATGCAGAATATGAATAAGACCACAAGTGAAAAGACTAGCACGAAGGTAGCGCCAAACCCAACAAGTTCACTTCCGACAATTTTATCAGTAGTTGCTGTTTTATTATCTTTGATTGCTGTTGTGGTTGCATTTCGTAAAAAATAATACAATCAAGACAAAGCTTAGTTTTTTGTGTAAAAAATTTATTTAATAGAAAAATGTTGAAATTGTGAGTGTCTCTATTTATAAAATTCTAAAAATTGTACATCATACCACTGGATTAGTACTTTCAAAAGCAACTCGTATTAACTTTAAACGAGTTGCTTTTACTATTTTATTGAGTCAATCTAAATAAACTAAAACAAAAGCGTTTTAAAGAACTATTCAATTTGGACACCTGCATCAAAAACATATGGTTGTGGTGGCGGAGCAATTAAAGAAAGTTGTTGAATTTTTAGTAAAGGAGCGGGTGATCCATTATAATTGGATTTTTCTATCGTTCCAGTCACTTCTATCCACTTATCTTTAGGTAATTTTGCGACATTTCCTGCTGCCATTATTCCGTATACAGAGGCATCCGCCACACAACAAGTAATTCCAAATCGTGCGATGATTATCTTGTCCTGATCGAAATTCTTTTCCCTATAGACAAAACCTTTTGTCGTTATTGTTTTTCCTATCATTTTCGATACATTGTCTTGAATAATATTCAGTATCGGAACATAGAGATCGTCCGTCATTTTAATATTCTTTGTTTGTAATAAACGATTTTTTATAGAAGTGTATTCGGCTTGAGATATAGGGTCCGGCATGCTAGGAGAAGGAGTCGAACCATTGTTCTTTGTTATAGCTTTGATAACATCATCGCCAGAAGGGGTGTTGTCTTTTTTTGAATTTACGTTATTTTGAATGGCGTTGCTGTTTGCCGAGCCCTGTGAACTGGATCCCAGCTTGATCGGACGATTCATTGCTACGGAGCTATTAAGCACGTTGTTTGAAAAAAGAAATCCAGTGATGATAGGGATAATAAACAATAAATAAAAAAATAGACTTTTCATAAATGATGGAGGATATGAATGTTCCCCGGCACAATGACAATGATAATGGTGTTCTTGATCCGAAGTTCCTCTGAGTATTAATAGAACGCCTAAGATTAAAAAAATAAAAAGAGTAAAATAAATGAAATGAACCATTTTTGGTGCAAGTAATAGTATAATATCATGTGTTAAGAGTAATTTAAAAAAGAAAAGCATAAACCCTATAAGAATGGTTCCTCTTACAAGATGATGAAATGAAGCTACTTCATCGAATGTATTTCTCATAATTGACCTCCTATAAATACAGCAGCTGGAAAACAGAAACGGTTATATAGACGACAATGGGTGTTACCAATAAAAGTTTGAGAACAAATTTTTTCTTAAAGTATGCGAATAACATCAAGGTGTTTTTTATGTCAATCATGGGTCCAAATACTAAAAAAGCAAGAATTGCTCCTTTGGTAAAAGTTGTACCAAAGGACGATGCAACAAAGGCATCGGCTGAGGAACAAACGGAAAGGACATAGGCGAACCCCATCATTACTCCTGGTGCAAAGATAGTGTTTGTCCCTAATGAAAGAATTGTATTTCGGTCAAAAAATGCCTGAAACAAACTGGCAAGGAAAGCGCCGATAAATAAATATTTTCCCGTATCAAATAGTTCATCACAAGCATGATATAAAGTATCTAAAAATTTATTTCTTCCTTGATGAGGATGATCATGATGATGGTGCTCATCTAATCGATGTTTTAAGATATTTTCTCCCTTAAATAATCGAAAGATGATCATGCCAATGATGACCGAGCTAATAAAACCAACGACCATTCTAGCATTTGCCATGTCTGGAGAGCTTTTAAAAGCAAAATAGGTAGAGGCATATACGACAGGGTTAATGATAGGCGCACTAAGCATAAACACAATTCCAACATGAGAAGGCATACCTTTTTTTATTAACCTCCGAATGACAGGGACAACAGCACATTCACAAATAGGAAAAATGATTCCTAACAGTGCTGCAGGTATAATGGCAAGAAAAGCATTTCGTGGCAGTATTTTTTGGATGGCGTTCTCGGAAACAAAAGATTGGATAATAGCTGATACAAATACTCCTAATAATATAAATGGGATAGCTTCTAAAATGATACTTAGAAAAATGGTATTAACATTAAAAAAGGAACTTGGAATTTTGGTGAAAATAGAATTGGTTCTAATCTCCTCTGCAAAAAGAAAGAGAAGTACAAATATAGAAAACAGAAGAAAAACCGTCCAATCTCTTATGATCCTTCTAAGTGCTACTATCATAAATCTACCTCCTTCATTTCGCAACTCTATCATATTGTTATGCCTAGATTAGGTACTTATTCATTAAAAATATATTAACAACCTCAAATATCCACCTTTTATAGTTTTCAAAATGCGCAAAAAGGTCTGACGAGCTTATGAGAAATGATTAAAAAGCCAATAATATTTGATAGATATATATTTCAATATTTTTTAGTATGATTAATGAAAGTAGAGAGAAGGGATAAAGATGCTTAAACTACCCCGATTATTTAAAATAGGCTTAGGATTTTTTTTAGGAACTATCATTTTACTAGTTGGATTTAGAAATTCTAACTTTTTGATAAATAAAAAACTAGAGGCAGCAGTAAAAAATATAAGTACAAATACTTCTCATGATAACAGTATGCTAAGCAAACAACAGTTAAAAAATGAGAAAACGACTACACCTATTAATTGGTTAGAGCCTACTGGAGGTGCTTATCCATTGTTGGGGCCAAACGATCCCATTTGGATAACAGTTTCTAAAGAAAAACAAAGAGTTTATATTATGAAAGGGAATAAAATTATGTATACCATGGTATGCTCTACAGGGCTGGATACAAGTCCCGACACTTCTACACCTGAAGGAACATTCCATATCCAGCGGGAGAAGGGGACAAGCTTTTATAATGCGAGTGAAAAAGAGGGGGCTAAATACTGGGTTTCATGGGCAAATCACGGAGAGTTCTTATTTCATTCGGTTGCAACGGACAAGAACGGTAATGTTATAAAAAGTGAAGCAATGAAGTTGGGGCATAAGGCATCACATGGTTGTGTAAGGCTAGCCGTTCCTGATGCAAAATGGATTTATGATCATATAAGCTATAATACCAAGGTTGTAATAAGCTAACGAATAACACAAAAAAGTCAAGAAAAGAAGAGGTTCTCTTATCTTGGCTTTTTTTGTGTTAACTTTTTGATTTGTATGCTCACAAGAAAAATAATTGACATATTAAATCGAAATCGTTACTATTTATAAATAGTAACGATTTCGATTTAATATTAATCTTTAAGGATGTGTTGAGTTGACTGAAGCAGTAACCCTTAAAAACGTAAATGTATCTTTTGATGGGAAATGGGTTTTACGAAACCTTACTTTCTCAGTTGCTTCTGGTGAATTCTTAGGAATTATTGGTCCGAATGGTTCGGGGAAAACTACGCTTATGAGAGTTTTACTAAGAATGCTCAAACCACAGGAGGGTACCGTTGATATCGAAAATCCTTATGGGCTTGGCTATGTACCACAATCCAGACAAATCGATCCTGAAACACCATTGTCGTCTCGGAATTTTGTAAGCTTGGGGCTCTCGCATAAATTTAGACCATGGCTGACTCGCCAGGATAAAATGATAGTTGAAGAGGCAATGGAGATGACCAATTCGAGGGATTATGCAGATAAACCAATTGGAAAATTATCGGGTGGGCAACGACAACGTTTATTTTTAGCGCAAGCATTAGTCAAAAACCCACAGATATTGCTGCTTGACGAGCCTACATCTAATTTAGACCCGGGTGCTCAAGAAACCATTGCATCAGTGGTGGATCGAATCCGACGTGAGCGTGGGATTACTGTTTTATTTGTAAGCCATGATATCAACTTAATTTCGAGGTATGCGGACAAAATCCTATATATGACCAAGGACTCTTATGCTATAGGTACAGTTGAAGAAATTATGCAGACCTCAGTGTTGTCAGGCCTTTATGGTACGCCTGTCGAAGTCTTACAATCGGGTCCGAATCTACTAGTCTCCTTTGCAAATACAAAAGAAACCGCCTCATCCATTTGTGCTCATTCGATGGCGGAATAGGTGGTGCTTTTTTCATGTTTCAATTCGATTTTATGCAACATGCTTTTATCGCTGGAACGATCGTCTCTATTATGTGCGGTGTAATAGGAGTATACGTGATTGCTAGAAATAACTCTTTTATTGCCCATACCTTTTCCCATATTGGATTCTCTGGCTCTGCCTTTGCTGTATATATGGGGTTCAGCCCGTTAATTGGGTTTCTCCTTTTTACGCTTGCAAGTGCACTAGCAATTGGTCAGATGGGTGTAAAGGTCTTTAAACGAGAGGTATCCATTAGCGTTGTTTTAAGTGTTTTTCTCGGGCTAGGCTTGTTATTTTTGTCACTTTCGACTAAAAATGCTAATTCGATGACTTCTCTACTTTTTGGAAACATACTTGGTATAAGTTCAAATGCAGTATGGCAAATATCGATTTTATCTGTTTTGGTTCTTCTTTTCCTAACGCTAGGTTATAGAATGCTTAATTTTGATTCTTTTGATCCAGTGGGTGCTCAAGCAGCAGGATTACCCATACGTTTTATCTCGATTGCTTTTTTACTTTTACTTGCTATTGCAACCGCAGAAGCATCCCAGATGGTAGGTGCTTTACTGGTATTCACACTTATGACCACACCTGCTGCAGCTGCTCGTAACTTGACTCATTCGATTGGGCGAATGATTGGGTATTCTTCGCTTATTGCTCTAATTGGAGTGTGGACTGGTTTGGTGGTTGGGTATTATACAAACTTGCCAATTAGCTTTTTGATAACAGCGTTTGAAGGAGCTTTGTATTTCGTCTCCTTGGGATGGCGTTCTCTTCGTGAAAGAATGATACCAAAAGAAGCTACTACTGTTTAGCAATATAATCAATGAATATACTAATTATTTCTATCTACAAAGATAAATTAAAAGGAGATGTTTCAGAAAATGAAAAAAAATAAACTAGCAAGGAAATTTTCATTAATTGCAGGAATGGGAGTAATAACTTCAGTGTTACTACTAAGTGCATGTGGTGCTACTTCTAACACAACATCAGGATCGAGTGCTGCAGATTCGTCTAGCAAGACATCATCAACCAGCAAAATTAAAATTGTTGCAGCGGAGAACTTTTACGGGGAAGTGGCAAAAGCCGTTGGAGGAGACAGGGTAGATGTTACGAACATTTTAGACAATCCTAACACAGATCCACATGATTTTGAACCAACACCAGAGGTGGCAAGAACGGTTAGTAAATCTCAAATGATTGTATATAACGGGGTCGGATATGACGCATGGATGGATAAACTGATTAGTGCTGATTCCTCCTCAAAATCAAAATCTATCACTAAAGTGGCCGATGACGTGATGGGCAAAAAAGAAGGGGATAACGAGCATGTCTGGTACAATCCGGAAACGATGCCGAAGCTAGCGAATAAACTTGCAGATGATTTGGCAAAGTTAGATCCAAGTAAGGGTGAAACTTACCATAAGAATGCACAAACATTTATTGCTTCATTAGCACCGCTTCAAGAAAAAGTTCAGAAACTAAAACAAACATCCGGAGTAAAGATTGACGTTTCGGAACCAGTATTTGATTACATGGCAAATGCACTTAACTTGAGTGTTAATGATACAAAGTTTTCAAAAGCGATTGATAATGGGACCGAACCTTCTGCTTCTGATGTTGCTCAGTTGCAAAGTGATTTAAAAGACAAAAATGTAAAAGCATTTGTTTACAATATACAAAACTCTAGCCCGACAGTAGATAACCTCGTAAAACTGGCAAAATCTTCTGGAGTTCCAATTGTAGAAGTCACCGAGACGAACCCTAAGGGCAAAACTTATTTGCAATGGATGAATGATCAATTAGATCAAGTTGGGAAGGCTTTAGGCATTCAATAAGGAGATGGCATTATGGATGTTAACGATGCTTTAAAAATATTGAAAGATCATAAGTATAAATTTACAGGTAAACGAGAAATGATCGTGGAGATATTTTGTAATGAAAAACGATACATGCCAGCTAAGGAAGTAATGAGACGTATGGAGGAAAATTATCCGAATCTCAGCTTTGATACAGTATATCGAAACCTTTCACTTTTGGAAAAACTTGGTATTTTAGAATCTACAGAGTTACATGGAGAAAAACAGTATCGTTTTTCATGTTCATCGAAGGAACACCATCACCATTTGATTTGTAAAAAGTGCAGAAAAACCATCCATTTCGATATGTGCCCTATGGAAATACTAAATGACAGGTTTGAAGATTTTAAAATAACAGGTCACAAATTTGAAATATACGGATACTGCAGTGAGTGTGGATAATACTTTCTTTAATAGGTTCCTAAAAAATTTGGATTAAATTTTAACAGGACAATAAAAATAAAGTCCTTCACAAATGTCCCTTATTTCATGAGTGACTAAGGAAATAAATCTTAAGATAACAAAAATGATCAAAGACACTAGATTTTATGATTTGTGTCTTTGATCTTTTTTACGTTACTTGTTTTTTGGTTGAAAAATAATCGAGTAATCCTTGGTAAACCCCTTGAGCTACGTTATCACGGTAAGCAGAGCTTTCCACAACTGAATCATCTTGTTTATTTGAAAGAAAGCCAAGTTCAATCAGTGTACTTGGTTGTGAATTGTTTCGTAAAACATCCAAGTTATCGAATCTTGTCCCATCGTTATTTAATCCCGTTGTTTTGACAACCTCCTTTAAAATATACGAGGCTAAAGGGTTATCTTTTGACTTTTGATAGTAAAAATCAGTCAATCCATTTACCGATGGGTCATTTAACCAATTGTAATGAAAACTAATAAAAGCATCCGCATGGTTTTGGTTTGAGAGATCTGCCCGCTGCTGTAAGGGAATATAAGTATCGTTAGTACGAGTCATAATGACAATGGCACCTGCATTTTCAAGCTTTTGTTCAACAACTTGAGCTGTTGTTAAGGTCAATGTTTTTTCATGTGTTCCAATAATGCTTGTTGTCCCATCATCGCTCCCTCCATGACCTGGATCAAGCACAATGGTTTTTCCTTTAAGGGGCTCCGGACTATTTTGGAAAAGCTCTTTTGATGTTGTTGGCGCATTAACAGGTTGTGTTTGATTGTTGCTAGATACGTCTTTAGTGATGTAATTTGAGTACACCCACCCCTGATCCCCAGAAGAAGACACTACTTTTGCCCATCCAGTTTGTTCTTCATGGACGGTTATTTTTGTTCCTAATTTTAATTTACCTACAACCTGGCTAGTTAAACTCGGCTTTTCTCGAACGTTTAAAACAGTTACTCCTACTGTTGCTTCTTCTTTATTTTCAGTTGGAGTTTCTTGTTTTGGAGTTTTCGTTTTTATCTTTGCCTTTTTTATGTAATCATTATAAACCCAACCAGTTTGGTTGCTTGATAGTTTAAATTGATACTTTTGAGAAGGAAAAACGAATAGGGAAAATAAAATAACACTAAGGATAGCGAGTACTCTGATTTGGCTTATGTTTTTCATTTAGAATTTTTTGTGACCTCCAATTTTTTTTAACAATAAAACTAATATGGACAGATATTTATCAAAATATAATAAATATTTGTAAATAAGTTAAGATTTGAAAAATAAACCATGGAGAAAGCAGAAACAATGTTTAGATTCAAAAATGGAATATATAAGCCCGAGGCTACTCCGAGAAACGAATCAAAACTCACACTTGCAAAAATCTGAAGAACAATCTTGAAATTACCCGTCTTGTGTACATGGTGTGTATTCAAAGCTATCTTCTATGGACTTTTCTGGTTCGACATTAGAAGAGACGGAATACTAGAAGTTATTTAATGTTTGGGACAGTGAGTAAAAGTAAAAAATTAATTAACGAACGTCTTCTTGTTTTTAATACACTTTTACGGACGCATTATTAAGAGAAAAAGAATAAAAATGAGGGAAATAAAGTGGACGTTAGAAAGTTTGGATACATACGAGGCAGCAGCAAAGATCAAAATGAAGGTCGGTAACTTGAGGAAATGAAGGAAAAGGGTATTGGAACGGGACATTTCACTGGAAAGCAGAATGGAAAAGAATTCAAACGAGCTCAATACCAATTACTCAAGCGTATTTTACTAAAAGGGGACGTACTTTATATTCATTCGCTCGACGCTTTGGCCGAAACAAAGAAGAAATTATACAAGAGTGGAACGACATCACAAAAAACATCCAGGCTGAAATTGTAGTATTGGATTGTCCTTATTGGATACCTCAAATTAAAGATAGCTAAAGTACTTTCATTGCCGATTTGGTTTTACAAATTCTATCTTGGATGGCAGAAGACAAACGCAACGGAATCCGAAACCTTTAAAAGTATTCATGTGATGATAAATAAAAATAGCTTCAACAGGTTAAAGTATTTTTTTATTGATAAAATTTAGTGAAATTAGGTTTAAAATCACCTAAGATACTTGGATGCCGTCTCAGCATATATCTCGGCAGATTTTATTAAGTTCTCCACTGAAACTCGCTCATCGTACCCATGGATTGTGTGTTGCAGACCAGGACCGTAAAGGACGGTATCAATGCCATGGCGCCGGAAGTGACTGGCATCACTTGAACCAAGCAAGAGTACACTAAAGACGGGATCCTCTATTCCGAGGACACGCTGGATTCCCAGTTCTATTGCCCGCACAATTGGACGATTCTCTAAGGTCCAGTTCGGGTTAGTAAGGGATACCATTGGCTCTACAACCGAACCTGGTGCTACAGATCTGACAAGATTCCTGGCGACATCCAGTACAAACTCGGGCTTCATACCGAATGGAACCCTGGTATCCACTTTAATGATGCACTTGTCTGCGATGACGTTCACATTTGTTCCGCCTTGGATAACACCTGGATTGTAAGAGGGGCGATAAAGTAATTGTGACAGTAAAGGATTTCGTAGACGCTGAGATAGGAACCACTCAGTATTGTACAAAAGTTGACCAAGCTCTGCCGGAGGCGTGGCCTTGAGCTCCCATAGCTTGGCTAGTGCTTCAACCGCGGCTGCCCCTCTTCGTACAGCGGAGATTCCAGAAAGCGGTTGTTGGCTGCCATGCCCAGTCTGACCCGGTATGGTCACCTGCATCCATGCCTCGGCCTTTTCACCGGCATTCGGATGGTGGGGGTACGTTGGTTCACCAATCAGACATGCATCACCATTAATCAAACCTTGATCCAGGAGCGAAGCCACCTCAATGCCGCCAGTTTCTTCATCCGGAGAGGTAATAACTCCTAGGCTACCTTTCAAATTAAGAGTGGGGGCGAACTCCTGAAGTAGTCCGGCCACAAAAACCAGTGATGCCAAGCCACCTTTCATATCGGAGGCTCCCCGACCCAAAAGCATATCATCTTTGACTTCTCCTGAGAAAGGATCAAAGCTCCAATGTGAACGATCGCCTGCAGGTACGACATCTGTATGTCCGCAAAATAAGAGCCGTGGACCAGGTACCCTGGTTAAGGGAGCATCACAGACCACGGTAACCAGCGAATCTTCGCTACGTCGGTGCTCGGTAATCAAGAACCCCTTTGCTGCCAGGTAACTGCTAATATGGCGCCCCATTTCTGCTGACCGCTTCTTAAACTCGGGCGAGGGATTTTCAGATGGAACTCGAATAAACGCAGAAGCAAGGTCGACTAATTCCTGTTGTCTTAACCTTATCAGCTGTCGGAGCATGCTGGTATCCATATAAACACATCCCCTCCATGTCCAGCAAGTCGCAGTATTTCTACACTATGCTATGCGCTGTGTCTAGAACATATTACGGGAGGTTTCCATATCATCCAAAGTGGTATCTTGGAGTTTTCAATGAACACTAGAATAAAAATGCAAAACAAAAAGACCACTTGGATCAAAAATAAAAAATAGCTTCAAATCGGATAAAAAATCAAATATGAATAGATCCAGTTCCATTTTTATTCATGTTTGATTTGTTTTAAAATCAGTACACGATTCGGCAAATGAACAATCCTAACTTGTCAAATTGTTATTTTTAAAATAAAATGTTATAGGTGATTATGAGCAAGGTCTCATAATCATTTGTATGAGACCCTGCTAAAAAGCAAAGGGGATAATTGAATGGCAGTAATTGCACAAAATGAAATCGAATTTTTCAATTTTTTAAAAGATGAATTTAAAACAGGTACCTTTTATCTAAAATTAGTAGAATTAAATAATCAAGATAAAATAACAAAACGTAAGAAAAAGTCTAATAAACGAAAAGTATTGATTTACAAAAAGCAAACAAAGCCCGGAACAGTCACTCTTTATGAAAAAAAGAATGGTAAAGTAATTGGCATTTATATGAAAGAAACCAATACATTAATGGCTGAAAATGTGAAAAGGTTTATTAGTTTACGAATTAAGCTATTAGAAAATGAAAACCCAAAGGATTCATCGAAATCTCGTTCCCCTCGACTCAATGAGGAAGCTGCAACAGTAAGTGTGCAGGAAGAAGATTCGATCGTGAGAAATGCATTTCAAAAACCAGCTTTGGAAGAAAATGGTCATATACAGAACTTTTTAAATAATGATTTAAATGGGGCAAAAAAAGTATGGGCCATTATGACATCTGGTGAAGAGATTCAAGTAGAAAACCGCATTTTTAACGAATCAGATATCGCATATGTTGGAAACAGCAAAACAAAAGTAGACTTAAAAAGGATAAAAGCTATTAAGTTTAGAGGAAAAGTTTATTCTGATTAATCACTAACTTCACTTTTAATCAATTGAGATATTCACAAAAAAGCTTACTTTATGTAAGCTTTTTTGATTTTTAAAAGAAAAAGTAAAAGATACCTATTTGGCATCTTTTATGATAAAACTTTCAAGTCGTATTTCTTGATCATAAGCAGAAGGGGTGTAGTCAATTACTATATTTTTAGTATGGAATAAAATTAAACGATCGTAAATAATTGTTATACCTTCTATTTCTAAAACGTTTTCACCTTCTTTTTGATTTACAGTTGTAAGTGAAAAGCTAGCTTTTCCACCGCCTCCACAACCGATACCTGCCAAATAAATATATACTGCTTGTTTATTTTTGTCCTTTGCTAATAATGTTTTTAATGTTTCTAACGCTATTTCTGTTATATTAATATGCATAAATAAAACCTCCATTCATTTTTTAAAATTTTATCTTAAATCATATAAAATACTATTGTTGTACCAATGATAAAGCCTAAAATGAGCGTTAACGGAACACTGACCAATAACTATTGCAGGGGAAAAATGTGTATAACTTTTCAAGTTGAATCCACATTTGTGTATAGATTTAAAAATCAAAAAAGGGAGTAATGATATTTTTATATACCCAGTGAGGTATAAATTTAATATAGATGAAGTAATACTTTTTGTCAAAATAAAATTATATTTCTCTTTACTATAATAAAGACAAGGACACGCTCAAGGAAAAGTTGTCATCACTGTATGAAAACTTTTAAGGGATAATAAACGAATAGATGAAGACTGGCCTTCAAATATTGCAGGTCTGATTCAACGACATAAAATCTTCATCATTGCGGCATATTATATTTATAAAAAAATTTTAATGAATTGAGGTTTTTGAAATGGCTGAAGTGCGAACCACTAATCAAGTTGAAGAAGTAAATAAACAACTTAAAGAAATTCCCAAGGAAGCCAGAGAAAGAAGAATTGAAAATCAGCCTCAAACTGGTAAAAACGAGAAAGCCATCGAGCCGTTTTAATCCTGAGAACGGCAAACCAAAGGATCTTGCTGATCACAAATTTCATAAGCAAAAAACAGGGCATGGAAATTTCCCATGCCCTGTTTTTATGTGTGTCGTTACAATCTTATAACTCGCTTAATACCCGCTTATAAAGTGTGTGCCAACGATAATTAAGAGGATGAAAAGCACCACGATTAAAGCAAAATTCGAACCCATTCCATAACCGTCTGACATAATGTATCACCTACGTTATTACAAAGGATAGTACATCATATGTTCATACGAATTATCATAATTTTAAAAGCATGTTATTATGTAAAAATAGTTGTTTCATTTTTTTGAAAAAAATGTGTTTTTGGCGAAGAAGGTTAAGCTCAATTTTAACTAAAATGTCAAACATTACATAATAAAAGGGTGTAATTAATTAGAATGACACGTTCAAATAAGGTATTTCGTAAATATCTCATACGGCTATCTTTGTCTGTGGTAATTATCTTAGTTTTCTGTGTTGGAGTTACTCTTTTTATACAATTTTATCCGTTTGAGAAGAGTCTATTATTATCAGACTATCCTTTAAAGACTATAACCAAATCTGGAAAACCTGGTGATCCAATTAATATCCTCATTTTGGGGACTAAACAAACAATCAACAGATATTTTAAAGAAGCAGGGTGGAAGATCCCAGATCCAATAACTGATAAAACGAGTGTAAAAATAGCGGTAGCTTCTTTGGGTAATTTACCGTATCCCACAGCTCCTGTAAGTAACCTTTATCTATATCATCGAAAACAAGATTTAGCTTTTGAAAAACCAACCAATAGCGTCCAAATCAGGGACCACATTCGACTTTGGAAAACCCATACAACAATCAATGATGAGGAAGTATGGCTGGGTTCAGCCACCTATGATCACGGGATTGAACTTAGTGGTAGGTCGCATCTGCCCACTCATCATATTTTACCTTCTGTAGACGAAGAGAGAAAAAGGGTTGTCCAAGATTTAAAACCATTTATGAAATCTACACTGGTTGTTTCGTTTGATCAACCTAACCTTTTTGGATTCAATGGTGGCGGAGATTGGTATTACACGGACGGGAATATTGCAGTTTTATCTGTCCAGCCTTTGAATAAAAATGACTTTTCTACTCATTCAATGGCACTATCTTTAAAACAAAGAGTGTTACAATCCTTTCCCCAATACTAAATTTACTTTTAATATGGAATTGATTTCTTATTAATTTCCAAATTAAAGGTTTGTGAATTATTCTACTTATACTAGCCGGTGCCTTTCTTGAACTTCCTAAGTTGGGCCATAAAAAAGAGGAGGGAATAGTAGAAAGCGAATCGAAGTTCTAATTAAACCATCTTGGAAAATTGGAGGAACAGACTATGTTTATACATAAGATTGAAAAGGATTTATCACTAGCTCCGGCATTCGGTTGTGAATGATTCCTCTCACTGTATTAATCCTCCTTTAAAAAAATTGTGTCAACAATCTTATTCACGTGAATTTCGGCCGTATTTAACACCGGGAGCTCCAAATCGTTCGCTTTGATGATCATCGGCAGCTCCGTACAGCCGAGGATGATTCCTTGAAGCCGATCGCGCTGAACCATCTGCTGAGTGATCTCTATAAATCTTGCTTTGGTATCTTCGTTAACATAACCTTTTTCCAATTCCGCAACAATTTTCCGATGGATATACTCCTGCTCCGCTTGGTTAGGCATGACAATTTCTTTTTGATCAGAAATAAATGGTTTTTTGAAAAAATCATTTTCCATTGTAAACTTTGTTCCAATGAGGCCAATACGATTTAAGCCCAGTTCCTTGGACCGTGCGGCTGTGGCTTCGACAATGCTGATAATCGGAATGTCCACCATTTCTTGAACTTGATCAAAAACAAGATGTGGCGTATTTCCGGAAATGGCCGCAAAATCAGCCCCGGCCCTTGCCAATTTTTGAACCCCATCTGCTATGTATTGAATCAGTTCCGCCTTTTTTCCAGTATCAATCAACCCAAAAATTTTATACATATTCATACTGTTAATGACGAGCTCCGGCAGAACCTCTTTACTGCCGATTCTTTCTTGAAACTTTGAAATAATGGTTTGGTAATAATCGACTGTTGATTCGGGCCCGATTCCGCCAATGATTCCCGCGATGTTCAATCCAATTTCCTTCTTTCCCGTTCTGAATCCATCTGCTGCAAATTTACCACAAATGGCGGGGCCTGTCATGCTTCATTATTTTTATGCAAAAACTACTATTGTACATTCTTTTCCAGATAGAACAAAAAATAAAGAAAAAATGCGAACAGTCACAGTCACTGTTCGCACGCCCCTTTAGTTCCAGTTTTATCGCAAAGAAGTAGTTCAGTATAATTGGTCTTATTACTATCTGGCATGTTACAATTACCCCAATAATTGACAATAGGGAGTTTTCAAATGAACACCGAATTAAAATGGAACGCAAAACATAAAGAACACTTGGAGCATCAAAGGGAACCAGTCGCAAACAAGAGGCTTGAGGGCCTGTCTTCATATCTTAGTGGAGGTATAGCGCTAGATATTGCGTGCGGACTTGGGGGAAACAGTTTGTACCTGGCAAAAATGAACTATCAAGTCCAGGCAGTTGATATTTCAGATTTTGCAATCAACTATATTCAGGAACAAGCTGCAAAACGAAAGCTCGAAATCAACCCTCAAAAATGTGATCTTACCAATATGAACAATCTTTATTGGGCAAACAATTCTTTTAATCTAGCAGTCATTACTTATTATTTAGACCGCGATCTTTTTCCGATTGTAAAAAGGATCATAAGGGAAAATGGATATTTTTTCATGGAAACCTTCTATCAATCATCACAAAACTATCAAAGTATTCCTAACAAATATAAGCTAATGCCGCAAGAATTATTATCTGAATTTAGGGAATGGAAAATTCTCTTTTTTGAAGAAAATGAAAAAGAGGGAAGGCAAACGATATTTTGTCAAAAAACTGACTAAATACAAATACGTTGGGGAAATAGCTCGTGATACACACAAAAAAAAGAATCCTAATTTTTTTAATTAAATCAATTGCCTGAGGAAATCGTTCCTTTTATTAAAAACAAATTAATTAAATTAAAAGGGCAACTTGAAAAAATGAAGGACTCTTATTAAACAAACGACTGCTTTCCTGAAAAGTTAGGCGGATGGGAATTAATTTACAAGCACAAAGAGCAGGGCATTATCTCTTTCTTTATCGTTGGAAATGTAAAACGTGTAAAAATCAAAGCGAAGTTTTGCCAATTTCACTTTGTGAAAGTTAAGTAAATAAGAAGAAGGAGCCATCATATATGCATGATTTTCATACTCATTTCATCCCTAAAGATGTTCTTAACTGGTTAAAGGAAAATAGAAATGCAGTTAATGCTGAATGGATTAATAAAGAGGAAAATAAAGAGCAATTTCTTGTTATCAACCAAAAATGGGGGTTTGAATTAAAAAAAGCCTTTATTGATTTTGAACTTTATATGCAGAAACAAGAACAAGCGAATGTTGAACATTCGATGATTTCTCCGATCCCACAACTTTTTTTGTATGATTTCCCGTTAGAAATTACGACAGAGATTTCGAGAGTCTATAACCAATCTCTCGCTCATTTAATCAGTAAGACTCCAGAAAAATTATCAGCAGTTGGAACCGTTCCGTTAGCAAATTCTGATCAAGCTGCCCAGGTTTTAAATGAAGCCATGAATATTGGGTTAAAGGGAGCCATCATCGGGCCTGGAATCGCACAACATATGCTTTCAGACAGCTTTTTTCAACCTTTTTTTGAAGAAGCTAACAGGTTAAAGGCGATTCTTTTCATTCACCCATTATTATGCGAGGACCCGCGGTTAAAGAGGAGAATGATGCCTAATTTGATTGGGGTTCCATGGGAAACAACGGTTTGTGCAACCGATTTACTAGTAAGTGGAATCGTTGATAAATATCCGGATGTCAAAATATTATTTGCTCATGGCGGTGGATTCCTTCCCTATCAAATTGGCAGGTTAGATAAAGGCTATGAACAATGGGACATGGTATCTTCAAATTTACAGGCTCCACCCTCCGAATATTTAAGACGTTTTTGGTATGATACCGTCCTCTGGAATCAAGATAGTATTGACTTTCTTGTAAAAACAGTCGGGGAAGATCGGGTGGTTGCAGGATCGGATTATCCATTTGATTTATGTGTATGGCCTCCAACAGAAATGAGTGATAAAGGGGCTCATTCTTTACTAGATTGTGCGATTAAATAAATATACGAAAATACCAAAGAAATCGTTTCTTTGGTATTTCCCTAAAACTTCCCTTTTTGTTCCGCAGAAAATAACATTATTGTGGAGTAAAAAGGGAAATGCTAACATGAACAAAAAAATTACTTGAAAAGGTTCAATTATTTATAATTTTCCTGAAGATTTTGAAAAATGTGTTGAATACTTAATGGATGAAAATTTTGATTTGAAACCGGTTGTTTCTAATGTTTTTCCACGGGATTATGAAAAGGCGTACAGTGACGCTCTCTCTGGTCAGTATGGAAAAATTTTGATTGATTTTAGGGAAAAGCAAAATTGATGAAAGTACTCATTTTTCACAACTAAAGGGGGTATATGGATGGGTACGTTAATAATAAAGAATATGACAATTGGGGAAGGAATTCCGAAAATAATTGTTCCTCTAGTCGGTATCACCAAAGAACAAATTCTACAAGAAGCCATTCTGGTAAAAGAATTACAGCCGGATGTAGTTGAATGGCGTGTTGACTGTTATAAAGAAGTTGAAAATTTAGATGAAGTAAAAGATGTTATAGCTATGTTAAAAAATGTATTTATTGATGAACTGATTTTGTTTACTTTTCGAAGTCATAAAGAAGGTGGAAATAAAGAAATTAGTAATGAATTTTACGTTAAGCTAAATCAAACCGCTATACTTACAAAAAACATCGATTTGGTTGATGTTGAGTTATTTAATGAAGAAAATCATGTAAATGCGATACTCACAACCGCAAAAGAAAACGGAGTATATGTTATCATGTCAAATCATGATTTCTTTAAAACTCCACCAAAAGAAGAAATCATTTCTCGTCTTCGTAAAATGCAGGAGTATGGTGCAGATATTCCGAAAATCGCGGTCATGCCTAAATCTGTTGAGGATGTTATCACGCTGCTAGATGCCACTAACACCATGAAAACAGAATATGCTGGTCGCCCCATCATTACGATGTCTATGGGGGGGACAGGTGTGATTAGCCGGTTGACCGGTGAGGTATTCGGCTCTGCCTTTACTTTTGGGGCTGGCAAAGAAGCATCTGCACCAGGCCAAATACCTGTAGCAGAATTAAGATCGGTATTAAAAATCTTACATGAAAGTATGTACTGATTTTATATGTATTATAGGAGAAAAGGAATCAAAGGGGTCGTATGATTCCCGTAGAACCGAAAAAGAAACGTAAGCGTCAAATAGCCCCCACCTTCATGGGGCATATTGTATTATTTGATAATTAATGCCCGCACACTCGTGATTTCAGTCGTGGTAAGGGCATATTTTTTTGGAAGTTTAAGTGCGTAATAGAGGACATACGTGGATAACCTCACAATAACTCAGTAAATGAATAAGGGTGCTTTTTTGTTGACATAAATATACCCTAATGTTAGGATGTATTTATCTTGAAATTGAGATAAATATTCTTAGGATAAATAGAAAAAATTTATAAGGATCTTTTTTAGGAAAACAGTCATCTTACCAATAGGAGGGATCCAAATGGAAGTTCAAAAGATTAAACCACAGGATCAAGCAATGGGGCAATTCGATAAGGGTAAAATAAAAGAGCAAAAGCCAATTGGTTTCCCAAGAGAAGGTTCACTCATCAATCGGCTGGGACCATTGTTTTACTGGGCTTGGGGACATTCTAATGAACCCGCAGCACTTGACTTTCATCCACATAAAGGTTTTGAAATCATTACTTATGTGATCAAAGGGAATGCGTATCATCGTGATACGCTGGGCACAGAAAGTGTTGTAGCTGCAGGGGGCGCTCAGCTCATGCAAACTGGATCCGGTGTATCCCATGCAGAAGTCTTTAAAGAACCATCTGAAATTTTTCAAATCTGGTTTGAACCACATTTAAGTCAGGCAATAAAACGGACACCAACTTATTTTCAATACAATTCGGAGGACTTTTCCGTTATAAATAAAGAAGATGTAACGATTAAGACAATACTAGGAAATGACTCCCCAATGAAAATTGTTACAGATGCGGGGATATGGGATATTACCATCCCAACTGGAACGGTATATACCCATAGTCTTTCGCAAAAACGGATATTAGCTGCTCTAGCCATCAGAGGCGATGGAGCTTTTTCATTAGACACGAATGGAATCACTCGTTTTGAACATAAAGATTTCGTTGTCGTTGATTCAGGACAGGGTGGGGAGGTAGCCATTCAAGCGTTAGATAAAGACCTAAGAATCTTCCTAATTGAAGTTCCGTCAGAAGTAGATTATCCTTTATTCCGAAAACATAGATAATCATTGAAATGTTTACAGTTTTCGTAAAAGGAGGTTCGGGAATGGATCTAGAAGATGAACAAAGTCAGATTGATTTACGGCTTTTCCGCGTTTGGCTAAAGGCAAGTAAAACTATTTTTGGTCATGCTGTAAAAGATATAGAAAAACATGGAATTAGTTTAGAGAATTTTATGGTGCTGGAACTTCTTTATAATAAGGGACCCCACACAGTCCAAAAAATTAGTGAAAAACTTTCAATTCCTAGTGGGAGTATTACCTACGTTGTGGATAAGCTTGAAAAGAAAGAATTCGTAAAAAGGGAACCAAGTCTAACAGACCGACGAGCTTCAAATGTTGTTTTAATCGAAAAAGGTCAATGTTTATTTAAAGAGATCTTCCCTCAACACGTTGAAGTCATATCCGAAAATTTGTCTTTTATCAGTAATGAGGAAAAAATACAGTTAACCAATCTGCTTAAAAGGCTTGGGCTTGGTGCAAGTCAGATTTAATAATTTCAAATTAAAAAAGTATTATCCCTTTTAAAGATTGAAATAAATCCAAAACAGGGTGGTTTACAAAGGAGAGAAATAAAATGAATAGCAAAATCATGACAATCCAAAAGCTGGGATTTCCATGGAAAACAGAAGATCCGTTCCTAATGACAGTGCACCATAAAGATGCGTATCCTTCAGGTAATGAGCAGCAGGGCCCTAACGTTTCATTGGAAGGCAGGAATCTTGGCGAGGATTTTACGTTACGTGACGGTTTTAGAATGTATCATGGCACAACGGTTCCGGGATTTCCTGTACATCCCCACAGAGGTTTTGAAACGGTAACCGTTGTTCTTGAAGGTTTTGTCGATCATTTTGATTCATATGGGTCAGTAGGACGATTTGGAAATGGGGATGTTCAATGGATGACAGCAGGAAAAGGTTGCCAGCATACCGAAATGTTTCCTCTTGTGCATCAGGACAAAGACAACCCGCTTGAACTCTTTCAGATATGGCTGAATCTGCCTGCAAAAGATAAATTCGCTGATCCGGATTATAAAATGTTATGGGCTGAAGATATACCGGTAGTACAATCGGCTGCTGCTAATGGACAAAAAACGACCGTAAGACTGATTGCCGGAAGTATACTGGGCAAGTCTAGTTTAGAACCTAACTCTGTTTCTTGGGCAAACGATAAAGATCATCATGTAGGGGTTTACCTTATTCATATGGAGCCGGAAGCAGTCCTAACCCTTCCATCAGTTTCAGCTACAATGACAAGGAATTTATACTTTTACCAAGGAGATAAACTAACTATCGAAGATACAGCGATTGATCCATACCATCGTGTAAAGCTCGCTGGTGATCAGGAAATCACGATTACAAATGGACAATCTGAGAGTTATATGCTGCTCTTAGAAGGTGAGCCGATACAAGAACCGGTCGCAGCCTATGGACCGTTTGTAATGAATACTGAGAAGGAAATTCATGATGCATTTAAGGACTATCAAAATACACAATTTGGAGGTTGGCCATGGGACCGTCCAGATCCTGTAAATAAGCGTGAATCAGGAAGATTCGCACGTCATGCGGATGGAAGAGTTGAAAAAAGGTAACCACTATTCATTATTTGTAAAATCTCTAAGGGCCAGTCCCTCGGCAAATTAACGCATTAATTCGGCCGGGGACTGACCCGGTTTTACGGTTTTAGTGATTTGCTGCCTTAACCGATTGATGCAATTGGATTTTTTTTCGACGCTGCCTAATCAGGGTCTCCAATGTTCCTGACCCCATAATAACACCCGTGACGATCAATAAAAATCCCATATAGTGAGCGGGTTTAATCGCTTCCTGAAGAATTAGTGCAGCACCAATAACGGAGAATAGGGTGTTAAGATTAAGAAAAATGGAAGCTGTGGCTGCCCCGACCTGACCGATCGCGTAATTATAAATCATTTGTCCAAGACCTGTTGATAAAACCGCTGAAAGGAAAAACACCACCCAAACGTCAGAAAATCCTTCTACAAACGTTACTAATCCGCTTGGCTCCATTCTTAAACTAACCGAAAAAAGGAAAATGGAAGCGATGAGCAGCATATAGGCGGTTAATAGCACCGAGTCCATTGTTTTCGCTGCTTTATTAATTAAAATAAAGCCAAAGGCTTGAATAAAAATGGATAGAAAGACTTCGAAATCCCCAAGATTCATTCCTTGCAGTTCCCCGCTGCCAAAGAGAACGGTCATGCTAACTCCTGTGCTACCTAAAACAAAGCCGATCGCGGCGATAAGGGTAGGTCTCTTTTTAAAAAAAACAAAGGATAATAATACCGTTAATAGTGGCCCCATTCCTAAAATCAGGCCTGCATTCGTAGCGGAAGTTCCCGTTAATCCGATAGATAAGAAAAAGTGATGAGAGACAATACTTGTTAAGGAACCACCAATCATAAAGCCCCATTCGTTTTTATGTGGAAGACGAATACGCCGTGTCATCCCAAGAATAATAAAGACGGTTGCAGCTGCAATGAAAAGTCGAAAGGACGTAGCCGTTACAGGTGGAACGTGACCCACGATTATTTTCACAAAAGAAATATTACATCCCCAAAAAACCATATTAACTACTAAGATTAAATAAATTTTCATTGTATTCATATTCTGTATCCAATCCTTCCTTTCATCACAGAATTCATTTTAGCATCATTTGAATTTTATGAAAATAAAAAGAATTCGGATAAAACGGAACGGTTTCACAATGTTGAGGATGGGGCGTACAAACTTCAAAAGTCATATTAGTTTATCCAGTTTATTGAGGTTAGACCCCCCTGTCTCTTTCAAAAAACAAGAAGTAGAAAACTTTAATAAAAGAGAGCAGATACATTCAACAAACGCCATGTTTATATTAGCTGATCCAACTCTTGAAATATTCGGCACTAAAGTACCAAGATTCCTAAGTACGGGGTTATTCGAACCCTAGAATAGGAATGAGTGATACTCTAGTTAGCCAAACAATTGTACAAGAAACAAGTACTGGTAACTCTTATTTTGATGGTGGACTTTTATCGTACATAGGTTGGCAGATGGTTGGATCGTTAGTAACTGTTTGCACACTAGGAATTTGTTAACCATGGGCTTTGTGTATGGTTTATGCATGGAAAATCAATCATACTGTTGTGGAAGGCAGAAGATTGCAATTCCATGGAACTGCCATTGGTTTGTTCGGGAACTGGATTAAATTGGTTTTTCTGTATTATTACATTAGGTATTTATAGTTTGGTTATTTATTTCACTGGAAAAATGGAAAGCAAAACACACAACATTTGCATAAAAGCAAGCCCTTCTCTTAATCGGGAGGGGCTTTCATCTTATGTGAACGCTTTCCTTAATCAACTGTATCAGATTAGATATCGCCACTTGTTCATAGTTTCCTTTCCTATATAAGCAAAACGATCGAAAGTGAAGAAATGGGCATAGGTTTAAAATATATCTTGGAAAGTATTATCATCAAGGAATTTCCTGAAGTTAACGTGTTAGAAAATATGCAGGTAAAGCTGAGGAAAGGAACTGTACATGCGTTCATTTCAAAATACAGATACTGGTGTCTAAATTGAGTGGCTTCAAACTTCTTCAGGAATTAATGTTTTTTTCTGAGTTTAAAAATATCATTTTTTGATAACGGCAGATAGTCTGAAAAAGGAACAAGGGACATTTAGTACTCACATCTTAATTATTCGGAATATTATTAATTCAGATACTAATACCGGGAAAAGTCAACCATCACAATTTATGGAAAACTATGTCATTTTCAGCTAAATTTGTTTCTATAAATGTGTACTGTAGCAAAAGTGAGAATAGTTGTCGCAAAATTAAGAATAGTTGAATATATAGTAGGTCATTTACCCTATTTTTAAAATTCGTTGTTTCAAATTTACTACAAAAAAAAACACACATAAAGAAAAAGCGGAAAAGACCTCGAAATTTAGTTTGGCACGGTAATTGCATATTAATTAAGTGATTCATCTAAGAAGACTTAAAAGATGAAACCGTATTCAATAAAAAAGGTGAAAATGAGCCAAAAAATGAAGGGGGAAAACAATTATGAAATCAATGGAGCAGAAAACTAAATAGTATCAAAGGAAGCAAGTTACGTGATCCATTAGCCAATCCGCTACACGCTGATTTCAACGGCTATCCGCCGCTCTACATCGTCGCGGGTGGAGCCGAATGCTGCTTGACGACGCGCGCCGCCTGCATGCTCGTGCGGTTGAGACCGGTGTACAAGCGACACTTTCAGTTGTAGATGAAATGCAGCATGTTTTCCCATTCCTAGCTGGACGCGCTCCTGAAGCGGATGAGGAAGTCAGCAGGAGTGCAGCTTGGTATCGGGCACTGCAAAAATAAGGAATCACCTTTCAAAATATCATGAGAACCAATAACATACAAAATAGAAAAAGGAGATTAGGAAATGTTGCTGAGAACTGCACTAGAAAGTTATAAACGAATAGGAGAATATCGCTCGGATTTGTATACATTAGCAAAAAGTAAAGGAATTTCACATACAAATGTCACTGACATCAGTCAAAAATTAGATAAAGAAATTACGATACTACAAAAAATAATGCAAGAAGTAAATCCATTCAGAATCTAAGAAGACAAATAGGACAGGGAATTTTTATCAATAGTTAGACCAAAACGGAGTGCTCGGCAGCCCTTTATAATAAAGGCTAAATCCAAAGTGTATTGAAGATTCCTTATAAATTGAAAAATTCCCATTTTGAAATTCATAAGCCTAGTGAATAAATAAGTTTACCAAAATAGGAATTAAAAGAGAAAATGTAATGAACTACCTCACAGATAGTGACGAACATGCAACTATGCTTGATGGAAAACTTGTTTTCCATCAAGAAGTATCCGTTTTAGGACACCCAATTCTTTTTACCGATGGAAATCTCAATATACTAGAACCGACTTTTGGCGGAGTGAATTTAGAAGACATTGCTGCACCTCAGTGCCGGATAAATATTTTTCCATTTCACTAATATTCGTATGGTGTTAACAATGCTTTAGTTCTGATATCCCGACTTTTGGTAATGAACATCATAAGACGTTCATAATCTTTTGACGTGAGGAGTTCTTCAATTTCTTATACTTTTACATACTTTTGTGAAACACCAGTTTTCATCGCGGCGTCAGCAACTGCTGATGCAACATGTGCTGCCACACGGGGGTCGAAAGGATATGGAATCACATCCCGCACTCCTCTTAAATTGCCAAATGCTAAAAGGATAGAGCCTGAACCAAGTAAAATAGAAACATTGATGTCAAATAGACTGATAGGACAACTAAAGAAATTAGCTAAGACATTCCTGTAATTACGTTACATACAGTCGGTCTTGGTATAAAAGTTAGGGCCGTAATGGTTAAAAGAAGGGCAGGCTAATCGCTTTGGTTAATTTACCTACCACTCATGGGATCTCTTATGGAATTATCGAAATAAATCCCGATGGTGTGATCCAAAAGTTTAACAGTGAAGGAAAAAAGCTGTTATTGTCGGATGATGACGACACAAACTACCTATTTCACCGCATTAAAAATCAAGAAATTAAAACAAAACTACATGAATGCTTTATGGGCAGAGCGAATGACTTTATCGTAACCGTTGACACACAACCATACTTTTTCTTATTTCATCGGTCATTCAACGAAGAAAAGCTGGATAAAATTCATGTCTATATGTTCAATATTGCTAATTTGGAAAGTTCTTACGAACAGAATAATTGGAATAACCACTTAATGTCCTCAATTGGTGAAATGGCTGCCGGTATAGCTCACGAAGTTCGAAATCCGTTGACGGCGGTAAAAGGGTTTCTCCAATTATTGGAGCAGACGTATAAACAAGAATATACGCAAATTGCCCAAAGTGAGCTGGACAGGGCTATTCATATTTTAAATGATTTAATGAGTGTTTCAAAACCGGAATTCGTTCAGGAAAAACCAACAACCTTTAACTTATGTTGGGAAATTGAATCCATTTTGCTGTTATTTCAAACCCAGCTTTATGATATTAACGTAATCAAAAAATTTATGAATGAAAGTTCGGTAATTTTTGCTAGTAAGGACCAAATTAAAAAAGCTGTATTTAATTTAATTAAAAATGCTCTTGAAGTGATGAGTTCAGGCGGCACCTTAATGATTGAGCAGTATGAGGATTATCAGGAAATTCACATCAAAATCTCCGATTCCGGCATTGGCATACCAAAAGACAAGCTGCGGTTGCTTGGCACCCCATTCTTTACTATGAAACAGGACGGTAAAGGTTTGGGTTTAGCACAGGTCTTTAACGCGATCCGGACAAACGATGGCAAAATACGTGTCACAAGTGAAGAAGGACAAGGAACTACTTTTTTTCTATCATTTCCGAAAGCACGATCTCACTCAAATCAATTTTTAGGAGGGCATTCAATGGTACAAACAATTGAGTCAACAACTGAGCTGGAAAAGTTCTTAAAAAATAATATGGATTTTTATACGGAAGAATGGATGGATTATTTGAAAAAGAATAAAAGCTACACTACATCTTTACTAAAAGAAAACGGCTATCTAGATTTCCTTAAAGAAAACGGCCATCCAATCATGCAGCTTGTGTCAGAAAATATTAGTCAATTAAATATGGAAGATATCATGGAGGCTGCCCGAGAACTTGGTGTGAAACTTGCAAGAACGGAGTTTCCAATTCATTTGATATGGGAGCTTTTCCAATCATCGAGAGGTTTTATTTGGAATGCGATAAAATCGTTTTACATTGAATCCAACAATACCCTTTCAGTTGAGGAATTCTTTACGTTAGAGCGCAATGTAAACGATATCGTTGATTTTTATATTGATTCCTACACTGCTTATTATGTCAACTACAAAGAAGAATTGTTAAAAAGTCATCGTGACACAGTAGATGAACTGTCAGTCCCGATCATTCCAATTGCTGAGAGTGTATGTATTCTTCCGGTAGTCGGGACTGTTGATACGTTTCGACCCAAAAAAATCCGTGAAAAAACACTTCAACGTGTAAAGGAACTAAATGCACAGCAATTAATTATTGATATATCAGGTGTACCATTCGTTGATACCGCAGTTGTTAATCATTTATTTAAAATAGTGAAAGGAATTAAATTGTTAGGCTGCTCGACCATCTTAACCGGAATCAGCCCAGAAATTGCCGACACGATGATCGAACTGGGCATTGAAGTCGATAATGAATTAAAAACAAGATCTGATCTTCAGCAAGCATTACAGGACTTTCAGCCATTCTTTAAAAGAAACAATTAAAACGGAAGAACTTTTTTAACAACAACGCTATGACTTAAACACACCGCACCATTTTTATTTTCAACAACAAAGAAGATGCAAAGGGTCTAAAGATAAACAAGAGGGGGACACAAGCATTTCTTGATAAAAGGCAGGCTCTCTTCAAAGGAATGTAAGAGTACAAATTGCAAACAATAACATAAAGGAAAGAAAACAAAAAGTAGCTCCGAAAACACAATTTTTAGCTTGTATTTGGGGCTACTTGACGTTTACTTTTCTTTAAAGTCGATATAATGGCTAGTACTTGGTTACAGCAACCTTATTTAATTTTTACATATCAAAATCCCTATTCACTGCATCCATTGAATCTATTAATAGATGAAGAGCTAGACCTGCAAATGGTAAAGACAACTATGCTTTTGAACATTCCTCCATAACAGCGGTTAAATCCTTGTATACATTGGCTAGAGTGGCCTCCAGTTTGTATTCTTTTAGGGGTACTGTATATAATAAATTCACGTTATTTAAAAATCAGCAACTTTTTACCTAATTCACTTTTTGAAGAAATAGTTTAATATAGAGTATATATGCTTCTCTTAAAAAATTATTAAATTCAAATTGATCAGAATACAGTGTGGATTAAAATACTTAATTTAATAAATCAAAATATAAAGAGGGGACTGTTATGATTAAACCAATTTTAACACATGATGAAGAATGCCCCGTATGTAATGGTGAAGGGGAAATCTGGTTTAACACGATAATTGGAGTTGACCACAAAACTTGCGATAATTGCAACGGAACTGGTAAGTTGTGAAGATAATTCAGTAATAATTTTATATAAGGTAATTCTGGGAATTTTTTGTGGTGCTTTTGATGTGAAAGTGACAGAGCAAATTTTTATGGATATACCCTGGCCAAGTTATATTAGAAAAAAGCATACTCTAAAAGAGTTAAGGTTCTCTTATATATCTTCCGTATCTTACAATTGTTAAAAAATCAGTATAAAATTATTCAGAATAAAAATAAAACCCAAAAAGCTTGAGAACAAATTTTCCTCAAGTTTTTTTGTATACTGTTAATACTAAAAACAACACTTCTTTGGTGGTATGAAGGAAGTTCTCCATATCCTAAACTCACTAGCCACCCTTACACTAAAATTATTAGCAAAGAAGTTGTTATGGGAAAGAATTGCTGGTGATTATATTTTGTTTTTGATTGTTCATCTTTTGTTCATTGGGCTTTTGCCCAGGAAGGGGTTAATCTCGCCCCTTTAGAATCCACTAGTACGGATACTTTAAAGTATTTAGGAAAACCGGTATCCCTTAATGAAATGCAGCCAGGTGATCTTGTATTCTTTGATACTTATAAACCGGATGGACATGTCGGTATCTATATAGGAAATGGAAAATTCATAGGAGTACAAACCTCAACAGGTGTTGCGATTGAAGATATGACGACAGGCTATTGGAAAGAAAAATTCAAAGGCCGTGTTAAGAGAATATAAAGTGTGAAAGTTTAACCTAAATTAAACGAAGCCCAAAATAATTAATGCTGCTTTCCGAACACTAGGAAATAGATCTATTGTTTCTTGTATTAAGTTGAATTCCACCTCTTCAAGCTTTGATTTCAATGGTTGTATTTTCTCGGAAGATGCTCTATTTGCAGTATTTATATCACTTTGAGCACTTTGGGTTCTATCTTGGCTAAATGCCATTTCATTTTGGATGTCTTGAATATCTATTTTAGAATTTGTACTTATCAAGGAAATACGCTCGACAATATTTTGAAGCTCTTGTACATTACCGGGCCATTCATGGTTTTGAAGACTTGTTAGAGCCTCATGTGTAAAAGAACGATTTAATCCATATTTATAATTAAGACCCTTTAAGAAATGATAGATCAATGGGATAATATCTTCTTTTCTTACCCTTGGAATATAGATTGGGATAATATTTAATCTATAATATAAATCCTCTTGAAATGTTCCTTCCCGAATCATATTTTTAAGTCTTTATGTGTTGCAGCAATAACCCTAATAGTTAACAGGAATTGGTTTAGAACTTTTGGAATTTCCTTAACGCTGTAAATCCGCATTTTCCTGACGGCCTCAGCACGTCAACGTACCTTATGACGTGCTGAGGTATGCGTTACTCCGAAGTATATATGCCTGTAGAGTGGACAGACGTGAATGGGTATAGAGTATGTAGGAAGAATTGGATAGGTAGGTAAGATCAAGAGAGAGTTAGTTAGTAAGTGAAGGTTGAAAAAACCACTTCCAAAATTGCTGCCATTTTTGTTTTTCGCGGAATTTTGGGGATATCCCATTCTCAACGAAATTAACTTCATACTATAAAGTAAACTCTATGAAAGAAGTGTGACAATTGACTCAATATATAACAACTGGAAAAATGCCTGGTCATCCTGAAGGGTGTATTGCACAGTATAACCACCATATCCTTAACCACACCCCTACTCATCACTCTAACCCTCATTATGTTACTCAATACTACTCTCCCCATCACATAATGCCACACATTTACCAAACAAATACAGCTTATGGTCATTATGTTGTTCCTCACTGGAGCCCACCAGGGGGATCATTTTCTTCTTTTTATTAAACCTTTGAGGAGCTATTTGATGAAATTTTTTAACAATCCAGATACCTATGAGCTTCCAGGACTTAAAATTGCTGCCGAAAGAAAAGCAGTTTCAAATATTGGATGATTACAATGAATGTTTTAATATGCCTTCGGTTGCTAAGATTTGGGGGAAAGATGTTAAAAGCGTTTATAGCCTCCGATACACATTGAAAAAGAGCCTGGAAAAGGAAAAGAAAAAGAAGGCAAAAGTTAAAGAAAATGTTGATGAGCATACACAAATGGATTTGAATACAGGTATCGAGCCGAAAATAGAAGAAATTTTGGGGGAAAATGAGACACTGACATCTGCAGAGACAGAGGAAGAATTAACTGATACCCAAAAAGAATTAGAAAAGTTAAAATTAATAGTAGAGCAGCAAGCTCAATTATTACAGAATTTTATAGAATCTCAAAAAACTGCTGAATATGTAGCTACAGCTGGTGAGAACGTTCTGGAATCTGTTCCTGCCTTTACCATGAAATTTGAAAAAGAGAATGAAGGGTTTATTCTCCATCAAGATCTCAAACGATTTATTACCGTTTTAGAGAAAAATCCTGATATGTTCAAAGTAGAAGTCAAGATTACAAGAATAGAGGAAATATAAAATGGAAAGAAAAGAAGAAAAAAGAACAGGTCATTACTTTTAAAAGGGGGATTTTGAAGGGATTTTGGGTGGATGTTTAATTCTCTCCTTTCTATTGTTATTTATATCCAATAAGTATATAAAAAAGAAATTAAATCAAAATGGTACAAATGATTAATTAAATGGAAACAAACAAGTTAAACAAAAAGATTTTTCAAACAGGAAAAAAATCCATCCTGGGTATGACTGCCAAGATGGATTTTATGCCGTAAATCAAGGTTTTAGGGGACAAAATGAATATAATATGCAGTGAACTAAAAATGTGATTTGTTAGAGTGTAGAACTTAATTTGCATTTTTCAAAGGGAAAAGGTCTTGTTTTACAAAAAATGAATTTGGCTTTTCTGCTTTAAGTTTGTCTAGTTCAAAAAAAAGTTTTTTATATTCAACAATAGATAATTCTCCATAAATATAACTTTTTTGAATATAATCTAGTAATTCATTGGCATGTAATGGGTTTCGTTCTTTTACTAGTTCAAAACGATGTATTAGGTTTTCTAATAACATAGTAATCACTCATTTCATCGGTTTTTTTGAACGATGTATGCGTTTACAATTAGTATAACATGTATATCGTTTTAAGTTTATCTTTTCGAAAATTCAAACACGAGGTACTTTTTTACATATTTATAATAGGTATAGTGACAGGGTAGCTTCTCTAATCCGCAAGATAATTCACATGAAATGTAATTAACGTATCGGATTTTTAGGAGATATTTCTGCTCACAAAGGAAAGTTACTGATAATCTGTTTTTGTAATTTGACCAGTGCTTTTTAATTGAATTGAATGATAGGTTATCCATTAAATTAAAATTAATTCGCTTAAAATCGCCTGTAGCAACTAAAAATGGGCAAAAAAATAGCCTTGGAGCTTTCAAGGGCTTTGCAGCCATGGATGGATATTTTAATGCAAAATATCCCCTAACTTTCAACGGAGTTCTAATTGATTAAGAAAGGTGGAAATTAACCCGTGTAGTCTATCTCTTGCTTTTCCTAAATCATTTTTTTCAATGTCATCCTATATCTTCTTTATAGTTGAACAGGTATCTTTTCTATAAAACACACCTCCTTCTTCACTCCCTGTTAATTGAATACCTTAGAGCTTCGATTCAATTTCTAATATTTCCTTCTCTTATTTAAGATAATGGCCCGTAACATAAGGAAAGAGCACAATTCTGGAACAATTATCAAGAAGGTGAAAATTCCTTGATTTTAAAAGGCTCCTACAAATTAGATATGTATAATATGTTGAATTTTCACCAAAAAGGCGTACATTTTGTACATAATGTACGCTGATTTTTATGGTCTGGTTAATGCTGTAGAATCGCTCCCGATTATTGAATAAGAAAAGCATCACATACGTGCCACTTATACGCACAAAAAGAATCCTCGATTGGAAGCTCCTTTTTATACTGCTGAACCTTCTCCATCATTTCTAAGTGTAGTCATAAATTAGGAATTTATTGGGATACTGAGTATTATCCGGAACTATTGGAGGAAATTATGCTCGAAAAAGGAAAAATTAACGCCGGCGAATTTCTAGTAATGGTGGTTGCATTTACGATTGGAAGCTCCATACTTGTTGTCCCGGCTCCAGGTGCAGAAACTGCAAAACAGGATGCCTGGATTGCCGCTGTCATTACGACTTTTACAACTTTATTTATTATTTTCGTGTTTAATCAATTAGCAACCCTTTATTCTTCCATGACGTATGTTGAGTACAATGAAAAAATATATGGAAAATGGATCGGGAAAATCTTGACCCTTCCCTATCTTTTTTATGTTTTCTTAATTGCTTGCGGACAGCTTAGAGATATTGGGGATTTTTTTACGACGGAAATATTAGTTGATACTCCGATTCAGATGATCATGATCATATTTGCACTTACAAGCTTAATTGGTGTTCGGTTAGGATTAGAAGTTATTTGCCGTTCGGCAGTTATTTTTTTTCCGTGGATTATTATACTGATTGTCTTATTATGCTTATTGATTATCCCACACATAAAATTAGAAAATATTCAGCCTGTTTTTGGGGAAGGTTTAAAACCAATTATAAAGAATGTATACATTAACTGGGGACAAACTTTACAGATGGGCATCTTCTTAATGATCATGCCGTATGTTACTAAAAAAGAAGAAATGAAAAAATCCTTTTATAAAGGGTTTTTAATCGGTGGAATTGTTATGACGACTGTGATTACTCTGAGTATTTTAGTATTAGGTGCCAGTATGACTGCAAGACAAACCTATCCCACGTATATGTTAGCGAAAAAAATAAGTATTGGGACCTTTTTACAAAGAATTGAAGTCATTGTTGCCATTATTTGGATGTTGACAGTATATTTTAAGCTGACAATTTGCTATTATGCACTTTCGCTTGGGTTAGCTCAATTATTTGGCTTAAAAAGCTACAAACTCCTTACCTTTCCATTAGCGTTTTTAATTATTCCCTTTGCCATCTTTATGAGTTCAAATATCGTCAGTAGGAATCAATATATTACTAAAGCGTTACCACCTTTTTCCTTTACCATTTGTTTTATGCTTTCGCTGTTATTGTTAGTGATTGGAAAAATTAAATTAAAACGTTCTGCTTCAAAAGCAACTAAACAGCCACTTAATTGAATAAATTAGATTTTCGATTACATTTTACCGGATAGTAAAGGAATATGAAGAAACGCTGAGCCCTCAACATTGATGTGTGAGGGCTTTTTTATTTATTTCCTATCCTCTTTGGTACATATCATGTCAGTACCGGTACATTTCGGTGGCCGTAATCAGTTAAGTGGAAAACCCATCATTGTTTCTGTAAAAATAAGTTTTAAACGATAAAATTACATCAAAAAGGTAAAGTCCCAAATTATTTTCGTTTATATTTTCTTACTTTTACATAAGCGGTCCGTGATGTACCAATGATTTTTCCAGTTGAATCCAATGCATTGACCTGAAAATATGGCCCTGCAGAATGAACTTCTATATCTGTCTCAAATCCGGTTCGAGGGGTGCTAGATACCACTACTGACAAATTAAATGGTGTTTGACCCGATAGCACCTGCCAAGCGACAGTTTCAGTTGAACCGTTCCATGAGGCATAAACAGTCGCCTCGTCTTCACGTAATAGATCTACAGCAATACTAGGTGGATAAATTGGAAAACCTACCCATTTATTTTTAAATGCCCTATAAGATTGATTTTGATTAGGAAATTGCATATCGTATATAAAATTTAATGAAGGATTTTCTTTCGTATTACCTTCATTTTTAAATTCAGAAAGATATGGTTCCTGTCCCCATCCAACGAATTGATTTCCATTAGATAGTTTTTGAACATTTCCTTGGCTTGGAACATATAGCGGTGGATCATGATAATAAGTTCGATCTACATTTGCAGTCATGTTTTGGAAATCTAGCTTAAGGATTAAACCATGTGCTTGGCATTCAGGCGGAGAGCTTGGTGATGCACAACAAGCATTGTCAAACAAACTTATCCGGTTTCCAGGTCTATGGCGCGGATTATGCTGCCAAGAAAATGCAGCGTTCGGACCAAAAGTAAAGTCACTTTGCTTTCCACCAAGCTGCCAAATTATATTTCCGGTTTCTTTATCAACATTATACATGGCCCACATATTACGCATGTTAATAAGAAGTGTATTGTCTGGCCCTTCTTCAACTGAATTAACGTGGAAAGGGTCCCAAACATTATTGGAGCTTGTTGCAGATGAGGGGGGTAACATTGAATAGGCCGGATTAACATGTTCAAGCACATTCCAAAAGAAAAGGAGTTCGCCTGTCTCTAGATCGACTTCTTGAATGGAGTAATTATCAATATATCCATCTACTGGACCTCCATACTGGGATAAATCTACAGGGACTTGTTTCACAGCAGTAAACAAAGCAGTATTTCGTTTTGTAATAGTAAATTCATGAATATCAGCAGTGAACCCCTTTTTGGCAGTAAGTTTCTTAATAACTTCATAATTCTGATTTATGATTAGGAAATAAGCACCAGGCTCAGGAGCCCCTACGGGAAGATTTGGATTTGCAGATTGAGTTCCTGATATAGTTCCTTGCCACATAGTAAGAACTGGGTGCCCGTAGTAGGTTTGTACTCTAAAGTCCGTATTTTGTATATATCGACTATCAAGCGGTCTAAACCAGACTGGGTTACCAGATTGGTCCATGATAAGTGCGCCTGTTTGCCCAATCATGGTAGATCCATAAAGAGTATATGGTGCAACGAATATTAAGCCGGGAGCTTTTCCGGGTTTATTTACATTTATAGTAACCTTCATGGGATGTAAGTCGGGGACTGAAACAAAATTCCATACTTGTTGGTTTGAATTATTTGCGAAATTTCGTGATGGTTTCCCCGATATATTGTAATCCATTTTTAATTTTCATCTCCTGCTATCGTTCTAATCATAACTAACAAAAATTGGTTGTATAAAAAAGTATATGAATCTATCTTAAAAGTGTGTATCTTGAGGACGAGTATTTTTTAGAGTGAGTAGTATATTACTTGCCCTTTTTCCGCTTTCGGCAATTCATATTCCTTAATTGTCATTTCTCTTAAGCCCGTCATTGCCGCTACTCTACCCTTCATTACATGATCCTCCATCTTTATAAGATTTGACATTTCTAAACAACAGGCGGACCTCGTTCAATCATATGTGCTAAGGCAAAAGAGATTGTCAGGCAGGCAGAGGTTTGAAGATGGAGGGGTTAGACATAGAGGAAATGTATGCGAGTTAACATTTTCTTGACTTTAGCCTATCCTGTACTGATCGTCAAAATTGCTTTTGTTCGTATTCATCTCCTTTTATTCAAAATCCGAAATGGCTGCTTTTATCGCTTGTACTAACTTCTCTTTCCTAACAGGATCCTATTCCAATATTCGATTTTAATATTAATCCTTTTCTGGACGTTCCATCCTTATATCCCAAGCGAATGTGATTACAGGAATGAGAATTATATATCTGTCGGAATAAATATCCTTAGTTATATACATAATTGCCTCTGTCTCGTTATCAAAACCGAATCCTTAATATCAATAGCGACTGTTTTCATGTTTTCAAGCTTCATTTTTTATCACTTCTATAAAATATTCATTTTATTGATTAAATCGTCTTTGCTTGGGTTTGTATAAAGCAAAGTCGTATGAATATTGGAATGGCCAGCTTGATTGGCTACTTCGAATACTCATTCCTTTACTAATGGCATGTGAACAAAAAAAATGGCGAAGATCATGTGGAGTAATCTCTTTGCCTAACTTATCAGCGTATTCTTGAAAGAGCTTATTAATCGTTGTTCTATCCAGCGTTTATTACGATTACTTACAAAGACATAATCTTTTTTAATCCCTTCCTTTTCACGTTCTTTTAACCAGGATTGGAGAGCTGCTTTTACTTTATCGTTCATAAACACGGTTCTTGATTTGCTGCTTTTCCCATTTGTCACAAGAATCTCACGAGACGTAATATTAAAATCTTCCATTTTGAGGTTTAGAGCTTCAGAAATCCGTAATCCAGCATAAGCAAGAAGGGTGATAAGGGCATAATTTCGCTTATTTCCACTATCCAAAATCATTTGCCGGAACTTTTCAAGGTCCTTATATTCCACTTTGGCCAGTGAAGCGTATTGCTGCTGAATCTTTACATAATTTTTCTTTGTCAGAACCATTTCTTTCTGTACGTTGGATTCAATGAGGAAATCATTAAACTTGACTAGGGCATTGATTTTCGTATTAATCGTTTTTGGCTTTGAATTTTTTACGGTTTTAGGAAGCACATAAATATGTACCAAACAGTGACTTATCAAAATACCGCTCTTCTAAAAAATCTATTGAAAGAATAGCTAAAGAAGGAAGAAAATATGGTGTGACATTATTGCTAGCAAGTCAAAGGCCATCTGAATTATCTGAAACCATTTTTTCTCAATGTAATAATTTTATTGCAATGAGATTAACAAATCCTAATGATCAAAGCTATGTAAAAAAACTTTTACCCGATACACTGGGAAATCTTATTGAAAAAATGCCTTCATTAAAACCCGGTGAAGCTTTATTAATAGGAGAATCTGTTGTTCTACCTTCGATTGTACAAATTGATAAATGTGATTTACCACCTTCTTCAAATGATATCCCTTATTGGGAGTTGTGGAAAGAAGAGTGGAAGGATGTTGATATATCGAAAATTAAAGATGAGTGGTATAAATAATGTTAATGATTTTGTACTAATATGGTGTGATCTTGAAATTTTCATACAGATAAAGTTCACATAATTACTGGTTATCGGTTATCAAAAAACACCGTTAATGTTAATTTGATTTTGATATGAGTTTTGCTATAAAAATGCACTTAAAAAGAGGTGAACAATCACCTCTTTTTAATTTGCCTCAAAAACGATGGTTTTTGAGATTATTTAAAATAAGGATCATTTCCTTTGTATAGGAAAAGTTTGGTTATGGGAAGGCTGATTAGCCGTTCTGGAGTTCAAAGATAAGGACAGGAATTCTTATAGACGCAGAAAATACGTGATACTCCTCGGATTTGTAGGTATTTTAGCGATTTTTGTGTAGATCGATTTTACTCCTAGCTAATTTATCGAGCTAGTAAACTACCAGATTCTAGATGGTTCACGAAGCCAAGGAATTATTATACAATATGCTAAGGGTGGGGGATGTGGACTTTGTAAGATCAGTCGAAACAGGTGACTTTAAAAAAGGAAAATGCTTGAAGGCTGTACTACCCGATTCGGAAAGAGAACTAAATTAAGCGCTGGCTTGTAAGACATATCCCAAGAATCTAATTCAACCATCCTAAACAATTCATTCCTGGGGCGGTGAAAACGTTGAATCGTGTTGAATTAAACGCTGGCAGGTTAGAGTCATTAAATTTTCTTGAATCTCAACGAATGATTTCTATTCCCAGCTCCGCCTTCGGTTCGCTACGTCAGGAACTGCTTAATACATTAGGGCTACCTAGAGCTAAAGGGTTCCTTCTTCGTTATGGATGGAATTGTGGTGCAAGTGATGGTTTAAAGGTAAAGGAAATGGAGTGGGAGAATGACCTTGACCCTTTATTAGCCGGACCTAAGATGCATACATTAAATGGCCATGTAGAAGTAGAAGTAGAAGTATGTAATGCTAATTTTGAAAAAGGAACCTTACATTTTGAAGGAAATTGGAAAAATTCCTATGAGGCAAACGAGCACCTAATGCTTTTTGGCTCTAGTGACCATACTGTCTGTCATACATTGGTTGGCTATGCAAGCGGTTACCTATCAACGATTTTAGGAAAAAAAGTAATCGTGAAGGAAACTCAATGTGAGGCAATGGGAGATGACCATTGTCATTGGGTTGGTAAAACGGTGGATGAATGGAATGAAGATATTGACATCAAGAGTGAAATTAGCTTCTATGAAGCTGACCGCATCATCGATGAATTGGATGAAACATATGAAAAGCTAAGAATTGAAAGAGATAATTTAAGCAAAACATATCATGTACATCATAAATTATTTAAGGAAGTACTTCGCGAAAAAGGCATGAAATCTATCGCTGATGTCTTACACCAAACGATGAAAATGCCTGTCATTATTGAAGACCGCCAGTTAAACATTTTGTCAGTTGGAGGGCTTCCAGCTCAGCAGGCACAGTCACACTCAAAGGAATTTAAAAAGTGGGTAGGTCATCAGCAACAAAAGAAATCATTTAAATGGAAAGAAATTAAACAAACGCTGTTGCTTGATATTTCCGAAAGCCATAAAAGAGTGATAACACCAATTTATTTGGGCCAAAATGTCTATGGATATTGTTCATTTCTTTATAATGAAACCACGCTCAAAGAAGTGGACAAGATGGTATTAGAACAAGCGGCATTAGCATGTTCACTTTATCAGTTAAATGAGAAGACTCGTTTTAATACAGAGCAGCGCATGAAAGGAAGTTTTTTAGAGGATATTTTAAACAAAAGATTATCCATGCCCGAAATTGTTAAACGAGCACACTATATAGATTTTAGATTAGAAGAACCCTATTTTGTAATTGCTATTAATCGGCGCATGTATCACCGAATACTCAATGATGAAATCGAATTTGATGATCAATTTATAAATAATCTTTTAAGCTTCTTTAAAAGAAATTATGTAAACGCTTTAATTGATCAACGAGCGGAAAACTTTATCATATTGTTAACAGAAAGCTCACTTTTGAGCACGTACAGAAATACAGAAGAATTTTGCAAGCAGTTGCTTGAATATTGTTCAAGCCTTTCTTCCGGGTTTTTATTAAAAATGGGAGTTAGCTCGAATTCCCCTTCTATCGAAAACGTTGATAACTTATATAATGAAAGTCTTGCCGCTGTAAAAGTAGCCAATCGCCATCAAAACTTAGTCTATTTCGATTCCCTCGGACTTGTAGGGATTTTGCTGCAAACAAATAATCTTGAGACAATTGAAAAGTTTGCATATAAAATATTAGGAAATTTAATTGAAGAAGATAAAAACAAGAATATGGAGTTAACCAAAACGCTTTATTATTACTTGGAAAATGGATCAAACGTTCATAAAACTGCACGGGCGATGAATCTATCGATCAGTGGATTACGTTATCGGTTAGGTCGCATAAATGAAATTTTGCAAATGGACATTAACGCTCCCTATGTTAGACATGAAATTTATATAGCCCTTCAGTCTCTATTTGTTTTGGGAGAACTAGAGCTAGATTAAAACTTGGGCACCTCGCCCAAACCCAGCCAACGGTAGCCCATTGGATCGCTTTATACGCGCACACCCTATTTACCTTTGTTCTCCTTACTGTAATTGTTTATTCATAATAGAAGTCATGGGTGCTACGCTATGATTCGCAAAACTTTGTAAACTTTTTTAAAAGAGAGCTTAAAAAACTTCACAAACTTCAATCCTGTTAACGGCCATTTTCGCGAAGATTTAGAGAGGTCAAGCAGAAAAGGAGTGATGGAGAATGAAAACAAGTGGTCATGAGTCGAAGGTAGCAAAATCAAGTACAGGCTATTATGTAGGTAGATTTTTTCAAGAAGACGAGGTCATTACACAATTTACTCCACTAACTGATAATTTCAGAGCAAACAAGAAGCCATCGAGGCTCGAATCCATCATGGAAAAAGTCACAGAAAGAAGGGGGACCGAGTTCTCCCTTTTTTTTTAAAAGTATACCGCACCCCATGGAAAATTCCTGGCCAACGCCAAAATCGTGTCGATTGCTTCACCTTGCTCCAAATGATTTAAAGAGTGTTAACGGTTTTTTGGGGACATCGACACCTCCATGAGAAAGAACCCCTTCAAAGGAACTCGTTATTTTGACACTTTAAATGTCGCACGTTTTATTTGAATTTTTCCAATCACTAATAATAACAGCGGAAGATTAAAACAAACCGTTAAGGAAAAAGTGGGCCATGTTTTAATAAGAAAGTTATATAAATGTACAATATTTGGATGGTAACTTTTAACTTTACCTTGAGGAGCTAGGAGCCGCAGCGAGATTAGGGGTGCTTCAGTCCAACGTTACTAAACGGGGCTTTCGCTTTTTAATTTAATACAATTCGTATGAAAATAATCACAAAAATGAGCGGAACTGATTGTTCAATTCTGAAAATCATAAAATAAGAATACGCTTACAAATCGCACAAAAGAGGCGCTGTTTATGTCGATTATGCATATTGGCTAAACTGAACTAAGAGTTATGGATCTTGAGGAATCTGTTGTTATTACACAAATGTTATCGGGTTGGTTGTTGTGGGGAGCAGTGAAGGAAGGTTTATTTAAAAGCATAGGATGAATATGATCATCATAGTTTGATTCTTCAAGAAGCGGATTCTCCGGGAGTCGATCACTTTTCTTTTAAAGTAGAATCAGAAGAAGAACTGGCGAACTTCGAAAAAATTTTTTCCGGAATCCAAGTAAATTCCAATTATTCAGCAAATTGAGATTTAACTTAGTAAGGCGAGAGGTGTTTACATCTTAGAAAGGAGGTTCAACTTGATTGAATCCTTACTATTGAATTTTCTTTTTCTACTTTTTCCTGTTGTTATTTTTCTAATATTCTTTGAAAACAGAATTCAAAATTATTATAAATATATTCTTATCCTTTTTTCAGCTATTTCAATGGTTTTGTGTATGGAATATCCTATTATAAAATTAAAAATCGGATTTATTTTTGATTTACGCTATATTCCATTTCTCCTGGTTGCCCTTTTTGGTGGCTACAAATACACCTTCCCACTTTATATCGTATTAAATGTCTATCGGTTTATAATCGGCGGGAAAGGGATAATTCAATCGCTGGTTTTTTCTACCGTTATTTTTATTTTAGTTCCCTTATTAAGTAAAATTTTTCTTAAACAGAATTCAAAAAAACGAATCCTTATTGCGGCATTTGCTGCTTTTCTCACGATGGTTCTCTATCTCATCTCCCTTGTGTCATTTTTACCAGCATTGAATAGGGAGCACTGGATATTAACCACCATGAGCACTCACGTGGCCCTAATGGTCATCTTTATGATTTTAGTGGAGAAAATTATTGCTAATAAAAACAACCGTGAATCTTTTTTACATTCGGAAAGATTACATGTGATTAGTGAGTTATCAGCAAGTATCTCACATGAAATTAGGAATCCGCTTACAGTAACGAACGGATTTCTGCAGCTTTTAAATAAGTCGGAGAGGGTCACGACGGAAGATAAAAGGTATATTGAACTTTCATTATTAGAACTACAATGCCTAGAAAAAATCGTTAGTGATTTTCTTGCATTTGCCCAGCCTCAATCTGAAAACATGATTTATTCCAATCTTAAGGACGAAACAGAATATGTAAAAAATATTATTACCCCTTATGCAAACATGCATCAAGTCAAAATAAACTATGATTTTCAGAATAATCTATATTTTTGGTTTGATAAAAACCAATTACAGCAATGTTTAATGAATCTATATAAAAACGGAATAGTAGCGATGAAAGAAACAGGAGGTACTCTTTTTATTCGTGTTTCGGAGCAAAAGAAAAACATCGTAATTCATATAAGAGATATGGGTGTTGGAATGACAAAAGAGGAAATTTCATATTTGGGAAGACCCTATTACTCGACCAAAAAGGAAGGTACAGGTCTTGGAATGCTTATGGTTTATAGTACGATTAATAAAGTAAATGGCAAAATTGAAGTAGAAAGTGAAAAAGGGAAAGGAAAGAATTTTACTATAACCATTCCTGTATAGTTGTGTCATATCATTCCTTTTCTTCGATAAAAAAAATTCTGGTTTCTTTTTCGAGGATCGGAATTTTTTTGTGGCTTTTATTTAACCGCAGTATTGAAAAACTTCACGTATACTGCTTGGAAATTTTCATTTTGGAAAGAGTGCCCTTTGTCATTCCATATGTGTCGCTAACAAAATAGTAGTTAAATATGATTTTGCTCATAAGAATGATTTATTTATCGTCTTAAAACAAAAGATTCGACTATTTACCGGATCGTTAAAGAAGTCCGGCGGTAATATGTCAAGCACTAAAATCTAAGGGATTAGAAATTTTAAACCCATCAACATCTGACAAAAAGTAATGAGGAAAAAGTACAGTTAACGGATCTTCTCTAAAGGTTTGGACTTGGTGCCAGTAAGATTAAATAATAGCAAATTTTCATTAGAATATGGAACAACCAGGTTTGCTGACAAAGGTGGGGGAAAGAATAAAGGATTATTTAGTAATAGCCTATGATGGGCAGGCACGTGCATATGCAGCCACGACTACAGAAACAGTAGGAGAGGCTTAAAGCCGGCATTATACATGGCCAACTGCCTCAGCTGCCCTTGGCCGCTCCATTTCGATGAAGACCTTGTGAGGATTTGTACTTAAAATAACCGGAAAATAGTTCAATATGAAAATTCAACAAAGTATGTATTATACTTCCCCAAAAGGGAAAATTATAAAAAGCAATTTCTTTGATTAATTATTATAGTGAGTTTATAATTATCTTGAATTGAAAATAATTTAATTTGAGAGAGGTTTATTAAACTAAAATATTGGAGGTAGTATAAAATGGGAAAACTAGAAAATAAAATAGCAGTCATTACAGGGGGGGCATCAGGTATTGGTGCTGCAACAGCAAAATTATTTGTTGAAGAGGGCGCAAAAGTAGTACTTGTCGACTTAAACGAAGAAAAAGGAAAAGCTTTTGAAGCAGAGTTAAAGGCGCAAAATGCAGAAGCGCTTTTTGTAAAAGCAAATATTACAAGTGAAGAAGAGGTAGCTGATGTCTTTAAACAAGCAGTTGAAACTTTCGGTAGAGTAGATGTTGTGTTCAACAATGCAGGTATTGGGCGCGTTCATTCTTCACATGATTTAGATTACTCTGAGTGGCGTAACACAGTAAATGTTGACTTAGATGGTGTATTCCTAGTAGCACGTGAAGCAATCCGTGAAATGCTAAAAACGGGTGGGGGTACAATTGTGAATACTGCATCCATGTATGGTTGGGTTGGTTCACCTGGTTCAGCAGCCTATAACGCATCAAAAGGTGGCGTGATCAACTTAACACGTTCACTTGCACTTGAGTATGCAGAACAAAATATTCGTATTAACTCATTATGCCCAGGTTTCATTGATACACCAATTATTCCAGAAGAAAGTAAACAAGCATTAGCTGCGATCACTCCGATGAAACGTCTTGGCAAAGCAGAAGAAATGGCAAAAGCTGTATTATTCATGGCTTCTGATGATTCTGCATTCATGACTGGTAATAGCTTAACTGTTGATGGTGGTTATACAGCTCAATAATTGTATAACTAATAAAGGAATCTTGTTTTATTTTGCTCATCACCTTGATCGGTGGTGGTTTTTTTGTGTAGGGCTCATAGTTAAGAGAGACCTTTATACTTAGGCTATTAGCTGGTTTAAAATATAGGTGGGATTAATTATTAAGAAATATCAAATTTTAGAGCTTATCTATTCTTAAATGATAAGTGCTGGACAGTGGAAATTACATGAAAATGCACGATCTTTTATCACTTTTCATGCTAAGGTTTGAACCCTTGCTATAAAAGAATTTCCCTTAAAAATTCGTAGAAGGGATGAAGTAAACGATCAGTACTAGGAGGAATAATGATGAAAAACTCACAAACTATTCAAATGCTTGAACCACCAATATTCTTGGATGTCATTAAGGAACGTCGTTCTGTTCGTAAATATGATCCAACTGTGCAGATCCCACGCGAAGAAATGACCGAGATACTGGAGCTAGCAACGTTGGCTCCTTCTTCATCGAACCTGCAACCATGGCGTTTTCTAGTCATCGATAAGCCGGAGTTGAAGCAAAAGCTCCTGCCAATTGCGTATAATCAACAACAGGTAGTCGAGGCTTCTGCCGTTATTGCTGTGCTTGGCGACGTGAAAAGCTACAAGAAGGCTGAAAAAATATACGACCAAGCAGTTGAAGCAGGCTTTATGCCGGCGGATACCGCTAAATCATTCATCGAGCGTACGGTCGGAATGTACTCAAGCTTGCCGCCTGAAGTGGCTCGCCGAATCGTATATACGGATGGAGGACTTATCTCGATGCAGCTCATGCTTGTCGCCCGATCCAAAGGTTACGACACCGTTCCGATGGGAGGATACGATCAAGCAAAGTTCGTTGAAGCCTTCGGAGTTTCCGAACAATACGTGCCGGTTATGCTCATTGCTATCGGAAAAGCAACGGAACCAGGACATCCGACTACACGTCTTCCTATTGAGGATGTAGTGTTTTTTAACGAAATGCCTTAAGACATCATGCAAAAGAAAAGACATTTATACCTGAATTATTCCGACGCTTGAAGGTCACTCATAGGAATTCCAACCATAGATGTCACCACAGAGAGCAAACATTTCAAACCCTTATTTGATTTGTATCATAAGTACGAACCCATTTTTAAAAGCCTTTGATATTCAAGTAAAGGGCGCACTTCTTGAATATGTGCGTCTTTTTTATTAGATCAGATTATTGAATAGGGTTTTTACAAGAACGGCAAAATATCCTTCGATTAACAGCCTTTGAGAGAAGCAGGTGGTTAGCTGAACATGATACAATGGATTTGAAAGACCTGTCAAAAGATGGGTGATTTGCTAATCTAAGGAGGAAATGGAATGTTTGCATCAGTAAATGATTTCGTAAATGAATGGAAACAAGAAGCAGCTGTTACCCAAAAAGTGCTGGATGTGCTGACGGATGAATCGTTGAATCAGGAAGTTTCTCCAGGATTATACAGCATTGGAAGCCTGGCTTGGCACATTACTGGGGCAGTTTACTTCTTTCCTTCACAGGTTGGATTAAAATTTGAGATTCCTGATCTTCAAAAAGAGGCACCGAAATCAGCTGCTGAAATCAGTGAGACCTACAAAACAGTAAGCCAGCGATTAACACAAGCATTTTCTGAACAAATTTCAGATGAAAAAATGAACAAAATGGTGAATTTATTTGGAATGGAAATGCCAGTTCAAGGTGTTTTCCGTCTGCTAATTCAACATCAGGCTCATCATCGCGGACAATTGACTGTCCTTATGAGACGAGCTGACTTAAAAGTTCCTGGCGTATATGGTCCTAGCAAAGAAGAATGGGAAGCAATGAATGCTCAAAAAAGCTGATATCGTAATGAAAAAAGCCGGCGTCTGCTAGTTTTTTGTTATCAGAATTTTTTCATCTGTTAACTCAGTTTGCACTTAATCCGTTTTAATATTCATTCTAAGAAAAGTGATATTCAAGAATCGGGCGCAATTCCAGAATAGACATTGCGCTCTTTCTTTTGTATAGGAAAAGATTAACTGTTCCAGTCCAAGTCCAAAAGCCATTTGCGTGACTTATAAACTCTTTTAACTTGATATTGTTTTAATTCTTCATCAGTAGCAGGAATAGCAGTTGTTCCTTTGTTTACCAGACGAATACAGTTTTTATTGCTGAGGAGTTTAGCGTTAATATTATTGACTAACGCTACCCGTGTTAATATTGCTTATTTGCATAACCTCTTGCCATTGTTGAAGGTGAAAATATTATTCTGTATTTTTCTCTAAGTTCCTTCTTTACTTTTTCTGCTAATTTAGCACCTTGTTTATTGTGTTCTTCTTCCATTTCAATACCATTAGGAATTAATTTATCTTTATCCCAATTAATCCATTCTCCGTACTTAATTGCCCATTTCATCAATTCGTCTTTAACCCATTACAATTTTCAATAACTTTCAAAAGCTAACATGGTTCTAGTGATCCTGCAGCAAGCAACCACACGCTGTCTATCTGGGATTCAAACGCTGATTCCTGGAAAACTTTAGATGGTAAATACAATGTATACGTCGGAAACACCTCTGACAACATCACATTGACTGATTCAATCACAGTCCGCACCCCTGCAGGACACAGCAAATGAAAATAGCGGTATATTGTGATGCATTGATTTATATCGAAAATTTTTAGATGGTATAAAAACAAATCTTTCTAGTCCATTACAGAACTTAGAGGGCTTCCTATTTAGCAAAAGGGAGCCCTTTATTTGATGCTTGAACTCGGACCAACAATGGGGTCAGTCCCTTGATAAAATTAACGCTTAATTTGGTGGGGAACTGACCCCAAATATCTCGTCATTAATAAAAAGTGAAGGTGATTTTTTGTACCAGTAATAAAATTTTGTGGCTGTACATATATTTCCCTTTAGATAATTTAAGACGTGGAAGTTAGTGAAGGGAGATCTTCTCAAGTTCATATTCAAGCTTCAGCATCGTATGGTGTTCCCGTCGTATCCTATGAAGCTCTTTAAAATTTGTTAAGACTAATGTTTGTAGGGGTGAGAAGTGCTCCAAGTTCAGTGTGGGAGGTAAAACGGCATGAAAAGTCCGTTACGATTTACCTATTGCTATAAATCCCAAATGAAACAATTTTTTCAAATATTTTGGAAAAGAGGTCAACCGCAGCTCCAACAAAAAAAGCATTACACAAACACATAACCGCTTATTCCTTCTATATCAATCCTCTTGCAATCTTCTATATTTATTTCATAATGGCAGCTAGTGCTATTTTCTTTGTTGCTATTCTCAAAAAAAGGTAGCTAAAAATGGCATTATAGAACTTGAAGCCGCTCTTTCCAGTGTTCTCCGTATGGCCCTTCCCGTTGCCGGTTTAGGATCTGCCATTTGTCTAATTTCACACGTTTAGGAGTGTTTTTTATGATATCAGTATGGATAGAAAAACAGCGTGCAAAAGATGTCTTATTACAGGTTTTTAAAAGTGGGAACATTGGTGTTACCTATGCATATGGTAAAACCAACGGAACCATTTATCCTAAAATCCGAAATGTTCATTTTGATTACGACAAAAAAGCTGTTCTTTATACTTTCTCTCTCCCTGTTGGCATGGATCCGAAGGAGATTAAGAAAAAGGAATATTATCTTCAACAGGTGTTTGGGGAGAATATCGAAATAGAAGGGAATTACAGAGAATTTAAACTCATTGTGTCACTGCAGCCATGCCATTATTTAGAGAATGAAAGAGGATGAACTAGCTGACTTGTTCAAATAAACAACAAAATCTCCTGTACATAAATAGTACAGGAGATGAATTTTTTCATGTCTAATTTGAAGATTATGCCAAGCACCATCAATGGAAAAGTGTCTTTTTATGGTGCCATTTCCTCTAAAATTCCAATCGACAGGCAAGATGTAAAGAGGCTATTTAAATAGATTTGTTGAAATTGTTTTTTTGCTTTCGTCTGCTAATGAAAATTCCTACTACAGAAAGAATGACGATTAAACCAACTGCGATTGTAATCATAATGTTGGTGCGATTTAGCGTTTCAATGGATAAAGATACATCTTTTTTCTTATTCATTTGCAAATTCCATTGATATGTATTTCCCTTTACATTATCAGCGTTATTGGATACAGCTTTGTTCGGCAAAGTTACTGAAAATTGTAGTTCTGCGTTTGACAGGATTGCACTTGCCATTCCACTACCTAGGTCATTGCTAGAATTATCATTTTTCATACGTAACATAATGGTACCGCCCATTTTGGTAACATTCTTGAAAAGCCCTTTGTCCACAGTGACTTTTACATCTACTAGTTGATCTTTATTATCCTTAATCATATTCGTTTTCAACAGATCTTCCACGCTGTTAAAATGTTTTTTAAGTTTATATCCTACATACTTATCATCTGTAAACTTCTGAACATCAAATCCTTGTTTTTCTAGCTGATTCTTTTTATTATCGGGCAAAACCTCGCTATTATCCATGATTTGCGGATTATTTGCAATTTGTTTAGCTAAGCCAATCACCTGTGTGAGGTCCGCAGTTCCATCAGAGTGAACATTGACATTTGTGTTCCATTTCACACATCCGGCTAACATGACCGAAATAATTAAAAACACAGCAAGTAAAGATACTTTCCTCATATACTTAGCCCCCTCTTTTTTATAGTACTGTTTGGTAATCATATCATAGATGGAAGGAGAAAATGTAAAACTATGTAAAATAATAGTTATTTAGACTCGAATCTTTCTATCTAGTTGCTATGAGCCCGCTAAATACTATGCTCAAAACAAGGGAGATTTGCTATGTAAAAATTTTGTAGTTCGCTAGGTACATAGGAACCCCCTTCTTCAATCAAACAGTACCCACTTGAAATTTACCCCTTATTTGTTTCAAAAGTTAAAAATCGCCCTCAAAAGTCACTTTTGTATGCAAAAATTGAAGTTTATGCCCGTTTTTCTAAACCAAAAGTGATTATTGGCGATTCGCTGCTATTTTCTATTCCATGTATGGTAGAGATACCCGGGAATACATTGGAGGCGCGCTATCCTGAAAGGATTCGCACATGGAAAGTTTCGAGAAAATAGCAGAACAGTATCAGCCTATGATTCACAAAATTATCCATACCTTGCATATTTATAAGAACGTTGATGATTTCTATCAAACTGGTTTAATCGCACTTTGGGATGCACAGAAATACTATAATGACGAAAAAGGAAGCTTTACCAGTTTCGCCTACACGTGGATTAAAGGTTGCATCTTACATGAAATGGAGAAAAACAAAATATTGTCTGAAAGATACGTCTGTCCTGATAAGGAATACTGGGAACTGATCACGGAACAGAGTGACGTCCTGCCCTTTGAGGAGGAATTCCTGCTCACTTATGGCAAAACCTTAAACGAAAAGGAAATCAACTGGCTTATCAAGGCTTGTTTCACTGGACTGTCTGTAAAGGAAATCGCTGAAAGTGAAGGTGTCACCGTATCCGCCATTAAACAACGGAGGATGAACGCCAGAAAGAAATTGCTGGAGCAGATCAAAACAATCGATTAATCATTGTGGGTGGATGGATTCACTTCTGTTAATTTTCTCACCCTTTTCCGTCCTTCCGTTTCCAGCAGCCTTTACTATTGAAATTGTGTGGTCTATGACATCATAAGAAAGAACACAACGCTAATCTTGAAAAGAGGTTAGCGTTTTTTCATATATTCGAACCATCTAAGTGGATTTAAGGATCGGTTAAAAAAGATTGGGATTTTGCCAGTTAGCTGTGAGTTTATTTTTATGATGGAAAAGATCCTTTACTTAAGGTGAGAAATGAGATTTCAAGATGCAAAGCTGTTATTGCAATAGGTCTAGAGAGAAGCAATGCCTACTATATAAAAGATACAGAAGGATCAAAGAAAGAGCATATAGATACCCACAGAAAATACACATCAGGTTGGCTTCATTTAGAAGCTGAGATGGCAAATGCACTAGGCAAAGAAGTATTTGTGTTATGTCAGCATGATATATATAGTGATGGGATATTTGATCGAAAATGGAACGCATATTCTGTTATGGAGTTCACGGAACTTGATGAATATTCAAGGGAATTCTCAATGTTTTTTGACTACTTAACAGCATTGGTGAAGGTGAATAATACAACGTGTATGGAAGTCATTAAAGATGAGAATTTGTCTAATGATGAATCTAGTGAACTAATTAATAGGATATAGTTTACTAAACTACATAACGTAATGTTACAAAGAATTGTGTAGGGATGGCAGAAAAAATAATCAAGTAATAAAGATCCTAATACAATTAATGAGGAGAAGACGGAGTTTTATGAGTTCAATTAAACAAGATTACCATTTATCTGAACGTTTTGAAGTGGCATTTAATCAAATACACGAATCGCTAAAATCTCCGTAGTGAAAATAAAAGATGACAGGTTTAATAGAGATTGATTATACTGTAGATTGATTGAAAAGATGGCTATATTTAATTTCACCAATTTAGTTTGAGTTACTATACATGTATTTAGCTTGTTAAGAGTGAAAATGAGGTGAGAGTTTTTCTGCAACAAAAAGTGATAAAATTACAATTTACATTTGATTTTGCAATTGCAGATCATTAAAAAGAAAAAAAGGTGCCTCTTTTTCCTTTAATATAATTTTGTTTTTTTCTTAATTATTACACAAAAAAGGGGTTAGTCCCCCGGCAATTTAACGCGTTATTCTGCCGGGGGACTAACCCCACCAATTTGTTTAAATGGATTAATTCCTTACTAATTCCTTATCTTTTTCCACCATACTTCTAATATGCAAATCCATTTGTGGATAAGGGATATCAATGTGATTTTCGGTAAAGATTCGATTGATTCTAAAGTTGAGATTACTTTTTATCAAGCCTAATTTATTTGGGTCCTGAACCCAAACATTCAATTCAAAATTCAGTGCAAAATCTCCAAAGCCAACAAAGCTTACAGATGGTTCAGGTGAAGCCAGTAAAACTGGTGAAACGGCATGCTCTTCCATTGCCGCTTCCAGCAGCAAGTCACGTACATTTTCCACGTCCGTTCCGTAAGCAACGCCAATGGGAATGACAACGCACGTTCTTGGGTCACCAAATGACCGGTTAATGACTTTTTGTTGTAAAAAATAGGAGTTTGGTACAATAATATGCTCATTAAGCACCGTTTTGATGATGGTTGCCCGCATATTAATTTTCTCAACATCACCGGTGATGTTCTCAATAATGACGCGGTCACCAACTTTAATCGGCCTTTCAAAAAGCAAAATAATCCCAGAAATAAAATTGGAGGCAATATTTTGAAGCCCGAAACCGATACCGACACTGATTATTCCGGCAAATACAGTTAAGGCGCTAAGATTGATTCCAACAGTATTTAAACTCATGATAATTGCTATAATCATAATTGAATAATGGACAATCCGGTCAAGAGTAAATTGCATGCCTTTGTCTAAGTTGTACCTATGATAGAATCCAGGCAATATCACATTGGTTGATATTTTCGATAATCTGCTTGCTAAAGAAATAATCAGAATCGCGACAATGATGAGAAAAAGGGTAACATCAACACTGCCAATTTTTATGATTTTCGCAAACATCCATTTTGCTTTTGAAAAATACATTAGTAAAAAAATGAGAATTCCAAAAAACGTAAACCAATTCACAATACTTTTTGTCGCATCATAGTATTTCGGAAGTTTCCTTGCACCCCACAAAAGAAACATTCGAATAAGATAGATTCCGAGGATCCCCCCAACGATAATAAACAAACTGCCATAATCAAAAGTTCGAAACGATGTTGTATTTATAGCAAACTTCAACTGCCTACATCCCCTTACAACCTTTTAAACTGTAAAACACAATCGTTTCATATTATAACATTTAACTTGATCTCATACTCGGGTCATTTTAGCCTATTTTTCTCGTCAAAAAGATACAAAAGGAAAAAAAGGGGACAGATCCAATCATTCAGGAGTTTTAAGTGTCAGGCATTCCTGATGGACAATTGTCTTTTTACAGTGCCTGGAACTGTATTCCTATCCTAAACAATCGATTAATCATTGTGGGTGGATGGATTCACTTCTGTTAATTTTCTCACCCTTTTCCGTCCTTCCGTTTCCAGCAGCCTTCACTAAATTGTGTGGTCTATTTCATCATTAAGAAAGAACAAAACGCTAATCTTGAAAAGAGGTTAGCGTTTTTTCACATATTCGAACCATTTGATAAAAACAATGAAAATCGATTTCATGTATGGCAGGGATTCCTAGAAATACATTCGGCCATTGCTCCATATTTGGGTTATTTATTAATGCAATATTATATAATTAGATAAGGAACTATTGGTTAGACGGTTCATAAGGAAATTGGAAAGGGGAATATGGGGATGAAAAAGATGATTGCCTTCTTTGCCCTTGTCATGCTAATTGGAAACCTGTCAGGTTGTGTGAGTAATAATGAAAACAACAGCACTGGAAAAAATAACAACAAGAACCAAAATAGCAAGAGCACCAACCAAGACAGCAAGAGCACCAACCAAGACAGCAAGAGCACCAACCAAGACAGCAAGAGCAACAACCAAGACAGCAAGAGCACCAACCAAAACAACAAGAACCAAAATAGCACGAGCACAAATGATAACAGCAGCAGTAATAAGGAAATGAAATCACCAAATACCAATTTGGCAACGATTAAGGAATATTTCCCAATGAAGAAAAATACGCGCTATATTTATGAAGGAGAAGGAAACGAATTTGCCTCGTATGATGTGTATAATGACTATATTTCAGGAAATAAAGTTCAACAAAGAATAAATAATGGCGGTACTGCCAGGGTTCAAGTATTGGATCTAAATGGTGGCAAACTTTCCAAGGTTTATTCCAAGGGGGAAGCCTATTACAGAGAAAATCAATTAAACAAAAAAGATGGTGGGCAAGAAATTTTGTTGATGGAACCATTAAAAAAGGGAACAACCTGGAAATTGAACGATGGAAGAAAAAGAACGATAACAAATATGGCAAGTGGTATTACCACGCCAACAGGAAATTACAAAGCGATCGAGGTCACGACAGAAAGTGCCAAAGACAAAACCATTGATTATTATGCCCCAAATGTTGGTTTAGTCAAATCCACTTTTGTTGCCGGAGCAACCAAAATATCCTCCACCCTGGCTAAAATAGAGGAAAATGTTCCTTTGACCCAAAACATCAACTTTTATTATCCAAATATCAATGACGAAAAAATTTATCATAAAAGCCAGCCCATTCGTTTTTTTACGAATGAGATTACCAGAAAAGTAGTGGGAGAGGCGTACAAAAAACCAATTAATAATCAATTGGGCAGCGTTTTTTCAAAAAATACTGAAATCAACAGTTTATATTTAAATCAGGATGGAAATGTGTATATCGATTTGAATCATGCTTTTATTGATGAGATGTCTGCAGGTGCCGGTTACGAAGCGATGATCCTTCAAAGCATTGTCAACACAGTTGGTCAATATTATCAAGCTGAGAAAGTATATCTAACGATTGATCATAAACCATATGAATCCGGTCATATAAGAAAAGAAAAAGGAGAGTACTTTAAGGTACAAACTCAAAATTCGATCGAAATTCAATAAGTTAATTTATGAAAGAAGAAAAGTCTCTAGTGTTAAGTGTCAGGCACTGCATTTAACAAGTCATCTAAATAGTACTATAAGCCTCCATCTCTTATAAGGTGGGGGCTATTTGACGCTTACGTAGAGCCAAGCTAAAGGTATTAGAGAAACGAGTACTTTATTGGTTGTAGATATTATTCTGAAATAAAAATATAAAAAATACATAATAGCTAACGTAATTCTTCATCAAACCTTCGTAAGACCCTTTTTTATTTGCCAAATACAGAAAGGCCACACCACTAGTCTTTCTATGTATTAAGGAGTATAGTATTTCCGGAAGTGGCTAACATATTAATGGACTTTTCGGTTAATTACAGTTGTATTCTCATTGAGGATAGACAAAAAAATTATGGAGGGATTTCGTATGAAACAATTTACAAAAGAAGAAAAGATAAAGATTTTATCTGACATTATAGCGATTAAATCTGTTAATGAAAACGAAATCGAAGTGGCAAATTACTTGAAAGATTTATTTGCCGAATACGGCATCGAATCTAAAATTGTTCCGGTTACAGACACTCGTGTAAACTTAGTGGCTGAAATTGGAAGCGGGAGTCCAGTCATTGGCATTTCTGGTCATATGGATGTCGTTTCTCCTGGTGATGAAAGCCAGTGGACTTCAGATCCGTTCACATTGACAGAAAGAGACGGAAAATTATACGGACGTGGAACAAATGACATGAAAGGAGGTTTAGTAAACCTTGCTTTAGTGATGATTGAACTCAAAGAAAATAATGAACTAAAAAATGGTACTGTCCGTTTTATGGCAACGACTGGTGAAGAAGTCGGTGGCGCAGGTTCTAAAAAATTATACGAAGAAGGCTATATGAATGATGTAGAGTATCTATGGGTAGCTGAACCTTCTCATGACACGATTATTTACTCTCACAAAGGATCACTAAACTTGCGTGTAACGTCTATTGGTGAAGCAGCACACAGTTCTATGCCTGACCAAGGTTATAACGCGATTAATCCATTAATGGAATATCTATTAGAAGTAGACGAAAAATTGAATGGCGATGATCGTAAAAATGAAGTTCTAGATAAATTGGTTATGAGTACAACTATTTTTAATGCAGGGAATCAAGTAAACTCAGTTCCAGCAAAAGCAGTAGCTGAAATAAATGTGCGGACTATTCCAGAATTTGATAACGATGAAGTGATTGACCTATTCAACACAACAGCTAACAAATACAATAAAGAAGGCTCTGATATTCATGTTGAAGTGACAATGTCATTACCAAGTGTTTTCACTTCAGGACAGTCTGAAATGGTTGATCTTGCTAAAGAACTTGGTAAAAAATATTTAGGTTTAGAAATTTCTGTTAAAGGTTCGCCAGGGGTGACGGATGCATCAAACTTATTACGAGGTAAAGATGAAAACTTCCCATTCATGATGTTTGGTCCAGGCGAAACAAAAATGGCACACAAAATAGATGAATATGTCTACAAAGATTACTACTTTGCATTCTTCGATATCTATAAAGAGTTAATTTTAGGATTATCGAAATAAAAAGAGATTTTTTAAACAATATAGAGGTGACTACCATTTTGGGTGGTCATCTTGACCACCATTTCCATCTTCACCAACCACACATTTTCCAATTTTTCTTACCTTAGAAATCCATTTTTCGGTTCCCCTTCTAAAATTTCAACCCAATCTTATTCATCATTTTGTATGTTTTATTCAAGGCAGATTCCTATTTGAAAAGCATTCTATCTCGTATTTTTAATCGTCATTCATCCTATAATCGTTATTTAATTTTCCGTGATTTATTTATTTTAAAATTAACGTTCTTTTACATTTAAAGCTGTTTCTTATGTAAAATTTAATTCAGGAAATTAAGGAAATCGGGAGGAAGCATACCCATAATGTGAAGGAACTTAAACTATCTGGAGTTTAGCTCAAGAAGGAAAATTAACATCTATTGAAGAAATTTTAAATGAGGTAAGATATACACGACTATGGTTTTCCAAGGAGAAGTGTACTATCAAGTGGATACACGTGTATCGAAGTGGTTAGTGAAGAGCAAAAGGATACCTTGGGAGGTGAACAAAAATGAGCATGTATGACTTTACAGCAAAGAAAATCAACGGTCAGACAGAACCGTTGTCTCGTTACGAAGGAAAAGTCGTCCTTATCGTCAATACGGCGAGCAAGTGTGGCTTTACACCACAGTATAAGGGATTACAAGCGTTGTATGACAAGTACCGTGATTTAGGATTGGAGATTCTAGGGTTTCCTTGCAATCAATTCGGTCACCAGGAACCAGGAACGAACGAGGAAATTCAGCAGTTTTGCGATTTGAATTACAATGTGAGTTTTCCAATGTTTGCAAAAGTAGACGTAAATGGTGCGAATGCGGATCCACTTTACCAATACCTAAAAAAGGAGGCCAAAGGCGCGTTAGGGTCACAGGCGGTCAAATGGAATTTCACGAAATTCTTAGTGGACCGAAAAGGGAACGTGGTAAAGCGTTTTGCTCCACAGATAGAACCGGAAAAACTGACAGCCGACATAGAAGAAGTGCTGAAACAGTGCTGACAAACAATCGGGTAGAATACTGGAACAGCCGGGCTACCATAGCCGGCTGTTTGTTTCTTCAACAAAATGGCAGAATAGTTAAATCGTGTTTGATACCCTTTTGCCTTTTGGGAATAATAAGAAGCAACAAAGGGGGGAGGATATTGAAGACAATTCACGACCCAGAGAAGCTAAAAAAGGTAGGAGAATTTTTTGATAAAATAGCTGACACTCACTATGAATTTATTCATTACTGGCTAAAAAATACATTGTTTCATTGGGATTTTTGGTTATCTGTAGTTTTCAGTATTCTTCCTTGGGCAGTATGGATTAAATACAGGAAGAAAGATAGTACACAAAGGCTGTTGTTTGTAGGATTTTTCGCTCTCATTTTCTCTTGTTGGATGGATTTTTTTGGAGTAGTGTATGGTCTATGGTATTACACGGGAATAGTTATACCTACAATGCCTTCATTCATTCCTTGGGATATGTGTATTATGCCTGTTTTCGTTATGTTACTAGTACAATACAAGCCTAACAGCTCAGTATTAGTTAAAACCTTGGTATTCGCATCAGTTTGTTCCTTTATTGGGGAACCCTTTTTTTTATGGCTAGGATTTTATGTATTAAAAAAATGGAGTATTTTTTACTCCTTTCCAATTTACTTTTTGTTTTATCTTGCCTGTCACAAAATTAGCCGGCTTAGAAACTTTGCTGGTATATAGGTTATTACCTTTTTCACGAAGTCCAATGTGTATGAGGACTAAGTTTGTATTGTTTGAATGTCAAAACTAGCCTTTTGTCTATAACCGAATGGTGCGTTTCTACGATAAGTGGAGGACGCATTTTTCTTATTGAAGTAACGTGGCAGAATAGTAAAAAAGATCTTGGTTTAAGAGAGAATTTTATCTCTGTACATAAACAGACGCAAAAATAGGAAGATTATTTAGAGAATAAATTAGAAAATTTTTTACAAAGAATAAATTAAAAGGATGGTTTCATTGGAGGATAATCGGATAGAGCAATTTGATAAAATTGTAAAGTCGATTAAAGAGGCTCGTAAAGATTTAATTGATTATTGGATAGATTATTCCATATACACTTCCTTCGAATACTGGATGGTAGTAGCTCTGTTTATTGCTCCACTCATTGTTCTGTTTTTTAAAATTGATAAAAATAAAATCTTTCATATTGGATTTTATGGACTTTGCGTTCATATGTTAGCTTTTTATATTGATACATTTGCTAGAGGGATGGGTTTTTGGAATCACCCATTTCCATTAATACCATTGATTCCAGGTTTTGGAATAGACTCCAGTGTTATTCCTGTTACGTTTATGTTGGTGTACCAATGGACACTAAATTATAACAAAAATTATTATATCTTCGCTGGTATAACTGCCTTAATTTTTGCATTTTTAATGAATCCGATTTTCGTTTCAATGGATTTGCATAGAATATACGGAAAGACTAACTACTTACACATATTTTTAGGCTATGTTTTGGTTATTGTTGGTGCAAAGTTCATTACAAATGTTTTTTTATGGACCGAAAGGAAATATTCGAAGACAAACCAAGTGAATCTTGAATAAATAATAAAATCAAATATCTAATTATTTTTTATCTGAAATATTAAGGAGGAGAAAAAAACGATGAACTCATCATACGTTGCAATAACTACATATATATTGGAAACAATCTTGCTTTACAGAGTACATTTATTTTGTGATGTGTTTCACTTAATGTAAACGGGTGCTTTCGTTAAACAAGAGGTTGCTGCGGCAGCCTTCTTTTTTTTTCGCAATAACTGCAGCTTGTATTTTAATTGTTCCTGCATTTTATTATCTTGACTGAAAATAATAAGTTCGGTTCCACTTATTAATTGTGGTGTTTGTTGAGCCAGACTGTTCAAAAGTTGTAAACTTACAGCACCTGCAGTGCCGCCTCCATCAAAGGACATGATCCGATATTTTGTCAATGCTGCTTTCTCCTTTCTAATCTGATCACAGGTATCATTCAGTATATGTTTATCTTGTGTCTGTTGTACGGGCTATGAATACCTCTTAGACCTGAAATCCTTCAGGAGCCGGATTACCAATTTTTAAAATACATCAGAAAACAATTTTTTTGCAAAGTATGGAATGTGGATATGCAGTTTCAATGACTTGCATCTACACCTGATGCCAGTAGTAATCATCATTAGGACCATTCCCCTTCGAAGAGTTAAAGATGGAGACTGTTGCCGTTTTTGACAGGGTCTGTGTAAACCGATTATCTATAGATTTCGTAACATTTTTTTGTAGCATTTTACTGATTTTAATTAGCATATTGATGAACTAGAATTGGTTTATATGGAGAATTAAATCGGTCTATTAATAAATAAGGATAAATGATGGGTTGGTTGCGGTGCCATGGATTTGAATAATCCAGTACAAAAAAATCCAGTACAAAAGGAAGGCTACCTGAACCATAATAATATGCTTGATAAGGTATTTTTGAGCAATAAGTAGGATTTGTAGAATAAAGATTACCAGTAACACCATATGACGCAAATATATTTTGTATTGAACTTCCTGAAGTAGAATAGTAATGTGTGTCTGCCCAAGTACCGGCGGCGCTAGCTACGGAATCATATTGAGAAGGAACTCGATAAACTTTAACCCAACCATCTGCAGCATATGTATGTATCCACTGATCAGTTGGCATTTGTCTAGTGTAAGATCCTACATCAGGAATATCTAATATATGGTTATCACCATTTGCAATTGCTACATGACCAGTTAATCCAGCACTGCTTGCTGTATTCGTAACAAAAATATCCCCTTTTTTAACAGTGAACCCATCTACTGTCATCGCATTTACAGAGTTGTTAGCAATAAATAGAGTAAAACCAGGTATCAATAGAAATAATGCGGAAAATATTTTTTTATACATTTTGACATCTTCCTCCTTTTTTCTATTACTGCAGTTTTTTATAATTTTTGACATTTCCTCAAAAACAATACGCTAGGAAAAAATCAGCAAAATCTTATTTCTTTCAAAGATAGTAGGTTACTGCCCAGATCCTCTTTAAATTTTCGCTCGATAACTAGGAATGTTCCAAATACACGTATTTTCCTTGCAATTCCCTTATATATCAGTAATCGTTGCATGGTTGATTACCGAAAACACACCCTGGTACATTATTGTATTGGGGCTTTACTATCATTTTTCGTACTCTTTTTTTTCGCTAATAAACTTAAAACAAAAGGTTCACGTCTTTGTCACAAAATTCTCCTATTTATCCTGTCCAATGCCAATACGGATCTGTATATAAAAGGTGAGGGTGGATTGAGTCAATGGATAAGCAAGATAGCGGAACAGAACCATTGATCAAACAAAGAAATTAGAGGGGAGGTTTGTGGAAAAACGTTTGATTCAGGAACGCCCGTTAGTTATTCTTCCGTCTTTAGCCATGAAAATTGGCCTGCGGGAAGCAATCATTTTACAGCAGATTCATTTTTGGCTTACGGCAAGTCTGCACATCATTGAAGAACGCAGGTGGGTATATAATACCTACAAAGAATGGCAAAAACAATTTCCATTTTGGTCAGAGTGCACCATTAAGCGTTCCATCCTCCATCTCGAGGAACAGGGACTTTTGATATCGGGAAATTGGACCAGACGAAAGTGGATTTATGGCATCATGCTCTGAAAATCTACCAGTTAGAAAACTTGAAACACTTGAAGTGATCCTTGCCAAGCATCGCAATGGGCCAACTGGGACGATCGGACTGAGTTTTTAAAGCATTTACGGACAGATTGTTAATTTGGATAAGCTTGAGTGAGAAAAGGTAACTAACTTAACTAATTAATACTGAAGAGGGTGAATGGGTAATGGCAGAATTAAATGGAATTGATTGTGCAACCAAGATCCATCAAGATGTGGCTGTAGGATTAAAAGCGGCTGGAATTGAATATGTGGGGCGCTACCTGGGAGACTCCTGGAAATCGATAACCAAAAAGGAGGCAGATATACTGGTTCATGCAGGATTAAAGATTATTAGTATATGGGAAACCAATCCAACCTTTGCCGGATATTTTAGCGAGGACAAAGCGATCGCAGATGGAAAGGAGGCTATCGCTTATGCAAAATTGATTGGACAGCCAGAAGGGAGTGCCATTTATTTTGCGGTTGATTATGACGCACAGCCAGCTGATCTTCCAGCCATTTTAAGCTATTTTTTGGGTGTCCGCCAAAGTCTGGGCAAAGATTACAAAGCAGGCGTTTATGGCTCCTATGCTGTACTCGATATGCTTCAACGGTCTAGAGCAGCTGACTGTTATTGGCAGACTGCCGCATGGTCACGTGGAGAGGTCGCCGACTTTATCGATATTCTGCAATTTGGCTTTAATAAAAACATAGCAGGCATTCCAGTAGATTATAATCAGTTTGCAACAAGTGCCGGTTCGTGGGGCAAGAGTTTAGTGCCGTCACCGTCCTTTCAACCATCACCACCGCCGTCATCAGCGACCACCTATACGGTTCAGCCTGGAGATACGTTGAGTGGGATTGCAGCGCGGTATCGAACGACGGTGTTGGATATGGTAAAAGCAAACAATATAAAAGATCCCAATCTCATTTATCCTGGCCAGGTTCTGACCATCCCATCTTCAGCAGGATTAACAGAGCAGATTGAATATAGGATAAGACCAGGAGATGCCTTATCAGAAATAGCCATGAAATTTGGAACCACCGTTAACCAGTTACGGGCCTGGAATCAGATAGCTAATCCAGATTTAATCTTTGCTGGTCAAAGAATACGGGTGAAATAATGGGGCCATTTCGTATGAAAAAAAGATTAGCCAGTTCCGCCTTAATCGCGGCGTCTTTGGTTCTGCCCCTTCAACCCGTGCTGACGAAAACAGGTGATCCCCAAGTGCAGCTGGATAAGACTTTATGTTTTTTTGTTCATTATCCCGTCCCTTCATACTATTATTCTCCTATTATTTTACCTAATTGATAGCAAATGATAATTGGTAACATAATAAATTATATGATAAAAGAGAGGGAGTAAATATGGGCTTTCGGTATAGGAAAAGCTTTAAAATTGCCCCAGGGGTGCGATTAAATGTTGGTAGTAAAAGCTCAAGTATTTCTTTCGGGGGATGGGGTATGCGTTATACAATCAACAGCAAGGGAAAAAGGACAACCAGTATGGGCATTCCAGGGACTGGACTTTCCTATGTAACTACTTTATCAAGCTCTAGCAAAGGGTTTAACCGAACGAATGCTTATAGTCAACGCCAACAGCTTCAACAAAGACAAAAGAAATAGCTAAGGATGTTCAACTTCCAGATAATGGAGCCAGAGTATTAACACGCAAGTTCATAGAGGGTTAGCTCTGTATTATAAAGCCTATTCACGATTAGTTGAATGTTAGGTTTACGAGTTTTTAATGGAGAGGCGGGCATGATTGATTAATTAGACTACGGAGATTCCGGGTTCACCGCAGTTCACAAGGAATCATGCTCTCAGAGTCTCCATATTACTCTCCTATAATTATGCCAAATACTTTGATACGTTTAACTATAGCCCCTTGCTCTGTTCAATTTATACATCAAGTTGCTATCGAATCCTTCACATAAGCGCTCCAAAAAAGCTTTCAACTTTTTTCGTGTACATTACCTCATATTTGGCATAAGATCCAACATGGCCAACTCCCGTGGTTTCCCAGAACTGGAACTTGTCTTTATGTTTTTCCCACATGGTTTCACTATTCATATAAGGGACGTCCTGATCGGTTTGGCTGTGGATAAACAGAACTGGTCGCGGGTATATGCGGTCAACTGCAGAAAGAGCGTTTACCTCTTCCGGATGCATGCCGGTAAGTGGAGGGATAATGTCAAGAATCAGTGGTGTAAAAGGGAAATTCGGAAGATGTGACCAAACTGGCAAGTTGTCTTGCAAATAGGAGAGTAAATTATTAAACGGACTGTCAGCAATAACCCCAACGATGGAAGGATCGTCCGCCGCCGCAAGCAGTGATGTGGTGGCTCCCATGGAGAAACCAATCATCCCCACTTTGCCTGGATGATTTTGTTTTACCCAGTCCACCGCGCCTAGGAGGTCTTGCTTTTCCAATTGGCCGACAGTCGTTTCTGTTCCTCCTGATTCCCCAAAATCACGGAAATCAAACATGACAACATTATACCCATCGTTGACGAGCGATTTTGCTAGAGAGAGGGCTGGCAGCTCTTTCTGTAAACGGTTTTGCGCATATCCGTCAGCAAAAATAAGTGTCCTGTCCTTTTTTTCCGTTGCAGAAGGGAGAAACCAGCCTTTTAATTGGACGTCTTGGTTTCTACTCATAAACCGGATATTGTCATAGGACAGATGAAGGGATGCAGGTGTTGTCGTCACGGGTTTTCTAGCCGGATGAGTCAAACTCCATCCTACGAATACGGATATACCAAAAACGGCAATGATGGCTACAAGAAGGATAATGATAACTGCCCAAATAAGCCACTTCCATGAGATCCTTCTTCTTACCAATTGTGGTTTTGAAGTCTGCAATTTTACCATTCTTTTCTCCTCCATTCCTTCTAAGTTTCTAAATATAGAGCATTTTCAATAATAGACATTTCATATAGATCAATTAGGTCTAAGTGATTATACGTGGTGTTAGTGGTACATAGAACATTTTAGGCGGAACTAAAACAAAAGAACAAAAACCTATTGAATTTTTTATTCAATACCTGATGAAACACTCCAATTTTTATTAGTGGCGAACAGTGACTGGCACTGTTCGCTATATTCAGGGTCAGTCCCCATAGCCAACAAGTTTAATGAGACAGAAACAAGGATTAATTGGGAAATAGAAAAATCAGATTGATTTTTAAAGAATTAGAGATTTATTTTTCAATTAAAGTTAATTGACTTGAAGGCGAACCGAAATTCTTTTTTTGTATTTATCATCGGCTTTCTACTTGCAATGGGATCGCTTGTTATCTATCAGCCGTCACAGGTAATGTTCATTATCCTGATCATTTCAGGGTTCATTTCCGATGTGACTGGATCCGTTACGAAACTTTATCACTATCGGAAAGGAGTCTAATAATGGGTAATAAGCTTGTCGGCAATCATATCAGAAGATTACGATTCGACCATAATGAAATGACCCAGCAGCAACTGGCAGACAAGGCAGGTGTAACAAGACAAACCATCGTGGCTCTCGAAAAGGGAAACTACTCCCCGTCACTAGAACTTGCTTTTCGCATTGCTCCCGCCTTTAACTTACCGTTGGAAGAGGTATTTTTCTATGGGGATCACACAAAGAAGTAAGAACTATGGTGGTAATTTGCTTTACCGTTTTTTAATTTATAAAGAGAAGGGGATATCAAAATTTCAGGTATTTTGTTAAAAGCGGTACATGACTGGACATTTTTGCTTGGTCCCAATTTCATGCTGGGCATCAATTCGATGATGTACAGTTATCTATTTTTTAAATCAAAGCTCGTACCAAGATTTATATCCATCTTGGGTATGACAGGGGCAACTCTTGTTTTTATGGCAGCATTGTTAGAAATGTTTGGAGTAATTCAACAAGTTTCGGTTTGGGGTGTTATATTGTCGCTACCAGTAGCTGCTAATGAAATGATTTTAGCAGTATGGCTCATCTTTAAAGGATTCAGTGAATCTGCACTGGCTACCATGTCTACAAAAAAGAAGGCATTTGGAAGCTCCACTTGAGATAAAAAGCTCCGATACAATAAAAATAACAGACTTAGTTATGTACCACTACCTTCAATGTCATTCAAATAAGGTGCGTAAGCCTTTAGTCGAATTAAGTAATTGAAATTTTTTCCAAAAATTACTTATCAATGTGTTATCTATTATTTATAAGAATAAGTTTATCAAGGGGATAGTAGATGGTTTCAGGAGAGGCGGAGGAAAATTAATGAAAGCGATCGTTTATAACAAATACGGATCACCCGATGTTCTTCGCTTAACAGAAGTAGATAAACCGATTCCTGAGGACAATCAGGTACTAGTAAAGATTCATGCATCATCCTTGAATTATGGTAATCTAGTGCTTCTGAAAGGAGAACCCTTCTTGGCACGTTTTGCCTTCGGTCTTCTAAAACCAAAATACTCCATACCTGGAGGTGACATTGCAGGTCGGGTCGAAGCGGTTGGCAAAGATGTTAAACAGTTCCAGCCGGGTCAAGAAGTATTTGGAGACCTTTCTCTTTCTGGTTGGGGTGGTTTTGCTGAATATGTATCTGTTCCTGAGAATGCATTGGCATTAAAACCAGAGAAATTGACATTTGAGGAAGCTGCATCGGTACCTATGGCGGCAGTTACAGCCTTACAAGGTCTAAGGGATAAAGGCAAGATTCAGACGGGGCAGAAGGTATTGATTAATGGTGCCTCTGGAGGAGTTGGGACTTTTGCAGTACAGATTGCCAAAGCTTTCGAAGCAGAAGTAACAGGCGTTTGTAGTACGGGGAATTTAGAAATCCTCAAGTCCATTGGTGCAGATTATGTCATTGATTATACGAAAGAGAATTTCACCGAAAAAGAACAGAAGTATGACTTGATTCTTGCGGTTAACGGGCACCATTCGATTACAGCTTATAAGCGGTCCTTAAATGCAAATGGAACTTTTATTCATGTCGGAGGTTCGGGTGCACAAATGTTTCAAACAATGACCTTAGGTTCTTGGTTCTCACTCACTGGAAGAAAGAAAATGTCTAGCTTATTACAAAGACAAAACCAAAAAGATTTAATTGATATGAAAGAACTCCTTGAAGCCGGAAAAGTAAAACCAGTCATTGATAAAACTTTTAAGATGAGTGAAGTTAAAGAAGCATTCAAGTATTTTGAACAAGGGCACGCTCAAGGAAAAGTTGTCATCACTGTATGAAAACTTTTCGGAATAATAAACGAATAGATGAAGACCGGCGATACTCTAAGGTGGTATCGCCTTTTCTGATTAACAGATTGCTTATTGCTTTTGAAGTAATTCACTTAAAGCAACAGTGGCTTTAGGGAAAGAAGGGATTACGCCGGGGACCTCTATATTAAAAAAAGACAATAAAAAAACAGCGTCCAAATAGACGCTGGTCAGTTTAAATTATGTACAGCCGCCTTTGCCGTAGTTGGATAAGAAAGTTTTAAACCACCACTCCTCAAAGTGGGTGTTCGCAGAAACATTCCTGCATGTCCTCCATGTCATATAGACAGAGGCTAGTCATTCCTGTTTCAATTAAAACTCCCTGTTACAGCTTAAAGGTTAAAACTTTATTATATATACGAACAACGCAGCTTGTGTGATTATATTACTCTAAATATCTTGTTCGTTCAATGGAAATTGTTTCCTAATTCATCCGAGTTGGGCTTTTTCAATTTCCTTTACTTTTTCAGTGTTGTCGTCTCCGTCCGCGATCACCTTCTCGAGCTCCTCACCCAATGGCATTTCACTTTTTATTATCCTAAACCATTCATAAGCCACAACATCCTTCGTTTTTCCTCCAGGAAATACAAAAAGACTCCGGTGACATATTGATGTGTAAGATTAATGTTTTTCTGCGGTGACTGACACTCTTTATTATTGAAAAAAATATTAACAATTTGTTCATAATTTGTTAATAGTTAGTGGAAATACTGCAATCTGTAAAACCAAATATAAAATAAGGAGGACTTACAGATGAAAAAGAGGGTAATAATCTATTTATTGTCAGCGGCAGCTTTGTTTTTACTTAGTGTCAATACTGCCCAAGTTTTTGCAGCAGGAAACGAAAAAACTGTTACTCCGTCTTCAGCAGCAAATGGTCAATTCCACTCTAAAGGACATTTTAAGCATGACCCGCAGCTGGTTAAAATGGAGGCTGAAAGATTGGGGATTCAAACAGAAGGGAAAGATACGGCAAGTCTATTAAAAGAAATAAGAGAGACAAAGATAAAAAAGAACGCTCAGTCACTAGGTATTGATACGAAGGGAAAAGATTTTAAAACCCTTGCCGGCGAAGTAAGGATGGCGAAGTTAAAACAAAAAGCAAAGGAATTAGGAATCAACACGGAAAACAAGAGTTTGGATACTTTATCCGCTGAAGTTCAAGAAGCTGTAATTAAAAAAGAAGCGAAAGAATTAGGGATTTCAACCAACGGGAAACAACTTCAAGACCTAGCGCAAGAGGTGTATAAGGCACGAATTATGAAGGATGCCAAGGAACTGGGGATTTCAGTTCATAATAAAACGCTCAAAGAGCTGGCAAAGGAAGTAAGGGATAAAAGGATATATGATGCGGCAGAGAAATTAGGGATTAATACGAAAGGAAAAACAACACACGAAATTTTTGCGGAAATCATGACAAATCATGCCGACAAAGCAAAAGAATTGAATTTGTATCCTTACAAAAGAATGGGGATCTGTAACTTTAAACATCTAAAAAACTGAATGTACTCTTAAGGCGGGCAGTGCGAATAACTGTTCGCCTTTTCATTGAGTGAAAGCAGCTACAAAAAAAATGCCAGGATGATCCTGACATTTTTTCAGATATTAACTGGCAACATTTCCTGTTTGTGCATTTCCGCTTTGCCCGTTTCCGCCTTGTCCATTACCATTAAATGGTCTTTGAACTCTAATTCTTTTGATTGTTTTTCCATCGGTTTCATAATAAATTGATAAGACACTACCAGTTTGTATATCATTTAGGTTGACATTCGTTTGAGTCATTCCATTTGTTCCTCTGGTCATTTCAGTTATAGAAACATTATTAGGGATCGTTATGGTTTGTTGTTGTCCGGTATAGGAACGTGCTCTCATTCCGCCTCTTCCTTGACCGCCATTACCATTCCAATTGCCATTACCATTACCATTTCTATTAGCAGGTGCTCCATTTTCCGTACCCATATTACCATTGCCTCTTACTCCGCCATTTCTTTTGTTCATTTTCGGAAAGTTCATAAGCTTTAAAGTAACATTGTTTCCGCTTATGGAAGCAACCTCACCGTATACATTCGGTTTTTGCAAAGCTGGTCTATTCCCGCCATTACCATTCGATGTGGTTTGGTTTGAATTTCCTGAATTTGAACAACCTGCAAAAACAAAAACCATCAAAATTGAGAATAATGTTGTCAATAAGCGTTTCTTCTTCATTTCTATTCACCTCTTATGTTGGATTAATTTTTCTCAACGAATTGTCCTACTGCAAATCATTATTGAACAGGTTCCTTAATTTTTCCTTAATACAGGAAATCCTCTATTTAATAGATTTTGGTAAAATCTCCAAAGAAATTACCTCCGAGCTATACTTATCACCAGTTACAAATAGTCGTAAAGTATGGAAAAGATAAATTCCCAAAACCAGTCAGTGAAAAGATAAATTATTATTATAACCGTTTGTGCATATGAAAAATATTAATCGGAGCTGAATTGGCGGGACGATCATAGTATCGTCCCTGCTTTTGAACAAAAGGGATATGCCCATTTAAAAGGGGGGTATTCATGATTGGCTAAGGTAACAAACACAACAAATATCTTAGTATTTAAGCAAATTTTTTAAAGGAAACGGATGAAGAACACAAATTACCACTCGCACAATTAATCGAATAACTGCAGCGATCGTTACCTACCAATGACCCCATTATTAAAAAAGTGGCCACATTCCGGAAAGTAATTGTGAATTTTGAGCTAATTTTAGTTGAAATCACGTAAATATGGTTATAGAAATAATCCCGACAATTAAATGCAGGCGTTGAATAATAAGTTTTGCCTCCTATTCAATCACCAGTTTTTTCTTTTTTCAACTGACTTTTTTTGATTAACCACCCATTCCTACTGAAGGATTACGATAATTGCAAAATGAGAATGATATTCGCCTATTTAGATTGATTGCAGGAAAGCAGGCTAAAAAAGCCAAAAGGCGAAAAGAAAAAAAAGAAAAAAAAGGGTGAATATCGTGAATTTTGGTAAGAAGATTATCAGGAGGCTAGCCAACCTCGTAACGAGTGTTATGGCTCAGGACGAGAATACGAAGATTAATGGACCGAAGGAGATACAGGACGGTTTGGCGGAGTTGGCTGGAGAGGCGGCCGCAGAAGGAATTGTATTACTGAAAAACCAAGGAGGAATTCTGCCATTAGCGGCAGACAAACCAGTGTCAGTGTTCGGGAGGGTTCAGATCGATTATTTTACCGTCGGATATGGGTCCGGAGGCGATGTTAAAGCTCCATATACCATAAATTTACTGGATGGCTTAAGGGAAAACCCCACAATACAGATCAACAAACAATTGGCAGGAATTTACGAAGCGTGGTGCGGCAAAAACAAAGCGGATCATGGGTCCTGGGGCCATTGGCCAAGATTCCATCAGGAAATGCCCATAGACGAGGCATTGGTGATGCAAGCTGCTGAAGCTTCGGATGTGGCAATAGTCGTCATTGGACGCGGAGCTGGCGAGGATCGGGAGAATGTGCTTGAAAAGGGCAGCTATTATTTGTCGGATCAAGAAGTAAATTTGCTGGATAAGGTTACGGCTGCTTTTAAAAAGGTGGTAGTTCTGCTAAATTGCGGGAGTATTATCGACATGTCGTGGGTGGAACAATTCGGTGATCGTATCAGTTCCATTCTGTATGTATGGCAGGGCGGCATGGAGAGCGGCCGCGCCGTGGCAAATGTGCTTTCCGGTGCCGTGACGCCTTCCGGAAAGCTGACGGCTACGATTGCAAACCGGTACAAAGACTATCCAAGCTTCAAAAATTTTGGCAATATGGAGTTTAACAACTATGTGGAAGATATTTTTGTTGGATACCGCTACTTTGAAACCTTTGCAAAGACGGCAGTAAAATACCCCTTCGGATATGGTCTGAGTTATACTTATTTTGAAATAGAAGCAATGAGCGTGGCAGAAAAGAGAGGAAAGATTTTCGTGGACGTGATTGTGAAGAATCGTGGTGATAAATATGCCGGCAAGGAAGTGGTGCAGGTGTACTACGGTGCGCCACAGGGTGTCCTTGGGAAGGCGGTAAAATCCTTGGTGGCCTACGGCAAAACAAAGCTTTTGCAGCCTGGAGAAAGCCAGGGACTGACACTGGTTTTTGATGTGGCACATATGGCATCCTACGATGACGGTGGAAAGACTGGTTACAAATCGGCTTTTGTCCTCGAAGCCGGAGACTACCCGATATATGTAGGCAATAACGTTCGAACTGCAGAGGTCCAGGGCATTTATACACAACCGACCCTTAAGGTGATACAACAGTTTGCGGAAGCTGCAGCCGTAAGGCCGGAACATAAATTTGAACGAATGGTAGCGAAGGCAGATAGGGCAGAACGTGTAGCTGTCACATATGAGCCGGTGCCGACTGTGACAACTTCCTTAAAGGATACGATTCAGTCTCGATTTCCGAAGGCCGTTCCTCAGACAGGTGACAAGAGGTATAAGTTAATTGATGTGAAAAAAGCCAGTGTGACGATGGGGCAATTTATTGCTCAGCTGTCCTTGGATGAATTGGAGGCCCTCTGCCGTGGTGACTATACCATGAACAGTCCTTTAGGCACACCAGGTAATGCCGCTGTGTTCGGCGGTGTTCTCTCATCACTAAGAGACAAAGGCGTGGTGCCGGTTACCACCTCTGACGGGCCATCTGGTATCCGCCTAAGTGCATATGCCTCCCTACTGCCTATTGGGACAAATCTGGCCTGTACATGGAACGAAGCTTTGGTAGAACGCTTGCACCAAAAGCTGGGAGCGGAAATGATTAATAAAGGCTCTCATGTATTATTGTCACCGGGCATGAATATCCAGAGAGACCCCTTGTGTGGGCGGAATTTTGAGTATTTCTCTGAAGATCCGTTGTTGACAGGGCGCATCGCGGTAGCCTTTGTAAGGGGAATCCAATCCCAGGGCGTTTCGGCCTGTCCAAAGCATTTTGCCTGCAACAATCAAGAGACAAATCGTACCCATCATGATTCCCGTTTATCGGAGCGGGCCCTAAGGGAGATTTACTTAAAGGGCTTTGAAATCTGTGTGAAAGAAGCTAAACCGCAAAATATGATGACCTCTTATAATAAAATCAATGGCGTGTGGGGCCATTATCATTACGAACTGTGTACCATCATTTTACGGGAGCAATGGGGGTACAAAGGAAATGTTATGACTGATTGGTGGATGCAGCCGTCGGCAGATCCTAATTTCCCGAAATTGCGTAATAATGCATATCGAGTACGGGCTCAGGTGGATGTTCTAATGCCGGGTGGAAAAAGGAAGATGCTCAAAAAGAGAAAGCAGGATCCATCGCTGTTGGAGTCCTATGATAAACCAGGAGGGATTACACTTGGGGAAATGCAGCGATGCGCTGCCAATGTATTGCGCTTCGTAATGATTAGCGCACCATTCGCTGAAGCTAACGGGCTTCCGTATCATGAATACAAGCCTGGAAAAACGAAAGAATGAACTGAATGGGCAATATAGCAGTGATGGTATTATTATTTTAATCGGTTTAATACAGTGTTAAAAAATTATTGACCTCACATAAGATTTACACCATTTTTACCGGAATCTAAAAAGGGGAAATCTATAATCAGATGTCCCAATTCTTATTAACAGTTATAACCTAATAGGTTGTTTTCATTACAGACTCGGGAGGATAGCAAGATGGGTTTAAACTTTCGCAAAAGCTTTAAGATTGCTCCAGGAATACGAATGAATGTCGGAAAAAAAGGAGTGGGTGTGAGCTTTGGGGTTCCAGGTTTAAGGTACACGATTAACAGCAGTGGAAGAAAGACGACAACTGTGGGAATCCCAGGCTCAGGAATTTCCTATTCTACAACATCAGGCTCGAGGAGCTATAAAACTCCTGCCTATCAGAGAAGAAGCGAACTGGCCCGATTACAAAGAGAACAGCGGAAGCTCCAGGAACAAGAATACGCAAGGCTTCAGGTCACCCTTTACGAAAACAAACTAGATCAGATTCGTTCCATTCATCAAGAATGCGATGATCCGGTTGATTGGAAGGAGGTCTATCGTCGTTTAGCCCCATTTAAAAATGGACAGGAAGGACCGAATACGAAAGCAGCCAGGGAACAGTTGGAATCCTACCAACCAAGCGTCATGGAGCGTATTTTTAATAAAACGGAAGCTAAACTGCAAGAATTAGCACAGGAAGTTGAAAAAGCAAAAGCAAAGGATGCAGAATTGTGGAACAGCTGGAAACATATGCATACGGTTGCTGAAAAAATCTTGAAACGAGATATGGATTCATACCTTGAAGTGATTCAAGAATATACCCCATTAGATGATTTAGTTGAATTTGGGAGCGGATTCGAGTTTGGTACGGATAATCCAAACATCATGCAGGTTTCCTTTGAAGTAAATGCGCTCAATGTTATCCCCAATAAAGCACTATCTCTTACAAAAACGGGAAAGCTTTCTGAAAAGCCTTTATCAAAAACAGCATATTATGATCTTTACCAAGATTACGTTTGCAGCTGCGCATTACGCATCGCAAGAGATCTGTTTGCACTGTTACCGGTTTATTACGTATTTGTCCATGCATATGAAGAGGTTATTAATACGGCGACGGGACACAAACAAGAACAGGCTATTTTATCGGTAAAATTTGATCGGCCTATGCTAAATCGCCTGAACTTTGAAAATCTCGATCCATCTGATGCCTTAGTAAACTTCCCGCACAAAATGAAATTTAAGAAAACATCAGGATTTGAGGATATTGGAACAGTGCTGGATGATTAGGGGAATATTACAAATGGGGATCCACACAAATGCTCTGGGACTCGACTCATAACCAATGAGGCGGAAGCCTTAGTAGACTTCTCGACACCTTGGGTTTTCTTTCGCATATTACGAACCTATTTATTTTTACCAGGCAAAGAAATGTTGAAAGAACTAAATAGGAAAGTGAAAAAATCAAAGGGAAGACAAAAGGTGCTCCTATTCTATTAGTGGAGGAAAAACCATCGTTTTGAACCGTCGCTTTGGTGAAAGAAAAGGTTAAGAAACAGAAGAGAAAAAATGGGCGGACATTAGGAAATTATTAAAAAGGAAAAAAAGGAACAGGGTCATTTTAATGCCCTATTCTCCTTTTTCCACTGAAGTTGAAAAGTAAATGGAAAATTTTCGTATTAATTCAATTTAATTACTTTTGTGCAAGGCCAGTAGGACTGACCCCATAGCCACTGAAACCAGTACCTGACACCGTAATAAGACATTTTTTCATATCTGTCTTTCTGCGGTGTCAGGCATTTTTTTCAATTTTGATTGTTGACCAAAGCTTTATTTAGCAATGTCCAACGATTGTTTTTCAGTAGCTAAAACTTTACGACCTTGATGATTTGCTAAGAAAACAGCTAATGCAGCAATAATCCCTGGTATGGCAAATATCATGAAGTTAATCTGTAAAGTCAATTTTGAAGCTAGTAAAATACCGCCAATGGTTGGCCCAAGTATTCCTCCAATTCGTCCGACCCCTAATGCCCATCCCAGCGCTGTTGAACGCATAGTAACCGGATAGAATTGGGAAGTATAGGAATGTGTAAGGTTTTGTGTTCCAACTGTTGCAGCTCCCGCAATCGCTATTAATATATATAATAAAACCATATTGGTTGCATAACCCAGACTAGAAATTGAAATAAAGGCGATCAAAAAGAATAGAATAAGAGCTTTACCAACACCCCAGCGATCGGCTAACCATCCCATTAGAACGGCACCTACTGTAGCCCCCACATTTAACGCCAGGAGAAAGCTTAAACTTGAACCAAGAGGGAATCCAGCTTCGGTCATGAATTTAGGCAGCCATGTATTCAGTCCGTAGAGCATTAGTAACGACATGAAGTATGTCAACCAGATCATTACTGTTAAAAAGCCTCTTTTCTCCGTAAATAAATTTTTAACTGGAGATGAATCTTGTTTTGGTTTATTTAAAACGAATGTTTCATTTTCTGATGGCTGATAGGTTGCATTAACCTTTACAAGAATATTTTGTATTCTTTTTTGATCATTTTTAGCAATCAACGTCCCAATTGAGTCCGGTAAAAATTTTGCCAGGAAAGGCAAAAACAATAATGGAAGAGCACCAAAGAAGAAAACGGACTCCCATCCAAAATTAGGGATCAAAAACATACTTAGGAAAGCAGCTGTAACTCCACCGATTGAATATCCAGCCATAATTGCAGCGATCATCCTGCTGCGGGTTCCTGCTGGAGAATATTCACTGATTAATCCAATGACATTAGGCATCATGCCTCCTAGTCCTAAACCAGTAATGAATCTAAAAACTCCAAATATTTCTGGACTTGGAGCCAATCCTGTAAGAAACATAAATAGACTGAAGATAGAAACACAAATCAAGATAATCTTTTTTCGGCCTAGCTTATCTGCCAAGGTTCCAAATAGGAATGCTCCAAACATCATGCCAAATAAAGCATAACTTCCATACATTCCTGCTTGAACAGGAGAAATTCCCCATTCCTTCATTAAAGTAGGAACCACTGCACCATAGATGACTAAATCAAAACCATCAAACAGCATTAAGGCAGCTCCCCAAAAAAGTATCATCCAATGAAACTTATTAAATTTTGCTACTTGAATAAATTTTTCTGCGTTTGTTTCCAGCATACATCCAACCCCTTTAATAATATTGAGCATATATAATTAGCCTTGTTTTAAAATTTTTTATAGGCTATTAATAGTTCGTTGAAAAATTCCCCTTGTCGATTGTTCTATAGAAAGCCATTCATCTTCAATCTTTTCCTATTTATAACTATTAAGTTGTATAATATAGTGTTTTTAGATTAATCTTTTCTCTTATTTGGAAAGGTGAAATAATTTTAAAAAAATGACTTTGTCGTACATAATCGATTAATTAAAAAATTCCATTTTAATAGAGTTGCATACAATTCGTAATTTTCGGAAATTAGACGTGAAAAGTTCACATACAGTTTGTGAAAAGGGGCTGCCCCAAAAGGATGTCTACTTTCTTAGAAACCATCCTAAGTATGTTTTTCGGAAAGTGTATACATTATACTGCCTGATGGATGGGGCTGCCTGGTCCCATTAGAATAGGAACATTATATTTGGTTAACGTTTTAAACTGCAACATGACCATCTTCAAGAATTAAGTTATGAGGGTAATTACTACTTCTTAGGCAATCGCTTCCATCAACTTGTCCACTTAATGCATTCAGACAATGTGTGTAAAAATCCACTGAATTTAGAAGATTTGTAACGCAATACACCATACCCTAGTTTTTTGTAACGGATATTCAAGCTTATCCATCAATGATTTTATTATCAGAATATAGTATAAATTTATATTATTTGGAAAATAATATCAACTAAAAATTTATTTTGGTAAAACTTGGAAAATCCAAAATAAATTTTTGCTTTTTAGTGTTAACATTTTAAATAACTTATATCTTCAATCTTTATAGGCTCAATTGGAATGTATCTTTTCCTTGGGGCATTGGCGGTTGGTATTGCCTTGATACTAAATTATTCCTATTTGGTTTTCAAAAGGATAGTGGATAGAATCCAAATGTACTATTATTGAAATAGCAATCGCGGTCACTGACTTTGAAAAATCCTAGGTCCTGTCCCTGGAAAAATGGAAGAGCTGATTACACGCGGTGAGGCGGTCGTGTATTTTACAATCGGGGGTTTTTGCGAGCAAATGGAGAAAACGGCCTAGGAGGAGAAAATTAATTACTGAATCATCCAATTGGGGCACAGAGGATGCCAAACAGTGCTCTGGGGAAGTCTTTGATGAACCCGTACCAATACCTTGACCCAATCTATCTATATCAAACAAAAGGATATCCATATAAGAAATTAGATATCCTTTTTATCACTTTTTTCGTACAAATTTTCGTTTAATCTATCTTTTTTTATAAAAATTATTAGATTCTGGAATCAAATAATGTCATATTTTTTTGTAATTTTTTACATTTAAATTATTGAAATTTTTATTATTCTTTTATATATTTTAATTGTACTAGCACTCATTCCACTCGAGTGCTAACAAAGCTAATTGGAGGAAGGAGGTTTGTACGAGTCCATTTTTTACTTAAGGTCTATAGGGGCTACGTAAATTTCAAATACAATACAGGAAGGGGTGTGTTTAATCATGTCATTTGTCCATTTTGATGAGGTTTACGACATTTGCTGTGAAGTGTGTATAAACTCACTTGAAAGGACAGAACCAAAGCTTTGGAATGATTCCAACAAAAAATGAAAAATGAAAACTTACAGCAAGACCTTTCGAAACATAATCTATGCCAATCCTCACATTTATCTCTTAAAAATTTGACGGTTTTCATAGCTTATCTTTTGACAGAGGAGGTGTTTCTTATTGGAAATGCACGATCCTGTATGTATTTATTGCGGTGAACCACTTTCCAAATGGGAAAGAACTAGAAGCTACTGCTGGAATTGTGATGAGTTGACGACCTCTGAGCCTTGTCACGAAGAAGATGATGGTGATTGGATTCACTCATTGTTTTAATTGTTAATAGTGGAACAAATGAATGAATACCCCTTCAGAAGAATCTTGCATGTAACTTTTCTTTAAGACAAAAGAGCCAAATAGACCTTAGAAAACAAATTACTAATCAAATAAGATAAGTGGAGGTTTTCTATGAATATTAAAACAGGTTTATGGTTAAGACTCCCACAACTTTTTCGATTACGTTTGTTGAATGCTAGGATGAAAAAGCAAAAAAAAGAACATAAAAAGTAATGGCTACAAGTTGCATTATAAAATATTTACAATTACTAATTTATAATGTTTTGTTTAGCAAAAAAAAGGAGGAATCAATATATGACTACTTTATCTCCATTCAGAAGAAGAAAAAGAGATTTAAGGAGTGGTATGTGGGATTTATTCTCGGATTTCTTCAACGATAGTTTCTTTGCACCTGTTCTAAGTGACACTCACCACTTCCGCACTGATATTAAAGATGATGGTGACCAATATGTAATTGAGGCGGAATTGCCTGGCCTTGAAAAGGATGACATCATTGTTGAATACAGTAATAATTATTTAATGATTTCTGCAAAAAGAGAAGCAGATATGAAAGTTGAGGATGAAAACTATATTCGTCAGGAAAGATACTTCGGCAACTTTATCCGTCGTTTTTATGTGGAAGACATTGATGACAATGCCATTGACGCTACATTTAAAAATGGAATTCTCACTTTGAAGTGCCCAAAATTAATGCTTACAAATACAGACAAAAAACGCATTGAAATTCATTAATATGTGACATAACGTTCAAAAGCCTCATGGTGAAATGATGGGGGACTCCTAGTATGAAAAAAAGATTGGCAGGATCCGCCTTAATCGCTTCATCTTTGATGGTAGTCTTTCATCCTTTGTTGCTGGATACTAGTAAAACCCAGCAAAGTGAATTTCAAACAGGGTCCGTAATGAGGGCCATTCCTTCTGGGCAAATGCCGGTAACGTTGGTTGAAACAATCGATGGAGACACCATTAAAGTGAAGCTAAATGGAAAAGTAGACACTGTTCGCTATTTATTGGTCGATACTCCGGAATCAAAAAAGCCGGGGATGTGTGTCCAGCCATACGCAGTGGAGGCTTCGGAACGAAATAACCAATTAGTTCGAGCCGGCCGGTTAACCCTTGAGTTTGAACAAGGGGTACCAAGGGATGCCTACGGACGTCTCCTTGCATATGTTTATGCAAACGGTCAATCTGTTCAGGAAATGTTAGTAAAAGAAGGCTTCGCCCGTGTCGCTTACATTATGAATCCCCCATATAAATATCTCTCTATCTATCAGAATGATGAAACATCTGCAAAAAGAAATAAAGTAAAAATCTGGAGCAAGCCAAACTATGTTTCACAATGGGGATTTAATGGATGTGGAAAATGATCCTGGAACAATGGGGTCAGTGCCCTATGACATTAATGCTTTTAAATACAAGTGCCAGGCATTCCAGAAGGACAATTGTCCTTCTGTGGTGCCTGGCACTAAAATTTGAAAAAGTTTGTGAAAAAATGTACTTACGCTAACTGATTGGACTTTGTTCCCCATTCAAACTAATGAACACTTGAAATTAATAATTGATATTCTTTATAATATTAAGCTACGAGAAAGGGGTTTAGGGTTATCCTGGGTAGTAGTACATCTTAGGATCATATGTTAGAATATTATTAAAATAAAGATATTAAAGAGGATTTTAATGATGTTAAAACAGGATGATTCTATTGTTATTCAAGCAAAAGAACGCTGTAAAGAGTACGGTATTGATCCAACTATTGTACCAACATTTACACAATGCTTATCTTCTGAAGCTTATGCTAAGAAAATCACGACATACTCCGAAATATTAAATGTAGTAAAATTTTTTATAAAAAAATTTCTCTCTTCAGTTGAAGGTACTCCGATTCTTGTTGCGGTAACAGATGAAAAGGGACATATCCTAAAATTCGAAGGTGATTCGACAATTCTGCATGCCGTCAAACAATTGGGAATTAAAGAAGGAGTTCGTTATGTTGAGAAAGATGCTGGAGTAAACGCTGTATCGTTAGCCCTTCAATATGATCAACCTATTCAATTGGTTGGAGAAGACCATTACTGCCAAGTATATTATGATGCTGCATGTTATAGTGTACCCTTTCGAAATAAAGGCAATACAAAACCTCTGGGTACGATCTCGTTATTAACTTATATCCCACATGATAACCCATTGTTATTAGTGATGTTACATACCATCGTTGATTCTATAGAACGAGAACTGCTAGTTCAGGAAAAAAATAAGAAGCTTTTTATTTTGAATCAGGGACTGCTTCAAACGAGTTATCAAGCGGTCATTGTTACAGATGCCAAAGGGGATATTATAGATTGTAACGAAAATGGAAAACAAATTTTAAAGTTAATGTGTCCAAAAAGAAGCGATTATGAAAGTTCTAGTATTCTTTATGCAGAAAAGATAGGTTCCTATTTTAAGGATGTGCTTTCAGACAAACAAGAAATTATAGGAATTGAAATATCTATAGCTATAGATGACGCTCTTCAATATTTTATTTTAGATGTTATCCCAATTTTTGATGATAGAAATTCGCTCATTTACATTGTTGGAAGTCTTCGGGACATCAGCGAAATGAAAAGCACAGAAGCGTACTTACGTAATACTGAAAAGCTTTCTGTAGTGGGGCAGATGGCTGCAGGTGTTGCTCACGAAATCCGTAATCCATTAACAACCATTAAGGGACTGCTTCAGTTTTCAAAGGATCAATTTAAGCCTGATCATTACAAACTCCTTATGTCTGAAATAGATCGAATGAACTTCATTGTAAGTGAGCTTCTGGTTTTGGGAAAACCTCATGTTGTTCATTATAGTAAAGTAGAGTTAATTTCAATAATGGATGATATTTTGAAAATATTTGAAAGCCAAGCTGTGATGAATGGTATTTCCATTACGAGAGATATCAATAGGTTTGGGACTATTTATTGTGACCCAAATCAAATCAAACAGGTATTTATTAATATTCTTAAGAATGCCATGGAAGCAATACCTTTTGGAGGAAATATTCATGTCACAGTGGATATTGAGGGATCGGAGCAACTTATTCGCTTTATAGATAATGGAGAGGGTATACCTGAAGACGTGTTGAACAAAATAGGACAACCTTTTTGTACTACGAAAAAAGATGGAAATGGTTTAGGTATTATGGTTACCAAGAAAATCATTGAATCCCATAATGGGAAAATTCAATTTAACAGTCAAGTTAAATCAGGTACCACAGTTGAAATTCGCCTTCCTTTACTTAATTTGTGATTTATCAAGCTTCCATTTTACTGTGACAAAGGTAATTCAACCTTATTTTTTTAGTGAAAGTAAGATTGTGAAAAATTATACTTGAACTATAGGGGCGTTAGTTGAAGAAGCTATCGAAAATAGATAAGAGAAATGGCTCAGTATAGTGAACTGAGCTATTTTATTTTCATTACAAAAACAGATACAAAAAGCGGGACAAATTTAATTCCAAACGGGTTTTTCGATAGGAAACGGAACCCGTTTGGAATAATCCTAGTCTTTTTTTAATTATGTATTTTTGTAGATTCACAGAAAAAAGAATTCTTAATTAGTATCAGCCCCAGCCTTCGCTTGATACCTATGATAACCCCACTCGTTATCCCTAACCATCTTTATTATAAATGAAAACGCTTACAAATGTCAAATGATTTAGTTGCTATTTCATAAATATGTCATAAATAATGACTAAAATATTTATGAAAGTAATGGCACCATCTATTTAATTGCTTTATTCTTTATTAAATAACCTTTTGAAAAATAAGAACCTTATTAATAAAAAACATAAGGGCTTGGAACGGAAACATTAACAGATCTTATCAATCCATCAATCTTTTGAGGAATTTTTATGATTAAGAAGTTTATTAAGCTGTTTTTAATATTAATTACTCAACTTTCGCACACTGAAATAGGCAGGTAATTA
>NZ_JAEVLT010000160.1 GCF_024494385.1 Bacillus sp. EB600
ATATAAGAATGGCGGAGAGCAAGGGATTTGAACCCTTGAGACAGGGTTACCCGTCTACACGATTTCCAATCGTGCTCCTTCGGCCACTCGGACAGCTCTCCATTATGGCTCCGCAGGTAGGACTCGAACCTACGACCGATCGGTTAACAGCCGATAGCTCTACCACTGAGCTACTGCGGAATAATCCAAGCCTGGCAACGTCCTACTCTCACAGGGACTTGCGTCCCAACTACCATCGGCGCTGAGAAGCTTAACTTCCGTGTTCGGTATGGGAACGGGTGTGACCTTCTCGCCATTATTACCAGACTATTTGTTAGACACTATTCTATTATAATGTCTTTTTTATATTTTTCAAGAGGAAATTTCATTTTTCATTCCCTCAAAACTAGATAATACAGAAGAAGTTTTTCTGAACGAGTTCGCTTACTAGATTGGTTAAGTCCTCGATCGATTAGTATCAGTCAGCTCCACACGTCACCGCGCTTCCACC
>NZ_JAEVLT010000161.1 GCF_024494385.1 Bacillus sp. EB600
TTGAAGGTGTATTCCTAGTTCAACTAATGTAATTGCAACAGCCGGTTGGATTCCAGTCAAAACCACTTCCGCCCCCATTAGCTTGGACATACTAATTACGTCGCCAAGGATTTTTGCAATGAATGAATCAATCATATCAATCGACGTTAAATCAATTACTACACCGTTTGCTTCGGTTTCGTGGATTTTACAAAGTAAATCCTCCTGAAATTGCAGGGCTGTTTGATCATCTAGTTCCCATTGAATCGAAACGAGCAGGCAATTATACAATTTTAAAATTGGTATTCTCCCAGTCATCTGTTACTCACCTACCGAAACAATTTTGCGATTGGTCATTTCTAACGCAGCTTCCACACCTTTTTGCAGGCTGTTTTTTGTAATGACTTGATTCAAATTAATGCCTAAATTTACGATTGTTTGAGCAATTTCCGGCCGGATTCCCACGATTAAACATTTTGCCCCTACCAATCTTACGGC
>NZ_JAEVLT010000162.1 GCF_024494385.1 Bacillus sp. EB600
TTTTTCAAGCGAACTCGTTCAGAAAAAACTTCTTCTATAATTATCTAGTTTTGAGGGAATGAAAAATTTAAAATTTCCTCTTGAAAAATTTTTAAAAGATATTATAATAATATATGTCTTAAAAAATTAGTCTGGTAATAATGGCGAGAAGGTCACACCCGTTCCCATACCGAACACGGAAGTTAAGCTTCTCAGCGCCGATGGTAGTTGGGACGCAAGTCCCTGTGAGAGTAGGACGTTGCCAGGCTGGGATTATTCCGCAGTAGCTCAGTGGTAGAGCTATCGGCTGTTAACCGATCGGTCGTAGGTTCGAGTCCTACCTGCGGAGCCATTTTCAATAAAATTAGATTTATTTTTTTTGCAACAAGCGGTAGACATGCTTCCATAGCTCAGTAGGTAGAGCACTTCCATGGTAAGGAAGAGGTCAGCGGTTCGAGCCCGCTTGGGAGCTTATTATAAATATA
>NZ_JAEVLT010000163.1 GCF_024494385.1 Bacillus sp. EB600
GTGTGAGGGCTTTTTTATTTATTTCCTATCCAGTGTATTTGCCGGCAGGAAATGAACTTTTCATTTTCCAAAAATTCCATGTATTTACAATTCTCTTTCATCTTTGCATCTGCTTAAATAAATCTTGTTTTGTCCTATTTGATAGCTTCCAGTCATAACGGCTGTGAAGCTATTTTTTTATTATAGTCCAAGTAGGAAGGGGATCACCCGTATTCTGAATAAGTCTGTTTGACAAATCTATACATTGATTTTGTTCTGTCAGGGTGTACTCTCATTGAACACGAATTGAATATTTATGTTAAAAAGGAGAAGCTTCGGAAAACAGCACATAAGTTCAAGCCTCAGCTGCTGATTATCAAATTTTGTACTTGTTCCAGATTCTGGATGATAGGCTTTAGTAAAATAACTGAGGAGCATTATTGTAGTACATTCGTTATTTTCAATATTCCACAATTCCA
>NZ_JAEVLT010000164.1 GCF_024494385.1 Bacillus sp. EB600
AAAGTATTGTGTTTGATCATGCCCCTAGACACTTGACCGCCCCGATTTCAGTAAGCTTATTCAAGTAGTGGCTCAATCGTTGCGCTGTAGATCATTCGAAGAAGCTAATTCGAACGTGCTCCACCCCGCGATAATATTATTAAATTCAATGGAGGAGGAAGAGGGATTCGAACCCCCGCGCGGTATGACCCGCCTGTCGGTTTTCAAGACCGATCCCTTCAGCCGGACTTGGGTATTCCTCCACTTTACAATTGGTAGCGGCAGAGGGGATCGAACCCCCGACCTTACGGGTATGAACCGTACGCTCTAGCCAGCTGAGCTACACCGCCAAATAATTAAGTAGGTATGAAATTATGGTGGAGCTTAGCGGGATCGAACCGCTGACCTCCTGCGTGCAAAGCAGGCGCTCTCCCAGCTGAGCTAAAGCCCCATAAAATAAATGAAACTGATGGTCGGGAAAACTGA
>NZ_JAEVLT010000165.1 GCF_024494385.1 Bacillus sp. EB600
TTGGATGAAACCACTGAATATCCCCGTTTTTAAAAATCCCTTGGAAAGTATCACCTTTAAATTTTAGTGTAAACAGATGACGTTGATGAAATTGACCTTCAAACATTGGTTTTACCTTAAATTCATGAAACATATGAACCCCCTCCTAATTTGTTTTTTTCCTACTATTGCATGTCTATTTAATTTCTTCGGTTTTTAGTCGTCGTTATATTCCTTTCCTAAAACTTTTCCATTGGCCGCATCTACTTTAACCTCTACTTCACGATGGTCCATGGTTTTGATCTTAATTTCGTAGACTGGCTGATTGTCTTCATTATCCAACTCTACCTTCGTAATAGTACCTTGGGTTGTATTTAAAGCTGTTTTCTTAGCGCTTTCTAAAGATATTTGTGGTGAAACCCTTTTGAGCATTTTGTTATCATCATGCTCATTGCTTTTCTTTAATG
>NZ_JAEVLT010000166.1 GCF_024494385.1 Bacillus sp. EB600
GACTTAACATACGTTAGAGTTGAGAAAAGTTGGCATTACATCTGTTTATTTGTCGATCTTTATAATCGAGAAATTATTGGTCACAGTGCAGGTCCAAACAAAGATGCCCCATTAGTTTATCAAGCATTATCAACAGTGAAAGCAGATTTGCGGCAAATTCAATTATTCCACACAGATAGAGGCAATGAATTTAAGAACAAGACAATTGATGAAGCTCTAGATACATTTAACATAAAACGTTCGTTAAGTATGAAGGGATGCCCATATGACAACGCGGTAGCAGAAGCAACTTTTAAAATTATCAAAACGGAGTTCGTAAAAGGTAAATATTTTGAGAGCTTGGAACAGTTGAAGTTGGAACTTGATGATTACGTTCATTGGTTTAATTATCTAAGAATTCACGGAACACTTGGGTATTTAAGTCCT
>NZ_JAEVLT010000167.1 GCF_024494385.1 Bacillus sp. EB600
AGACTGCTCCACCCCGCGATAATATTATTTAAAAAAATGGAAGAGGAAGAGGGATTCGAACCCCCGCGCGGTTTGACCCGCCTGTCGGTTTTCAAGACCGATCCCTTCAGCCAAACTTGGGTATTCCTCCAAATATAATACAATGGATCTTGTAGGACTCGAACCTACGACCGGACGGTTATGAGCCGTCTGCTCTAACCAGCTGAGCTAAAGATCCTTAAAATCCTTAATAGCGGCAGAGGGGATCGAACCCCCGACCTTACGGGTATGAACCGTACGCTCTAGCCAGCTGAGCTACGCCGCCAAATATAAACATAAAATAATGGAGCTTAGCGGGATCGAACCGCTGACCTCCTGCATGCAAAGCAGGCGCTCTCCCAGCTGAGCTAAAGCCCCAAAATATAAATGACCGAA
>NZ_JAEVLT010000168.1 GCF_024494385.1 Bacillus sp. EB600
GAATGGGTATTTCGTGTAAAGTTCATCGATGCGATGTTTGATGATACACTCCTCTGGGGAAGGCTCCATAGGCTTATAATACAGACTGGTTCTATTAAGATTTACTAGCTCAGCCTGGGTTTTAATAGGGAGTTCTGAATCCTCACAATCTAGCAGATCTAGTCTTTCAATTCTAGTCTTTAATGCCAGATTTTTTTTTAAGCCACGACAGATGCGTGGTGAGTTTTCCGACTTCGGCATATAGGTTTTGAATTTGGTCTTCATAACTGGAAATGAGTAGATCCTGTTTTTTGTTCTCCTTCATAAACAGCTGCGGCAATTGTTCCAACACCGCCTTTTTCCATTGGCGTAATTGGTTCACATGGATCCCATGGTGGGAAGCAAGTTCGCTTAACGACTTCTCTTCCTTAA
>NZ_JAEVLT010000169.1 GCF_024494385.1 Bacillus sp. EB600
TTAAGGAAGAGAAGTCGTTAAGCGAACTTGCTTCCCACCATGGGATCCATGTGAACCAATTACCGCAATGGAAAAAAGCAGTGTTAGAACAATTGCCGCAGTTGTTTACGAAAGAGAACAAAAAACAGGATCTACTCATTTCTAATTATGAAGACCAAATTCAAAACCTATATGCCGAAGTCGGAAAACTCACCACGCATCTGTCGTGGCTTAAAAAAAAAGCTGGCATTAAAGACTAGAATTGAAAGACTAGATCTGCTAGATTGGGAGGATTCAGAACTCCCTATTAAAACCCAGGCTGAGCTAGTAAATCTTAATAGAACCAGTCTGTATTATAAGCCTATGGATCCTTCCCCAGAGGAGTGTATCATCAAACATCGCATCGATGAACTTTACACGAAATACCCATTC
>NZ_JAEVLT010000017.1 GCF_024494385.1 Bacillus sp. EB600
GATTCAACAACACTACCATCACCTCGAAATATATATATGTTTAATTATACCAAATGAAAAGGAAAGAGAACAAATGTTTTGTCTTACGCCAACCGAAATTCATCCCCTCCCTAACCTTGGGCTTTGCCTTTCACAGGTTTGAGGAAGGGGAATTCTTTCGGGATTCGTTAAATCCTTAAATTAATATAATACAAAATATACCCGCCATAACTAGAATAATCCCTGCCACCGTGCGTAAGGTTATACCTTCTTGATTTTTAAAAAGGAAATAACTGATTGGCGTAACAATCACTGGGGTAGACATCGTAATTAAATTTGCAATCGAAATGGGAATATATATCATTGACGCAGTGACAGAGATTTGAGCTGAAATGGTAATCATACCGCTTGAAAAGTACACCCTCTGGGTCAGACTTTTTAATCTGCTTAAAGAAAGTACGGGAACTTTTATATGTTATCGAAAACAGAATTAACCCTAAAACTGCACCAAAAATGCCACCCAATATGGGTTCATTCCAGTTCTGAATGGCTGCCCCTCTTAAAACGTTCCCAACCGACTTTTTGCTGTTTACTTTTATGGTAATATCGTCTTTATTCTGCCTACTAAAACTCCATCTAACTGATTTTGCTCAACCATTTCATCAATTAGTGCCCAAACCTTTGCAATTGGCATTTGTTTTCTATAAGGCCGTTCCTCGGTCAAAGCCTGATAGATATCACATATGGTCATGATTCTATCTAGTTCTCCTACTTGATCTTCATATAAATGTAATGGATAGCCATTTCCATTGAGCTTTTCATGATGGTTGGACGCAAACTCCGTAATTTCTTCAAATCCTTCAATTTGTTCTAATATCCATCTTGTATAATAGGCATGTTTATTGATTTCATAACGTTCCTTCTCAGTTAGCTTTCCTTCTTTATCTAAAATATCATTTGAGACTGCTAACTTTCCTACATCATGTAATAAAGCTGCAACATACATCTTATTTTGTATTTCATAATCATAACCTAACTCTTTCGTTATTTTGTTCACTAATTCAGCAATACCAATAGAATGACGGTGGGTAAAGGGACTTCTCATGTCAATGATTTTAGAAAAAGCCTGTGCAAACCCTTTTATTCCTTCCCAATTCAATTCATTCTCTTGTACTTCGATTCTTCTAGATAGAATATTATTAAATTCATAATTGAAATAGTCTAAAAGGAAATATTCCTTCTCAATCAGTTTTCGAAAAGCAGTAAATATTTCTGGATCAAACAGAGCTTTAATTTCATTTAACCAACCAGTTATTTCTTTAAATGAAGCATAATTTATGTTTTTTGGACCACTAAAGCCTGTATCAAAAAAATCTGCAAAACATATAATTTGCGCAGGAAAGGGGATTTCTTCTCCTTTTAAATGAAACGGTCCAGTTCCATTTACATGCTCATGATGGTAAAAAACATATTCCGAAATACTATTTTTAACAGGTAAATTGTTGATGATATCTCTACCTACAATACAATGATCTTCAATGGAACAGGAATTACTTGCCCCTATGTCGTGCAGTAGAGCTGCATAATAAATATCTGTTTGCTGTTCCTTTGGCAAATTTAATTCTTTAGCGATCATAAATGAGGTATAGGCTACATGTTTTGCGTGAGAGAAATAGCTTTTCTCCGCTACGTCTAAAGCATATGATAATCCTTCGATTAGTGATCTTTCATTAACCTTCATTTTTCGTCTCCCTCAAACTTTCCATTTCAGTATGAGCTGTTTCATAGTTTTTCTTAGTCATTTATAGTTTTAGCTACAGCAACAGCAAAAGTAGAAGTATGTATTTATTGTTAATGTTAAAGCAATATTATGTCAAGATAATAACTAATTGTAGTGGGATGTAATCCTTTGTCAAATGAGATATCTAATAAAAATCTGTTTATGATGTGCAGGTTATTATGCAAGACTCAAGCCAAGAGATTTGCGTTCCAATTTATCTGGATCCGCAAGCATTTTATACGATTTCACCTCCTGAATTCCACTTAGATATATCTGTACAAATTGATTCCCCTGTTAATATCCAGAAAAGCCTTTAAATCATTTAGTTTTTCCTTAATGATTTGAACTTCCTTTTTAGATTTCTTATATGGTTCTAAAACCTTACTATAAAAAGAAGATAAATAAAAATTGGTAAATGCACAAAATTCCTATTGTGACAATTTACGTTCAAATCTTTTTTACAAACATGTGAATTATTGAACAAATTATGTTTTATTCGAGATAACAGAATTATAATAACAGTGTAATCAAGTTACTAATAAAACTTTTAAATAAAGGAGTCTTCCACATGTTTAATCGATTTTTAAGAGAAAACAAAATCGCTGCCGCTATCCTAACTGTCATTCGCTTGTATCTTGGCTATGAATTCTTAATTGCCGGCTACCATAAACTCGCTGCCGGAGGTTTTGATACTTCTGGTTTCTTAAAAGGTGCTATTGCCAATCCGGTGAAGGGTCCAGATGGCAGTATCGTCTATTCTACGTATGTTGGCTTTTTAAAACATTTTGCTCTTCCAAATGCACATCTTTTCAATACGATTGTTCCATTAGGTGAGTTTCTGGTCGGCTTAGGGTTAATTCTTGGCTGCTTGACAACAGCCGCTGCCTTCTTTGCACTCGTGATGAACTTTTCTTACGTAATGGCCGGTACGATTTCTACTAACGCACTTTGCATTCTACTAGGGGTCATCATTATAGTTGCCGGACTTAATGCAGGCCGGATTGGTCTAGACCGCTGGGTGATTCCATTCATCCGTAAAACTACAACAAAAGATCATAATGCTGCTGAAAAAATAAGTGCTTAACGCAAAAGCCCCTCGTTCTAGAATGAGGGGCTTTTTTCATCCAAACTTCTTGTATACTCTTTTGATAGCCATACTCGTGAAACGTTTTGTTCAATATCTGCGTTTTTTACTCCCCTCCTTCTATATTTTTAGGGATCTTTTTCCATTTCAATTCTCCCAAATGTATTAGTACCTTCATATGATCGCTAAAGTAATATTGCAGCAAAAATTTTTTATGAAGAAAACACATAATCCAAGCACCTTAACACTCTGTACATAAAATAATACCAAGAACAAGTCACTTTCCGAATACCCAAAGTATAAAAAAGGATTCATTTTTGATCGTTATCTTTTGAGTTATTACCTACACTGGGAACCAAGTTATTTGTTTGCCTGTGACGACACATCAAAGAAAAGAGTTGTTTATACAAAACTTTGACATGCAGGAGTGCTAAAAATATGGAAGAATCGAGCACTAAAACCTTGTGCAATAATTTCGCTCAAATATTGGAAGGATGCCATTCTTTTCAAAAAAATATGTGTATTGTAGAAGTAACTCGTAATATTCAATTGACAATCATGGGACATCCTAGTTCAACCACTTCATTCGGTTTTTTCGCGTTTGATTCGATCAATAAGAAAAATGAAATGGAGCTAAACATAGGTGATTTTCCACTTCTTGAAAAAGAAGTCATCCCTTTTATTCAAGAGCTACGTATGCAAGGGATTAAAATTTCTGCAGTAAAAGCACATTGGTTATTCAATGAGCCAAAAATATTTCATGTGAATTTTAGGTCCATTGATGAGCCTTTGTCATTTGCAAAGAAAGTACGAAATGCCATAAATTCCCTTTCATGATTTTATGATCTGCTTTAAGCAAAATTCTTACCATCTAAAATCCTTGTTAGTTTTATTTATGAATTTGACAATATTGTTAAACAAATCACAAAGTGATGAAAAACCTTGGGCTCCATGTTATATTTAGTATGTGAATTTGATCACAACAAACTTATCCCCTTTGTTTGAAAGTGAAAAATTCTCCCCATCCCCTTTGTTCGTGTTTTTATAGGAAAAAGACCCTAAGCACCGTTTGCTAGGGTCTTTCCATTTTTGAGCAAAATAGACTTACATTTTTCAACTTCTACAAGCGGTACTCTCTCAATCTTCAGATCGCTGATTCTACCACCAGATTATTAATCAATTGTCAGGAGATCATATCATGAAGCCATTCTCAACCATTCCAGAAAATATTCTAGTTCACCTTGAGTAATAATATTCATTTGAGTACGATTTAGAGTTCAGCAAGTCCTTTGAAAAGCTCAACTGCGGTTTCGATCAGTTCATCTTGGAAATCATACTCATAAGTATGAATATTTGGATAATCTTCGCCGTTTCCAATGTAGCAATATGCACCTTTTGTCAGCTTGGTATAGTAGCCGAAGTCCTCAGATGCACGCCAGGCTTCTTCTAGTTCCACTAACTGAAAGCTCTTTTCTTGGCTGACTTTGCGGACCTTATCAGCGCTTTCCTTATGGTTAACCGTTTCAGGGAATTCATCGTTGTAGGCGAAGCTTACCTTCAGGCCGAATTCTTCTGCCTGAGCTTTAGCAAGATCTTCAAGGTTTTTCTGCAGCTTATCCAATTCCTCTTCGTAGAGAGCACGAATCGTTAAGAGCAAATCACCCTTACTTGCGGACATACCGAAAGCTCTTTCGCCGATCGCTACTTGAACAACAGTGCAAAGGATTAAACCTTTGCTTTTTTCTGTAGAGATGAATTCAGGAATCGCATCAATTATCTTGGCAATTGCAAAAGCAGGATTGACTCCATTCTCAGGTTCACTGGCATGAGCTGGTGCACCTTCCATGTGAATCGTCATTCCCTTAGATGCACAGTGAGTGATTCCGTCAATAATGCCAATGGACTTGAGAGGTATGCCAGTCATGTTATGATAACCGAAAATTTCTTCAATATTATTTTCCTTAATCATCTCACAACACCGAGCAGCACCATCTCCTGTTTCTTCCGCATGTTGGAAGAGGAAAAAGATGTTTTTGTCAGCACCCTTCTGGTCAATTTCCAGTGCAAACCCTGCAAGGGATGCGGAATGACCATCATGTCCGCATTTGTGTGAAATTCCCGGGAACTCCGAAGCATAGGGGATGTCGATGGTCTCCTCAATAGGGAGAGCATCAAAATCTGCCCGGTACGCAATGTTCTTTTTGTCTTCACCAGTGTGATAAATCGCATAGAACCAAAGGCCCCTGTCTACGATTTCAAGCTTTGTATGTTTTTTAAGAAAATCGATTAAGTGTTGTTTTGTCCATGCCTCGTGATTTGAAAGTTCAGGGTGTTGATGTAATTCATGACGCAGCTGTTTAGCTAACTCCAGATTTTTCTTTTCCATTTTGTCTCCATCCTCTTGTTATATGATACTCTCCCAACTTAACTATAGACTCTCTTCAAAGTGACGATTCAGAAAAAATTTTTACATAATAGAAAGTTGTGAGCGGCTCGGACTTTCTTAGCCAGGAAATGCACGAATGCTTATTCGTGACAATTGTGTTCAAATCTTTTTTACAAACATATGAACAGTTGAACAAATTATATTTTATTCGAGATAATAGAATTATAATAACAGTGTAATCAAGTTAATTATAAAGCTTTTAAATAAAGGAGTCTTCCACATGTTTAATCGATTTTTAAGAGAAAACAAAATCGCTGCCGCTATCCTAACTGTCGTTCGCTTGTATCTTGGCTATGAATTCTTAATTGCCGGCTACCATAAACTTGCAGCAGGAGGTTTCGATACATCTGGATTCTTATTAAAAGGGGCAATTGCCAATCCGGTGAAAGGTCCGGACGGTAGTATTGTCTATGCAACTTATGTTGGCTTTTTAAAACACTTTGCACTGCCAAATGCCCACCTTTTCAATACAATTGTTCCATTAGGTGAGTTTCTGGTGGGCTTAGGGTTAATTCTTGGCTGCTTGACAACCGCCGCTGCCTTCTTTGCACTCGTAATGAACTTCTCTTACGTAATGGCCGGTACGATTTCTACTAACGCACTTTGCATTCTATTGGGTGTATTCATAATAGCTGCAGGTTTTAATGCAGGCCGGATTGGTCTAGACCGCTGGGTGATTCCATTCATCCGCAAAACAACAGCAAAAGATCACAACACAGTTGAAAAATTAAGTGCATAACGCGAAGGCCTCTCATTCTAGAACGATTTGCTAGAATGAGGGGCTTTTTTTATAGGTATTTATCCTAATTATTTTTTACAAACAAAGTTAAAAAGAAGGGTATCGAAATACTAAACTTCTGGAATTATACATTCTCGTGAAACCTTTTTAAAACAAAAATTTCGAGTGGTGCCTGTGCATCAGAGTCTATTTCGGACACTTACCTATACATATTTTTATGCATTATTCGACCGCAATTAGCTTAACACTCGAATGAGTTTCCATGATATCACCATCTTTGCAATTGAAAACATACTCAGGCTCGTATCCCTGTGATGCACTTCCAAGGATTGTATTTACCGTTGACATACCAGTATCACCATCATGAATAAAAAAGTTTGAACCTTCTCCTACAGGAACAGCCTTATAACGTCCAGCGGGAAAATCTTTGCCCACTGTATATTGTCCAGCACTAAATTGTCTAGGCGCATCTTGTTTTGCTTTTACACCAGCTGTAAGCTTATCTAATTCCGCTTGCTTGGATTGAATATCTGAATTGGCAGTATTGATTTTATCAGTAAGCCCGTTTAATTCTCCTGTTTTTTTATCGATATCAGATTGAAGACTGTCTATTTTACTTGCAAGTTCAGCAGCATGATCAAATTGAGCTTTTCTACCTTTAAACTGGTCCTCTAATTTATTTGATTTGTCTTGAACAGCGTTTAAATTCTTTTTAGTATCTGTAGTCTTTTTAACTAGAGCATCATATTTAACCTTCTGACCATTTATTTCTGTACTTGCACCGCTACGACCAATACTATACGAAACTACTAAAACCACAATAACACCTATAATTAACAAAATTTTTTTCATACTAACTAGCCCCTTTTTACTATTTTTCTATAATCATATTTTACCATTCTTTCTTTCTAAACTCTCAAAAATATTCCTGATGTCACAAACCAGTTTGTCACCACTGGAAGATTCAGCCGTCAACTAATTCAAAGCATAATACATTGTGAAATAGTAGGTAATTGAATTCCTTTTAAAAATAAAATATTTAAAATTGTAATCCGTAAAGCACAGAAAAGGCACATTCAAAAAAATGAATGTGCCTAAAACGAATCAAAGTTACTAGCTTATACCCTTTATACGCTCTTTAATATATCTTTCCAACCCTTTATCACAACAATAGACATAACAACCTTTCATGCCTCTGGTCATTAACGTTTTATACGTATTGCGAACAAGTTGTTCAAGAGGATCTACTTGCCCTTTTTTTGGCTTAGCCGGTTTAGCACCTTTATCTTTGAACTCATCTCTTCTTACAATGAGCTTTTTATTTTCTTCGTCATAGCCAAGATCTTTACCAATAATCACACCTACATAGTCCATTTCTAACCCCTGGACTGTATGAATACACCCGATTTGGTATGCACAATCTGGGTGAATAGCCCAGTCAATTCTATTTGGATCATTCCATGGCATGGAAAAGTTTTGCTCCTCGATGACAACATCATCGGCTAACTTACCGTCCACAATATTTTTCGTCCAATCCCATGCATAACCGGCTAATAGCCGACCCCCGAGTTTATCCACGATTTCCTCTTTTAATTGGTGAGGACTTGAAATAATCCTAAAATCAAAATCTCCTTCAAGCGGGGAATCTACTTCTTCATTATTTAATAAACTATCCAGCCATGAGATATAATTTCCCGAACCAGAGCATCGATACTGTGATTCGAGTTCGGCAATGTAGATGCTTACTCCAAATCTCGAGGCTTCTTTTTCTATCTCCATAACACTGCCAATATCTTTTTTAGAGATTTTTTGAGTATCATCAATAAAAAATACGCTTATACGGGAAGATCTTATAATTTGTGTTATTTGATTTTCTCCTGCGATTTTCTTTTTCATATGTCCTTGCTCTTTTAAACGATGGGCTTCGTCACAAATAAGGACATCAAAGTAATTTTTAGGTGTTTCTACATAAGATGCTGAACCTTTAAATAAATCTCTAACTTCTACATGCCCTGATGACCCAATTAACTTTTTACGCAGGACTTCCCGAAATGCTTGATTTGGAGTTATATACTCTACATATGCTCTCGAACTAAGCATATAGCTCATTACATTTAATCCAATGACAGATTTTCCAGTACCCGGACCACCTTTTATTATTATGACTTGCTTTTGGTCCGTCTCTGTTTTCAATTTGTTATACAGGCTTACCACTTTTTCATAGGCAACCTTTTGTTCATCAAGCAACACGAATTCTTCATTGCCAGCAATCAATGATCCAACAGTCTCCACCAGTTTTTTTGAAGGACGGATTTTGCCATGTTCAATCGTTTCTGCAATTTCTTTTCCTTTTCCATTTGAAACTAAATGCCGAATATTCTTTGCTAAATCCCTATCGTTAAATTGGAAGTACAAGGGAGATTCCTCAATATATTTACCATACCGTTTGTCCAGCAGCGGCTCACTGAAACTTGCCATAATATAGTTATGTAAGTATGCACAAGCGTGAAGTTTGATAGATGTGTCAGTATATAATGATTCGTTAAAATTCAGTAGATATCTTTTATACGATGATGCTTGGTATGCGGGATGAACTGTTTCCCTTTCTCTACCTCCCAAAAATGTTCTTACAATGCCATCTCCTTCGGCAGTCTTTGCCTTTTCCCATTGCTTTAGTTCAATAATAACTGCATTTTTTGATCCCTGTTCATCTTGACCTGTAATGAGGAAGTCAATTCTCTTTTCCGTGGAGGGCAGCTTATATTCTAATAAAACATGTGTATCCTCTTTTAAATCGGCATCACGTAACACCTTTGCCATTTGAGGAAGTGATCTTTCCCATGATCTCAACTCACTAGGTGATACTACCTTATTCATTTTCTTTAACACTTTTTCTTTGAGTACGTAGCCAATTTTATTCTCGTAAATATGATTTAAAAAAGCAGAAGAGGTCTCATTGTATATAATCATTTTACTGTTTTCTCACTATTGTTCACTGGATATTTCACTGCGTTTTTAACCAGCTTTTTAGAGACTTCCTCTTCTAAGTTAATATCCATTTTATCTGCAAGTTGTATTAAATAAATTAAAATATCAGCTATCTCTTCTTTAATATTTTCTTCTGATGCTGCTACTGCCTCTTCACTTGACTTCCACTGAAAATTTTCAAGCAATTCATTTGCTTCCAGGGAAATTGAAATGGCCAAATCCTTTTCCTTATGGTACTTTTTCCAGCCTCTTTCATCACGGAAGGCTAGAACCTTTTGTATTATTTCTTTCATAATTTTCGCTCCTGTTGGCAACTTGTGTAATAGTACTATTGCCTTATTACCTTATTTTAACACTTGGTGTTTTGGAATTGCACATAAATGTTATACTAAAGAACTTCACGGGGACGGTTCTCGCGTTCCCCGAAGGTGACGCGAGAACCGTCCCCGTGATTCAGTGTAAGGAAACAGATGCACCATCTTCAATTGGTACTAAACCAAGCTCAACTCTTCAATCAAACCTTCATTTATAAAGTATCCATTAATTTTATCAACGTTTTTAATTCAATTAGCGAATATCTTCATAAATTTTGGAGGAAAAAAGTATTCCAGTTTGGTTCCCAATTCTATCAGACTTGATAATAAATTGTACTAGCGATGAGATTTTTTGAAAATTAAAACTTATTAGCACTCTATTGAAGTGAGTGCTAATAAGTTGTATTATAATATATGTAAAGAGGGATGAGCCAGATCCCCCGAAGAAAAAATTTTATAAAAGAGGTAATGTCTTATGGCAAACTTATTTCCAACAAGTCGTGATTTCTTTTTTCCACAAACTCATTTCTTCGATCATGCATTTGATTCTTTCTTTACAAAAACGAATCAACCAAGTGTAGACATTAAAGAAAACGAACATAATTATAAAATGGCTATTGATCTTCCTGGTATGAATAAAGAAGATATCAATGTAACGTACAATAACAATTTATTAACAATTGAAGCTCAATCTAACCAAGAAACCGAAAACAGTGATGAAGCAACTAACTATCTTCGCCGTGAACGCGTAAGTCGTTCCTTTAAACGTCAATTTATCATGAATAATATTAAATTTGATGGCATTGAATGCAAATACGAAAACGGCGTATTAAATATTAATTTGCCTAAAAATGATCAAAAAAACTTAGAACAAAATTATAAAATCAATATTCAATAATACCCATGAATGTTTCTCCATTAAATTTTTGGAATAATTGAAGCCAGATGCACTAGTGCATCTGGCTTTTTGTATGCATACTTCACGGGGACGGTTCTCGCGTTCCCCGAAGGTGACGCGAGAACCGTCCCCGTGATTCACCCGTGATTCATATCGAATCATGCTATTATCGTACGTCATCAAGCGATTTCGCCACTGTGTGAGCAATTGGTTTCCATTGAACGTCCTTAAACAGGGCTACGACAGAAATTGGTATATAGGTCATCATAAAAAACGGAAAAGTGATTGTATAAGCGATTTTTTTCCAGCCGGAGCAATGAATTTTTCTCCACTCCGTCAATGTTGTAATGCAACCAAGGGTAAATAGTACCCCATAATACCAGCCAACGGACTTTACCATTGCCAGAATGGTGGCATGAATAATCCTTTTCCCTTCAATTAATTCAAATAAACCCGCTAAGTAGAATAATCCATTCACCATAATGCTGATACTAGAAACGAGCATAGCTGGCATGATCGTCATGGCCATATCGTAGCATGAAAAGCTGTTACGCTTTCCTTGAAAAATACCGCCAAACAAATCCTTTCCATATTTAGAAAAAACCTGGTAGAAGCCCTTCGCCCAACGTAATCTCTGATGCCAAGACTGTTCGAAGGTGACTGGCTGCTCGTCATAGAACATGGCGCTTCTGCAGTATCCGATCTTTTCGCCTTTAATGATCTGAGAAACTGAAAACTCAATGTCTTCTGTAAGGAGATGATAGATCCACCCTCCATTTTCTTTGATCAAATCAGCATGTAAAAGAAATCCTGTTCCAGAAATCGCACAACTGGAGTTAAGGACCATTCTTGGCAGGTTGAGATATTCAGCCTCATGCAGGAACCAGAGTGCATAACCTGCAGAAATCCAATTCTGATCGTAATTCTTGGAGTTTCGATAACTGGTGATTACCCTGTATCCTTGATTGAAGGTTTTGTTCATTTCCGCAACATAATTCTCATCAAGGAGATTGTCGGCATCAAACACAAAATATCCATCATACTTTCTGGATGAATATTCCCGTTCGATGATATTCAACATATAATCGAGGGCATACCCCTTTCCAATCAAAGCCTTATTGAAGCGTTTCCTGACAATAGCCCCCGCTGCCTCTGCAACCCGGGCTGTATTATCGGTACAGTTGTCTGCTACAACGAAAATATCAATCAATTTCTCGGGATACTTCTGGTTTTTTATACTTTTAATCAGTTGTCCGATGACGAGTTCTTCATTTCGCGCTGAGATGATCACAGCGTATTTGCGAAAATGAACATTCCGCATCCTAGGAGTTTTTTCCTGTTTGGCTTTAAATGAAACAAACATGTATACAATTTGATACGAATACATCAAAGCAAATAATAGGAACATGATCATATTAAAATCTTTAATAAAAGCTGATACTGTCAAGTCCAAGCTGATACCCCCATGATATTATCATTTTATTTTTTTACATTCTTCCGCTGCTTTTCCATTGACCTGCATGATCATGAAAGCTGTGCAGAATAATGGATCTAAAAGTCAAAGTCATATTGCTGGGTGTAGCGGATTTCAAAGAAAAGGATAAAGTTTCGTAAAGGAATTACTCCCCTCCTGTTGCATAAATTCTATGCATGTTGCAAAAGGTATTAATCATATGTACTTATCCCTTAAGGAATAAGTATATAACATATGTTCAAACCAAGCATTAAAATTATGTAAATCCTAAGTAAATTTTTAAACATTCAAAAAAATACAAAAGCACCCCAACCTGTTGTTTTGAAATTCAACTCTTGAACCAAATACTGTAACGTCAGGATAAAGCCCTTTGCATGGGTATAGCCCAGAAGCTACATCTAATCAACTGCAATGAATAGGTGTATTTTCTTTTTAAAAACTAGCATGATATAGTTATTGAGTTCGGCTTGAAAGGAGAAAAACATGAAAAAAGCTGCTCAAAACTATCTGGTTTTTTATGTCATTGCAGTTGTGTTGTTATGGATTAAAACGTATATTGCTTATCAATTTGAGTTTAGACTGGATACCGAAAATACTCTTCAAAAGTTTTTATTATTTATTAATCCTTTGAGCTCCGCTCTTTTCTATTTAGCTTTCGCTCTTCTTTCCAAAAAGTACTTTAAACATGTATTGATTGGAATCCATTTTTTCTTGTCTTTTTTATTGTATGCCAATATTGTCTATTACCGCTTCTTCAATGACTTTATTACTGTCCCTGTTTTGCTTCAGGCAAAATCCAATGCGGGGGGTTTAGGTGACAGTGCTGCAGGTTTGATGTCACTAACTGATATTTTTTATTTTACCGACACGATTCTCTTGATTGTTCTTGCCTGCACTTTATTTAAACAGGTGAAAGTCAAAACTCGGAGAACCTACAAATTCGTTTTTTTGTTTTCGATCATCGTTTTTTTACTTAATTTAAGTCTCGCAGAAAAAGACCGACCACACCTTTTGTCCCTCACCTTTGACCGGAATTATATTGTTAAATATTTGGGCGCGTACAATTTTACTATCTTTGACATTATTCAAAATATCCAAACATCAAGTCAGCGTGTTTTCGCGTCCAGCAGCAATCTTACAAATGTGGAGAATTACCGAAAGGCAAGCTATACCCCTCCTAATCCTGCACTTTTTGGAAAAGCGAAGGAGATGAACGCCCTATTTGTTTCAATGGAATCATTCCAAAATTTCATGATTGATTTGAAAATGCCGAATGGGCAACCTGTCACACCTTTTTTGGACTCATTGGCTCATGAAGACAATACCTTTTATTTTGATCATTTTTATCATCAAACCGGCCAAGGAAAAACGTCCGACGCGGAGTTTTTAATGGAAAATTCGCTTTATCCTTTGAATCAAGGCTCTGCGTTTATAAACAAAGCGCAGAACACCTATCAAGCAACACCTGCCATTTTAAAAGGATTCGGATACAATTCGGCGGTTTTCCACGGAAACTATAAGACTTTCTGGAACCGGGATGTTATGTACAAGTCCTTAGGGTACGACCAGTTTTTTGATGCCTCTTATTTCAGCATGACACCGCAAAATACAAAGAATTTCGGAATGAAGGATAAACCGTTTTTTGCTGAAAGCATGCCGATGCTCGAAAGTCTAAAACAACCGTTTTATACGAAATTCATCACGCTTTCGAACCATTTTCCCTTTGAGATTGATCCAGGCGATACCGATTTTCCAAAAGGAAATTTTGGGGACTGGGCCGTAGATCAATACGTGCAATCTGCAAATTATATGGATCAGGCACTGCAGCAATTCTTTGCTGCCCTTAAAAAAGATAGATTGTACGACAAGACGGTGATTATTCTTTATGGTGACCATTACGGACTTTCCAGTAACAATTATCCTGCCCTGGCAAAAGCGCTGGGAGTGGATAACATCGCACCGGTAATGGACTCTAATCTCCAGCGGGTTCCATTGTTCATACATGTTCCAGGCGTTAAAGGAGGAGTAGAACATCAAGTGGGCGGTGAAGTTGACGTTCGGCCAACTCTTCTTCATCTACTTGGAATTGATACAAAAGATTATATCGAATTTGGTTCCGATCTATTATCGCCACAGCACCGGAATTGGCTTGCATTTAGGAATGGAGATTTTGTTTCAACTGATTTGATTAAATCCGGTGACAAATGCTATAGCGTGGAAACACAGGATCTCGCTGCTGATCAAAAAGACTGCAATAGCTTCGTTGACAAAGTGAAAACTGAACTACAGATGTCTGACATGGTCGTAAACCAAGATTTGCTTCGCTTTTATCATCCAAATGGTTTTAAACCGATCAATCCAAGTGATTATCAATATTTAGGACCGACTAAAAAAAAGGGAGCTTAGCTCCCAAAGATTATTCAAAAATCTCCAATGCCTAGTTACTGCCCGGAACGCCCGGATTTTCTTGTCTTGCTGATTTCCCTATACAATACTTTTGATGAAAAAATTTTTTCAAGTGATTTATTCATCAGGTTGCTGCCCCCTGCTGTCTAAAAATCATTTTGTCAAAAATAGACTGAAATCCATTATCGAGGTAAAATGAATATTACTTGATTTTGGATTTTGGGGTGAAAATGATTGAATGACAAATCCATCCGTGTTTATCTATTTTTTCTTAGTTTGTATGCGATAACTTATATGGGAAGCGCGGTATACAATACTTTTATACCTGTCTACTTGAAGAGTATTGGCTTAAGTCAGACTTCGATTGCAACGTTATTAAGTTTTGGACCTCTAGTTGCCATTTTGGCTCAGCCTGTTTGGGGAAGCATAGGAGACCGTTCGAAGAGTAAAAATAATGTACTGCAAATCCTTATTTTGGGGAGCGCTGTCTCTGCATTGTTTTTTCCTCTATCCAATCAATACATCTATTTATTGCTCATGATTTGCCTGATCACATTTTTTCAAGCATCTATTTTTCCATTAAGTGATGCGATCACATTAGAACATCTGTCACGAACGAAATGGACTTTTGGACCGATTCGATTAGCAGGGACCATTGGATTTGCTGTGATGTCTGTTGTTTTTGGTATGATGGCAAAAAGGAATATAAACAGTCTTTTTTCAGTCTACTCGGTTGTTATGCTGCTTGCTTTAGTCATCATCATTGGACTGCCAAAAATAAAGGGTCATCAGTCTAATAGAGAAAAGGTCTCCCTGCTTGTCTTACTAAAAAACCGAAAGCTAATGCTGTTTATGCTGCTGAATTTTATTGTTCAGATTACTTTAGGTTATTACTATGCTTTTTTTCCAATCTACTACCAACAATTAGGCGCAGATAATGGATTACTAGGCTGGTCCATGCTTGTCTCAGCAATGAGTGAGCTGCCTTTCTTACTTTTTGGACATAAGATTGTTGAACGGTTTGGCATTCCTGCTGTCCTTCTAAGTACCGCCTTCTTTGCCGGACTCCGCTGGGTTTTGCTTTACTTTGTCCATAATCCCTATCTCGTCCTGCCGATTCAATTGCTTCATGGCTTAATTTTCATCGTGTTAACGGTAACACTAGCCATTTACATCAATCAAGAAGTACCAAAGGAACTAAAGGCCTCTGGACAGACACTGAATGGATTAATTGGTTTGGGATTAGCTAGAATCATAGGAAGTATGGCCGGAGGTGTTGCCAGCGATTACGTGGGATTGCGAACAGTATTCTTGTATAGTGGATTGGCAGCCTTCGTTACTGTAATTGTCTTTGTATTCATCTTTTTAAAGGAAGCAAAAGTAATGATAAATCAACCTGAAAAACTCTATGTTAAAAAATAGTAACAAACGAAAAGCCGCCAAGATTGGCGGCTTTTCGTTAGACGTTCACTGTTGGACTTGCTTTTGCTGTTCCATTACCTTCTTGTGTGCAGGAAGGAAGAGAGAAACAATGAGGTTTGCGATCCCGAGGAAAAACACCAATATAAACACAAGGTGCATCCCATGGGAGAGCGCTTGATGGATCATATCAATAACGTTTGCAGGCAACTTATTAATGGCACCTGAACTTAATACATTACTAATATTGCCTCCTCCGCCCCATGCTCCATTTGAATGTTCTTTTCCATAAGTCAGGAGCGAGTTATTAAAAATGGTACCAAAGATAGCAATCCCAATTGTTTGGCCAATGGAACGAGTAAATGTGTTTGAAGCGGTTGCTGCTCCACGCATTTGCCAGCCAACCGCTGATTGGACAAGAACCGTCGTTGGGGTTGTGGCATAACCCATCCCAAGGCCAATGACAATCATAATCCCAACGAAATACCAATACGGTGAGCCAAGTCCCAGGGCCAGTAGCCACGTTCCCCCAAGTGCAATAAAAATTGCACCAAGGACAGCAGTTAGCTTAGAACCGATTTTGTACATATAACGTCCGGCGAAAGTTGCCCCTAATGGCCAAGCAATAGACATTGGCATTAAGGTCAGTCCAGAGCTCGTTGCACTGTGGCCAAGGATCGTTTGAATCCACATTGGTAAATAAACGTTAACCCCAATTAGGACACAACTAGATAGAAAACCCACGAGATTTGAAACTAAGATAACAGGTATCCGAAATAACGATGGTGGAAGCATCGGCTCTTTCACTTTTGTTTCAATATAGCCAAAGAGCACAATAAAGATTACCGCAACTGCAAATAGTAAATAGATTGGAGCTGAATTCCAAGCATATTTCTGCCCCGGACCAGCATTTAGAAGAGCGTATAACAGAGATGAAATCCCAATTGTAAAGGTGATCGCTCCAAGATAATCAATTTTATGATCCTTTTTCTCTTCAAACGTTTCATGGAAAAAAGTAGTGATTAAAATGAGTGAGATTAAACCAACAGGTAAGTTAATATAGAAGATCCAACGCCAGCTGATTTGATCCACAAAAAAGCCGCCAACTAATGGGCCAAGAAGACCTGCAATTCCCCAGACCGCGCCAAACACTCCCTGCATTTTTGCGCGCTGTTCACCAGGGTAGAGATCCCCGATAATCGTAAAGGTGATCGGCATCACTGCACCAGCACCAATCCCTTGAAAGGCGCGGAACCAAATTAATTGGGTCATCGTATGAGCAGCACCAGATAGCATCGAGCCGATTACAAACAAAATGACCCCGGTAATAAAAACTTTCTTTCTTCCAAATAAATCAGCTAATTTTCCATAAATGGGAGTCGTTACAGAAGTTGTAAGGGTATAGATAGCAAAAACCCAGCTTATTAATTTTAACCCACTAAGATCACTGACAATCCGAGGCATCGCCGTACTGACAACAGTGACATCAATGGCGACTAAAAGAATAGCAACAAGCATCGCAACTGTTACCATTTTACGATTCGTCATTGTTTTTGACATATTTCTTATCTCCTTAAAAATTAGTAATGGCATTTAAAAAATGAACATTAAATAGTATAGCTTACTCCCTGCTAAAAAACGATTTTTTTACCCTAATGAACCGAATTAGTAAGAGGATTATAGAGTCATACAAGAAGCGTAGAATTTGGTCATGAAAAACTTATTGTTTCCCATTGTAGAGTACCTTTAAAGAGAAAGTAATACACTATTCACTAATTGGTCATTCATTATCATTTATAGAATTTCCCACTATACAGCCATCTGCCTTCTACAATGTCGGGTAAAATGCCCCTTATATATTCCTTCAGCTCTTCCGGCAACTCATTTTTTTCAAGTTCATCAAGCGTAAAATAAATGATTTGTCCATTCTTTAAATCCATTACTTGAACCGCAATTTGTGTTTGACCTTCTAAATTAGAAACTTTCCTTGTCAGCATAATATGATATGACATGTTGGCACCTCAATCCCATTATACGCGAACTAACGTTCTATTTCTAGTATCTAAACGTTACGAATCGCATTAAAAAGGTGCTATTACTTCAACGTTTTACCTTCCTCTATCTAAAAAAAGCAGTGTCTTTATCATGTCAAGCCAAATTCAAGCCTAATTTTCTGTAAAATTTAATTTTTATCTTTCCTTTTCAAGAGGGGAAAAACTTAATAAACCTTTACATAAAATCCATCGGAGCTTAAAAATTTACTTTTATAATATAATTGTTAAGCCAATATTATAAAGGAAGGAGCAAGCACAAAATGTACAATTATACAATATACGTTACATTCAAGGGGAAAATTTATCAAACCAATGTAATAGCTAACAAACAACAATCAGAAGAAGAGGTTTACCAAATAGCACAAGAACAAGTTGTAAAACAATGGGCAAATTAAGCAACAACTTGTGTTATTTCGTTCTCTTCTTTTCCTCTAAACCTGGAAGACTTTTCTGATGTTATTAAAATCTTAAAAAATCAAAATCCTTCTACAAAATCGTATTATAATGTTCATAAACATATTAGAGAAACAGCTCCATTTCACTAACTTTCATAAGTAAAGCCCATTTTTGTACATATGTTCTCCATCCTTAAATGCGTTTAACCAAATTCTTGCAGCGCCCCTTTTTTCACTTTCGTCTATGCGATTTCTTGCCAATCCGTATCCAAGATACTCAGGCTTCAATACCTTGGAGATTTCCCAAATAAGACCGTTAATTAAAACTTCCTTCTACTGAAGAACTGTTTATTGGATTGTTTTGGTTTGAAGAGGCAAAAGCATACCAGGTTTGATATTGGATAGAATAGGTGTGAAAACTAGATGATGAGGTGTTGTTATGGAACATAAAGTTCTGCCCAGGAATGAATGGATCGAAGCGAGGAAAGAACTGCTTCAGAAAGAAAAGGAATTCAACGAAGTTGCGGGATGAACTCACGCAGAAGAGACGAGATTTGCCGTGGGAAGCTGTCAGCAAGTCTTACACATTTGACGGTCCCAACGGTAAGGTACCACTATCAGACTTATTTGCTGGAAGAAGTCAGCTGATTGTGTATCATTTCATGTTCGATCCTAGTTGGGATCAGGGCTGCAAACATTGTTCTTTTTGGGCAGATCACTACAGTGGGATGATACCGCACTTACTTCACCGTGATGTCTCTTTTGTCTGTATTTCTCGTGCACCCTTAGAAAAGCTGGAAGCATTCAAAAAACGAATGGGTTGGACATTTCCTTCGTATTCATCAGGACATACAGATTTTAATTATGATTATCAGGCATCTTTCACAGAAGATGAAGTAGAGAAAAAGCAAGCATTTTACAACTATACACTCCAGAATCCTATGAGTTCTGACAGGGAGGGCGTGAGCGTTTTTTACAAAGATGAAGAAGGAAATATATTTCATACATACTCGACTTACGCTCGTGGCATTGACATGATGAATATCACATACCAATTTCTCGATTTAGTGCCAAAAGGTCGACGGGACGATCGTGGACTGCGGCATCATGATCAATATGTTCCAAAAGTATAAAATCAGGCGGAGAGTACCTCGCTCTTTTCGTTAAAAGATATTTTTAGTGTTGAACTAAACTGAACTCTTAGCTCAAAAAAAGGGACCGCAACATCCCCATTTCAAGTGAGATAAAATTTACCCTACTCATTTTCGGGGTTTCTTTTCATACCAAGGAGTTGTAGGTCTTGTAGCAGGATACCCATTTTGCTCCCGATATTGTTTCCTCTCATCTGTAAAATACCACCAGCTCTTATCTCTATCAGGATAATTGGCGTGATATACTATACAACGTAAAGAATCTTCCACACAAGGGTCTTCCCAATATCCGAATAGTTCTTCCAATTTATCAGTTAGATTAGCACCGTCTTCATTCTTAATCTCTTCAAGAGAATAAAATCCCAATTCAGTTACCCATTGAGCCAACTTTGGTCCAATAGAAGGTATAGATTGAAATTGGCCCACAGCACGAAGATACTTGGCACGTTCAAAAGAAGATTTTAGACACTTGGATAATGAAGAGACATCCATATCGGCAATCTCACATAATTTTACTTTACATCTTCTTAAATTTAATTTTTCTTCGGCAGTTAAAGGTAGTTTTGGAGAAGACTTTTTCATTTAATACACCCTATTTTCCATACAGTCGTTTTAAATATATTTAGGCAATGATTCTATTTGTATAATATAATATTTTGATGGTTTTATTCAACAAAAGGGGGCATATATACAGTAACAACTGCAAATCCTTGGAATAGTGCACCTTTTATCTTTGTATCCATAGATAAGCGTTTAAGGACTTGACCTGGACCCTCTGTGGGTATGATTTGTCTTGAAAGGCTGAAGCAGTTGTTCATCAGGCAAACGAGGCGATCATTCCAACCTCTCCAAGTAAAGTCCTAACTGTGTTCGGCATATAAAAATGCTGTTTATAGCAGTATGTTTTATGAATGCAAAAAGAGCCAAAATATACAAAAAGTGCATAAAAACCTACATATTTCGGGCTCTTTAATTTTTCTCCTTATTGTATTAAAGCTACCCAATTGTTTAAGTGAAATTCTTCGAAATGTTTCTATGAAGATAAAATTGAACGCCTTCCATTTTTTGCAATAGCATTTTGCATTTGTTTATATATTTTTCTTTTCACCATTGTTTGTGATTTCCACAGAGTTCAGGCAATTAGTTAACTGGTTCACTGTGGCTCTGGTACTTTTCTTAAAACTCTCCTTTGATTAGCTACTTCTCCCTCTTTGCTAGGCTTTCCTGTTCGAATAAAGAAAGACAATATAAAAGCTAAAATAGTTAGATAGGTTGCAACCATAAAAGCATCATTAATTCCCATAACCGTTCCTTGCTTAACAATCATTGCCATATGAACTTTATCCGTTGGAGAAATATGGTATTGGCTCATCATTGTTTCTATATGTTTTTTCCCTTGATTGGTCATGATGGAGACAAAGAACGCCAATCCAACAGCCCCTGCAACCATTCTTAATGTGTTAATCATAGCAGTACCATATTTATTTAAACTAAGTCCCAAGTCATTAAGACCCGCTGTAAAGATTGGCATCATCAAAAGAGAAATACCAAACATCCTGACAGTATAAACCCATAAAACATAAGAAAAGGCTGTATTAGTTTGTAGCCTTGTCAGAGCATAGGTGGTAAGAATCGTAATAGCTAAGCCGATAATTGCTAACCACCTTGCTCCATATCGATCAAAGAGCTTTCCAGTGATTGGCGACATAATCCCCATCACCACTCCACCAGGCAAGAGCATGAAGCCTGCTTGCAGAGGGCTGAAGCCATGAACATTTTGCATATAGATCGGCATTAAAATCATTCCCGAGAACATGGCCATCGTAACAATAACGTTAATGATGGTCGTTAACGTAAACAACCTGTACTTGAAAATCCTAAATTCTAAAATAGGTTGACCTACAGTAAGCTGCCTCCATACAAACAAGATCAGACTTCCCCCACTGATAATAAACAAGGTAACGATCTCTGGATCACCCCACCCCTTTGATCCTGCTGTCGAAAAGGCATAAAGTAAACCGCCAAATCCAAACGTTGATAAAATAACACCAAGGACATCAAGTTTTGGGCGACTGGTCTCTGTCACATTTTTCACAAAGAAAATGGCCATAAAAAAGTCAATAAAAGCAATTGGCGCAATAACATAAAACATTACATGCCAGGAATATGTTTGGATAATCCAGCCGGCCCATGTCGGTCCTATAGCTGGTGCAAAGTTCAAAGCAATTCCAAAGATTCCCATAGCAAACCCTCGCCGCTCTATTGGGAAGATCGTAAAAATAACATTTATAATTAATGGAAAAAGAATTCCTGCACCAATAGCTTGTACGACCCTTCCAACTAAGATAACTGTGAAGGCAGGTGCCACCGCACAAATAACGGTTCCAACCGCGAAGATTCCCATTGAAAACAAAAATAATTGTCTAGTTGTAAATCTTTGCATTAAAAAAGCAGTGATAGGGATGACAATACCATTTGTTAACAAGAAAATGGTACTTAACCAGTTGGCAGTATCTGCTGAAACTTTAAAAGAACTCATAATTGGAGGCAGCGCCACATTAATAACGGTTTGATTCAAAAATGCTATAAAGCCCCCAGCCAGCATAACTGCAAAAATTGGTATTATTCGAAGTGGCTGCGTTGATTTTTTTTCTGCGGTTGACAAGTAAATTCCCCCATATGTACTTTTTATTATTAATTTTTGGTGAAGTTATTAAATAAACTGAAAGTCAAAGTTATTTTTTGCTTTGTAATTGAATAAGAAGGAACACTTATATATGAAGTATTTTTGCTTTTACTGTAGTAAATCCCAATGTTTACTATTATATAGTGTGTCAATTTGTTGTCAAAGAGTTTGACCTAAAACTCTTGATATGTAGGACGAATAATCACTTCATTAATTGCTACATCAGATGGTTGTTCAAATGTAACAATGCATTACCCCTAGCTGGCTTTATGTATTTTATATTTAAATCGACTGTTACTGTACTTTAATTAGAATCTAGTGTGGAAAGAACATCATTTCCACTTTAAGTATCAATGAGTGTTGCAAGCACTCCTCCGTGAACAGAATCTGAAGCATTTAACATTAGCAGTACCATTGCTTGAGGATAACACTTCAAGATGAATATACTTCCAAAATGGATTATCTTTCATTCAAAAACACTCCTTTGTTATATTAATGTATAAAAAAGCCCCGTCTCTATAAAAAACCTAGAGACGAGGCATTGCTCGCGTTTTATTCCTTATTGTGTTAGAGCACCTGTTCGTTTAAGTGTATAACTTCACAATATTTTATACCACCAAGAAAAAGCTACCAATAATGGCAGATGAGTGATATTTATATTTATAAATCATATTTGACTTTTAAATTCGAAAATCTCATCAACAGCTTGGTGATACCCACCCGGTTTTTGAAAGGATTCTCTAATATTTGCAACAGCTTTTGGGAAAGATGGATGGTTTAACACATGATCTGCGGCTTCACGCAGTTGGTTTGCCGTCAAGCTTTGCATTTCTAATTGAATACCCGCTCCGATATTGGCAACTTGCCCGGCAATGATCGGCTGATCCGCGCTTTGGGGGATTACAATTAACGGAACCCCGTAATAGAGACCTTCATGGGTACTGTTCATTCCACCATGTGTGATAAATAATTTCGTGTATTTCAGCACCTCCGTTTGTGGAACATAATTTTTTACAATGAAGTTTTGAGGGATCTCTCCTAATTCAAGTAGTGGGGTTTGTTTCCCGATCGACATGACAACCGTATGATTGGTATTTTCAAATGCCTCAAAACAAAGCTTATAAAAATCAATAGCACGGTTAAAAACTGTCCCGAGTGAAATGTAAATGGGACTTTTTCCTTTTATAGCAGCAAGGTCAAAGTTATCCTGAATGAATCGTGAAGAGATGGATGGACCTACAAATTTGTAAGTTTGGTCGAATGCTTCTCCAAAAGGTTGAAACTCCCTAGTTGTATAGACGATTGTAAGTGGTGCAGGATTACAAAAAACTTCGTATGGAGAATGGATTTCTACCCCATATTTTTCCTTCACCATTTTCGTCAGACTTTGATATTCATCGTATATTTCTGTAGGAATGTTTTTCGAAAGCTGTTCAAGCATGTTATCGAATCCTGCTCTTGTCTGCGCAAAAGAAGTACAAGAATTGATTGCGGGAAGCTTTAGGATTTGGGCAAGTAAACGTCCGCAGCCAAACATGGAATCGTGGATGATATAATCAAAATGTTCTCCTTCGATTTGCTCAAGAACGCTAGGTATCATGACATCTGCCGTACGCAAAAGACCGTTGATTCTTTCGAGTAAATAATTTCTTCCACCTGAGATAAAGGCTTTTATAAATTTTTTACCATCAAATGTTAGTACAGTAGCTCCCGTTTTCTCGATACGTTCTCGAAAAGCTTCTATCGTAAAGTACACTACCTCTTCTCCACGCGAAATAAGCTCTTGCACAACTCCAATGGTTGGATTTACATGTCCTTCTGATCCACCATTAATAAATAAAACACGTGCCATTTCTACCACTCCTTAGGTAAATTATTCTGTAAATTGTGTTAGTGTAAGGGTCATTGTTCCAGTAGTTTTCTTATACTCTACGGATCACCTTTTTTGTTTTTTTCCATTTTAAATAATTTAACCTAAGTGTTACCTGTGATCCAAAAAGGTGTTCAAATAAACGTAAAGGAAGGGAATATCTTAAAGTTTGATTATTTTCCTCATCGAATATTCTTGTGCGAGCCGTCGCAGTTGGGCTGCTTTTGAGATAGTCCACAAGTGCAATCATTTAATCCCTTCCCATCGAGAATTTGCTGCATATATTTTTCAACCCTTGACTCGCGAGTTTTGGATTGTTTGGGTGCAGAAAAATAAAGAAGGTATGCTCTTTGCCGTCCCGGCGTCAAGCTTTTAAAAGCAGTTTTCAAGGCAGGGGTTTCATCGAATTTATTTTGAAGTTCTTCAGGAATTATGTATTCTGTATTCTTTTTAGTATTTACTTTCAAACCGGCTTTTTCCACTTCAATGGCTTCATAAATATAATCTTTTAAAATGGTTTCCTTTTTAATTATTTCTTGAACGTTGGTGAACCGAATCTGGCGCGCTGCCTGTACATTCTCCGTTTGTTGGATTAGAATCCCATGGGCATCCTGTAACAAGGCACCTTTGTGAAACAAAAGCGCACAATATTCTTTAAATCCATGTATTAAAACAATATTTTTTTTCTCAAACGTGTAACAAGGATGCATCCACTTAAATTCTTCGGTCAGCTCACAGTCAAGAACGATATTTCTCAACTTTTCATATTCTTCCTTCCAGTTTTTAGCTTTACTTAAAAATTCATCAACCTTAGGATTCATTTTACTATTTGTCATCAAGGAATACCCCTCTTCAATTTTCGATCAGCTGACAGTCAAGAATGATCATTCACAATTTCTTAAATTCTTTCTGTCACTATTTGGTTTTACTTGAATATTCATCAACATTAAATCATTTTCCACGACCCACTTGGCACTCCAATTTGTGTCCGACTCTCAATAGGACAATAATTGGTGGCGTGTCAAGCAGACCTGGCTTGGAAAGTTGCAGGGAGTTTATGCCGCTAATCTGCCACGATAGTCGAAGAAATCATCCATTTTAAATTCAATAGTCCAGTCAATAATTCCTCTAAAATATATTTTTTTCACAACGGATTCTTTACAATTTTTATTTTCAAATTTAGAAAAAAAAAGCTCCTACATCTCAATAGTAGAAAGCGACTGACATATATATACGCAAGGTTTTAGTAAAATACAAACTTTACAAAAGCATTCTTTATTTAAAAAAGCTTTTCACCCGTTTTATTTGTCCGATATGAGTATCAACATGTTCAATGGAATGTTCAAAGATTTCTTTAAAAGTGAGTGGACCAGCTTGATTATGTGTCCCAATTCGCAAATAATCCTGTTTAGTTAAGTTTTGAAGAATAGGCAGAAAACTTTCACGCATCGATTTGAACAATTGAAGATATAATTGATGATCAATCTGTTGGGAATTTAAACGTTTCGTCCATAAATCCTGATCAAAGGCAGTCAAAACAGGATTGTCCTCGGATAAAATAGCTTTCATACGGTGGATATGTACTAGTTCCGCATCTGAAGCATGGATGATAATTTCCCTGATTGACCAGCTTTTTTCAGATGGTTTAAACAATAATTGCTCTTCTGTAAGTCCTTCAAGTTCTTTAAGGATCTTAGAGTATCCTTGTTTGTACTGTTCAATTAGATGTTCCATTCATAATCCCTCCCTTGTCAATTATTATATCATAGTTAGTTGACTAACTATTAGTCGAGTCGAATTGCAAACAATCCCATGAAACCAACATTATAAGGGTGAAATTGATGACAGGCTTTACACAAGGAACCATGGAACCTGATGCGAAAAAGTACTTTTTAAGAGGAAAGGCTTTCTATTCATAGGTACACTATAGAGAGCACTAAGTAGTAGTCTATTAAAGTTATTATAAAAAATTCAAATTAAACCTTTACATAAGAAAAACCATCTTATTTTTGTATTTTTACAAAAAGATGGTTTTTTTAGAGATAAACTTATTATTGATTTTGAATAGGTGTACAAACTGCATACAAACTTTCTCCTGAATTAGAAACATTGACTTTAACGACCTTATATCCATTTCCTACATTTTTAAAATCTTTGTCGTTACATATCGTTACTTTTTTATTATTCATCACACGCTCTTCCTTCCAATCTTATTTCCCACACAGAAGCTAATATATGTTGAAAGGTAAAAAAGATGCTTGGTTTTTAATAAAATTATAAATATGAATAACCGCATCGGCGGATTATTGCTGCTAAAGAATTCATCAAAGTCATGAACAAAATAAATAAAACGCATTAATTTAAGTAATACCGTAAACCCTCATTAGGAATATGATTGCGGATAGAGGAAAACAATAAGCCAAAAATTAGATAAAGGGAGTTACCATGGTAACAATTAAACCAATTAAATTAAATTCTTATAAAACAAACACTACCGAAAAGCTAACATCGGCAGAAATGGGTAAGCTTTGGGCTATATATATGGGAAACAGCATGTCAAAATGTATTTTAAGCTACTTCCTTCAACACGTTGAGGATAACAATATTAAAACTTTATTAGAAAATGCCTTGAAATTATGCGAAGAGTTCATGAAAACAATTAAAGACATTTTTGAAAAGGAAAACTTCCCTTTTCCAAAAGGGTTTAGTGAAGAGGACATAAATATAAGTGTCCCTCGGTTATTCGAGAAAGAAAGCGTTTAACTCGTGACAGATTGAAATTTTCCCACTGTCTCCCTTTGAAAGAACGGGCTATCATACCCACATGAAACTGCTGATTTCAGGAGTTTCATTGATTCAACCTAGTAATTTATTGATGTTAATAAGCAAATGGAGAGAACCTTTGTACAAAGGAATGTCCCCTTATTTGATCTCGATCATGTTCAACTCCATTTTTCGGATGGTTAAGCGGAAAAAAGTTTGAAATTTTATCTATTTTTTCTAAATCATTTATTGAACTATTCGAATTACAAGTAACAATTTAAATAGATAGGACTATTAGATCACTAAGGGGAGAGTTTTTTGAAAATGTCCATACGCACAAAACTCATTATTATTTCCTTACTATTTCTTGCGGTACCGAGTCTATTAATTGGAATCATCGGCTATCAATCTGCAGCAAATAGTTTAAATACACTTGGAGCTTCAGGTCTTCAAACCGATGTTCGAATGACCATTGAAATGATTGACGCGTTACAAAAACAAGTAAAAGTAGGAAAGGTTTCATTGGCGGAAGCATAGGAAGAAGTCAAAGAGGCGGTTTTGGGAAAAAGAGATGCCAACGGGAAACGCCCCATTAATCAGCGTCTAAACCTTGGGCAACACGGCTTTATATCTATTATCAATTCCGCGGGGGTTGAAATCGCACACCCGAACTTTGAAGGGCAAAATGTATGGAATATAAAGACTGTCGACGGTGTTTATTCTACGCAAGAAGTCGTGAAAGCCGCCAACCATGGCGGGGGGTTTGTCACCTATGCATGACCATTGCCCGACAAACCCAGTGTGCATGTACTAAAAATTACCTATGTGGAAAAAGATCCAAATTGGAATTGGATTGTTTGTGCTGGCGCCTATTTACCCGACCTCAACGAAGGAGCGCATCGTGTACTTTACGTCTTGTTAATTACCGTTCTTAAATTTATATACATTTATATACAAAAGTATATATATGATCTAAAGAAATATTCTTTAGCACGCAAAACGAACAGAGCTTTTTGCGAATCGCGTTAGGGAATCACGCCCTAATTCTAGAATGGATACATCCGTTTGGAAGAGTCTATCGGCCATTCCAAACTTTATCGTTTCCGTCACAGTGACATTTCCTTCATCCTTACGATGAGATCCACGTCACAGGATATCAATAAGATACTCTAGATTGGCTGTTAGCCACGCTGGTTTTACGAATAACCATTCAAATTGGAGTACGTGGTCCTATTCTTCCTTGCAGGTAAATAGGAAGCGTTGCTCCAATTCTCTTGTTTTTTGTCAAGCATCTGCCTTTAATAGTTCAATTTTGTCTTGGAAGGAATATTGTTTCTTTAAATGCCGTGTAATCGACCGCCAATTACTGAAATTGGACTTTTGCTTATCAAATTTTTGGGGGAATGACAGCACGGAATCATATTTTGGTTTTTCTGTTTTAAAAAAGTAGCCTCTTCTTGCTATCACGCAGGCAGAGGAACTATGGGAACTTAAGCCATAACGCGCCATAAATTTCATCTGCCCTATTTGGCTTGTATAAGCAGGGTTTACTTTTCTGATCCTTACTCCCGCTTTCTTTCCTTTGGCTTCAATTAATTGTTTAAAGGAGGAATAAGCAAAACCAGAAAGCATCCGTGCGTATTTTGGCCCCGTTTCTCTTAAACTGGCTTTCTTTTTGGAGAATTCTAATTTCTCGATGACAACATCTTTTTGTACGAAAACAGCATAGTCTAGAATCTCTTTTAACGCATCACTTAAAGAAGCCTCTACCTGTTCTTTTCTCCGGCAGTACATCGGAACGTCCAGATTCCAGCTTTTAATCGGGTTGCCAAATCGGTCAATTTCACAAAGAGACAAAAATCCTGCATTTAGGTCGATTCCAATCAATCCATTTAAGTTGGATGTTCCTATTTTGGGAGTCTCTTTTTCAACGGTTGCGTATAGATACCATCCTTTTCTCTGCTTTACAAAACGATAGGTAATGGAGGAATAATATTTTTGCGGTTTGCCATTTTGGGTATAGCCCATATAAGAAACCTTTGCCTTATCTATGATTTCTTGTCCATAGGGGAATATTACTTCCGGAAAAGTGATATATTTACCATATTTTGAAATAAAATGATCGGCCACCCGCAGTCTTAAGATATTGTTCAAATCGTATGTGGCCGATTGATTTCCAAACGTTTCATCCTTAGATCCAACCACTAAAAATTGGGAGCTTCTTGCCTCGACCCATTCTTCCTTCCACTGTTCATGATTCTCATATTTATTTTCTTTTAAGTGAAATTGCTTATGAAATAGCTTCTTAGAGCCAAAACAGATCCGAACCTTATGATTCTTCTCATCTGTTTTCAATTTATCTAATTTGTGCTGTAAATTTCGGAGCCTCCGCTTTTTTTGGTGAAAGTAAAATTTTATATTATGGTATTTTTTTCTTTGTTTAGAGAAGTCCTGACTAGTTTGAGGAATTCGTAGAAGTTTTTGAAGAAGCTTCTCTTTTTGTATGCTCTTCTTGAGGATAATTTTTTGTAAACAGGCAATTTTAGATTCTAAATCTTGAATATCAAGTTTCCTTTTTTCAAGAATAGAGGAGATCTTTCCATCCAGTTGCATCCTCAGGGAGTTGAATTGTCTGGCGGTTAACCCGTATTGTTTGGAAAAAGTCTTTTTCAGGGAAGTGGTTGAAATTCCTTTACTGTGGGATTGAACAAATAATTTCTGTTCGAGCATACCGAAAAAGTGGCCATATTCTGAAAGATACATATCCGATGTCAGATTATGAATGATTGGGATATTGCCTAGTTTTGTTTGATACGTTTGAAGCATCTCATCCTCCCTCCAATCCTATTAAATTTAAGGTACTCATGAGGTAAAATTGCTCATAAAAGTGATGAAGATCATGTATGAGTTCTAAAGGAAAGTTTTGGCTGTAAGCCGGTTTTTGAAAATAAAGCTTAAAAAACAAATACTAAAACAAACATATGTTTCTATTTAATTTTACAGTAAAATCACCTATTTGTCCATAAATAGATGCATTTAAAGAAACTGCTAAAAACCCTAATTTAAATCAAGAAGACGAGCTGGTCTCAGTATGCAAGTGGATTCAAAACCAAATCAACGAACCATTGCAAGTAGAGAATTTCCTCCTAAACGTGTCGGTAACCATAGGTGGCGCTTTGTGTCCCAACCATGGAAATGTGGGGGACGAGCTTTTAAAGCACGCGAATATGGCGCTCATGGAAGCACAACAACAAAATGTTCCTTTTCAAATGTATCAGCCATCAATGGATGGCAAAGCATTCGATCGTCTGGTTTTGGAGAACCATTTGCATCATGCTTTGCAAAAAAACGAACTCCGTGTGGTCTATCATCCTCAGGTCAATATTGTAACCGGGCAAATTCAAGGGTTGGAAGCGTTGCTTCGTTGGGATCATCCAAGCTATGGCTCAATTTCTCCATCCCAATTTATCCCCATTGCCGAAAACACAGGGCTTATTATCCCAATCGGTGAATGGGTGCTTCGGACCGCATGCAGACAATTAAAAGAATGGCACGATCAAGGGCTTTCATCCCTTGGCATCGCTGTGAACCTGTCCACTCGCCAATTTTATTCTCAAGACTTAATCGGAACGGTGCAAGAGATATTGCTTGAAACAGGATTACCCCCCGAAAATTTGGAACTTGAGATTACAGAAAGCATGACGATGAATATGGAACACGTATCAAAAACCTTGCAAGACCTCAAACGGTTAGGATGTAAAATTGCTATTGATGATTTTGGAACGCGGTATTCTTCCCTTACTTAAAACACCTACCGATTGACCGCCTGAAAATTGACCAATATTTTATCCGCGATCTCGCAGAAGATGAGCAGGATGATACGATTGTATCCACCATCATTTCAATGGCGAAGCACTTGCAGCTTGATGTGATTGCAGAAGGAGTAGAAACTATGGTGCAAAGGAATGTTTTGCAAAAGAAACAGTGTACTCACGTGCAAGGATTTCTCTATAGCCCTCCCTTAGCGCCGGAGAATCTCCAATGGGAACAACTAATTCAAAAAGTAAAACATTTGTAAACGAGCCATACATATGAAAAAAGAGGATTATGGTCAGTCCTCCACCGGATTAAAGTATTAATTTGCCGTGGGACTGACCTGATCTTTATATCATTGAAAATTGAGTGCTAGAAAATTAATTATATTAACTCGATTTGAACAGTCTTATGTGATTGATCACTTTTTCCAAGGCTAACTGTTGTATTTTCCAGTTTCTTGATAGAATTTGCTGTAATATTGATAATTGCATTTCTTTCGTCATTTTTTGTTAACTCGTGTAGCAGCCACGCTGTACTATCTTCTTTGTTATTCAGTTATTTAGCTAATCCAGTTTTAATAATTCGTTCTGGATTGGTATAAATATTTAATGCTTTTTTACGGATAAAGCCAACAGCAGTAATACCAAGTTCGTTTGCTAAGCGCAATGCCAGTTCAGTAGGTGCAGATTTTGAAAGAACCACACCGCATTTAATTTTTGCTACCTTTAATAATACCTCTGAGGAAATACGACCGCTAAACACGATCACTTTATCCTCTATTGAAATGGAGTTTCTGAGACAGTATCCATATATTTTATCCAATGCATTATGTCTGCCAATGTCTGTTCTCGCCACAACAATTCCATTCTGATCACATAATGCTGCATTATGAACACCACCCGTATCTTGAAAAATTGTCGAAGATTTCTGCATCATCTCCATGAGACGGAAGCAATCCTCTATCGAAAGCACTTTGTTTTTCGTTTCAAGCGGCTTCACTGTTCTTGCATCATTATAAAAATAAAAACTTTGGCGGCTCTTTCCGCAGCATGATGTCACATATCGCTTGGAGTGGAACATTTCATTGAATTTATTCACTCGATGTGTCATAACAATGGCTTTTCCTATTGTTTCTATAACCTGAAGTTCCTTTATGTCCTCATAGCGGCTAATAACACCCTCTGATGCCAAAAATCCGACTACTAGCTCTTCAATATGTTCTGGACTGCATACAAGGGTTGCGAATTCTTGGCCATTTAAAATAATCGTAATCGGATACTCTGTTACGATTACATCCTCTACAAGTTGAACCACTCCATTTTCATAACGCAGCACTTGATTGGTTACCTGCATTTGCTGATCCATAGTTCCCGTCTCCCTTGTAAACTTATTTTGCATTTAGATCAACTGTTTGATCGAAGACAAAAACTGTCATTGCAATATCTTCATCAATATTAATATCTGAAAAAAGCCGCAATACTTTTGCCCCGATTAAAGCCTCGAATTTTTCCAGCACCTCTGTCCTTTTATAGATTTCCTTTACCATCTTCGTCCGAGCCTCATGCACCATTTGCTTGCCTTGTTCAGAGTTAATCATAAACTTCTCAACATTAGTCAGGTTTCCTTTCATTTCGCTAACGGCCCAGTTTCCCATAAATCGGGTACTAATTTCTTTTGGACCATTTCCAACATATTCCTTTCTAATTTCCCGAACAAGCATACTAAATTGATGTTCCAAATTTTTGCCCATTGTCTGCTTCCCCTTACCTTCATCTCAGAATAGTTTCTATTAAATCAAGGAAATCCATTATTCTTGCAAAGACAAATGGATTTCCGCAGCTTCTATTCCTTTAAGCCCTCACCGATACCCTTTAGGAGATTTAAACCGAATCCGATTGCACGGTTAATATCTGGATCGTTCAATACCTTTAATAGGTCCAGGATTCCAACTTTTGAATTCGATTGCAGCCCTTGCTCTGCTTTTTCCAATCCTTTCGCAACGCTTCCCATTAGCTTCTTTGTCGTCTCAGGCTCCAGAGCAGTCAATGCTCCTCCTGCTGCCATTGCATTATTAATAATATTCGCAACGGGCTCCCGCATCATTTGGCCAACAGCGATTTTTGCCACTTCCTCTTTCGCTTTAACAAGGCTGTTAAGTGCCTCTAAAATGCCGCTGTTGTGCAGCTCCTGTACTAGCTGAAGCGTGTCGAGCAAGGAATCTTTATTTTGGGCAACCTCAGAAATAAGGCTTTCCAAGGATTGTGACTTTTTTTGTTCTTCAGTGAACTCGACTTTTTTAATCAATTTAATTGGCTTTGCCATTATGCGTTCCTCCTGTCATACAGACCAGGCTGTACATGTTCGTTCACACTGGCGATTGGCATATAATCTCCTCGTTCCCATTTGCGGTAAATTTCAAGACCCAGTTGCGGTGTTCGTGTTGCGTTGCGCGGGTTGAATTTTGGAAGTGGATTTTCCCCCTCTATAGTAAGCACTTCCATCCGAATTTTTGTCTGTTTATAAGCAGGTGTATGTGTCGCCACATCCACTGCACCGCCTGTCAATAAGTTAACAGCGCTCTCGTGGCTTGAGGAGTGCATCGGTACATACACTGTTTTGCCTTCGACTCTGTCTGTTACAAGAACCGAAAGACGCACGGCACCATATGGCGATACGAGACGGACAAGCGATCCATCCTTCACACCGCGGTCTTTCGCAAGCTCAGGTGATACTTCAACAAATACTTTCGGGAATTTGTATTGAAGCCCTTCTGACCTATGGGTCAAATTTCCTTCATGGAAGTGCTCAAGCAAACGTCCGTTATCAAGCGACAGGTCAAATTCTTCCGGGAATTCTACCGGAGGAACATAGTCAAATAAACCAAACCGAGCTTTTTTGTCAGGGAAGTTAAAGCCGTCCAAGTATAACACTGGAGTATCTGTTCCGTTTGGGGAACCCCAAGTGAAACTGTTCCAGCCTTCAAGTACATCGTAGTTACAATGTGTAAAGAATGGTGTTAAGCAAGACATTTCAGCAAAGATTTCACTTGGATGATTGTAATTCCAATGAAAGCCCATTCTTTTTGCAACCTGTTGAAGAATCCACCAGTCCGGCTTGCTGTTACCTGTTAGCTCTAATGCCTGGTATAAACGCTGTACACGCCGTTCAGTATTGGTAAATGTCCCTTCTTTTTCAAGGGAAGGCGCCCCTGGTAAAATGACGTCTGCGAATTGAGCCGTTGTTGTTAAGAAGATTTCTTGGACCACAAGGAAATCAAGCTTAGAAAGCATGTCTTGTGTATGGTTGGAATCAGCATCTACCCATGCCATATCTTCACCAACAATATACATGGCTTTCAATTCGCCTTTGTCGATTGCTTCGAGCATTTGAATATTATCAAGACCAGGCTTGGCTGGAATCGTTACACCATAAGCCTTTTCAAACTTCGCACGAGCTTCTTCGTTCGTTACCTGCTGATATCCAGGGAAAATATTTGGCATTGTTCCCATGTCGCTCGCACCTTGTACGTTGTTATGTCCGCGCAGCGGAAACGCACCTGCACCCCTGCGCATCATGTTTCCTGTTGCAAGAAGAAGATTGGCAATGGCAACAGATGTATAAGAACCGGCAATGTTTTGCGTAACACCCATACCCCAGCAAATAGCTGTGCCATCGGCATCACGAATCATTTCGGCGATTTGGATTAAGTTCTCTTTGGTAATGCCAGTAATCTTCTCCGCTTCTTCCAGCGTATACGGTGAGATCATTTTTACAAATTCATCATATTGGTTGACATGATTGCGGACGAACGCTTCTTCGTGCCAACCTTGGTCAATCATGTAATTTGTAACAGCAGACAGCCATACATAGTCAGTTCCTTGTTTTGGACGAACAAATAAATCAGCACGGTCTGCCATTTCATGTTTGCGAACGTCAACGGTTATTAATTTTTGGCCATGAAGCTTGTGCGCACGCTTAATGCGGGATGCAAGGACAGGGTGTCCCTCTGCAGGCGCACATCCAACAAGTATCACAAGTCCAGCACCGGCGATGTCTGTAATGGATGCCGAGTCGCCGCCGATTCCGCCTGTTTGCTGCAAGCCCCAAGAAGCGGGAGATTGGCAATAACGGGAGCAATTGTCCACGTTGTTTGTGCCAAATACTTGACGGGACAGCTTTTGAACTAAGTAGTTCTCTTCATTTGTAATTTTAGAAGAAGAGATAAATCCTAAGGAATCGCTTCCATAAGTTTCTTTAATCGCACCTAATTTCTCCGCAACAAGCCCCAATGCTTCTTCCCAAGATGCTTCAACAAATACATCGCCTTTCCGAATTAATGGCGATGTAATCCGTTCTGGTGAATTGACGAAATCCCAGCCGAATTTTCCTTTCACACATGTAGAAACACTGTTTACGGGTGCGTATTCAGATGGTTCAATTTTTAAAATTTCATGATCTTTTGTCCAAACTTCGAAGGTGCAGCCTACGCCGCAGAAGGTACAAACCGTTTTTGTTTTTTTCGTACGTGTATCACGCATGGCAGCTTCAACTTCAGAAACGGCAAAGATGGTTTGGTAATCAGGTTCTACCGCTTTCACAAGATCTATCATTGGAGTCAGTAAGTCATCCTTGATCCCCGTCATGATTCCCGCATTACCAAGCATTGATTTTTCCATCAATGCATTGCAAGGACAAACGGTGACACACTGTCCACATGAAACACAGGAGGATTCATTAATACTTTTTCCGCCATCCCACAATACACGTGGCTGCTGGCTTTCCTAGTTAATTGTCAATGTTTCATTTACCTGCAAGTCCTGGCATGTTTCAACACAGCGGCCGCACAAGATGCATTGATCAGGATCGTAGCGATAAAACGGATGTGACATATCCACTTCAAAACCTTTTGAACGATGCGGACGTGTTTGATGCTCCACTCCCATCATTTCAGCTGTATTATGGACACGGCAATTACCGTTGTTATTATCACAAACCGTACAATATAATAAATGGTTTTCTAAAATCCGGTCCATCGCTTCATCCTGCGCCTTCTTTGCAAGTTCAGAAGCGGTTAGAATATTCATACCATCCTCTATTACAGTAGAACAGGCGCGCATAATGCTGCCATTTACTTCACACATACATGTATCACAGCTTTGAACCGGACCAAGAATTTCTGAATAACAAATATGTGGATGCTGGACCTCCTGTGAAAGAAGATAATCTAAAATACGTGTTCCTTGTTCTACTTGATGTGTTGTTCCATTTATAAGAACATTCACTTTTTCCGACAATCTAAGTCCCCCCTGTAAACAAAAAACCCCCATAAAACGGTTGCCATACCTAAATAGGTACAATCCGTTTCATGGGGGAGAATATCTGAGCATTTTATATACCAGCGATCATTCCCGCCATTTATTTCATGTGTAAGAAGCAGGATATCGAAGCAATACCTATTACCTGACGTCAATGCACCCTTCACATTTTATTTTCACTATTGTTACTATTAATATATCATAATTGTGAATATTTTGCGAAATGAAACAACTTGATAAGGATCATGATTTTAAATATATAATAATCCTCTGTTTCCTTTATGTATGATTTCTCCCCAGTGGAGTTCTTTGCTTAGCCTTTTACTTAATACCAACTCCTCTTCCAGATCAGCGTATGCTGAACCACTAGCTAACTTCCAGGAGACTTATGTCAAAAAATTCACAAAATATAAACAATTATCTCGGTAAAATTCCCTCATTCAACGGTATAATACAAATAGTCTCCGCATTACTTATACATCTCCTAAAAATGAATAGAAAGCAGGTTGATAGGTTTTATGAAGAAAAAAACAAGAAGTATTGGTCCTGAAATGATGCCACAGATCAGCGTTCGAATGATCCCGTTTAACAGTCCCGAGGAACACCAACAAATGTTAAGGGACCTGGCGACAAGCTCGGAATTTGACATGAGGCACCGAGGGTTATTCGAATATTACGGAAAGGATTTCATTACCTACAAACGGCTAAAACCCTTTGATCAAGCCCGCAACGAGTTTCTCCGAATTATAGCAAAGTTTATGTCAGAATGTTTGGAAGATAACTGCCCATCCTCTTGGAAACAATGCCAGCCTTCTTTTTGGGAAGAATTGATCTTTACTTTTTATCCCCATACAATGAATATTTCACCCAATAACAACGAAACGGAAAATTTTATTGGACAATTATTGAAGTTTGTCCGTTGGCTTGATAAACAAGCAGGTACCTCTTGGTATCCCGCCGTTGAAGAATATGCCTTGATCGCTTTTCCCGAACTGCAAAAATGTGAAAAACTGCTGAATTCCCTCTTTCTCAGGGACTATCCCCGAATTCACCACGAAGACTATAATCCCTCACAAGATTTTGAAAAAGTCAATCAGCAATTTAACCAATGTCCTATTAAATTGGGCGGCATATATGAGGTAACGAGTGTCCTCGATGACTCGGTTATTTTGATGGATTTAAAAACAAAGCAATCCTATTCCATAAAAGGACTGCCAGATGATCTGATCGTACCTGGAATGATAATGGACGGAACCATTGGAAAACAAAAAAGTGATTTGTTTTGGTATTGGTATGTGACAATAGGCATTTTCCCACAGAGAGCAAAAAATTTTATCATGAATATTCCAAAGAACGGACCAATTCTCAAATGCCTCGGCATCCTGAATGATTGATTAGCTTTTTCTTCATAAAAAAATCGTCACTTCACGCTTCACGGGGACGGTTCTTGCGCTAACTTTTCGACAAAAGTACGCACAAGAACCGTCCCCGTGATTATGAAATGAGAATTTGATGTACATAGTAGGTAGAGGAAAAAGACGCTTGCCGAGAGTACGATACTGGTGGATGGAAGAATGGTGGATTCAAATGATATTATTTCTATATAAACATAAAAAGGGGACGATTTTTTGGTAAGAGAAGTAATCTTAAATGATACACCGATTCAGGTAGACGATTATAAAGAAGAGACAGAGAACGGTTTGCTTAAAATCTCTATTCATTTTAAAGTGACCAGTGAAGAATATCATGACGTTACAACACTGTTATACGGAGGAAGCTTTGATGTAAAAGTTCCCGAAACTGGCTTAGCATTTAGAGGAAGTATTCAGCATTATTCCACTTCTGTAACGAACTTATATGAAAAAGGCCAAGTTGGAGATTTTAATTTATGTTTGCTTGAAGCCAAGAAATAAGAAAGAAGGCATGGTGTGGTGAAATTAAGCATATTGGATCAAGCGCCAATCTCTTCCAATCAAACAGCTAACGAAGCGCTCCATGAATCGATGAAGTTAGCTCAAGCCGGAGAAGCGCTTGGATTCACAAGGTATTGGATTGCAGAACATCATGATTTACCGGGACTCGCCTGTTCTGCACCTGAAGTGATGATTAGCTATATTGGAGCGCATACAAAACGGATTCGCATCGGCTCCGGGGCTGTATTATTGCCGCATTATAAACCATATAAAGTGGCTGAAGTATTTAATATGCTGGCTACATTGTATCCGAATCGCATTGATATCGGATTAGGGCGTGCACCGGGTGGGTCAGCTGAAGCAACTAACGCTTTATCCGATAATTTTTTACAACAGGTATGGAAAATGCCAACCAAAGTAGAAGACCTGCTTCATTTTATCAATCATGATTTTCCTGATGATCACGAGTATTCAAAAGTGACGGCCTCGCCAATCCCGCAAGATACACCGATGCCGTGGATACTTGGAACAAGTAAAAAAAGTGCTTTGCTTGCTGCTGAAAATGGCGTGCCATATGCATTTGGGCAGTTCATGAGCGAGCAGGACGGAGCAGCGATCATCCAGCAGTATCTAGATGCCTTTCAACCCAAGAAAAACGGGCAATTTCCTCAAGTATTGGTAACTGTTTCCGTGATTTGTGCGGAAACTGCTGAAAAAGCAGATGAAATTGCTTTAAGTTCCCTTTTCTGGGCATTGCAAAAAGAAAAAGGTGAAGGGCAATCTGTTCCTTCTATCCAAGAAGCGAAGAAATACGAACTGAACGAAAAAGAAAAAGAACAATTAGCAAAAATGAAGCAACATATGATCATTGGGAATCCGAAGGAAGTAAGTAAGAAACTTATCCAGTTACAAGCTAAATATAAAGCGGATGAAATCATGATCGTGACGATTACACACTCTCCAAAGGACCGCATTGAATCGTATAAGCTAATCGCAGCAGAAATGCTTTCATGAATTTTTCACCCCACATCAGTTTATCTCCTTCTATGAAGCCCCCAACCATGATGGATGGGGGCTATTTTTAATACTATCCAAGCCTTTTCATAAACCAAAGTTCATAAATTCCATTATGTTATTTTTCACCATTTTTTCACTCTATACAGTCACACTTGTAAATAACATTAATGACCTTTTTTAAGTTTTATAGTATTTAAGAATTACTAAAGGTTTATCCTTACTAATGTCTTGCATTAAAAAAGGAGATAACCATGATGACGAAAAGCTTAAATGGTGTAAAATTAGATAGTATATTAAGTTATGATGGAAACTTTACAATCCGGAGCATTATTCGGAACTCCTTATTAAACAGGAAGTGCACCTAAAGCCAGGCTTCCCATTCACCTAAAATATGTCTGGCTTAAATAGTATTCTTATAACGATGAGTCTCGATTTGTTGTCTTACAAAATAAAGGGATTTTCATAAGACGAGAGGAATGTGCCACATGAAACGGAAAAGGAAACGAAAATGGAACAGACTATCATTTTTTCTAATTAGTCTCGGGCTAGTCACTATTTTCATATTATTTTACAAGGACCCTACTCCTGCTAATGACACAAACAAAAATCAAGCTGTGCCTTTACCAACCGACCTTGATCCGGTTGTCAAGGAGCGAAGCAACCGACTGATCCAACAGGCAGCAAAAAAAGGCATTGTTGTCGTGATTACAAATGGCTTCCGCAGTGTGGAGGAGCAGAACCGCCTTTATGAACAAGGACGTACCACACAGGGAACTATTGTCACCAATGCACAAGGAGGAGAATCCTATCATAATTATGGACTTGCTGTTGATTTTGCACTTAAGACCCCTTCTGGAAATGTCATTTGGGATAGGAAATATGATGGCAATAAAAATGGAAGGACCGACTGGACCGAGGTAGTGGAAATCGCAAAGTCAGTAGGGTTTACATGGGGCGGAGATTGGGCTAAATTTAAAGATTATCCCCATCTGCAAATGGACTTTGGGTTGACAATTGCTGACCTGCAGAATGGACAAAGACCCGATGAATCATCATTGGTAGCGGAATCCCACTGAAGTGCATTACTTTCTTAGTATTGATAGTTTCAAAGTTTATTCATCAGATTGGCATTTGCAAATTGGTGCTGCAAACAACAGCTGCCAATATGCAATCGATTTGATCTAGCATTATAGAATGTTTTTATTTGATTTTTTTGAAAGAATATAGTGAATCATATAATATGTCACCATTTTAGGTGCTGTATCTTCAAGCTTAGAAATACTTTCCTTACTTTTAAAAGATTCTAAGGAACTTTCTAGGTATTCAAGTCCTTTAAGTAATGTTTCAATGGCAAGAAGTTTATCAGCGTTGCCGTCAATGATTGTGTCAATTTGATCCTTAATTTCTTCATCAAATAAGATGGTTTCGGCAGTTATCCCTTTATCTTTCATAATGGGAATAATACTTTTTGCAAAATTTATTAAGGTTTTATCTTCCAAAAGGTCAAATACCGCTCGATAGGATGGATCAAGGCTGCTGATAAATTCTTCTAAGCTTACTTCTTCCATGGATTATCTTATCCCCTTTTCTTAATTTTACTTTTACCTAGTTTATCCATTTTTAACTCCTTCATTAATATGAATAAAAACAACTTAATTCCCTCTTAAGGGTGTCCTACTCATACTAAGCTTCTCCTTTGTAATCAGTAAAAACACATTCGATGGTTTCTTACTTTTAAAATTACTACAATATGGTAACTATAGACCATACTATATATTCGCATCGTTTTTCTCCTAATCAAAATAGAAAAAGGGTTTCCCACAGAGTGAGAAGCCCTTTTTCAATAGAATAGTAGAACTCGTATTCTATGATAATATATACGCCTGAATCTTTAAGTCGTTTCATTATCGGTTATAGCTTTAAACACCCGTACCTACCAATAATTCGCTTCGGTCCTCCATCTGTACCGGCAAGGTTTCTCTTAGACCAAGCGCTCGCTCAGTTGAAGTATGAATTTCTTGGATAAGCTCTGGGTTTTCCAATAGTGATACGCCATAAGACGGAATCATTTCTTTTATTTTCGGTTCCCACGCTTTTAGATGTTCCGGGAAGCACTTTTTGATTACATTAAGCATGACGGAAACAGCGGTAGAAGCACCAGGTGAAGCGCCGAGCAATGCAGCGATCGAGCCATCAGCTGCACTCACAACTTCCGTACCAAATTGAAGCGTTCCTTTGCCGCCAGTTTCTGTATCTTTAATAACTTGTACACGTTGGCCCGCTACCACGATATCCCAATCCTCGTTTTTGGCGGTTGGAATAAACTCGCGTAACTCTTCTATACGCTGTTCTTTCGATAACATAAGTTGTTGGATCAGGTATTTTGTTAAAGGAATGTTTTTTGCACCTGCCGCTAACATAGTTATGACATTATTCGGTTTTACGGAACCAATTAAATCCATATTTGAACCTGTTTTTAAGAATTTTGGTGAGAATCCGGCAAACGGTCCAAAGAGCAATGATTTTTTGTTATTGATAAATCGCGTGTCAAGATGCGGAACAGACATTGGAGGAGCACCAACTTTAGCTTTGCCGTATACTTTTGCATGATGCTGCTCTATTACCTCTGGATTGTTACATACTAAGAATAGTCCGCTTACTGGGAATCCTCCAATATGTTTACTTTCAGGAATACCAGTTTTTTGAAGCAAAGGCAAGGACCCGCCACCGCCGCCGATAAAGACGAATTTTGCAGTATGACGTTCGACTTGACCGCTTTCGTTTCGCACTTTCAATTCCCATAAGCCGCCGCTAGTACGTTTAATATCATCAACTTTATGTTTATAGTTGATATCAACGTTTTTATTTTTTAAATGGTCAAAAAGCATGCACGTTAAAGCGCCAAAGTTAACATCCGTTCCAGAGTCAGTTTTTGTTGCTGCTATAGGCTCATTCGATGTACGGTCTTTCATAATAAGTGGAATCCATTCCATCAGTTTTCCTGGGTCATCGGAAAATTCCATCCCTTGAAACAATGGATTGTTCGAAAGCGCTTCAAAACGTTTTTTCAAAAACGTTACATTTTTTTCCCCTTGTACTAAACTCATATGTGGCAGTGGCTTGATAAAGTCCTGCGGATTACGTATCAGATTTCTGTTTACAAGATAAGACCAAAACTGCCTTGAAACCTGAAACTGCTCATTAATTTTTATAGCTTTGTTAATATCTATGGATCCGTCCGGTTTTTCAACGGTGTAGTTAAGCTCGCACAGTGCTGAATGCCCCGTTCCAGCATTATTCCATACGTTAGAGCTTTCCTCTCCTGCGTTTGCGAGCTTCTCAAATACTGTAATTTTTAAGTCCGGTACTAATTCTTTCAGCAATGTTCCCAAAGTCGCACTCATAATACCGGCACCAATTAAGATAACGTCTGTACTAGTTTGACTGTTACTCATTTTCCCCATCCTTATCCCCTATGATTTTTAAAAAGAAGGTAGGCGCTCCTGCTTAGGTGTCAATGCAAGCCAGGATACGACAAAGTTATACACCATTCTGCAACAATTTTAATATGATTGATTATAGTATAACACTATTTTTTATAGAATTAAAAAATTTCTACTATAATTATAGTTCTAAGCTATCAAAAAGAAAAGTGAGAAGTCCTTCCACAAGGCCTTGTGAACAACAAAAACCATGTCCTTAACCCAGATTCTGCAAGGGTTGAGGCTTTGTTTCACCATTACCATATGCATAAAAAAATCAATAATTCAATTAATATTATCTTAAGAATTTGTAAATATTTAAAAAAATATAAATAGCACACTTACTTAGTGGTGAACTTTTTCATATTTTGATAACCCAAATATTAGGAAATCATTTTAATTTGTAGGACCAAGAGGATAAAATATGGAAAGCTATTTCTAATAATTCAATTTTTATCATAAATATTTATTTTGACACCCTTGTTTTCTAATAATTTTATTTATTCCCATTGCCAAGCGGACATAAAAAGAGAAGGTCACATCGTAACCTTCTCTAGTAAATGCGAATATAGTTCTAGTTCTGGTATCAGAGGGACAAATCACTAAATAAAAAAACGTGATTAGAGCAAGCCTTTTATCCCATAAGTCTCCCACCATTGTTCTTGCTAAATACAAGTCTTGTTCCAAAGAGTGTAGTAACAAGTTTTAAGAATGAAAACAATAAGAAAGTTCATTGAATTGTATTAAAAAAATCATTAATATTATCTATCTTTGAGGTGAGATTTGGAATATCCCTAAAAGATAGATTGGTTAAACAGCTTTTCAAATAGTATGTTTTTTCATAAGTAGTTTTGTTTGTTCTTAAACCCAGCCGAGCATTAATAAAACCTGATTGTTTTACTACCGGGTTTTTATCTAGGAAATTAGAAATTTCATTTGATTTAACTGAATACAATTTAGTGTCATTTTGTTGATTATAATATTGCCCAATTAGATAACCTACGATTGTACTTCCTTGTATAAGTACTTAGGAAACAAAGAAATCACTTATTGGATTACCTTTTTCAACAGAGTACTCCTCTTGTGGTAGTTTTAATAACTTTTTATATGCCTCAGAACATGGAAGTACAACTTTAACTCCTTCAAATTCTTCAAAGGATCCTAATGAATCAATTTCCTCAGAAGTATAGTAAACCTTTTTATCTTCATTCACAAATTCATTAGGGTCTTCCACCTATTAGACCGAAGCGCTCCTAGCGCACAAAGAAGACACTAACATTGGTTTAGTGTCTTCCTTTTTAAAAAGTAATTTCTTTTTAAAAGATAAAAGTCTCCGAGACTCTCAAATGTATACCAGGACTTTAGAATCCATTTACAATGGGATATTCCCATGCTTCTTCATTGGTCTTGTTTCTTTCTTATTACGGAGCATTTCCAAAGATTCCTTAAGCTTCTTCCGTGTCTCACGCGGATCAATGACATCATCAACCATTCCCCTTGAGGCAGCTACATAAGGATTTGAAAACTTGTCGCGGTATTCTTCGATTTTTTGGGCTCTGGTTGCGGCTTGATCTTCGCTTTGGTCAATCTCTTTTGCAAAAATAATATTCGCCGCCCCCGCTGGTCCCATAACGGCAATCTCAGCATTCGGCCAGGCGTAAACCACATCTGCTCCAATTGCTTTTGAATTCAAGGCAACATAGGCACCGCCGTATGCTTTTCTTAGAATGACGGTAATCTTCGGAACGGTCGCTTCCGAATAAGCGTAAAGGATTTTTGCTCCGTGTCGGATAATGCCGCCGTGCTCCTGATTTACCCCTGGAAAAAATCCCGTAACATCTTCAAATGTAATTAATGGAATATTAAAAGAATCACAGAAGCGGATAAATCTGGACAATTTATCGGAAGAGTTAATATCTAAACCTCCTGCCATCACTTTCGGCTGATTCGCGATAATCCCAACACTGTGGCCATCAATTCTTCCGAAACCGACAACAATATTTTTTGCAAAGTTCGCTTGAACCTGGAAAAAGTCACCGTCATCAAGTACCTCTTCAATCACCTTGATCACATCATAAACTTTAGTACCTTCAACCGGTACAAGATCTACCAATTCATCGTTCCAGCCATCATCTTTTTCCGCCTCCATCACTGGCGGTTTTTCCATGTTATTTTGTGGCAAATAGCTTATTAACTTTCTTACCTGATCTAATACTTCCGGTTCAGACTCTGCTGTGAAATGGGCAACACCGCTTATACTGGAGTGAACCTTTGCACCGCCGAGATTTTCCGCAGAAATTTTTTCACCCGTTACTGCTTCAATTACCTTAGGACCCGTAATAAACATCTTACTCGTCTGTTCGACCATAAACACAAAATCTGTAATGGCTGGGGAATAAACAGCGCCGCCGGCACATGGTCCAAGAATAACAGAGATTTGCGGAACAACACCTGAGTAAATCGCATTGCGGTAAAAAATGTCACCGTAACCGTCAAGGGATACTACCCCTTCTTGAATCCGGGCACCGCCGGAATCGTTTAAACCGATTACAGGTGCACCGTTTTTGGCTGCCAAGTCCATCATTCGAGAGATTTTCAGTGCATGCATTTCACCAAGTGCTCCCCCGAACACGGTGAAATCCTGGGAAAACACATAAACAAGACGGCCATTAATTTTACCGTAGCCAGTGACCACGCCTTCACCCGGGGCCTCCATCTTATCCATCCCAAAGTTGGTTGCACGATGATGGATAAACGAATTTAATTCGACGAATGTATCCTCGTCCAACAGCAGGTCAATTCGTTCTCTGGCTGTGAGTTTGCCGCGGTCATGCTGGGCATCAATTCGATCATCCCCACCGCCAAGTTCTACCTTACGCTTTCTTTCCATTAAGTCATTTATCTTTTCATACATGGTACTCATAGTGTTACTCACCCGGCTTTCTATTAATCTTCTGCAAATGCAATTTATAATTCTATTTTTCAGTTAGATTGTCATGTGATTGAGGCTGACACAATTCCAGCAATACCCCGTTTGTTGATTTCGGGTGAAGAAATGCGACCAAATTGCCGTGTGCTCCTTGTTTTGGTACTTCGTTGATTAACTTGATTCCTTGATCCTTCAGGAACTCTAAGCGTTCGATTGAATTATCCACTTGTAAGGCAATATGATGAATTCCTTCCCCTTTCTTCTCAATAAACTGGGCAATCGGGCTGTCCGGGCTGGTTGCTTCTAAAAGTTCCAGCCGGGTCTCTCCTATTTGGAGGAATGCTGTGCGAACCTTCTCACTTTCAACCGTTTCATAACCGAGAAAAGTTAATCCAAGCAGTTCAGTATAAAATTGAACTGACTTTTCTAAATCCTTTACCGCAATCCCGATATGCGCAATTTGCTTTGGTGGTGTAACCGGCATCTTCTTCTTCCTCTCTATATCGTTCTAATATCCTCAAACGTTTTCAATAATTGATGCGCACCCATGGTTGCCGACATTTCACCGTTTACCAATGCCTTTTCAATCACCGGGATAAATCTGCTCACTTCCGGATGGTTAAAGAAGCTTGTTCGCAGGTAATCCTCTACCATTGTGTACATCCAATCAATGGTCTGCTTTCGGCGCCGCTGACTGAACATACCTGATTCAGATGTTTTGCTGCGGAAATCTTGAATGACCTGCCACATTTCCGCAATCCCTTCACCCGTTAATGCCGAGCATGTATAGGCCTGGGGAAACCATCCTTCTGTTATCGGCTGTAAATAATGTAGAATTCGATTAAACTCAGCCTTTGCTGTTAATGCACGCTGTTTATTTTCTCCATCCGCCTTGTTAACAAGGATCGCATCAGCCAGCTCCATGACACCCTTTTTTATCCCTTGAAGTTCATCTCCGCCGCCCGTCAGCATAACCAATAAGAAGAAATCAACCATTGAACGTACTGTTACTTCACTTTGCCCAACCCCCACGGTTTCAACAATAATGACATCAAACCCGGCTGCTTCACATATAAGCATCGTTTCCCTGCTTTTCCGGTTTACCCCGCCAAGGGTTCCTCCAGAAGCCGAAGGGCGAATAAAGGCATTTGGATTCCGTGAGAGCATGTCCATTCTTGTCTTGTCTCCAAGAATGCTGCCTCCTGTAACCGTGCTGCTCGGATCAACCGCCAGCACCGCGACGCAATTCCCTTGCTCACAAAGCATTGTCCCCAACGCTTCTATTAATGTACTTTTTCCTGCACCGGGAACACCGGTAATTCCGATCCGTATCGAATTTCCGGTGTAGGGAAGCAGCTGCTTCAACACTTCTTGTGCTGTTTCCAAATGCTTCGCATTATTACTTTCAACCAGAGTAATCGTTTGTGCGATGATTGTCCGGTTCTTTGAAAGTACCCCCTGAACATAGTCACTTATAGATAACCGGCGCCTTTTTGGCGGAGATGGCGGTGCTGAACGATTTAAACAGTCTGGCAGTTCAGAATGTTCCCCTGTAACCCCTTCCAGCACACGAGAAGCGAATTCAGATCCCCCGCCTTCAGGTACCCATTCCGGTTTTTTCTCATTTTTATCCATCATTCGTCCTCAAGACGGCGGTTGATCTCTTCGAGTACTTTTTGCGCTGCTGAAGGTATCACTGTACCCGGTCCAAAAATTGCTGCCGCTCCATTCTCCTTTAGGAATTCATAATCCTGTGCCGGAATAACACCGCCCACAACCACAACGATATCTTCACGTCCAAGCTTTCTTAATTCTTCTATTAACTGTGGCAATAATGTTTTATGACCTGCAGCCAAGGAACTCATCCCTACAACATGGACATCATTTTCTACAGCTTGCATTGCGGTTTCCTCCGGTGTTTGGAATAAAGGACCAATATCGACATCAAAGCTCAAATCAGCAAATGCTGTAGCAATGACCTTTGCCCCGCGGTCATGTCCGTCCTGTCCCATTTTGGCAATCATAATCCTTGGGCGTCTGCCTTCCCGTTTTTCAAAGTCATCAGCCATTTTCCTTACGTGTGCTACCTGTTCGCCTTCGCCAAATTCCGCACTGTATACTCCGGTTATGGAATGAATGACAGCCTTATGGCGGCCGACTGCCTTTTCATAAGCATCAGAAATTTCCCCAAGGCTCGCTCTTGCTCTTGCTGCTTTAATTGCTAAAGCCAATAGATTTCCTTCGCCTGTCTCAGCTGCCTTGGTAATGGCATCAAGTGTTAATTTGACTACAGCTTCATCACGGTTTGCCCGCAATTCTGCTAATCTCCGAATCTGTGCTTCACGCACCGCAGTATTATCTACTTCGAGAATTTCAAGCGGATCTTCCTTATCTAAACGATATTGATTTACACCAATGATCGATTCCTTCCCCGAATCAATTTGAGCCTGGCGGCGGGCCGCAGCTTCTTCAATCCGCATCTTTGGTAAGCCTGTTTCGATTGCCTTCGACATACCTCCAAGTTCTTCAATCTCCTGTATATGTGCCCAGGCTCGATTGACTAAATCCTGGGTAAGTGATTCTACATAATAGGATCCTCCCCATGGATCAACCACTTTACAGATCCCTGTTTCATCCTGCAAAAACAATTGGGTATTGCGGGCAATCCGGGCTGAAAAGTCCGTTGGCAGGGCAATCGCCTCATCCAGTGCATTCGTATGAAGCGATTGGGTATGCCCTAATGCCGCTGCCATTGCTTCAATACAGGTTCTTGTCACATTATTGAACGGATCCTGCTCCGTAAGACTCCAGCCGGAGGTTTGACTGTGCGTCCTTAAAGCCATCGATTTTTCATTTTTCGGGTTAAACTGTTTGATAAGCTTTGCCCAAATCATCCGGGCCGCCCGCATTTTGGCCACTTCCATAAAATAGTTCATCCCGATTGCCCAGAAGAAAGATAAACGTGGTGCAAACGAATCGATATCGATGCCAGCTTTTAATCCGGTCCTTACATATTCCAATCCGTCCGCCAGCGTATAGCCTAATTCAATATCCGCAGTTGCTCCCGCTTCCTGCATGTGATAACCGGAAATACTAATGCTGTTGAACTTCGGCATGTGCTGTGAAGTGTAAGCAAAAATATCAGCGATAATCCGCATCGAAGCTTCAGGAGGATAAATATACGTATTCCGTACCATATATTCTTTTAAAATATCATTTTGAATCGTTCCGGTCAGCTGTGATTGATGAACACCCTGTTCCTCTGCGGCAACGATGTAGAATGCCAGAATAGGAAGAACCGCTCCGTTCATTGTCATCGAAACAGACATTTTATCTAACGGAATGCCCTCAAACAAAATTTTCATATCCAGAATCGAATCAACGGCAACCCCGGCTTTTCCTACATCCCCGACTACACGAGGATGATCGGAGTCATAGCCGCGGTGTGTAGCCAGGTCAAAAGCAATTGAAAGCCCTTTCTGCCCTGCAGCCAGATTCCGGCGGTAGAACGCATTGCTTTCTTCGGCTGTAGAAAATCCTGCATATTGACGAACTGTCCATGGCTTTGTCACATACATTGTCGGATATGGCCCACGCAAAAATGGAGCAATCCCGGCAACATACCCAAGATGTTCCATCCCAGACAAGTCTTTATTTTCATAAACTGGCTTTACATCAATCTGCTCCATCGTCTTCCATTTATAATTGTCTATAGCAGCATGATCCATTGGCTTTGCGCTGGAAGATTGAGAGTTTCCTGTATAGGTAATCGTTGTAAAATCCGGATTTCTTCTCATCGTCCAATTCCTTTCCGCTGTTGAAGGTCAAACAGCACGTTATAACAATTTGATTGCAAATGGACAAATTCATCCACGCCGGCCTGTTTATAAAGTTCCATATGTTCTAAATTTGGAAGCCCTGCTACGAACAGGGTAATTTCAGGATTTTCCTGTTTAAGCTCCCGCGCCAACAGTGGGACTAGTTCGGGATATACGGCGTCATTCGAACAGATTGCAACAACGGAAGCACCGGATTCCAGTGCAGCATGAACCGCTTGATCTACGGTGTCAAATCCGTTATTGGAAATCACTTCAAAGCCGCCCGTCTCAAAAAATCCTTTCGCAAAATCTGCCCGCGCTTTGTGCTGTGGAATCGGCCCTATATTGGCAAGGAAGACCTTCGGATAGGAGCCGTTATTTTCTTTAAAAATTTCAGCTTTTTGCCGTAAAACTTCAAAGCGTTCTACTCCACGATGCAGATTTAATGCTTGAATTGTCGGAGGAGCCTCATCTGATTCGCTGACAGCCTGAACCCATTCACCTAAAGAGACACCCGCATGGACCGCCTTTAGTGAGGTATCCACGATTTCTTCTCTAGTAGTTCTCAATCGATTAAGCAATGTTTCCTTTTTCAATCCATCCGTTAATTTTCGGGACGAACATGCCTCTAAACATCGGGATTGATAGGCAGATTCCCGATCCCCCTCATGCTCTGAAAGCTTTTGCTCGCTCAAGTTTGGATACATATTCGTTCCTACAAATTTATCTTTGCGCCGTCCGATATTCACAAAACGCCGGTCTGCGATCTCTTTGATTTGGGCTTGTACATAACCGCTCTCAAGCGTCTTAAACATCCCGCCATTCCCTTCAATAAGCTGGAATTGTTCCCAAGCTTGTTTAGCAAGAGAATCGGTTAAAGATTCAATGTACCAGGAGCCGCCTGCCGGGTCCGCCACCTTCGATAGGTGTGCTTCTTTTTCCAGTATGATTTGCGTATTTCTGGAAATTCGGCGCGAAAATTCATCTGCCGGCCGAACTGCTTCATCAAAAGACGAGACATGAAGACTATCAACGCCGGCAATAATGGCAGCGAAAGCTTCCGCCGTACCACGAAGCATATTGACATACGGATCGTACACGGTTTTGGTCCAGAATGATGTCCGGGCATGAATTGTCATTTTCTGTGCTTCTTCATTTCCCCCAAACACATCAATGATTTTAGACCAAAGTAAACGTCCGGCACGAAGCTTGGCGATCTCCATGAAGAAATTGGAGCCGATCGAGAAGGAAAAGAGCATTTTCGGTGCAATCTCTTCAATAGACAATCCTCTTTCCTGCATTTCACGAACATATTCCACACCGGAAGCAAGCGCAAATGACAGCTCTTGAACAGCATTCGCTCCTGCATTATGGAAAGGATCTCCCTGTACCAGAATTGTTTTTAATTCCGGGGTTTCATTATTTGCCCATAAGGTAAGGTCTGCCATTAATTCATAAGCTTTCTGCAGCGAAAACGGGATCGTCCCTTCTTTTACCAGTGTTCCTAACGGATCCATACCCACACAACCGCGCAGCTTGCTTATATCCATTCCCTTCTGTTGAGTATGCCTAACAAGCATGCTATAGATCGGTAATCCTGCACAACCTGCCTGAATAAGAAGTGGAGTATGTTCAAGGTCGATTCCCTCTAAGGCTTGATTTAGATCCTGTAAGGAACTAATCGATACTCCCCCGTTCCCTACTTTTTCCGGCAGGGCTTGATCCGGATCCTGTCCTAAGGCAGAGGCTTGATCGAGAACAAGGTTGAGCATTGTCTGGCCGCGGTTTAAATCATGTTTAGCGGCTTCATTAAATTCTTTAGCTGTACTATAGACGAGCTCCTGACATACCTCCCAAGGTTTTTCCTGATAACCTAATGCGCGTGTTCCACGCACATAAGGAACTGTTCCCGGCAGTGAAGATAGGTGTGAAAGCCCCTCAATATCCTCCTGCCGATACATCGTTTGCAGAGAAATACCCTCATATGTTTTCGAAACAAGCTTCTCCTCAAAAGAGGCGCCTTTTAATGACTTTTCCGCTGCTTTGCGCCACTCTTGATACGTAGGGACGGGAAACTCGCTGAATAACCGGTTTTCCTCACTTAATTCTTGCTTTTGATCAACTTTTAACATCCGTTATCCCCCTCTCTTCTTCAAGCTTTCATGCTATTCTGTTTTCACAAGGAAGAGCGGCTGACCATACTCAACTAACTGGCCATTCTCAACCAACACGTCAACAATCTCACCGTTACCATCTGCTTCAATTTCGTTAAATAGCTTCATCGCTTCCAATATGCATACGACGGTCGATTTCTCGACTTTATCACCGATTTTCACAAACGGATCTGCATCCACACCCGGAGCTTGATAGAATGTTCCTACCATTGGCGAAACAATCTTAAATAAACTTGGATCATCTGCATCGATTGGCTTTTGACGCTCTTCTTTTACAGGTTTCGTTTCAACTGAAAAGGGTTGAAATGCAGGTTTTGAGATTTCCTTTTCCGCCGGAGTTGGAGCTTCTTTAACAGCTAAAGGCAATACCTGAGCTTTTGGTGGTTCTATCTTTACAAAACTGGCTAAAGCGCCTTCTTGCTTCTTTAAAGAAATCTTCGATTCAGCTTCCCCCAAATCAACTTCCAATTCCTGAAGGGCTGACTCATCAAAAAGGTTGATTATTTCTCTAATTTCATGCATCTTCCACATTTTTCATTCTCTCCTTATTAGTCTTCTATTTTGATAGAATGCAATTCTAAAAATTTAGTATTGAAATCACCATTGACAAAAGCTTCATGCTCTAATAATTGAAGATGGAATGGGATCGTTGTTTTAATACCGCTTATCTCAAACTCTGATAAAGCGCGTTTCATCCGTTGAATGGCCTCATTACGGTCCTTTCCCCAAACGATGATTTTTGCCACCATCGAATCATAAAATGGAGAAATCTGATAACCCGGATAGACTGCACTATCCACTCTTACACCGTATCCACCTGGGGGAAGGTACATTTCAACCTTACCTGGTGACGGCATAAAGTTCTTTGCCGGATTTTCTGCATTAATCCGGCATTCTAACGCCCAACCGTTTATCCTTATATCGCTTTGCTGAAAAGACAGTGGATAGCCTGCAGCTACAGTAATCTGTTCCCTGATCAAATCGACCCCTGTAATCATCTCCGTAACGGGATGCTCTACCTGGATGCGGGTATTCATCTCCATAAAAAAGAATTGTCCATGTTTATCCAAAAGGAATTCGACGGTCCCTGCACCGTGATAGTTAACAGATTTAGCTGCTGCGACGGCTGCATTTCCCATTTGCTCTCTTAGTTCTTGATTAAGGGCCGGTGATGGAGCTTCTTCAACTAGTTTTTGATGGCGCCGCTGGATTGAGCAATCCCGTTCCCCAAGGTAAACGACATTCCCCATTTTATCTGCAATAATCTGAATTTCTACATGGCGAGGCTCCTCCAAATACTTCTCGATATAAACACCCGAGTTCCCAAAAGCGGTTTCAGCTTCTTTCTGCGCTTGCCGGATGGCCTTTCTCAGTTCGGTTTCATCGTTAGCTACCCTCATTCCCTTTCCGCCGCCGCCAGCAGTGGCCTTAACGATAACAGGGTAACCGATTCCATTTGCGACCTTGACTGCTTCTTCCAGATCCTCGACTAACCCCTCTGTACCAGGAACAGTAGGAACGCCTGCCTGCTTCATCGTATCTCTAGCAACCGCTTTTTCCCCCATCTTATTGATTGCCTCAGCAGCAGGTCCAATAAAGGTAATATTGCACTCGGTACAAAACTCTGCAAAATCTGCATTTTCTGCTAAGAAACCATAGCCGGGATGAATCGCATCTGCATTCGATAGTAAAGCAGCACTTATCAAATTTGTCATATTTAAATAGCTGTCTTTCGATGCTGTTGGGCCAATGCAATAGGCTTCATCCGCCATTTTTACATGCAAGGACTCTTTGTCTGCCTCCGAATAGACGGCAACAGTATGAATCCCCATCTCCCGACAAGCACGGATCACACGAACCGCAATTTCTCCCCGATTGGCAATAAGTACTTTCTTAAACATCAATAATTCCTCCCCTTATTCCGGCATGACTATAAATAGCGGCTGCCCGTAATCCACCAATTGACCTTCTTCTACAAGAACTTCAACGATTTCCCCATCTACATCCGATAGAATCTCATGGGAGAGCTTTAACGCCTCCATGTTGCACATGCCAACAATACTGTTGGATGTTATTTTGTCTCCGACCTTTACATAAGGTTCTGCACCTGGTTTGATGGAAGAAGAGAACACTCCGATAAAAGTCGAAACAATTGTGTGCAATTGGTGCTCTTTGACCTTCTCTTTTACTGCCGGTTCAGCAGGTATAGATTCTTCTAACGTAGCTGCCGCTTCGTTTAAGGCGGTTTGCAGCATTTCCTGTGGAGTTTCAACCATTTGCTGGTCAATAATTTTAGGGAGAGGCTTTTTCATCGAAATCCTTACTCCTCCATTCTTCAAATTAAATTCCTGAATGGAAGATTTATTTACTAATTTAATCATTTCTCTCAGTTCAAGCATTTTTATCATCGATTGACACTCCTTTACTGTTTTTTCATTTACTTTTCATGTGTCGAAAAAAACTCTGATTTCTCCTTTAAACTGTAATTCTAATAAAAGCAGTCCCTCAAGCTTCAAACCGACTAGTTGGTCCCAAACGATTAATACATAATTATTTTTATATAATGGGATTTTCATCACAGACGGACTAGTTGGTCCGACTGGAATAGTAATTGTCACTTCCCTTTTAATCGGGTACACATTCAGACGGACTAGTTGGTCCGAAATTGCTATCAAAAAAAGCTAAAATAGTCGTTTTTAACATTTTTGCCTGATACATTATAAAAATATTAAATTTTGTAACAGTTAGCACCGACTAGTTGGTTCCTATTTTGCAATATTCAGTCAAAAAAGTCAATACTTTATTTCAATAAGACTGACTAGTTGGTCCGCCATTACCGCAAATAGATTGCATGCGTTAGACAAACCAACTACTGCATTAAAAAAAGTTATTTCCCAAACTAAGATCTTCAGGATAGGACCTTATAAAAAATTTCGAAAAATCAGGATTTTCCTTTGCTTCCTTTGTTAAAATTGAATGTAAAATAATATCGGCATAAATATCGGCAATTTCTTCGATTGTGTACCGACCGTTTTTATTATACCACTTATAAATCCAGTTGATCATTCCAAATACCGCCATCGCAATGATTGGCACCGGCAGTTCTTTACGAAACTCCCCACACTCGACCCCATCCTGAATGACTTTAAACATTAATTTTTTATACTGGTCTCTTTTTACCTTTATTTTTTTAAAGTATTCAGGAGCCAGATATGAACTTTCTTGATAGAAAACAGTAACTTCTGATTTGTACAAATCAATCATGGTAACAAAGGATTTAATGATATTGTGGAGCCTCTCGGTTGGCGTATTCCACTGTTCGCAAGCTGCTTGCCCCTTTTCTAATACATAGGAAATAAATTGATCATGGATCACATAAAGCAGTTCATCCTTTGATTTAAAATTATGATAAAATCCTCCTTTTGATGATTCACACTCTTTAACAATTTGGTCAACAGTGACCCTGTGAAAGCCTTGTGCTTCAAACAATCGGAGCGATGTCTCAATAATTCGATCTCGTAATGATTTTTTTATCATTCATCTTCACCCTATTTTATTTTACCATTCCTCCTTATTATTTAGAAACTCTTCAATTTAAAAATTTAAAGTTTCGAATCAAAAAGTTATAGCGCCACTATTTACAAAGGAACGACAAGCTTTGTAAATGCTGTCCGGGGTTGGTCTACCATATCATTACGGCCGCTTTTTTTTTTCAAAATTTTCTTAACTCAACTTTCGCACCTTAAAAAATATGATGAGTTTAAATGGCTGTAAAGTTCAGAGTAGTTGAAATATAGTCTTGACATTAAAAATAGGCATGAAAAAACACCTCATCGTTTGTTATAGTTGATTTGTCGAGAATCACCATAACGATACAGAAGAGGTGCCTCCCGGGTCAAAATAAGCAACTACCTAATGAACTAACATCAACATTTAAAGGATTAAAGGTGCTAAAACATCTAAGAAAAGCTGGGATTACACAGTCTTTTGGCTATTCTCGTGGTCTTCTTTTTCAACTGATTTTTTGTTTGATCTTTGAAAACAAGAACTGGTTTCGGACACTTGAAAGTTAGGTGGATTTTTTGACAATTTATGCATTTATTCATTCCACACTACACTGGCATCATTTGAACAGTGTCAGGACCACCGCTCGTTCATGATTATTCTTCTTCTCGTAACAGAAGGGCTTCCTTCGCCATAACCGCAAGCTCAATTGTTTCAAGGGTTTTGCAATAATGATTTAAAATCTCTCCATTCAAACTGACTTCTTCATGAATATAATCCAGAACATGCCAATCCTCAAACCAATCTCCGCTCTTCGCCTCTTCATGAGGGGTATTCGGCCAGGCATATTTTAAAGGCGGGCTGTACAGCCGCTCGGCGCCCTTTCTCAACACGCAATTCTTGACCCGTCGCTTATAAAGGGATCGGGGAAAAGATTCATTTACATCATTAAACAAATCAGGCCAATAATCTTTCCGTGAGCCCGTGTGAGGGTGTTCATGCGCCCATTTCAAGACCCCCTCCAGAATCTTTTCACGCTGAAAAAGAAGCGAATATAATTTTTTTCCGAATAAAATTCTTTCGTGGAGCGAAGTGAAATATCGTGAGGTGGCGCCGGCAAGTGAAGTTTTCTCCCTTTTTTCCCCTGCACAGTAGGGAAAAAGAATGTTATTGAGTCGCAAAAATTCATACATTTTGAAGCTGACCGTACCGGTTACAGTTTTTTTGAAATGATTATTTTGAATCAATCTTTTTTCCAAATAGCTTTGTTCGTTTATCACCGTCGCAATCGCCAACGTATAGCTATCCCCGCTGTGCCAAAAATAACGCCACATCGTTTCCATGAAGGTGGAAGTGTAAAAAAAAGGTAAAAGATGGAACATTTCTTGGCTACCCCTCACACTCAGGTCATAAACCAAAAATTGAGGAAACACATCTTGAAAAATCAACCAACTGCCTCGTTCCAAAAAGGAAAAAAAAGCTTTCTGATCTCTTTCAGGCAGAAGTTTTGTCAGCAATTCCCCTTTTAAATCCGTCATGTTCCATCCGACGTTTCGCGATACCATATGTCCGAGAAGGGCCCAATGTATTTCAGGGTGCTGAAGGTAAAACTGAAAATAAGCTTGCGTCCGTGTTAGATTGTTTTGGTTAAGTTGTCTCGTCTGTTCTCTTATAAGGTGAATACATTGTTTATCATTTTCTGATAAACAGGGCAGAAGGCCGGAAGATTTCTTTTTCATCTTTTTTTTCAATTCTTTTTTTACATCTGAGAAAGAGTCCAGCAAAAACGGCATCATCCTTTCTCAAAGTTCATTTTGACTGTATTGGTCCTGGTTACTAAAATCTATTGAAAACTATTAAAAGTTATCAAATAGTGAATAATCGCCCCCCGAACCAAGTAAAAAGGGCTGCCGTGACGATTCCCACGTCATTCCGTCAGGAAGGGAGTCTAACCCTCGCCATGAACCTGCTGTCCAAGGCAGCCTGCGGCGCTCTGTTAGAGCCGGCATTTGCGAATGTCCATTCCCTCTGTGGGTCAGCCATTCGCAAAATTTGAATTAGTAACCGAGGTTTAAACCTCCTTTAATTGAATAACATGGTTCTTTAAAATCAATGTTTTGTGGATCACGTTCCACAATTTCCAATGGTGATTTTCCTTAAATGTTTCAATATTTTTGAGCATCCTGCCTAGAAATTTGCGTATTTGTTTGCCGCTATTTGATTTCTTCTCGGATTCTTCCATTGACCCGAGTGTTTGAATCAAATAAGGTTTGACCAAAACACGAAGTTCCTCCAATAATTCTGTGGGGATTTTTTCTTCGAAATCCAAGCCTCTCCTTCCGATTACGAAAGAAGCTGCTTCATGAACGGACAGTCCGTACATCTCAGAGTATTTAAACCTTCCAATCACGGAAGTATAGGCTGGATTCACTTTTTTGATTTTAAACCCAAATTTCAATCTTCTTGAAATTAACGCTTTTTGTATTTTATTTTTTGCATAGGAATTTACTAATCGGTTAAAACGGTGGTCAGTATCATGATCTTGTTTTAATTTGATGTTCTCTAAAACAAATGCACCAACGTTCCAGGATACTAAATATTCAATAATCTCCTTTGCCATTTCACCAGCTATGTTCGTCCTTCGATTGCTTCTAACATACTCCATTTCGTGACAATAAAAGGTCCTTGACTCAAGAAGATTGCCTTGGCTTGTTAGAACAGAAACGGCTATTCTGTCAATGTTTACATCAATGCCGGCCACGAGATCGGATGCGATTTTTTCGCTCCATTTTAATTCATAACCCCGAACCTCTAAATCATAGGTGATATGAACATAATATTTTTGATTCTTGCTTTTAATTTTAATCGAATAAGGTTGATACTCTTCAATCGGTTTTCCTTTCGGGTTAAGTCCAATTTGATTTGGCATAATGAAATCTAGAATTTCATTGAAATATTTATCTGGAATATGGATATTAAATGTTATTCGCGGGCTGTTTTTACCTTCTTCTTGTAATAATGGGTTTGCCACTTCCAAATAAAACTGTTCATCCTCTTCATTAAATACAACTACTCGTGTGTTTAGGTTGCCCTTTTTAGATTTATCCCCGCGGGAATACAAGGTGTTCGACCGAAGATCTTTCCATTCATCTTTTGATAGTTTGTTTTTCATCCGAAGATAGAAGTTTTTCTTTCCTCCAAAAATAACCTTAGGGAGTGTTTTTTCATCCTGATGTTTCAATAAAGCCGTTTCTTTTTCTCGAAGTTGCTCTAAACGATTGTTTAACCCCTTTAAACAGATTTCTAACGGAACTTTCTTAGGAGTTTTCTTCCCAATTTGATAGCCTTCTATCTTTCGAAGAGTCTTTTGAATTTTACTCTTTACTGCCTCAATACGAACCGGTAACAATTCTTTTTGACTTTCGATAACCGCTTGAGCTTGCATAACGGCATCTTCAGAAAACCTTTTATTCAACCGGAAAACCCTCTGGATCTTTTTGATTAATTCCCCTGGCTTTTCACCTTCTAATAATCGATTAAATGAGTAATGCAAAGCAGAACAAAATACCTTCATTAGTTGATCAAAAAGAATTTTATCACTTTCTTTTTTTACATCTAATAAACATATCCGTGTTATTTTCATTTTTTTCTCCTCAAATTTGGTTTATATTTTATATTTTACCAAATTATATACGAACATTCATTCGATTGCACAATAATATTTTAAATCTTTTGTTAACTTTTAGTAAGCTATTCTAAGCTGTTTTAACCTCCCCATCAAAGGAATGCATATTCATATTGCTCACGGAATATGAATACAAAGATGAAGATTTGGGAGAGGATGGGTAATATGAGGCATCTGGTATTTAAGGAAATGAACAGAATCGCCAATCAGTTCGTCCAGGACCAATCAGAGGACGGGGCCTGGCGTTATCCTTTCGAGACCGGGATCGCAACGGACTGCAGTATGATTATCTTATTACGGACATTGGAGATAAATGATGAGGAGTTCATAAAAGAATTGGTGAAACGTATCGCCGGAAAACAGCAGGATGATGGGTCATGGAAGCTGTTTCATGATGAGGAAAAAGGAAACCTGACATCCACTGTGGAAGCTTATTATGCTCTTCTTTATTCTGGTTACCGGGACCTGAAAGACCAGGAAATCCAGGCAGCCAGACGGTTTATTATGGCGGGCGGAGGGGCTGCGGAAGTCCATATGTTTTTGAAAATCATGTTGGCCATAACAGGACAATGTGCCTGGCCGCACCTCCCCATTAATATTGAAGTAATGCTTTTACCAGACTCCTTTCCAATCAATCTTTTTGACCTCTCGGAGTACGCAAGAGCGAACATGATCCCATTTTTGATTCTCGCCAATTTAAATTTTCGCAGGAGAACCAAGCGATCGCCCAATCTCTCCGATTTGTTTCAAAAACGAGATGTTCGTTTTTTTACGGAGGATCAATCAGAAGAGGCCCGCTCGGTGATCAAGTTGATTAAAAAGGGGATTCAGGGTCTGAAATACCATGGAAACCTTCGCGAATTGACATTATATCGTGCCGAAAAATATATGCTGGACCGAATCGAACCGGACGGCACCTATTTAAATTATTTCAGCTCGACTTCTCTTATGATTTATGCCTTACTGGCGAGGGGGTATCCGAATACACATCCGGTGATTACTCGTGCTGTGCAAGGTTTAAAAGCGATGACCTGCAGGATTGACGGAGAACTTCATTGCCAGTACACGACAGCTTCAGTCTGGAATACAACTTTAATCAATTATGCTCTGCAAGAAGCCGGAGTTCCCTATTCATCCAACACTGTTCAAAAAGCAAATCATTACATTCTCTCCCGTCAGCATCTCAAATACGGGGATTGGGTCATTCATGAACCGAACCTGTTACCTGGAGGTTGGGGGTTTGCGGACCTGAACACGATCCACCCAGATATTGACGACACAACAGTTGCACTGAGGGCGATACGTACTTTGGCCACAGAGCAAGTGGATTGCCGGCAGGCATGGGATCGTGGAGTAAACTGGCTCATTTCCATGCAAAACAATGACGGAGGTTGGGCGGCATTCGAAAAGAATGTGGACAAGAAAGTATTGAATTTGTTACCGATAGAGGGTGGAAAAGATTTATTGATTGATCCGTCGACGGTTGATCTAACGGGAAGGACTTTAGAGTTCTTCGGTAACTATACCCATTTGGATCTTCACCATCCCATGGTGAAACGTGGGATTCGCTGGCTGCTAAGGCATCAAAATTCAGATGGTTCCTGGGTGGGGCGATGGGGCGTGTATATTTATGGCACATGGGCGGCTGTAACGGGAATGGTTGCAGTTGGGGTGCCCCCGAGTCATCCGGCGATTCAAAAGGCTCTGGCATGGTTACGGAAAATTCAGAATCCCGACGGGGGTTGGGGAGAATCCTGTAAAAGTGATATCAAAAATTGTTATGTGCCGTTGGGCGAAAGTACCCGCACTCATACCGCCTGGGCCCTTGACACACTCATCTCGGCCGCAACTGGAATGACCCCTGAAATTGAAAACGGTGCTGCTTTTTTAGTGGATAAGAAAGAAAAAGAGTGGACGACGACCTACCCAAAAGGAAGAGGAATGGCTGGATCCTTTTATCTCAATTATCATTGTTATGAATATGTTTTTCCATTGATTGCACTGGCCCATTATCAAAAATTAGCTGGCGGGCAGCTCCTAACGGATTTGTCACACAAAGATGTTAATTAAGGATTTGTGTATTCATAAAAACTCTTGAGTGACCTGTGGTATACTTCTATATCCTGTCCCATAAAATGAACAAATCACAACGGACGGCAGTCTTGGAGAAAAACGAAATCTTACCAACTCAAAGGAGGCAGACAAAAGATGTTAGGGGCGCTCCACCAATTTTTGGATCTTAAAACATTGATTTGGTTGTTTCCCATCGTTTTTATATTCCATGACTTAGAAGAGATCATAACCATTGAATCTTCCATGGCTGCAAACAAAGACAACTATCCGAAAACGAATTTCGTCGAACGAACATTAAGAATGAGGGAGAAACTAGGTTCGACCGCTGCCCAGCTGGCTGTTTCAGCCACATGGATTTTACTGATTATCTCATTCACTGCAGTGTTGACCGCCCATTTTTCATCTAACGGAGGGAGTTTACTTTTATTTACAGCCATTCTTAATTTATTTGTTTTGCAGGCCTTCATGCATATTGTTCAAACTATCATTTTCAGGGGCTACACGCCTGGCATCATAACGTCACTGTTCCTCCTTATCCCTTACTGCCTTGTTACCTATTATGTTTTAGTCAAATCTGGACAGATGGACTCGCATTTGCTATTCACCAGTCTTCCGGTTAGTCTGATCTTGATCCTGGTTTTTCTAGTTGGCAATCTTTTAGGCCGTTATTTTATTCGATAACTGGCCCCGGACTTTTTTATAAATACTTGACCTTTTTTGAATCAAGATGTGTTTGAGTCCGTTTACTCTTCCATATTTCCAATGCTTGGTAAGCCCGAATTATAAAAAATAAGCGTACTTTAGGGTGCGCATTACAAATAGCCGTAAATTCTGATTTATTTTAATCGAATTACGGCTTATTTCATTTATTTGCTACATTCTGCCAGAATTATTTTTGACCAGGGCATGTATTGATCTAAAATTTCAGGGTTTAAAAAAAATAGTGCCTGACACCACAGAAAGACAATATATGATAAAATGGCTTTCTACGGTGTCAGGCACTGCCTTCGTAGTCACTAGACCAAAACTATTTTGTTTTACTATGGTTGTATAATTAGGTGTAAGGTAAAGATAATTCTTGGTAAAATAGAAACGAACTATCTACTGATGAAAGGAATGAATGATTTTGACTACTATCATAATTTGTGGCAGCTCAGGTAAAATGGGAAAGGTGATTCATAATATCATTTCTACCAGAGATGATTGTAAAGTTGTGGCGGGAATTGACAAGAATACAGAAGATACCAGTGATTTTCCAGTGGTGTCTACACCTAAACAGCTCTCTTCTCTTTCCATTGAAGCGGATGTGATTATTGATTTTTCTCACCCATCCGTTCTTGATGAATTACTTGATTATTGTCTCACCAACAGAGTGGCTCTCGTTATTGCGACAACTGGATATAGCCAGGAAGAAATTGATAAGATTCATAAAGCTGCAAAAGAAATCCCCTTATTCTTCACTGCAAATATGTCTATTGGTGTAAATTTGATTGCCGAACTAGCTAAAAAAGCGGTTTCTGTTTTAGGTGATCAGTTTGATATTGAAATCGTTGAAAAACACCATAACCAAAAGATCGATGCACCTTCAGGCACCGCACTAATGCTTGCTGATGCGATAAACGAAGAATTAGATCATCAATATTCTTATACATACGACCGACACAGCGTTCGTGAAAAAAGAGCAAAGAAAGAAATCGGTCTTCACGCTATTCGCGGGGGCACAATCGTTGGAGAACACGATATTATTTTTGCTGGGCGGGATGAAGTCATAACTCTTTCCCATCATGCAGCCTCTAAAGAAGTATTTGCTGTTGGGGCGGTTAACGCAGCCATTTTCTTAAAAGGAAAAGAACCAGGATTATATAATATGAAAAATTTAATATCATTCTAAATGATTACGACCAATGAAATGTATCATCTTTGCCATCGTTTTTACCACTGATGTCAAAAAGTGTACCAATGAATGACAGACTGTTTTACCCCTTTATACATTTGAAATAATCAAAAATGTTTTAGGTGTTAGACAAGGTTATTTGATTTCCATAAGAGCAGTCCTCCACAATTGGACCAGATAATGGAATATACTAAAAGGATAGTTAGATATGGTTCCTTTACCACACAACCATACAGTTGCTTATATTCATGGAGGTAAAACGTGGATTACATTTCACCGAAAGAAGCTATGTTAAAGGTGAAACGGCGGCCTAGAGATACCATAGCGGCGGGTCGTCGTCATACCGTTGGGCTTAAATCTGACGGTACGGTAACAGCTGTGGGTGATAATAAATATGGCCAATGTGATGTAAGCGGCTGGCGCGATATTGTAGCGGTCGCAGCTGGTAATGTTCATATGGCGACTAACACGGGTAATGCTCATACAATCGGTCTTAAATCTGACAGTACTGTGGCGGCTGTGGGTTGGAATAAGCATTACCAATGCGATGTAAACGACTGGTGCGATATTGTAGCGGTTGCGGCGGGTTGGCGTTGTACCATTGGGCTTAAATCGGATGGCACGGTGGTAGCAGTGGGTCGAAATAATGAAGGCCAATGCAATGTAAGCGGCTGGCATGATATTGTGGCGGTCGCGGCGGGTGACTGGCATACCATCGGTCTTAAATTGGACGGCACAGTGACGGCTGTGGGTAATAATCGGTATCGCCAATGCAATGTAAGCAGCTGGTGCGATATTGTGGAGGTTGCGGCGGGTTATCTTCATACAATCGGGCTTAAATCGGACGGTACTGTGACGGCTGTGGGTTTGAATAAACATGACCAATGTGATGTAAGCGGCTGGAGCGGTATTGTGGCGATAGCGGTGGGTAGTAATCATACAATCGCCCTTAAATCGAACGGTACTGTGGCGGCTGTGGGTTGGGATGAGTATGGCCAATGTAATGTGAGTGATTGGCGCAATATTGTGGCGATAGCGGCGGGTTGTACCCATTCCATCGGGCTTAAATCGGACGGCACGGTGGTTGCTGTGGGTGATAATGAATATGGCCAATGCGATGTAAGCAGCTGGCGCAGCATCCAACTGCCCAGCAATTAGTTTTTAATAACAACAAGCCAGAGAATCACTGAACGAGTTAATGAGCATTGCTTCAGAAATAAGGCTATTCAAAAAAATGGTGCCTACCACCACAGAAAGACATTTATGAAAAAATGTCTTTCTGTGGTGGTAGGCACTGATTTCCTCATGACTGAAGTCACGAGTATTCTCGGCTATTTCATAAAATATCCAGCGATAGCAGGAAAACTCTCGAAATCCTTCTTCATCTCCCGAAACGAAATGACATCATTTCCTCTAGTACTCTTCCTGACTGCTAGCATAGATAAAGGTAAAAGTATTTATCCTCCGGGGTCATCTCTTCCAAAACAATCGGATTCTTCCAAAATTCAGTACGCACCATTCTATATTTTGCCATTCACTACAATCCTTCCTGCTACTAAAATGCCTCTCACTATTCATATACAAATGAATGAAGAAAAAAGACAGGGTATTTTTATAAAAATGTGAATGTTTTATGAAAAATCATTCCGTGGTGTCTAACATTCCCTTATTAAGATTTGGAAAACCATGTGTGAAAAATAAATTCAAATGCAATTTTCTACCCACAAAAAAACACTCACAAATGCTGAGTTAACAACATTTATGAGTGTTTTATCGTTTTCCAGCATTACGAAGAGGCTATCCAAGTAGAAGACGCAGTAGATGAAGACGAAAGGGAATATATAAGTCTGCTTTATTCTTCACTTGAACATGTTCTGTAATACCTGCATGTAGTGGATTGATTTTCACTGGGAAAACATTTTTACTTTCTTCTCTATACATGTTGAGAACTAAAATAATTGAATGAGAAGTTTTCTCGATATCCGTTGGGGACTGTTGATGGCGAAGGTGACATATAGACCATTCCATCAATATACTCTAACAGATCCTCAGACTTCTCCCGGTTGATGAAATATTAATGAACAGACATTGGGCTATTTTGGTACAGATGGTTCTTCTCAACCCTCTCCTTACCCATTCGTTTCTTTTATTTTACCATTCTCTCCCGTAATCCATCCATCACTGTTAAAAAAAATCTAAAATAATCAAATATATACTAATTTAGTAAAAATAGTACGCTAAAAAGTGTTAGTAAAATAATATAATGCATTTAAAGGATAATCAATCCTAAAAGAAGATTAACCACTTCATAACGGGGAAATAGTACTTGCTCCAAAGTATTGGAAGTATTCTTTATTTTTTTGTGGGGTATCTGGAGATGATGAATATTTAAACGCTTTATCATCACAAGGAAAAGCAGGATGAAGGATCTTATGAGAAAGTCAATTAATGTGTCAATCAATGTTAGAGATTTATTGGTCACGATTAAGTAAATGCAATGGAACAAGCTTATAATGACGAAAATTTGGAAGTAGTCAATGTTCCTCATACATGAAATGCACTTGATGGAGCAAATGTTTTGATTATTATAAAGGCGCCTCTTGTACCGAAAAGAAATTGCGTTTCCTTCTATTGCTGAAAGGAAGCAAATTTTTAAGATAAGAAAATAACAAAATAAATAGGGCATAATAAGCCGATCAGGCACTACGTTACTATTTATTTAATTAAAAAATATTGTGTGAGGAGAGTTATACCATGAATAATGTACATACTACTAACCCCGAACTGAATACGCCCGCACACAGCGCTCATCCTAATGGTCCATTTCCGTGGATGGATAAGTCGCTTTCACCGCGTGAGCGTGCCGAGAAGCTCGTAGCCGCCATGACCTTGGAGCAAAAGATTGCCCAGCTCCACGGCGCGATGGAGACGATTAACATCTACGAATTGGCGTCTGCGGATAAAATGAATGCCATGAGCCCTGAGGAGCAAGAGCAACTTATGGCCCAGATCCGGATAGAGCGCCATGTAAAGAGTATCGAGGAGCTGGGTATCCCGCGCTTTCGGATTACTAACGGCCCAGTAGGTGTGGGCATGGGCGACGGATATCCAAGCCCTCCCGCTACCGCATTGCCGATGACCATTGGTCTGGCTGCTGGTTTTGATCCTGAGCTTGCCCGTGAGTACGGGGACATCATCGGTTCGGAGACTGCAACGCTGGGTCAGCATGTGCTTGAAGGGCCAGGCGTTTGTCTGCACCGAACCCCGATAGCTGGCCGAAACTTCGAGTACTTTTCTGAAGATCCATACCTTTCTGGGGTGATGGGTGTCGAGGTGACAAAGGCAATCCAGGCTCACAACGTTATTGCCATGGGCAAGCATTTTGTGGTCAATGATCAGGAGTACGAGCGCTTCCGCACCAGTGTCGAGGTGGATGAGCACGTGCTGCGCGAGCTGTACCTGCTGCCATTCGAAATGTTGGTCAAAGACGCCGACATTGCTGCGATCATGAGCGCTTACAACCGCGTTCGCGGCGTTTACGCAACTGAAAACCGCTATATACTTAACGATATTCTTCGTAACGAGTGGGGTTTCCAAGGCTACGTGCAGTCTGATTTCTGGTCCTGCCGCTCCAGCGCCGCTTCGCTGAACGCAGGCATGGACCATGAAATGCCGGACGCCAAGTGGTTAAACGAGACCAACGTCAAGAATGCGCTTGAGGACACCAGCCTTGAGATTCAGACCGTCAATCGGGCGCTCGTTCGCCGCTTTACCCAGATGTTCCGTTTCGGCCAGTTCGAGCGTCCTTACAACCCGGGCGTGATCGATGCAAAGGGGCATGGCGCCATTTCCCGGAAAATCGGCTCTCAGACAGCCGTCTTGCTGAAGAACGATGGCGGGATGCTGCCGCTCGACCCGAAAGCCTATGGCTCTATCGTGATCATTGGCCAGTCCGAGTTCGTGGACGACGCCTGCAATGGCGGCGGCGGTTCGTCCAAGGTCATCCCGCTCTACACTGTTCCACCGGTAGAGGGCATGCAGGACGTCCTGCATGGGCTTGGTTCGGATGCGAAGGTCAGCAAGGTTACCATCGCCAAGGACCTGTCGAACCTGGAAGAGGCGAAATCGGCTGCCACCGAATCCGATCTGGTTATCCTGATGGCTGGCTTGGTTGCGTCTGAGGGTGCCGATTTGCCTAGTCCAAACATGCTTAACGAACAAAACCGCATGCTCGACGAACTCCTGAAGGTCAACCCGCGTACGGTTGTGGTCATGAAAGACTCAAGCCCCGTGATGATGCCATGGATCACCAAGGCTCATGCTATTTTGGAAGCATGGAACCAGGGCACGGAAGATGGTCACGTCGTCGCCGATCTGCTTTTCGGTATTGTTAATCCATCCGGAAAGGTTCCTACTACCTACCCAGTCTCTGAGGACGATCTTTTGTACACCGGCCATCCTGAACGCTATCCCGGCACAGATGAAGGAAATGGCTTCCCGGTTATTCGTTACTCAGAAGGCCTAAACATGGGTTACCGCTGGTTCCAGTCTCAGGGTATTTCGCCGTTATTTCCGTTTGGCTTCGGTCTGTCCTACACGTCCTTTGAGCTTTCCGGATTCTCGGTAACGCCTGCAAAGTCGGACGGCAAGGCCCCGATCACGGTGAAGGTGACCGTGACCAATACAGGAAAGGTTGCTGGGGCCGAGGTCGTCCAGGTCTATCTGGGCATTCCCGTCACAGGGCAGCCACCTAAGCGCATGGTTGGGTTCCAGAAGGTGTTTCTTGAGCCTAATGAGTCACGTGAGGTTACAATCACGATCGACCCGTCCGCCACAAACCATCCGATGAGTGTGTGGGACTATTGTGTCCGCGAATTCGTGGTAAAGCCTGGTGAGTACACGGTATATCTCGGCACCTCCAGTGCGGACACCCCTTTCAAAACCATGATAGTCGTTGCCTGATTGCATATAGATGATAAAAATAAAAGGATTGAATTCTCTGCGCTATAGAGGATTCAATATCCTTTTGTTCTGGTTTACAAACCCCACCAAATACAAAGCGTAACAATTTTGTATTTTAACTAGATAAATTGATATATTGATTTTTTTCAGTTTAATGTCATCCCAACTTGACTGTAATAAAATCTAATATCTTAAGTTATTTACAATAGATTTGTTTTTCAAATCTTCCCATAAACTCTTCTAAGCTATAAATATTTTGCTTATATAACCCGTAGCCCATAAAATTACTGACAGCAAATTTCAATGTGAAATGATTAGATTTTTCATTTTTAAGCTGATCCAGCAAATTCTTAAGAATGGCTGAATCCGGATCATGATTGGCTAACACAAAAATTAATATTTTAAACCAAGGAGAAAAATATTATTTTATTTATATACTTCAATAGGTATTTTTACTTCTGGTCTTCCAGCAGGGTATGCTGCTACTTCATATTCTTGGAAAATTAGAATGATTCCGTTCTGTGTAAAATAGAAAGGACGGTTGTTATTTAGCTCGATATTCTGCTGTTTTTCGTCGAATCCGTAATCACGTTTTGACAGTTCATTGATGGCATAATCTTTAATTTTATTTAAGTTGGTTTGATTTTTTGCGATATCTCCCACAAATAACTGCTGGCCCGTTAGTATATTAAAATTATAGGATGTTACGATGGACCATCCATGGGCTCCGCCGGCATACATATCAACAATCATAACAATGCTAAGCAGATTATTTTCATTAAACTTTACTACATAGGACACATGGTACAAATAGGTATATCTATCCTCCTCTTCCTTCGGAACCTCGTGTCCATTTTGATTAAAGTAATCTTGACGCCGCAGCTTTTCCTCCGCCTTACTATTGAGATACTCGTTATATGCTGTTTGTATATACTGTTTAAGCGTTGCATTAATTATATCCTGGGCAGACTTATTCTTTAAATTTGTAACTTGAGGATAATCAAGGATTCCCTGATACTTATTGCCAATTACTTTTGGGCTTAATTTATGATATTCCGAAGGTGCTGGGGTCGGTGCTGGATCTGGTACTGGCTCTGGGGTGGGTGCTGGATCTGATGCTGGAGTCGGTGCTGGATCTGGAGTTGGCTTTGGATCTGCGCTCTTGTTAGGCAGCGGTGAAGACTTCGGTTCCGATTGTTCAGATTCTGTATCCTTATTTTCGTTAGAAGCATCCTTACTAAAGCATCCCGTAAGAATAAAACACAATAATAGAAGAAATAAAATTGACACCTTGCTTTTCCACTTTCTCACACAATCATCTCCCATTAACTAACTCAGATTTAAGAATACCTAGTTTTAAAATTTGCTAACAAGAAACTGCATTCAGCCCCTTCCAACTGTAAGTAGATACTCCTTTATCTTAACAAGAAAAGACTGAAAAAACCGTCACTTAATGTCTATTTTTTCCAATTTTTACAAATAGCTATGCTTCCGGCTAGTGCCGGACAATAGTAAATAGATAGTAAGCGTCAAACTATACCCACCTAGTTTGATGCTTTTTATTCGTGAGATAATTTCCATATGAATTTCAATATGGAGGTTTCCAAATGGAAAAAACAGAATTACAAATTGAATGGGAACGTAGAATTGATATTTTAAAGCCAGTCCCAATCGATATGGTGTAAAGTCAACAATCTAAGCCTTCATCAGTTAAGATATTGGTTAAAGAAGATCCAACACACAACAAAGTCTGAAGCTGAATCATCAAAGATTACTTTAAATAAAAAAATAAAGGCATAATTTCCTCAGATTATGAGGTATTATACCTTTTTTCTTTAAAGGGACTATTTTTTTAGATCATATGATCCCCTCATTTTTCCAGTTAACAATTTCATCAATTTTTATCATATCACTGGGACCAGTCCAGTCTCTTACTTAACTGGTAATTTTACACCAATTTCAAATGAAGCCTCCGTTTTTTCAATAACTTCCTCAACCGATACTCCGTCCTGAGTTTCAACGAGAACCATTCCTTCCGGAGTGAAATCAAATACAGCCAAATCAGTAATTAAACGGTGCACCACATCTTTTCCAGTAAGGGGAAGTGTACACTCTTTTTTGACCTTTGATTCTCCGTGCTTATTCACATGTTCCATAATGACAACAACCCGTTTTGCGCCGTTTACTAAGTCCATGGCGCCGCCCATTCCTTTGACCATCTTCCCTGGAATCATCCAATTAGCCAAATCTCCTGTTTGAGAAACTTCCATTCCCCCTAAGATGGCCAGGTCAATATGACCGCCGCGAATCATTGCGAATGATTCAGCACTGTCGAAAAAAGAAGCGCCAGGTACAGCAGTTACCGTTTCTTTTCCCGCATTTATTAGATCGGGGTCTTCTGTACCTTCGACCGGATAAGGGCCGATGCCCAATAAGCCATTTTCTGATTGAAGTAAGACGTTGTATTCGCTTGGAATTTCATTGGCAATAAGGGTTGGGATCCCAATCCCTAAATTTACGTTCATTCCATCCTGAATTTCTTGAACCGCACGCTTTACAATGGTTAATCGCGCATCCTTCAATCTACTCACTCCTTGTCTCTTTTACTTTTGAAAAAAAACCGCCCGGCCTCATTTTTATCTATTAAACGATAAAAGCTTGTCCAATAGAATGAACTTCTTGAAAACTATTAGGCATGTACAACTGTACGTCTTTCAATCCTCTTTTCATAGTTTGTTCCAAGCAGAACACGTTGAACGTAGATTCCAGGCGTATGGATTTGATCTGGATCTAAATCTCCTACCCCAACGATTTCCTCGGCTTCTGCAATCGTTGTTTTCCCAGCCATTACTGCCAATGGATTAAAGTTACGTGATGTTTTACGGAAAACAAGGTTTCCAAGCGGATCGGCCTTCCAGGCTTTCACCAGAGCGAAATCGCCGACAATTCCCTCTTCTAATAAATAGGTTCTTCCGTTAAACTCCTTGTGCTCTTTTCCTTCTGCAATCGGAGTTCCCACCCCAGTAGCCGTATAAAAACCTGGTATTCCGGCGCCGCCGGCACGAATTCGTTCAGCAAGAGTTCCTTGAGGGACTAGTTCTACCTCAAGCTCACCGCTTAGAAAATGCATTTCAAAAATTTTATTTTCACCCACATACGATGAAACCATTTTTTTAATTTGCTTATTTGCAAGCAGCAGTCCAAGCCCCCAATCATCAACGCCACAGTTATTACTAACGATTGTTAAATCCTTCGTTCCTTGATCTCTTAAGGCAAGAATTGCTTTTTCCGGAATTCCGGATAGTCCGAAACCACCGACGATGATTGTATCGCCATCTGAAATATCTTGTATTGCTTCCGCGAATGAGTTCACAATTTTTCCATTCTTCACTGGATCCGCCTCCTTATTAAGATTAAGTCTCTTAAATTTGTAATTGACTGTTAAAAATCAGACCGGATATACAGGGTGTTTTCGTTCTGAGAAAATGAGATACTTTGAGGAATATGCCTCAAAACGATTGACAAGCTCCGCGCGCAATGAGTTTGCTGGAATAATACCGTCAATCACCATTTCAGAAGCTAAATGGTAAATATCAATGTCCTCTTTATATTCCTCACGTTTTTCTTCTATAAATGCTGCACGCTCCTCTTCAGGCAGAGCAGCGATTTTATTAGCATAAACGGCATTAACTGCTGCTTCCGGTCCCATAACCGCAATTTGTGCAGAAGGCAAGGCAAGACAAGCATCCGGTTCAAATGCAGGGCCAGCCATTGCATAAAGGCCAGCACCATATGCTTTACGAACAATAACAGAGATTTTTGGAACACTTGCTTCAGACATCGCTGAAATCATTTTCGCACCATGGCGAATGATTCCTGCCCGTTCCACCTTTGTACCGATCATAAATCCAGGCACATCAACTAGAAACAAAAGTGGAATATGGTAGGCATCACAAAGATTAATAAATTTCGCGGCCTTATCTGCTGAATCTTGGAATAATACCCCGCCTTTCACACGCGGCTGATTGGCAATGATTCCGACCGGTTTCCCATCCATTCGGGCAAGTCCTGTAATAAGTTCGCCAGCAAAAAGTTTTTTTATCTCAAAGAAGGAGCCTTCATCAATAATCCCATTTATTAGATCATGCATATTAAATGGCGAATTCTGATTATGGGGAATCAGTTCTTCTAATGGTTTCTTCAATTCTTTAGGGGCTACAGCCTCACGAACTGGAGGTTTCTGTGAAAAATTAGCAGGGAAATAAGAAAGATAGTTTCTGGCCATTGAAATGGCTTCTTCTTCATTTTTCGCAAGAACATCACCGCAGCCTGAAACAGAACAGTGCATGCGAGCGCCGCCCATTTCTTCCAAGGTTACTTTTTCACCAATAACCATTTCGGCCATTCTCGGTGATCCCAGGTACATCGATGCATTTTTATCAACCATAATGACAATGTCACAAAAAGCCGGAATATACGCTCCGCCAGCAGCAGATGGTCCAAACAGAATACAGATTTGAGGAATTTTACCTGAAAGTTTCACTTGATTGTAAAAGATTCTTCCTGCCCCGCGACGGCCCGGAAACATTTCAACCTGGTCCGTAATCCGCGCACCAGCTGAATCTACCAAGTATAATAATGGCACCCGGAGCTTTTCAGCTGTTTCTTGGATTCGAATGATTTTTTCAACCGTCCGGGCTCCCCAAGAACCGGCTTTGATCGTTGAATCGTTGGCCATCACACAGACGAGCTGCCCATTAATCTTGCCCATCCCTGTTACAACACCGTCAGCAGGAAGATCCCCTGCCATGCAGTTTGCAAATAGAGCATCCTCCAGTTCAAAGCCAGGATCGAATAATAATGATAAACGATCGCGGACGAACATTTTTCCCTGCTCTTGGTTTTTTTCATGATATTTTGGTGCTCCGCCCTTTTTAATTTGTTCGACTCTATCCTGCAGTGTTTGTTGTATAGGTTTGATATCCACTGTCATTCTTTTTCCTCCTTTATTTATCTGGTTTGCTTATTCTCCAATGTATATTGGCTTGCGTTTCTCCTTAAAAGCCTGTAATCCTTCTAGACGATCTTTTGTTGGAATTGTTACTTCATAAGCATTTTGCTCAATGGCAAGACCGGTGTTCAGATCAACATCATAGCCTTTATCGATTGCGAACTTTGCTTGTGTGATAGCAATCGGGCCATTCCGAACAATTTGTCCTGTAATTTCTAATGCTTTATCAATTAAGCTTGCAGCAGGGACCGTATACTCTACTAATCCAATCTCAAGGGCTTCTTTTGCTTCAATTCGTCTAGCAGTGAAAATTAGTTCTTTGGCACGTCCCTTTCCTACTAATCTTGGTAAACGTTGTGTTCCGCCTGCACCAGGAATTATTCCCAGTGATGTTTCCGTCAGACCAAGCTTCGCAGTTTCAGAGGCAATGCGGATATCACACGCAAGCGCCAGTTCAGTTCCCCCGCCAAAAGCTACGCCGTTCACGGCTGCTATGACCGGTTGGGGTAATGATTCTAAAGAGTTGATAGTATCGCGGATCAAAGAAACAGTCTTCCTCACCTGAACAGTATCCATTCCAGCTCGTTCTATTAAATCAGCACCCGCACAAAAAGCTTTCTCTCCAGCCCCTGTAATGACGATACAGCGGACTGATCGGTCATATTTACATGCTAGAATGGCGTCGCGGAGACCCTCTAACATCTGGACTGATAAAGCATTAGCAGCTTCCGGCCTATTTAAAGTAATCATCACGATTCCGTTTTCCATCTTGTTCACTAATATGCTTTTATTCATGATCTCACCCTTTCTCACACGGTATTTCCAATCTTTCCACCCAGTTGGGAGCTTGCGGCTTGAAAGCTTTTACTAGGTAAAAGTCTGCCAATCTTCTCCTGAATGAATTGGGATGCAGAAGTGAGCTTTTGCTGATCTGCTCCAGTGTGAATTCCCATCCCGTGAAGCATAAAGAGTAAATCGTCTGTTGCCACGTTACCGGATGCTCCAGGCGCATAAGGGCATCCTCCTAATCCTCCAAGCGAAGAATCAAAAATGGTAATTCCCATTTCTAACGATGCTAGGATGTTGGCCAAAGCTGTTCCCCGTGTATCATGAAAATGCATCGCTATTTTATCCACTGGAAATCTTTTTAATAAAACTTCCAACACTTCCTGGACTTGCTTTGGATTTGCCACCCCGATTGTATCCCCGAGAGAGAGCTCTTCAATACCCATTTCAAATAATGTTTCGGAAACTCTTATGACCGCATCGATATCAACATCCCCTTCGTACGGACATCCGAAAACGGTCGAAACATAACCTCTCGTTACTTTTCCTGCTGAAATGGTTTCTCTGACCAAATCTCTTAAAACAGGAAAAGTCTCGCTAATCGTTTTATTTATATTTTTTAGGTTATGAGTTTCGCTTGCTGACATAAACACTGCTACTTCATCTATGTTGGCTTTCAATGCCCATTCCAACCCTTGAAGGTTTGGAACGAGTGCTGTATAGGTGACTCCAGGAACTTTTGTAATGCCAGTAGCAACAGCGACTGCATCTGAAAGTGCAGGAATCCATTTTGGATTAACAAAAGAAGTAATCTCAAGATGTTTTAGTCCACTTTCTGACAATTGATTAATCCAGGCAATTTTATCTTCTGTTGAAATAAAAGCCTTTTCGTTTTGCAATCCATCCCGAGGACCAACCTCTTTAATTGTTACGTTTTCCGGCCACTTCATTGTTCCATCTCCTTTCCGCCTATATCCGGGGTTTATTCAAGTACTACAATGACCTCGCCTTCATTAACAAAGTCGCCTTCATTCACTTTCACTTCTTTCACCGTTCCATCGAATTCCGCTGCAATCGGAATTTCCATTTTCATCGATTCTAAAATCGCTACATCTTGATCCTCTTCGACCTGATCTCCAACTTTCACTAATACCTTCCAAACATTTCCTGCCATGCTTGCCAATACTTCACTCATGATTATTCCTCCTATTTTACGTTTTTTGCTTTTTTAGTTTTTAAATACTTGTTAACGAAGTCTGTTGTCGTATCACCTGTATGGAATGCCGAGTGGGCAATAACCTCTTGCAGCATTGGGATATTTGTTTTAATACCTTCAATATGATAATCAGCTAATGCATCTCTCAGACGATTTATTGCCTCTTCACGATTGCTGCCTTTGACGACAAGCTTAGCAATCATTGGATCATAAAATGGAGTAACTACGGATTGACCGTGAATGGCTAATTCATGTCGAACTCCAGGTCCGTTCGGCAACTCTAATTTTGTTATTTTTCCAGGTGAAGGGAAAAATGTTATCGGATCTTCCGCATAGATTCTAACCTCAATCGCATGCCCCTCACGTTTTACCTCTTCTTGAGAAAATTTCAGAGCTTCACCCGCAGCAATTTGCAATTGTTTTGCAACTAAGTCTAAACCTGTAATTTCTTCCGTAACCGGATGCTCCACTTGCAAACGGGTATTCATTTCAAGAAAGTAGAAATTTTGCTCTTCATCAACTAAGAATTCGATTGTTCCTGCATTTTTATAGCCAATTGATTTTGCCGCTTTTACTGCAGCCTCCCCCATCTTGGTACGAATTGTTTCCGTAATAAAAGATGATGGGGCTTCCTCTACGACTTTTTGATGCCGGCGCTGGATCGAACATTCACGTTCCCAAAGGTAAACTGTATTTCCAAAACCGTCTGCCAAGATTTGAATCTCAATATGTCTTGGATTTTCAACAAATTTTTCAACATACATCGCTCCATCGCCAAAGAAATCGGTAGCCCGCTTTTGGTTCCCCGCAAATGCTTTTCGGATTTCATCCCCGTTATGGACCACCTGCATTCCAATTCCGCCACCCCCAGCGGAGGCTTTTAGCATAACTGGATACCCGATGCGGTCCGCTACCTCTACCGCTTCCTCTTCATCTTCCAGTGGGTAGGTAATCCCTGGAACAACAGGCACACCCGCCTCTTCCATCGCTTTGCGTGATTCAATCTTACTGCCCATTTTAGAAATAACCTCTGGAGAAGGTCCGATGAATATAAGGCCTACTTCCTCACAACGGCGGGCAAAGTCAGCATTTTCAGAAAGCAAGCCATATCCCGGGTGGATCGCTTCCGCCTCAGAAACCTGAGCGACCTCTAGAATTTTATTGATATTCAAATAGCTCTCTGCTACGCGGGAACCTCCGATTAAATAGGCCTCATCTGCCATTTTTACATGTGGTGCATCTGCATCCGCTTCTGAGTAAACTCCAATTGTTGTAATGCCTAATGCTTTGCATGTACGCATTACACGAACAGCGATTTCACCGCGGTTAGCAATTAACACTTTTTTGAACATGTATTTCCACCCTTTCTTTTTCTATTAAGTAGGTTCAACAACCTTTGCATCCATACAAAGCTTCACCCTTTATCGGATGAAGAACCCCCCCCACTGATGGAAGTCTTCTTTATCTTTAACTCCCAATCTAGTATTTGGAACCAGTCATTTGCTGGTCTTTCCTGACAAATGGCTGACTCTAATTCATAACTATTTAACTGATGGTTTTTCTGTTACTATATTTTGTATTTGCGCAACGGTCGACGGATCTTCAAGTCCTGTAATGTCGCCGTTAACCTTTCCTGATACAACAATTTCCTTCAATAAGCGGCGCATGATTTTCCCCGAGACTGTTTTCGGCAACATATCAGTAAAAATAATTGATTTTGGAGCTGCAATCTTACCAATTTGTTGTATGATCCGATTATTTATTTGTTGTTTTAATTCTTCTGTTGCCTTATAGCCATCGGCCAGACGGACAAATACGAGCGGAACTTCTCCTTTTATTTCATCAGGGATTCCAATGATTGCGCTTTCAGAAACACCCTCACATTCTAGTACAGCGCTTTCCATCTCCATTGTACTTAAGCGGTGTCCTGCTACATTAAACGCGTCATCTGAACGGCCAACTACCCATAAATATCCATCATCATCTATTAATGCCAGGTCGCTGGCATAATAGCAACCATCCACTTGGCTAAAATAGGAGGCGTAATATCGCTCTGGTTCTTTCCAAAGTGTCCGGCATAGCATAGGAAACGGTTTTCTAATCACCAAATTTCCTAACCTACCAGGTTTAACTGGTTTACCTTCCTCATCAACTATATCCATAACCACACCTAAAAATGAAATACCTGAGGAGCCCGGTTTCATTGGTGTCAGCCAAGCTGCTCCAGCTATAGGCGATCCCGCTGTTTCGGTTTGACCCCAAGTATTATTGATATATACCTTCTTCTTTCCTAAAACTTCATATGTCCAATGCCAGGTTTCCGGATCAAAAGGTTCTCCAACAAGGGAAATGACATCAAGGCAAGATAAATCAAATTTCTTTAATGCCATTTCTCCCATACTTTTTAACATTCTTAATGCTGTAGGGGCAGTAAACAGTTTATTCACCCTATATTTTTCAATGATTTGATAAAAACGGTCTTTTGTTGGATAATCAACGGCCCCTTCAAAGACAACGGTTGTTACACCATTCGCTAAGGCACCAGTAATTCCCCAAATATGCATTGTTAGCCAGCCGATATCCGCGGTACACCAGAAAACATCATCATTATGGTGATCCATATGATACTTGGCATATGTGTAATTTTGAGTGACAAAAGCCATACCGGAATGCACGACACCTTTTGGTTTACCAGTCGTACCACTTGTATAAAACACAATACCGCTCTCATTCGCTTCTATTCTCTCAGGTTCACAAACGATACTTGCCGCTTTTGTCTGCTCATGCCACCAGTAATCCCGTCCTTCTTTCATTTGAACCACTGAACCTAATCGGTCTACAACAATGACTGCTTCGACAGATGGAATCGATGGTACAACCTGATCGACTTTTTCTTTTAATCGAATGATTTTACCCCGGCGTTCGGTCGCATCCGCAGTGACCAATACTTTTGGCTCGAAATTGATGAGTCGGTCTGTCAATGATTTTTCGGAATAACCAGAGAAAATCGTATTGTAAATAGCACCAATTCGAAAACAAGCTAAAACGGCAATAAAGGCTTCGGCCAGATTTGGAAGAAAAATAGCGACACAATCACCTTTTTTTACACCAAATGATTTAAGAACATTTGCAAATCGATTTACTTCAGCAAGAAGCATATTATACGTGTAAAATTTGGTGTCCCCATTTTCACCCTCCCAAATGAGAGCGATCCGGTTGCCTGCCCCATTTTCTATATGCCGGTCAAGTAAATTTACACTTGGGTTACTAACGCCGCCAACAAAAAAGCGAAAATCGGGGAGTTCACCACTAATGGTTTCATTCCATGGTTCATACCAAACAAGTTCACGGGCTGCACGATCCCAAAAGGCAGCAGGATCTTCGTGAGATAGTTTAAGAAGTTCTTGAAAAGCTTCGCTGCTCCCAATGGAGGTTGAATGAGCTTTATCATCTTCTGGAAAAATGAGTTTGCTATTTGAAACTACTTGTAAAATTCCACTGATATCCATGTCATGGCTCCTTCAACAATTTTTATTTAATTACTATAAAATTTCTTTAACATCCAATTTGTTTGGCAATGACCATTCGTTGAACCTCAGATGTTCCTTCACCAATTTCCAAAAGTTTCGCATCACGGAAGAATCGCTCAACTTGATATTCCTTCATATATCCATATCCGCCATGAATTTGAACGGCTTGATCACATGCACGCATGCACATTTCAGAAGCAAATAATTTCGCGTATGCCGCTTCCTTTTTAAATGCTCGTCCTTGATCCTTTAACCAAGCTGCTTTGTAAACCATATTGCGTGCTAATTCGATATTCAATGCCATGTCAGCTAATTTAAATTGGATTGCCTGGAAGTTTGATAAACTCTTTCCAAATTGTTTTCTTTCTTTTGCATATTGAAGAGCTTTTTCATATGCTCCTTGAGCAATACCTACAGCCATTGCACCAATTCCAATTCTTCCGCCATCAAGAGTAGCTAAAAATTGCTTGTAGCCGTTTCCTTCTGTTCCCAGCAGATTTTCTTTCGGAACTCTTACATTCTCTAGGATAAGTTCTGTCGTATTTGAGGCATGCAGACCCATTTTTTCGTAGTTGTTGATTACAGTGAATCCTGGAGCATCAGTAGGAACAATAAATGCGCTGATTCCATTGATTCCTTTTGAGCGGTCTGTTACGGCTGTCACTGCAAGGTGATTGGCATAGCTTGCATTTGTAATAAAACATTTTGAGCCGTTAATGACCCACTCATCTCCATCAAGAGCTGCTGTTGTTTGGGTTCCCCCTGCATCGGAGCCTGCATTCGGTTCAGTCAATCCAAATGCCCCGAAAGACTCTCCAGTACAAATTGGTGTTAAGTATTTCTCTTTTTGCTCGTGGGTACCAAATAAATTAAGAGGGGCCCCCCCTAATGAAATATGCGCTGAATATGTAATTCCTGTAGATGCACAAACACGGCTAAGTTCTTCAACAACAATTGCAAAACTGATGGCGTCAGCATCACCTCCCCCGTATTGTTCAGGGAAAGGAAGACCCATGATCCCTAACTCTGCTAATTTTGAAAAAATTTTCTTTGGGAATTCCCCAGTTCGATCACGTTCATCTGCTCCAGGAGCAACTTCTGCATCAGCAAAATCACGAATTAACTTGCGTATCATCTCTTGTTCTTTCGTTAAATCAAAATTCACTATCCACAACACCTTTCTAAATATTCTGATTGTTTTCAGCAAAAAAATTATTTTAAAACAAAATTACTCATAATTAACCTATTTATCGTAATAAATGTGAAACTTCCCCTAAATCTCTATTCGCTGACCCCCTTTCATTATTTTCTAAATTTTCTTATAATAAGAATATAACGATTAGAAGTATTATGCTATGTACATTTTCATGAAGATTATGATGAAAAATTTGTGTGTTTTACACAAATAATGAAAGCGGATTCAAATGTAACATCTTAGCGAAAGGATGATGAAAGGTGCAAGATACATTAACTCATCGGCAACTAAAGTCCTTGATCCATGTGTCCAACGTTATCAATTCCAAATTAGATATTGTTACCATCTTTGATTCCATCATGAATGAAACGATATCTGTCGTTGAAGCTGCTGGAGGAGGCTCTATATGGATTTTTGACAAAAACCAGAATCGACTCATCGCAAAATCAGCTCAAGGATTATTTTATCCACATATTTTTAGGCAAATTAAATTAGTTAGCGGTGAATCCATGACTGGGATGTCTTTTGCTGCAAAAAAATGTCTCATTTTTTGGGATGAGGTAGAAGTTAAACAGGCACTGTCTACATTAACTCCATATAACAGAGATTTATTGGATCGGTCGATTCCGAGTAATTTTCATTTTACATCTGTCATTTCTTCACCTATTTTACAAAAGGGAAAATGTATTGGCGTGATTACATTGGACTCTTTTGAACAATCTTTGCAGTTTAAGCAAGAGGATATTAATCTATTGGAAGCGATTGGCCACCAAGCAGCGGTTGCCTTGGAAAAATCCAGTCTTTATTATGAAAAGGAAAAAATGGTTCGCAAGCTTTCCCATTCAATTGAAATACATAGAAACTTAGCCAATCTTGTTGTAAATGGAGAAGGAATCCAATCGATTATGAACTTTATACATAAAACAATTGGACAGCATATGTTTCTCTTTGATGAGATAGGAGAGCTTAGGGCTTCTGCCTGCCACTCCTCACTTTCTGTTGAGGTGACTGAGTATATGAAACAGTATGCCAAACAAATTATCCTAAAACTAGAAAATTCACATACCGTTTCCGATATAACTTTAAATGATGATACTTATCAATTAGTCGTATTGCCACTTGGGTCAAAACTAAAGTCTCTAGGCGGGCTAATAATCCTTTCTAAACAAAAAATGAGCGAAGTGGATATTGCTGCTCTTGAACATGCTTGTACTGTCATTTCACTTGAACTGGTAAAAGAGGAAGCCGTTTTTGCAACACAGCAGCGTTTAAGAGGGGAATTCGTGACAAAGCTTTTTTCAGGACAGATAGATGAAGTACTCATTCAGAAAGCAAAAAATTTAAATTTTGAACCTAACCAGAACTATGTTGCTATTATTATTAATTTTGAAGATAAGTTAAACAAGCAAAAGGCCTTTGACGATCACGTTATAAGGAATTTACTCCATATGGTCAATATGATATTACTTGGGAGGAACTCTCAAATAATGGCGGTAAGGGATGAAAATCAAATTGTTGCTCTTCTATCCTTGCATTCAAGAGTTTCTTCGCCCAATATGGTTGCTGAAATAAAAGAACTTGCAAAAAATTTACAGCATGAGATCAAAAATAAATTTAGAGAGATAGACGTATCGATTGGTATTGGAAGAATTAAGAAAGGACTTACGTTTGTTCATGAGTCATTTGTAGAAGCGACAAAGTGCATAAAGTTTCTTAAAAATTATCTTTTTGATCATAGAGTCCTTAGCTATACAGACCTTGGCGTTCAGAGGTTTATTTTACAAAATTCAAAGGAAGAATTGATCGATTTTATCCACGAAGTATTAGGTCCCCTTATTGAATATGAGCAATCTAGAAAAGGCGAATTGTTAAGCACTTTAATTGTTTATTTAGACCAAAATCAAAACATAAAGAAAACGGCTGATTCTTTACATATTCACACAAATACCTTAAGCTATCGTTTAAAGCGAATTGAGGAAATTCTATTAACGGACTTGAATGATAGTCAACCATTATTTAATATTCATTTAGCAATCAATATTTATCAATATATAAAAGATAAAGACACATTACAGAAAAACAAAAACTAAAAATAATAACTGCTACATTAAAATATCCCAGGTTGAATTTACCTAGCGAAATGAAACACATATAAAACACCATCTAGGCTGCCTTCATTCCAAATTCTTTTGCAGTGAGGCAGCCTAATTCTTGTATTCTCTCTTTATTAACCTATAAACTCTTTTGTGGTTTAAATCCTTGACTTTATCATTGTATTACCTTATTGAATGACTGCCGCTCCCTGGTAAATCCGAAATGCTGGAACAATTGTGTCCGAAACAATTTCTTTTCCTTTTTCGCGAATGAAGTCCAATTTATAATAGGCAGCAAATCTTTGGCTGATTTCCGTTTTCACAAGTTCGGGCGGAGTTACGACGATGAATTGGAACTTCAGTTTTTCGGCAACTGCGAATATCGGGTCAAGGACATGTGCCGACGCAGCTTGTCCGAATGGATTATCACAGACCAAAGGAACCCAGCTTTGATCTGATTCGCTTTTAACTGACAATAACATCATCATCATAACCATTCGGGCTGATAGCTTTTGTCCTCCACTACCGTCTGATTTCGTCTTTGAACCTTGATTAATTGTCTGCCAGGTTGAATAATGCTCTCTTTGCGGTTTTCCGTACATAAAGGCATTATCCGTTCGCATATTATAGACGAGAAGCTCAGGATACCGATTTCGTAGTGATACAAACAAAATTTGTTCATCACTAATGAGTTGTTTTATTTCTTGGTCTACGGCTTGATTATTATTATCAATCGTATCAAATTGTTTGGTAATTTTGTTTATGGCAGCTACAAAATGCTGCTTCAGCAGCGGCTCGATATCTTCGGGCTTTTTAGGTAAAATATCTTCTTTTAGTTGTACAAGCGGGAAGGTTCCTCGTTCATTTTTCAGCTTCATTTTTGCAATCATGGAACGAATCGCCTCTGAAATACTCATTACCTTCATGCTCGCACGGCTGGCCCAGAAGGTTTGAGCCTTTTCTGCCCTTTCTTTGTCGCGTTCTAATTGTTCCAAACCACTTTGTGAGAAGCGCTTCATATTTTTAACGATACTTTGAATATGCGAATAATGCCTCGTATCCATATGGTCTAATGTTGTTAATACTTCATTTTTAAAACGAATCTCCCAATCCTTTCCTTCAATCGTTTGCTTTACATTACGTAATGATTGTTCGATTTTCGCATGCTTCTCTTGGCCTTCTTCCTGAATCGCTTGGTGTTCTTCACACCAGGATAAGATACATGCTTTACCTTGGCTCTTAACCTTTTCTACATCTATATCAGTAAATGCTGCGGCTTCCTCCTTAAGGATAACGGATAATGTTAACAAATCCCCTTCATAACCAGCAATGATGGTTTCTGTTTCTTTTTGGAGCTTTTGAGCCTGCTTTACTTCCTCTATCGTTTGTTTCGTTTGGTCTTTTATTTCGACTTCCTTTAGTTTTAAGTCAAGCCCTTCCCACTTTTCAGGCGGTTTTTCATGTTTTGCCACTTTCTTTCCTGACTTGTCACGCTGGACAATCGCATGCTGTAATGAAGTTTCTGCGACGGTAACAGCCGTTCCTTGTTCCCGTTCTTCTTTTTCGGTAGTCTTTGCTTCCTTTTGTGCAGTTTGCAGCATATTTTCTAATATACTTATGGGTTCATCTGGTTCCGGAGCGTTATTCCACTCCTTGTTATGAGTATCTAGTTTTTTCTCTAATTTCTTTTGCTGCTTTTGTTCTGTTTCTTTTTTTGCTTGAATAACCAGCAATTCTCTAGCTTGTTCTTCTTTTGACTTCTGGAGCTGTTTTAACTCTTCAATACTGCCATTTATCTCCTCTAATAAATGCGGTGACAAACGTGGGATGTCTTCACACTGCTCCGCTTTTTCATCAGCAGGAAAAACCGCTGTTTCAATAAAGATTACGATCTCTTTTATCGTTTGTTCGGTTGTAACCTTCCATTCTAAATACGTTTGATGCCACTTGTTTTGCAGTTCAATGATATTTTGGTGCTCTTTTCCTATTTCTTGCTGCACTAAACCTGAGGCTTCCTTTTGTTTCTCTTTCTCTAATTTCACACGTTTATTTTCTTGATGAATAAGCTTTACACGATCATATTCCTCTAATGTTTCTACATCTCTTGTCAGCTTTTCGATTTTTTCTTTTGCAGTCTCAATCTGTTCTTTTAGCTGGAGCTGTAATTCTTTTTCTTTTTGCTGCTGTGTTGTGATTTCTTGCAGCTGTGTCTTCTTAGCAAAAAGGGCGTTCTGTTCTTGATTGAAAGCTCTCTCAATATCAACCGCAAGCTCGTGTGATAAAAAACGATCAATTTCCTTTAAAATACGGCGTAAGGAGGTTTCTGTTTTTTCAATTTCAATAAATGTTTCTTTCTTTTCTTCTATTTGTTTAGCAATACTAATTTTCCAGTTGGTAAATTGATTTTTATCCGTTAATAACTCTTTCTCTGTTCCGTTAATAATCACAAAGGATGGCTGATGATGTTCGCCGTTCATTTCCTCACGTAAAAATATAGGAACAGGACTTTTAAACATTCTTCCTGAAAGAACTTGCTGATTAACTTTTTGCCATTGCTGCCCGCTTACGACTAACCCATATGGAAGGAGTGGATAAGTCGTGAGGTAGTTCACAAGTTCTTCTTTACTTAAAGATAGGAGAAATTGAGTTCCATAAAACACATCGATGCCAGTCTTTTCATCAATCCATTCTCTTAATTCTTTCACATCTTTATTCGGAATCCAGAAGTGCTCATCATTTAAGGAATAATCGAGTTGTATTTCCCATAGATCCTTTTTAATTTGTTCACCTTGTTCTCTATTATTGCCTAGTATATCTTCAATCTGTATGGCATATTTCGAAAGAAGCGCATGAGTTAAAGGTGCAGCAACATCATTTAATAACCCATGAAGCCTATCTACTAGTTTTGCTTCTTTTTGTTTTTGCTCTTCATGTGTTTCCTTTAACTTTTCACATTTTTCTTCTGAAAACTGAATCGATTGGACGAGCGTACCATGTGAAGTGGCTAATTTGTTTTGCACTTCACTAGATTCTTTATCTTTTGCTTGCAAATCTTCTACAGAAATCTTTTTGTTTTCAATTTGTTTAGAAAGAAACGCGATAAATCCCTTTAAGTCATAGGTTATACGGTCACCAAATTCTTTAATGAGGTTTTCTTCCTTAGACTCAAATGTATGAATTTGCGTATAGAGAAAATCAATTTCAGTATTCAGCTGAGCAATCTCTTTTGTCTTTTGGTTATCCTGCTGCGACAGATCATTTCCTTTTTTCTTTAAGAACTTTTGATACCCCAAATACTGCTTAACAGCTTCTTGTAAGGATAGATAAGATTGCTCCCATTGCCTTGTTGCTTCTTTTTTGATTTCATCCATTCTTTGATTCACTTGCTCTAAGCCGCTATTTTGTTCTAATGTCGCGATCTGCTGTGAAAGAGAGCGAATACTTTGCTCGTTTTCATTCCACTCTTTTAATAATAACTGAAAGCCTAGCTGTTCTTTTCGTTCTTGTTTTTCCTGAACATATGCTTGTAAGGAAGTATGCTTATTCCTTTCTTCTCCTAATTTCTTCTCCCAATCCAGTACCTCTCTGTGAGCTTCTGCATACTCTAAATTGTCTTTTTGATAGCGTAAATCAGCTTGCCTTATCGTTAATTTTTCAATGTCTTTCTCTAAAGTAAGCAGCATTTCCTCTTTCGATTGCTTCAAATGTTCTAAAGCACCTAGCAGTTGTCTGCCTACCTTTATACTTGTCTGAACAATTTCTTTATGCTCTGCTCCTTTTGCCAGGTTCTCTTCAAAAGGGACAATGTCTTCTAGAAATTCCTTATGTGCTTGCTCTCTTTTTAAAAGAACAGGCAAATCCTTCGCGATACTTGCCTGACTCTTGAAAATCTCGACAAGATCGTTCTTTTGATGTTCTGTCCGGTCCAAGACTTGACTAACAGTAGGAATGATTCGTTTTTGGAATAGGGAATGATCATCCTCAGCCCCCTCAAAGTATTTCCCAACGCCGCCTTCATCCTTGTTAATGTCCTTCATAATATCCCAGTCTTTACGGTTAATTCCGTATGTATCAAGAATGCGATAGTGTTTCTTCGTATCTCGGTAAACATCATAGCCATTCCATTTTAAATAGTCCTTCAGGCTTTCTGTTTCAGCAACCTCATCATTTTCAAATAGTGGAATATGCTCAAGTGATACCTCTTCCTTCCGTTCAAATTCTCTTGTATAAAATGTAATAATAGGGAGGATCTTCGCTTCCTGTTCCAACGTTTTGCTTTCATTTCCACTTTCTTCACTCATCGAAATCCGCTGTTCGGCTGAAAACATTCCTCCCGTTACCAGATGCCGGCGGTCTGAACCGTCCAATTCCCATTGAATGAGAACATGAAAGGTATAAGGAAAAAATTGCTCTTTATTATTAAAAAAGAACTGCTGATAATAACGATTGTTTTGTTTTCCCCATGAGGTTCCAGGTTTAAGTATTTGGAAGATGGTTTGCAGGAATACACCTTTCCCACCCCCATTCATCATCGCGATGAGACCATTTGTAGCTGTCTCTTCATTATGAAAGTTAAAGGTGGTATCTTTATATTGCTTTTGCATGCCATCATACTTTAGGCCTACAATTCTAATTCGATAGATTTTCGGCATGCTCACCCTCCTCCGTGGTCATTAATTTTTTAAATAATTCATAACGATCATAATCGTGAAACAGGTATTCAATTCGCTCAAAAAGCTCTTGTTTAGGAATTGCCTTTGGAATATCATCCCGGTCAAGAATGATGATCAGTCCCTCCGTCTCTAATAAACGCATCGCATTGGCAATTAAACCGATTCTGGTTCGTCTATTGCCTTTTTTAGCCCCATAATCATCTGTGTCAACCTCCATGTATTTCCACGTTGTCACAACATCCTTCATATCAATTCTTTCCTCTTCTCCGAAGGTAGGTTTCGCTTTAAGAATGCTATCCCATTTCATGATGAGATCGTTGACAAAACGCTCTAATGCGTAATAGCTAATCCCTTCCCGCCTCGTTCGGATTTTTGCAGCCTGGTTGCTGTCAATGGCTGCTAAAAAAGACATAATGACAATACTAACAAGATGAAAGTGTTTTTTCGTTTCGATTTGCTTATGCTTGTCTTTCAAATGGGTAAAATTCGTAGCAAAGACAGAGCCAGTGGGCTGGACAACTAAGTGGATCCGTTTAGCTGACTCAATAATATATGTACCTGATTCGTCTGCTAATAAAAGAACGGTCTGTCTCACTTCCGGATCAAAATACGTCTGGAAATGTTCGCTATTTTCGTCAATTACTTTTTCTTTTAATAGAGTAAAATAGACAGCTGCTGCTTTTTTGATTGATTCTGCATTCATCTTTTTTCCTCCAGTACACATATCTTAAACGGGGTAATTTTCATTTGATACCAATGATGCGGCTCCGCCCGATCATCAAACATTGTAAAGATTTTTAAGCCTTCAAAAAATTGAAATTGTGGATATTCCTGCATTAGTTTATAAAGAAGAATTTCCCTCTCATCACTTAATGTTTCTTCCTTTCGATGCAACACTTGAACCTTCAACGGCTTTTTATCAAACATCATCCATAAGTCAATCGTTTCAGATTCTTCAAACCATAAATCCTGCACTTCTAATGGCAGCGTGGATAAATCAGCTAATGAAAACTCTCCGTATGTTTGTAAATGCTGAAAAACATAACTCCATGCCTTAGTAACAGACTCCCAGTTCGTCACTCGCAGACGAGTGATGCTTTCTTCTGATTCTTCTTCGATTATGGCATCCGTTAGTTGTTTTTCATCAAATTCTTGTTCACCCCATATCCAATCAAGCGGCAAAATAAATTCATTCTTCGGTGAAAACAAGGGAGAAAGTACTCTTTCTATTGCCTCGAAACTTTTGATCCCTTCCTTCATTAACCAATTTTCATAAAGATGTTCTCGAAATGAAACCAGACTGGTTTCCCAAAACAAGGAAGGATTTTCCGCTTTTAATTTCATCTCATAGGAAATATTTTGAATGACTAGCTTGGCAAAACGATCATGCAACTGCCTTGTATGGCCAATTTTTTCTTGGAGAAGAATCAATTCTTTTTGGATAGAATCATCCTCTTCATTTCTTCGTTTCGTTTTATCTATCATCCTAGTAATAGTACGGAAGTGATTTTTTTCTTCTTCAAATTGCTTTTCAATTTCAACACGATTGTCGGCCCTTTGCCATTCTTCTTCAATTAGCAATATTTTGGGATTATTAAACATTTCCTTTTGGAAAGTGAATTCGTTTGCCATTAGGCGATTTACACGTGAAATGAGATGATCGAGGTTTCGGGTAGCTTTTCTAAAATTACCGTTTTTAATTAGCTGCATACTATAAAGTTGTTCTATCGTTATGGAGAATTCTTCCGCCATTTCCCTGCTCATAAAAATCATTTCCTGAGAGACATCTGTAAGCTTATAAACAATCGATCCGCCCAACTCTAAATTCGTATATATTTCATCCATCGTGACATAACGGAAGACCTGAATTTCCCATGATTGGCTTATTTCATCGTAATATGGGGCTTCAAACGGTTTGCTATACTCTTCTTTTCCCTGATATAATAGCCCGCTTGTAATCCGTTCAATTTGCTTATCGTCTGCCAACAGCTTCATTTGCTTAATAGAATCTTCTACCATATACTTGATATCTGATTTGCGTCTATGATCATCATCATTTAATTCTCGATAAAAGATGGTAAGGAGCACTTGCATGAGAATCGTTTGGATATGAGGCTTTAGCTCTCCTACCTCCATTCCCCTGCCAAGCTCAAACAGTGGATTTAATCGTTGCATTCGCTGAGCAAAACCTTCCCATGATTCGTTCACGTCCATCTCCTCCATGTTTCTACGTTTAAGACTTCTTGTGGGATTCGCTTATTTTCCTGCCATAATTGCCGTAATAGTGCTTGCTCCTCATCTGTAAACCATTGAAAAAATAAATCACGGTAATTGAGGTTTTGTGTTTGACCAATTTTCTGGTCATTTTTTTGTTCTAGACATTCAAGCATTTTACGGTAGATTTTTAAGGCAGGCTGAATACTGCAATCCGGATATTTTTCGATAAGCCGAATGAGGATCCCGTAACCTGCGGCATCAAGATCTCCTGCGTAGTAGAAAAGATAGGATTTTGGCGGAAACATTCGAAAGAAAAAGGAAAAGCTCCGTTCAATTTTCGTTCCTTCCCCATAAATAATGAGTTCGGGCTCATAATCAAGAATATTTGCTTCCAATAATTTAATAGAAGTATGAAAGAAAGATAGATTTTCGACAATAAGTACTCTCTGAATATCTTTCATTTCTTTACCTTGTTTCATCCAAAATACAAAAGGTTCCCCATAGTTCACCATTTTAAGTTGGTCTTCTGATATTCCAATTCTAGTCAAAAAGCCTTTTCCATCAGGAAAGCTATCACTATCAATTAAGAATTTTTCATGACCAAAGAGCTCCAGGCTTCTTTCTTCTAATGATACGATTTCCCGTTCCTGACTGGACTTTAGAAAAGCATATAAATTCCGGATTCGATGCCATTCGTCTTTCGTCTGCCATTCGGGATGCCGTTCATAATAGGAAAAATCAAACTGATCACTTAATTTCATCATTTCGAGACGATCCCATTTGTCGGCCTGTACTTTTATATTTACCCAGTAATATAAGGCAAGAGCAGGTGTTTTACCATTGTATTGATTATTTTGAATAGGGATTAGCTGTCCTTCCGCTTGCAATGTTTCGATTGCGCGATAAAACAACGAATAACCGTCCATTTCAAAATAATCATCCATTAGCTTGCGCAACTGAAATTCTAAATCGTTACTATTTATTTTCTTTTTTTGTTTAGGGTGCTGAATATCAGCTATAAAACCTCTTACCCGTGTTTCAATGATGTCGATTGTACTCACCTACTTACATCTTCTTAGAGTCATGAATAGACTCCTATTCCCATTCCTGACATCCTTAAATTATAAACTAGTTGCGTTATTGTTGGTAAATGAAATTTTCTTAAAAGAAAGCAGACTTCAAAGTATACCAACATGCTCGTACAGAGCACCATCGAATTTCTTATCCACAGAAATATTTGACGACACTCAATAACTCAAATACTCAATTATAAATCCGCTAGAAAGCCACGAAATCAAAAGGTTGAAATAAACGAAAAAACCACACGAGTGAAAAAACACTGTGCGGTTAAATATGTAATAATATCAAGGTTTTTGGCGGGACTGCGTGGGAATCGAACCCACCTGACCTTACACGAAGGTCACAAGCGGTTTTGAAGACCGTGGAGGGCACCAGCACCCCAATCAGCCCCATAGAAGAGACAAGTTTTATTATACTAGTAACACAGTGATTGTTCAATACGTTTCACACCTTTGTAAACTATTTAAGGTTTGCTTGTCTTCTTTTGTAAAAAAAGTCTATAATAAAGTGAATAATTAGATTTGTGTAGGTGAAGATGATGCTGCACGGTTGGTTTTTGTGGTTTATATTGTTTTGGATCTTCTTCTTGGTTGTGTCGTTTGGAATCGGCGGATTTTTTATGTTCCGGAAGTTTTTGAAAAAGCTTCCGAAAAAGGACGGCAAATCGGTGATGGATTGGGAAGAGCACTATGTAAATGAGTCTCTTCATCTTTGGCATGACGAAGAAAAAGCTTTGCTCAATGAATTAGTGAGTCCGGTACCGGAGCTTTTTCGGGATGTTGCCAAGCATAAAATTGCCGGTAAAGTTGGTGAACTTGCTTTAAAAGAGAAAGCACCGAAGATTACCCAAGATCTAGTCATCAAAGGTTACATTCAGGCGACACCAAAACGAGATCATAAATTTCTACGGAAAAGATTACGGGAAAAACAGATTGATGTGGCTCCATATGAGAATTTATTCTAGTGTCCATTTCATCATGTATAGAAAGCAAACAAATAAGCAAAACCAAAAAGGTTTTGCTTATTTGTCCGTTAATTACAAATTTATGGAATATTCAGATATATGATGATATAGCATGTTGTCATTCCTTACTATCTTTCGTTGGTAGAGTTGATGATTATTCATGAGGTTTTCATTTTTATAAAAAATTCGAGGTAGAATACCGTGGTGAGGATCATGAAGAGTACAAAATAGCTTTTTAGAATCCTACCAATCAAATTCGCCTTCCCATCTCTTTTCGGCATACGCAAAATAGATTGGATTGTAAGACTGAATGAATTGGTTGGTTTTCTCATCGATATAGCCGGAGCCATAGGTAGTGTCCTGGTCCTGCCATATGCCGTTTGCTTTTACTTGATTCCACGCGTGTTCTTCACCATAAACAATTTTCGCTTCAATTCCTACCGCTCGATGGAAGGCCGCATTTAAACGCGCATAGCCCATACAAATTCCCGATCCCTTTTTTAAAGTTTCCAAGGCAGTGGCATAGCTGTAATGGTTGTCCACTTTCCATCTTTCGTATTCTTGAACATCATAGGTGATATGGTGTGTCATCCAATCATAAATCGCTTTAGATTTTGCCGCATCTCCCATTTTTCCTTTTGTAATTGTTTTCGCTAGTTGGACAATTTGCGGGTTAGTACTTTGAATGAGTTGACTCGGGAGTAAATAAGGACTTCTGTTTGTAACCTGGATGACTTGAACGGCGACTTTTGTAAGTGGATTCTCCCCCCGGATTGAACCTGCGTGATAGGCAATTTCATCTGCGATCGCATGTTGATAAAAATTAGGAGACAGTAATCCAAATACGACGACAATCAACAACAATAAAGTCAAAACATATTTCATCTTCCCCGATATCCCCGCCTAATTTTCACATTTTGTTCACATTTACAAGTATAATACAGGAAAGGACTTTTAGCAAAATGTTTGGAATATTAAACCAATTAAATTTTCTTTGATTTTCTTTTAAAATGTAAAAAAACACTGATCAGAAGACCAGTGTTTTTTTACATTTTAAATAGTTTTACTATTGTGAAGCTCTTTATACAATTTCTTATAATCTGTGTACATTGCCACTCGCCATGGGACGATCATGCTGTATGCAAGCAGGAAGAACATTCCGCTTAACTGCCCAAGATCTATAGTGGAGCTTAATAAAGATTTCATGACGATCCTAATGATTAAGAGACCAATTAGTATAAACACAAATGCTTTTGAACGCTTAAGGTAAATGTCATTTCCTTGAATCTCAAATTTTGAGGTTTTAATCAAGAAAATAGAGAAAAACATTCCGACGACAACTGCCTCTAAAATTTCCATCGGTGTAAGCCGAAATTGAGGAATAAAATACATGATGGCTCCACTGGTCATAGCTATTGGCGGTATAATAATCTTCTTTACCGATGTAGGCTTCTTCGCCGCTTTCAACCGCACAAATAAAACACCAATGGCCATAAAGGCTGCACCAATTGTAGATAAAACGACGTAATTCATATGATACATCCATTCCTTATCATAAATAGTAGTTTTCGTACTTCATTATATAACAAGTATGCAAAAGATAATAAATATATACACGGTCTAAAAGGTATATTTTGAAAAAAGAAAAGACCATCTACTGAATCTTCAATGGCTATAATTTTAACACTCTATTTATTGCATCTATAACCCTATGTTCATCGAATGGCTTGGCAATAAAATCCTTCGCGCCACTTTCGATGGCCTCAACAACCATCTTTTGCTGACCCATTGCTGAACACATGATGATTATTGCATCAGAGAACTCGCTTTTAATCTGCCGAACCGCTTCAATACCGCTCATTTCCGGCATTGTTATGTCCATCGTCACAAGGTCTGGTTTCAGTTGACGATAAAGCTGCACAGCCTTCTCTCCATTGTCAGCTTCACCAACGACTTCATGGGCTGCTTTTTTTAATATATTGGTTAACGTTAATCGCATAAATTTAGCATCATCAACAATCAATATTCTTGCCACCGTATTACCTCCTACTGACTCCTGCATATACAGCCATACCCCTGTGCTGGACCTGAAGCGATCAACAACACGATAGAAATCAGATACTTTATTAATATAGCGAATTTTTATTTAAAATTCAATTGATTCCTGGGTAGAACAGAATGTTTGAGAACTTTAAAATCCAGTAAAACCGCCGAACACTCCAGAGAAAATGGTAATAATTTTCGTCATCCAGTCAAAGAAAAGGACAATCCCCATGACGATCATCAGATAGCCGCCAAATTTTACAATTTTGGCACTATGCTTACGAATCCACTTCATCCGTCCGACAAAGAACGAAAGAATGAAGAACGGAATGGCAAAACCCAGTGTATAGGCAACCATGTAAATAACGGCTGAGCTTGGTTTTGAGGCAGCCATCAGGATTACAGTCGATAAAATCGGACCCGTACATGGTGTCCAACCTGCTGCAAAGGCCATCCCAATTAAAGCCGAACCGATAAAACCGGAGGGACGATTTTTAAACTCGAAGCGCCGGTCCCTCATCATGAATTCAGGTTTAAACACACCGACAATCACCAATCCAAACAATACAATAAAAATACCGCCCAATTGGCGAATAAGGTCTTTATACTCACGGAAAAAGCTACCTATAAAGCTGGTTCCAAAGCCGATCGCAATAAAAATAACTGAAAAGCCCAGCAAGAAAAACAGTGTATGCAAAAGACTTCTCTTTTGGAGCATTGCATTTTCACTTTTCAATTCACCAACTGACATACCCGTTATGTAGGATAAAAAGGCTGGATAAAGTGGCAAACAGCAAGGGGAAATAAAACTTAAAAAGCCTGCGCCAAAAGCTAAAAATAGATTTACATCAGACATAAAAACACTCCCACTGTAGTTCTTTCGTTTTCAATTCTAACAAATGTTAGATATAAAAGATAATAGTTCGTTATGAACATTTTGTGAATGAGGTAAAGTGGAGACATGACCCATTCTACTTTATTCAACAATTTCCTACATTTTTTCGAGAAAATTGTTGAATAAATTTTTTTGTATTACTTACCATAATCGGCTATACTAGTAAAATGAAATTTGAATTCTAATTTTCACTAGTACTAGTATACATGAAAAAAATGACCACTTAAGGAGCATTTCCAGAAAGGAACATCCACTTTGCTTAAACACGATTTACTTGAGCAAATCGAGCAAAAGCGGGCCGAATTGGTTCAAGCTGCTGCTGTCAGCGGTTTTAGTTCTTCGCTTACCATCAAGTTTAGTCAAGAGCTTGACCATCTATTAAATGAATATAACCGCAAATATAATAAAAAACTTTCTATTAACTAATATAACACCTGGACATGGATCAGGTGTCTTTTATTTGTCATAAAAACTTTTCTAGGCGTGCTGTTTCCCTTTTTGGAGGAGAAACATCTTGTGGTAAAGCCTGCCATAGGCAAGCAATTCCTGGTGTGTGCCCTGCTCAACAATTTCCCCCTGGTGAAGGACAAGAATTAAATTTGCATCCTGAATGGTCGATAAACGATGGGCAATCGCAATGGTTGTCCGTCCCTCCCTCACCCTTGCAAGGGCAAGTTAAATCTGCTCCTCTGTTTCGGTATCAATATTGGCTGTTGCTTCACTAGTATCTTATATAATTGTCTGCTGATACATCGAAAGCCGCATCATCATTTGATTGACGGGCTCAAAAAAGCGATCCAAGTAAATTACGAAGGCGTATAGTACCCCTACCTCAATTGAATGGGTTATGGAGG
>NZ_JAEVLT010000170.1 GCF_024494385.1 Bacillus sp. EB600
CTGGGATTTTGTAGCAAATAACCAGGAGTCGGCGCATTTTATCATGTGGCTCATGTCGGATCGGACGTTGCCAAGAAGTTGGAGAATGATGGAGGGTTACGCGATCAATTCATATCGGTTCATCAATGACCAAGGAACCTCTCGATTTGTACGCTTTCAATGGAAGCCAGTCCTCGGCGTACATTCGCTTCTCCAAGAAGAATCCCTCATCATCGGCGGGTTGGATGCCGATTTTCACCGGCGAGATATCTATGAGGCGATTCAACGCGGGATATATCCCGAGTACGAATTTGGGGTGCAAATGATTGAAGAGGAAAATGAACACGCATACGAATTTGATGTTCTCGATCCGACGAAGCTCTGGCCAGAAGAAATCGTTCCTGTTCATTACATCGGAAAGCTGACACTG
>NZ_JAEVLT010000171.1 GCF_024494385.1 Bacillus sp. EB600
TAGTGTCAGCTTTCCGATGATATGAACAGGAACGATTTCTTCAGGCCAGAGCTTCGTCGGATCGAGAACATCAAATTCGTATGCGTGTTCTTTTTCCTCTTCGATCATTTGCACCCCAAATTCGTACTCGGGATATATTCCGCGTTGAATCGCCTCATAGATATCTCGCCGGTGAAAATCGGCATCCAACCCGCCGATGATGAGGGATTCTTCTTGGAGAAGCGAATGTACGCCGAGGACTGGCTTCCAATGAAAGCGTACAAATGTAGAGGTTCCTTGGTCATTGAAGAACCGGTATGAATTGATCGCAAAACCCTCCATCATTCTCCAACTTCTTGGCAACGTCCGATCCGACATGAGCCACATGATAAAATGCGCCGACTCCTGGTTACTTGCTACAAAATCCCAA
>NZ_JAEVLT010000172.1 GCF_024494385.1 Bacillus sp. EB600
GCACAAAAAGTTTTTTGCTGTTGCGAAAGCGCCTTTAAGCAAAAAAGTTTTTTGCCCCTTGACCGATTGACTAGCCTTCTTAGCTTTCAGCCGGAAAGGTTCGGGTGTCCTACCGGCTGGAAGGTTAGAAGGCTTGCGCTATTTTACGATTCGGAAGGCAAAAGGGAAAAATAAACAATAAAAGCAGCCGGTTAAGGCTGCTATCCTTTTTTCTTTTATTCTTTTGATCTTTCAATCTTTTGATTTTCTTGTTTTCGGCTCGTTCGGTATGGCGGCGTCAGCCGTAAATGGAACAGGAACCTAGGGAATGTTAAGAAAGGCGTTTTTCTTTCTTTACATTCCGTGGTTATCGGGCCATTTAATGCCGAAGCGACACGTACAGAATGTTAGAAAGGATGTTTTT
>NZ_JAEVLT010000173.1 GCF_024494385.1 Bacillus sp. EB600
TCTCGGCACCATTTTTAATAAAATATGCGCCCGTAGCTCAATTGGATAGAGCATCTGACTACGAATCAGAAGGTTGTAGGTTCGACTCCTGTCGGGCGCACCATTTTCTCGGGAAATAGCTCAGCTTGGTAGAGCACTTGGTTTGGGACCAAGGGGTCGCAGGTTCGAATCCTGTTTTCCCGACCATTATTTTTTGCTTATATTATGGGGCTTTAGCTCAGCTGGGAGAGCGCCTGCTTTGCACGCAGGAGGTCAGCGGTTCGATCCCGCTAAGCTCCACCATAACAATACGGAGGAATACCCAAGTTCGGCTGAAGGGATCGGTCTTGAAAACCGACAGGCGGGTAACACCGCGCGGGGGTTCGAATCCCTCTTCCTCCTCCATATTATTTTTTCCTAAA
>NZ_JAEVLT010000174.1 GCF_024494385.1 Bacillus sp. EB600
CAGGACTTTCTGTTTTTTGATAAGCTGATGCATTTTGACCGAGAACGTACTCCAGAACGCGTCGCCCATGCTCGAGGGTTCGGTGTTCATGGGAATTTCCAGGTTTATCAGTCGATGAAGCCTTATACCAAGGCGGGATTCTTGCAGAATCCAAGTGCAAGTACGCCCGTATTCGTCCGCTTTTCAACAAATCATGGCGGTCGCGGATCGTATGATACCTCGCGCGATTTGCGAGGCTTCGCAGTGAAATTTTATACTGACGAGGGCAATTGGGACCTATTATCATTAAATTTACCCGTGTTCTTCGTGAATGACGCGCAGAAATTTGTCGATTCACATCATGCGGCCAATCCGGATCCACGCACGGATATGCCGACATCTTCAGCAGCACAAGAAAACTT
>NZ_JAEVLT010000175.1 GCF_024494385.1 Bacillus sp. EB600
TTTAGCGACAAAAATAATTGTATCACACTAATTCGTCACTGTCAACTTCTACGAAAATTTTTACTTTAAAGCATTTTCTATAAGAAGTTATTAACGAATCAGTGTTACTAGTTTAACACCGTAGGTGTTATAATACAACTGAAAATTTCTGCCATTTATAAACAAGAGATTAAAAAAGACAGAGAATAAAATTCTTTGTCTTTCGCCTGGCAACGTCCTACTCTCACAGGGACTTGCGTCCCAACTACCATTGGCGCTGAGAAGCTTAACTTCCGTGTTCGGTATGGGAACGGGTGTGACCTTCTCGCTATCGCCACCAGACTATTTGAATTGAGGTTCATTCCCTCAAAACTAGATAATTATAGAAGAAGTTTTTTCTGAACGAGTTCGT
>NZ_JAEVLT010000176.1 GCF_024494385.1 Bacillus sp. EB600
CAAGGTGATGTTCTACCACTGAACTACTTCCGCATTTTATAAAATTGGTGCGGATGAAGGGACTTGAACCCTTACGGTATTTCTACCACTAGATCCTTAGTCTAGCGCGTCTGCCAATTCCGCCACAACCGCATATAAATGGTGAGCCATGAAGGACTTGAACCTTTGATCCTCTGATTAAAAGTCAGATGCTCTACCGACTGAGCTAATGGCTCATATATGAATATCTTTCATAAAAAGAATAACTTGATTATTGGTGGGCCATGAAGGATTCGAACCTTCGACCCTCTGATTAAGAGTCAGATGCTCTACCAACTAAGCTAATGGCCCAAATTTATCTGTTTTGTGAACAGAAACCTGGTTACTCTCTAATAAATAGG
>NZ_JAEVLT010000177.1 GCF_024494385.1 Bacillus sp. EB600
TGTCTTTATGGAGAAGTACTCAAGTGGCTGAAGAGGCGCCCCTGCTAAGGGTGTAGGTCGGGTAACCGGCGCGAGGGTTCAAATCCCTCCTTCTCCGCCATATTATGATGCGCCTTTAGCTCAGCTGGATAGAGCATACGCCTTCTAAGCGTACGGTCAGAGGTTCGAAACCTCTAAGGCGCGTAAGTGAAAACGGTTGAACCGCAACATTTCCCCAATAAACATATCACCCCCACCATTATAAGAATTCCTATATTAATCCAATAGATAATCCCTATTAATTTACATAAAAACTTGTCCTTTCTATTGCCAAACAAACGGGCAAAAAATCTCTTTTTCTTTTCTTTCTGGGCTGCTGCTATTTGTAATAAAATC
>NZ_JAEVLT010000178.1 GCF_024494385.1 Bacillus sp. EB600
TCGGGTTGAAATCTCCATTATTAACGTGACCTTGTTGAATTTTCTGATTCAGTGCAGGAGCATTTAGAATGCCACCAAGGCCCGCTATATTGAAAGAACCTCCATGTTGAACTGCCGATGATTTAATACCTCCTATAAAGATTGGAAACATTATACCCCCCCTAGTGGTAACTACCATTCATAGCTGGATAATCTGTAACATCGGGATCATAAATTGGATTGTGAGTAATCAAGGTATTACGGTCACCGTTGTTTAGTGTACCAATTTGATTTTTTATATTGCTTGAAGGATTTATGATAAAGGTAGTACCGATATTGACTGCAGAAGAAGCAGTCACGGAATTAACCTTAAATACACCAATACTAATATTCATA
>NZ_JAEVLT010000179.1 GCF_024494385.1 Bacillus sp. EB600
ACGGGCTGAAATCTCCATTATTAACTTGACCTTGTTGAATTTTCTGATTCAGTACAGAGCATTTAGAATACCACCAAGGCCTGCTATATTGAAAGAACTTCCATGTTGAACTGTCGATGATTTAATATTTCCAATAAAGATTGGCAACATTAATACACCCCTAGTAGTATTCACTATTCGCAGCTGGATAATCTGTAATATCAGGATCATAAATTGGGTTGTGAGTGAGTAAGGTATTACCGTCACCGTTGTTTAGTGTACCAATTTGATTTTTTATATTGCTTGAAGGATTTATGATAAAGGTAGTACCTATATTGACTGCAGAAGAAGCAGTCACGGAATTAACCTTAAATACACCAATACTAATATTCATT
>NZ_JAEVLT010000018.1 GCF_024494385.1 Bacillus sp. EB600
ATAAATTTTCAAAAAAAGACTTCAATGGTATAGTAAAAATTAATCCCTGGTTGTTAAATATTCTAAATCTCTTAGATTTATGTTTTTTATTATAATGACATGATACAACTGGAACAATATCAACATTTATATAAGAAAGTAGAAACTATAATCGAGGTGATTGTGTGGAAATACGCCTTCTTGAGTACTTTGCTACACTTTGTGAGGAGTTGCATTTAGAATTTTTAATAAAACAGTACCAAGACGCTATTCATTTAACCTTAAACTAGATATTACGGAGAAAGTGTCAGTCCCATAACGCTTTAAATCGTTGGAGGACTGACGTCTATTTCGTTCCTTTAAATTTATAATATTTTAACAGACGGCGGAATGACTCCTTAGCTTAGATAAATGTATTCCTCAAGTTTTTCTCGAATTTGCGATGAAATAGTTTCAGGCTTTTGTGATCCATAATTAAAGTTCACATAAACGGTACTTCCTTTTTCCCATAATTGTTTATTTTGAAACAGTTCTTGATAGACAGTAAAACTTGTGTTTCCTATTTTTTTAATCCAAGTTTGAACTTCTACTTCTTTTCCATAGAAAAGTTGATGGAGATAATCAATGTTCATATTAACCAAAATGAGATTCCAGCTTTGAAAGGTTGAATCTGGAATAAATAATGAGTAGATTTCTTCTAGTCCAGCTTCAAGCCATACGGGTACGGTTGTATTGCTAATGTGACCAGTTCCATTAGTCTCTGATAAACGTGGATTAATTTTTGTTTTATACATTGTAATCCCCCATTCTTTTGTCCAATTTTACCTGTCTCCAGTCTAAGAAGTTTAAAAACATAGCCTGCCAAGAGATAGTTTAAAGTACCAATCCACCACCCACATTAATGACTTCACCTGTTATATATGAGGCTTCATCAGAGGCCAAATATGCAGTCATATTCGCTACATCAAAGGGATTTCCCACTCTGTTTAAGGGAATCTTAGTTATCATGATTTCCCTTGCTTTATCAGGAACCGATCTTGTCATATCCGTATCAATAAATCCCGGACAAATCACGTTACAAGTAATGTTATTTCTTGCTAATTCTCTGGATGCTGTTTTCATCAAACCAATTACACCTGCTTTTGAAGCAGAATAATTTGCCTGACCATAGTTTCCTTGCCATGCTACCGAAGAAATGGATATAATTTTTCCAGATTCATTTTCTTTCATAATTTTAGCTGCCTCTTTCGTACATAAAAAAGTTCCAGTTAAATTTACATCTATAACCTGCTGCCAGTCTTCTAATGTCATTTTATACAAGGTTGAATCCCTGTTAATTCCGGCATTATTCACAAGAATATCTACAGTTCCGAACTTTTCAATTGTAAATTTAAAAAGATCCTTAACCTCAACTTCTTTCGCGATATTGGCGACGAATGATGCTGCTATGTACCCCTTTTGTGAGAATTCTTCCACTGTTCCTTTACATATATCCTCATTCATATCCACTACCACTACTTTAGCACCTTCTAAACAAAGTTTTTCAGCAATTCCCTTTCCAAGACCTCTCGCTGCCCCTGTTACAATCGCTACTTTATCTTGCAATTTTCTCATTATCTTTTACCTCTCTAGTTATATTTTTCTAAAAAAAATTACAGTTACTTAGAAGTTCAAATTAATTTTCGGACATAAACCTTAAAAATGACCGCCTAACTTCCACTACGCAGGTTATTACTGCGTAATGAAGGTCTGTTCAAGCAGGCCGGCCATTTTTATGTCAGTCTTATAGTTTTGATCAATATACCAAGCTTTCAAATTTTATAAATCCAGTTGTTTAGCAATGATATTTTTCATCACTTCTGTGGTTCCTGCATAAATACTAGCAACTGGAATATCTCGATATCGTCTGGCAATCTCATACTCTTCCATATAGCCATACCCACCATGGAGATGAAGACATTCAGCAGCAACACGTTTTTCCATTTCACTAACCCACCACTTTGCCATGGACACTTCCTTAACCAAATTTTCACCTTTCACGTGACGTATTGTAATTTGATTGATATAGGTCCTGCCAAGCTCTATCTCCGTTGCCTTTCTGCAATTTTAAATTGTGTATTCTGAAATTTACTAATCGGCTGTCCAAAAGCTTGACGTTGCTTAACATAATCCATTGTTAAACGCAGCATTTCTTCCGCCTCAATCTGGCACTGAATGGTCACCACAAGACGCTCCTGCTGAAACTTATTCATCAAATGATAGAACCCTTTTCCTTCTTCTCCCAATAAATTAGAAACAGCAACTTTTGCATCCTCAAATATTAGTTCACTGGTATTACCGCTATGCATCCCAATTTTCTCAAGTTTTTTCCCTCTTTTAAATCCTTCTGTGCCATTTTCCACTACAATTAAGCTGATCCCGCGATGAGCAGGTGCTGCTTTAGGGTCTGTTTTGCAAACAACAATGGCTAAATCGGCCATTCCCCCATTTGTAATAAACGTTTTTTCTCCCTTTTAAAATATAATAGTCTCCTTCTCTTCTAGCAGTCGTTTTAATCCCTGCTAAATCCGAACCCGCGCCTGGCTCTGTCATAGCAATCGATGTAATTTTCTCTCCGCTGATACAGCCAGGTAGCCATTTCCGTTTCTGCTGATCAGTCCCTAAAGCAGCGATATACGGGGTAACGATTTCTGAATGTAAACATACGCCACTCCCCAAGCCTTGACCAACTCTCTCTAATTCCTCTATTAAAATCATTGAATAGGAAAAATCCAACCTAAGCCCACCGTATTCTTCATCTACCCAAGGGCAAAGAAACCCATTCTCCCCCAGCTTTAACCAGAACTCTCGAGGAATTTCCCGTGCTCTTTCCCATTCTTCATAAAAGGGGAAAGCATCTTTCTCCAGCATTTTTCGCAAAGACTTTCGAAACATCACATGATCATCAATAAAGATAGATGTTTGCATATTTAATTTGACCTTTCTTTTTATTAAATAGAGAATTTAACAATTTTATTTGGTTATTCCTACACATTCCTGCGATATTGCCCTCCGACTTCATACAAGGCTTCTGTAATTTGACCTAAGGATGCTACCTTGACACTTTCCATTAATTCTTCAAAAATATTGCCGTTTTGAAGAGCCACTTGTTTCAATTTTTGCAGGGCACTTGGACATGTCTCTTTGTTTCTGCCCTGGAATTCACGGAGATTTCGAATTTGCGTTTCTTTTTCTTCCTCTGTCGAACGGGCTAATTCAATTTCATAAGCGGTTTCTTCTGCATTTGGATTGATAAATGTATTGACACCAATAATCGGTAATTCTCCAGAATGTTTCTTATGTTCATAGAAAAGGGATTCTTCTTGAATTTTTCCACGCTGATACTGTGTTTCCATTGCCCCTAAAACGCCACCTCGATCATTGATCCGTGAAAATTCAGCTAATACCGCTTCTTCAACCAGATCTGTAAGCTCATCAATAATAAAGGCTCCTTGCAGCGGGTTTTCATTTTTTACGATCCCCAATTCTTTATTGATGATCATCTGGATGGCCATTGCCCTTCTCACTGAATTTTCTGTCGGTGTGGTAATCGCCTCATCGAATGCGTTCGTATGCAGGGAGTTACAGTTATCGTAGATAGCAACCAAAGCTTGTAATGTCGTACGGATATCATTAAAGTCCATCTCTTGGGCATGAAGCGAGCGTCCTGATGTCTGGATATGATATTTCAGCTTCTGGCTCCGTTCATTCCCGCCATACTTATTTTTAATGATCGTTGCCCAAATCCTCCTGGTGACGCGTCCCATTACCGTATATTCCGGATCTAACCCGTTACTGAAAAAATAAGAAAGGTTTGGTGCAAAATCATCAATATGCATGCCCCGGCTCAGATAATATTCTACAAACGTGAAACCATTTGCCAGCGTAAACGCTAATTGCGAAATGGGATTAGCCCCCGCTTCAGCGATATGGTAGCCGCTTATACTAACCGAATAGTAGTTGCGGACTTTATGATCAATAAAGAATTGTTGAATGTCCCCCATCATCTTGAGGGCAAATTCTGTGGAGAAGATACAGGTATTCTGGCCTTGGTCTTCTTTTAAAATGTCCGCTTGCACGGTGCCTCTGACGGTTTGCAGCGTCCATACCTTAATATTTTCAAATTCCTCTTCGTTCGGCTGGCGCCCGTTTTTCTCCACAAATTTTTCAACCTGCTGATCGATGGCTGTATTCATGAACATCGCCAGAATAATCGGCGCAGGCCCATTAATGGTCATCGACACACTGGTGGATGGGTGGCAAAGGTCAAACCCTTTGTAAAGCTTCTTCATATCATCCAATGTACAGACACTCACACCGCTGTTGCCAATTTTCCCATAGATATCCGGACGGTAGTCCGGGTCCTGCCCGTATAAAGTGACACTGTCAAAGGCGGTAGACAGCCGTTTGGCCTCATCATTTTGGCTGAGAAAATGAAAACGGCGGTTCGTCCGCTCCGGAGTCCCTTCACCGGCAAACTGGCGCTTCGGATCTTCACTGGTCCGTTTGAATGGAAACACCCCTGCTGTATATGGGAAATAACCAGGCAGGTTTTCTTTTAATCGCCAGCGGAGAATTTCCCCTGGATCCTCAAATTTAGGGACACTCACCCGCGGAATTTTATTTCCAGACAATGACTCGGTATACAATGGAGTAACCACTTCTTTATCCCGAACCTTTGTGACCAGTTGATTTTGCTGGTAGGATTTGCGAATTTCCGGCCACTCTTCCACCATTTTTTTACACTCTGGATCGATCTTGCCTTCGTATAGAGAGATCATTTCATCGAGTTTTGCTGAAAAGATTTCTGCTTCTTCTTTCGTCACGATGTTCCCGTTTTCACTCTCAATCAAGGCCTTCGTTCCCCGAAGCTGGTACCACTTACGAACCAGATTAACCTGTTCATCCGTGAACTTCCGATATTGATAAACAGATTGGACGATTTCCCCTAAATACCCGGTACGATTTGGAGGAATAATTAAATTTTGCTTCGTTACTTTTTGGATGTTGCTATCATAGGTAGTCGGCCAGCTGCCGTCGGACTTTTCTTCTACCTTCTTCATTAGATTGGCAAAAAGGACATTCGTTCCGGGATCATTAAATTGGCTTGCAATTGTACCAAAAACAGGCAATTTTTCGTCAGGGATTTCAAACAGCTGACGGCTGCGCTGATACTGCTTGCGGACGTCACGCAAAGCATCCTCTGATCCGCGGCGTTCAAATTTGTTAATGACAATAAGATCAGCAAAATCAAGCATGTCGATTTTTTCAAGCTGAGATGGAGCTCCAAATTCACTCGTCATGACATACATAGACAAATCACAAATCTCAACAATTTCGGAATCCCCTTGTCCGATACCGCTCGTTTCAATGATGACGAAATCATATCCGGCTGCTTTCACAATATTAATCGCTTCTTTTGTTGCCCGACTTAACTCGGACTTTGATCCGCGGGTAGCTAGACTCCTCATATAAACGCGGGGGTTGTTGATCGCATTCATCCGAATCCGGTCACCTAACAATGCTCCTCCTGTCTTCATCTTGGAAGGATCAACCGATATAATGGCAATGGAACGTTCCGGGAATTGATCAAGATATCGGCGTACGAGTTCATCCGTCAGAGAGCTTTTCCCCGCTCCCCCTGTTCCGGTAATTCCCAAAACTGGGACCATGGGAGCTTCCACATGTAACTGTTCTAACGCTGCTGAAACTTTTTCTTCTTCTTGATTCTTGCCTAGCTTTTCTTCAGCAAAGGTGATTAATTTAGCAATGGACCCCCAGTTTTTCTCTTGTAAGCCGGCAATATCTTGTTCAAGTTGCTTGGGTGTTAGATGATCACATTCCCGAATCATATGATTAATCATGCCCTGCAACCCTAGTTCGCGGCCATCATCAGGGGAAAAGATTCTAGCAATCCCGTAACCATGCAATTCTTTGATTTCGGAAGGAACGATCACCCCGCCCCCGCCGGCAAAAATCTTAATATGTCCTGCTCCTTGTTGTTGAAGCAAATCATACATATACTTTAAATATTCCACATGACCTCCCTGATAAGAGCTCATGGCAATTCCTTGTACATCTTCTTGAATGGCGGCATTTACCACTTCTTCTACAGAGCGGTTATGTCCCAAATGGATGACTTCGACACCCGAGTCCTGAAGAATGCGGCGCATAATATTGATGGCCGCATCATGGCCGTCAAACAATGCCGAAGCTGTCACAAATCTAACATTATGTGTTGGGCGGAAAACTTCTGTCTCCATCTTTTAGCACCTGCCTTAATCTATTTATTTATTACTTAATAGTTTCCCTGCAATGACCAAACGTTGAATTTCGTTTGTTCCCTCATAAATTTGTGTAATTTTGGCATCTCGCATAAACCGTTCGACCGGGTAATCTTTGGTATACCCGTAGCCTCCGAAAATTTGCACCGCTTCTGTTGTCACCTTCATCGCCGTATCACTGGCAAATAGTTTTGACATCGCTGACTCTTTTCCATATGGCAACCCATTCGACTCAAGCCATGCCGCTTGGTAGGTTAATAGGCGGGATGCTTCAATTGCCGTTGCCATATCTGCCAGTTTGAAAGAGATGCCTTGATTCGCGGAAATCGGCTTGCTGAATTGCTGCCGTTCTTTCGCATACCCTACAGCTGCGTCTAATGCCCCTTGGGCAATCCCAACCGCCTGTGCTGCAATGCCGTTTCGACCACCATCCAAGGTCATCATCGCCACTTTAAAGCCTTCCCCTTCTTTACCCAGCACATTTTCCTCCGGTACATGGCAGTCTTCAAAGATGATTTCCGCGGTCGGTGAAGACCGGATTCCCATTTTCTTTTCTTTTTTTCCTATTGAAAAACCAGGAAAATCTTTTTCGATAATAAAAGCGGTGATCCCATTCTTTTTCGAAGTTGGATCGGTTGTCGCGAAAACGATATACATATCCGCAATCCCCGCATTGGTGATAAAAATTTTTGAGCCGTTTAAAATATACTCACTCCCTGCTTTGCGGGCGGTAGTTTTCATCCCACCTGCATCGGAACCAGAGCCCGGCTCTGTTAAGCCGTAAGCACCAATTTTTTCCCCTTGTGCCATCGGTTTTAAGTATTTTTGTTTTTGTTCTTCCGTACCAAATTTATAGACAGGCCAGCCTGCTAAAGAAGTATGGGCAGAAAGGGTAACACCTGTTGATGCGCATACACGTGACAATTCTTCTACCGCTATACAGTACGATACATAGTCACTGCCGATGCCGCCGTATTCTTCCGGCCATGGAATCCCTGTCAAACCCAGCTCGGCCATTTTTTGAAAAATCTCCCGATCAAAGCGTTCTTCTTCATCGCGTTCTTCCGCTGTTGGTGCAATTTCGTTTCCGGCAAAATCCCGCACCATTTTTCGGATCATTTCATGCTCTTCTGATAATCGAAATTGCATCGTAACATCCCCTATTGGAAAAAGTTCATTTTCTTCTCTGAAGTTCTCAATCTATTATTTAGTGAATCTAATGATCGGCATTCATGCATTTTTTAGAAAAGAAACCAGCTCATTTTCTCCAGTATGTTTCACTAAAATTCACTTAAATTGAGGAGCTCGTTTTTCATAAAAGGCATTAATCCCTTCTTCGTAATCTTCCGATTGCATCAGAAGGGCTTGAATCATATTTTCCTGTCCTAATACATCATCCCAGCTTAACTTAACCCCATGGTTCAACATCTGCTTTACGTATTTATTGCTTACCTGCGGTCCATTTAATATAAATTGAGAGAATTCAATCGCTTCCTCGAGGACATCCCCTTCGGTGATCCGATTAATGATCCCCCAATTTTTGGCTTCTTCTGCTGTCATGATTTTCCCGGTTAGGATCCATTCTTTCGCTAAGCTTAAAGGTACCCGTTCTGAAAGTAACTTCATTAAACCCAAGTCAGGGATGACACCCACATTGACAAAACTCAAACCAAACTTGGCAGACTTATTTGCAACAATAAAATCAGAGGCAAGTGCCAGACTATAGCCCGCTCCTGCTGCAAATCCATGGACAGCGGACACGACATATTTATCGAGGTTTAGGATGGTTTTGGTTAAAGCCGAGGCTTTTTTCATATACGCAAGCTTTTCATTTGCTTGTGATAAATTCTTCATCGTCTCTAAATCTCCGCCTGCACAAAATCCTTTTCCTTCACCCGACACGATAATGACTTTCACATTTTCGTTTTTTCCAAGACTTTCTAAGTTATGTGTGAATGATTCAACTAAATCATTGGACAATGAATTGAGTTTCTCCGGTCGATTTAGGCGAATGAATCCAATTCCATTTTCAATCTTTATTAATGTCGCTTCATTCATGCAGATCACCTGCCTTTTAGTATTGATAAAATCCCTTGCCTGTCTTCCTGCCTAAATGTCCGGCACGAACCAGCTTTTTCAATAATGGACATGGACGGTATTTACTGTCAGATGTCTCTGTGTATAATGTTTCGATGACAAACAGTAAGGTGTCTAAGCCAATAAGGTCCGCTAGAGCAAGAGGCCCGATTGGATGGTTGGCTCCCAATTTCATGCCTTCATCAATATCCTCAGCACTGGCCGTTCCCTCTGCGAGCACAAAAATTGCTTCATTGATCATCGGAACCAAAATTCGATTAACGGCAAATAATGGTGCATCCCGTACCGTTATTCCTTTTTTGCCAAACTTCTCAACCAATTGCTTAATCTCTTCATAAGTTTCGTTGGATGTTTCCTGCCCGCGGACAATCTCTACCAGCTTCATCACGGGTACCGGATTGAAAAAATGCATTCCAATCACTTGAGAGGGACGGTTTGTGCAGTTGCCGAGTTCAGTAACACTTAACCCTGATGTATTGGAGGCAAAAATCGTGTTCGGTCTGCATACAGCATCAAGCCTTCGGAGCAATGATTTTTTGCTCTCCATGTTTTCAATGATCGCTTCGATGACAATATCCGCTTTTGCCAGTTCTTCAATATGAATCGTTCCCTGTATACGTCCGAGCGTTTGCTCCGCTTCCTCGCTGGAAAGTTTTCCTTTTTCAACAGACCGGTTTAGATTTCGCCGAATGTTATCAAGTCCTTTTTGTATAAAACTTTCCTTAACATCCTGCAGAATCACTTGATACCCTGCAGCTGCGACTGTCTGAGCTATTCCATTCCCCATCGTTCCTGCACCGATTACACCAATTAACTTTTCCATTTCTCGATCCCTCACTTTTAGACTTATTGTTTTTTCGTTTTATAGCGCTTCCACAATCATTGCGGCTGCAGGTCCACCGCCTGCACATAGAGATGCACAGCCATACTTAGAACCGCGACGCTGCATTTCATAGATTAACGTAGTCAGCAATCTGGCTCCCGTACAGCCAACAGGATGACCTAATGAAATTCCTGAACCATTTGCATTCACTTTATCCATCGGAATATTTAGTTCACGATTGACAGCTAAAAATTGGGATGCAAAAGCTTCATTTAGTTCCCAGTAATCAATATCATTCATTTGCAAGCCGGCAAATTGTAAAGCTTTATGAACTGCTGGAACAACCCCAATTCCCATTCTTTTAGGATCTACTGCAGCGGATGCGGAAGCGACGATTCTTGCTAGCGGCTTTAGTCCAAGCTCAATCGCCTTTTCCTTCGCCATTAGGATGACAGCTGCTCCGCCATCATTAAGGCTAGAAGCATTTCCGGCTGTTACGGTTCCTTCCTTTTTAAAAGCTGGCCGTAATTTGGACAACGTTTCGAAACTCGCGGCTGAATTGGGATGTTCATCATGATCAATCGTTTTCGTTGCTCGTTTTGTCTTCACTTCAACAGGGGCAATTTCCTGTTTAAATTTTTCATTTTGAATGGCTTCACATGCCCTCTGGTGACTAATGACTGAAAGTTCATCTTGTTCTTCACGGCTAATCTGATACTCCTCGGCAAGAGTTTCAGCGGTTACGCCCATGTGATAATCATTGAAAGCATCTACCAATGCATCATTTAGTAAGGAGTCCACAATTGAACTGTCTCCCATCTTCAACCCCCCGCGAACCTTTGGTAACAGATACGGAACATTCGTCATACTTTCGTATCCAACTGCTGCTCCAATATCAATCTTGCCCAGTATGATATTTTGGGCGACGATTTCTACTGCCCTTAATGATGAAGGGCATTGTTGATTAATCGTGGAAGCAACCGTCTCAACCGAACAACCGGATCCTAAAGCGACTTGCCTCGCGGTATTGCCTTTACAACCAGCTTGATATATATGACCTCCCACCACTTCTTCAATTTGATTTGCTTCAATCCCGGATACTTCAATTGCTGCTTTTAAAGCGTGTACTCCTAAATCCACTGCAGTTAATTCTTTAAACGCTCCGAAATAATCACCAATTGGTGTTCTTTTTGCACTAACAATAACAACTTCACGCATAGCTAATTCCTCCATTTGATAAAAATAATATCTATTCATTTTTTTAATGAATCAAAATCAAAATTTCTAACGTTCAATATACCTTCTAAACATCCTCTTTGTGCATTAGATGTAATGAAACAAATTAATTGTTTTTATAATACATTGAATATTCAGTTATTTTAACATATACAAGAGATAGAAGTTACCTTCCTGTAAAAACAGGACGATCTTTTTCAAGAAAGGCACGTACACCCTCTTTTTTATCCTCTGTCTCACATAATTCACCAAAGAATTTAGCCTCCATCTTGAGTCCTTTTTCCAATTCTTGAAGACCAGTCGCATCAATTGCCTTTTTAGCTTTGCTTACCGCAATGGGGGCCATATTGGTAATCGTCTTTGCAAGCGATATGGCTGTAGGTAAAGCTTGTCCTTTTGGCACCAATTTTTCGATGATACCGAATTGCAGCGCCTCTTCTGCACTAAACTTTTCACCTGAAAGAATCAGGAGCTTTGCTTTTCCTGCCCCGATTAATCGCGTCAATCGCTGTGTTCCACCGTAGCCTGGAATGATTCCTAATCCAACTTCAGGCAGCCCGAAAACGGCTGAATCATCGGCAACCCGGATATCACATGATAAGGCTAATTCGAGCCCCCCACCGAGAACATATCCTTGAATAGCACTGATTACCGGTATCTCTAATTCTGCTATATTTGTGAAAATTCTTTGCCCTTTCTTGGATAATGCAATTGCTTTTTCTTGATCTAAGCCGGTAAACTCCTTGATATCTGCCCCGGCGACAAAAGCCTTGTCACCTGAACCTGTTATGATGAGAGCACGACATCCTTTTTCTTCACGAATCCTATTGATAGCTTGATCCAATTCCTCCATGACATCTGCATTTAATGCGTTTACCGGTGGATGATTGATCGTTAAAATGCCAATCTGGTCTACCATCTCCATTTTTACCAGCTTTTGTTTTAAGTTAGGAAAATCCATTTCATAGCCTCCCAAAATAACTTTTTAAATCAATATTTTAAGTAAATATTCCGCATAGATTTTAGCAACGTCTTCTTTACTTTGTTTCCCCCCTGATGAGTACCATTGTTGGATCCAGTTCATTGCCCCTAATATGATCATGCGTGCCATTTTTGCTTCTTTTACACGGAATGAGCCATTTCTTTTTCCTTCCGCAATGATCTCGTCAAACAGTGATGAATATTTTTCTCGTTTTTCTAAAATGACACTGATATGTTGGTCAGCAAAAGTATTTTCTGGCTGAACAAGCATATTAAACATCTCTCGTTCATCAATTGCAAAGTAAATATGTGTAAAAATCGCTTTTTCCATTTTTTCAATAGATGTTATTTCTAATGCTAAAATGGCTTCTATTTCCTCTATGGCTTCACTTAAAATCATCTCATGGCATTGAAAAATCAATTCTTCCTTATTAGAAAAATAGTAATAGATTGCCCCCTTTGTCATTAGTAGTTCTGCCGCAATATCATCCATTGTCGCTCGATGGTATCCTTTCTTAGAAATCACCATTGCAGCAGATCTTAGCATGTCTTTTTTCTTCTTTAGCTGTTTTTTCATTTTAAGGTTCATTTTTATCGCCTACAATTTTCATTATTTTTCATAGATTACTTTCTTTCTATTTACATTCTAAACGGTAAAAATTTAAACATCAAGTATTTTTTAAATTTTCAGAATAATTTTAGTGGAATTCAATTTCAGTTCACCTATTCCCTCATCGAAATAATGGTTGACTTATTCAAATCGAGTAGGAGGGGGTGACTAACCCCCGACCTCTCAGTCGAGTAGTCCTTGGGATTTTCACCCAAAGACTCTCACAGAACCGTACGTGAACCTCTCGATTCATACGGCTCCTATCAATTAGCCATTTAAGGAGTTATTCCAAGAGCCCAATGTGCAAACATTCTGGGCTCTCTTTTTGCAATTTCTTTAAGCCACTTTTCAGCTTGCTTGCAATGTCCTCTAAATCTTTTGTATTTACACATTGCCCATTTAATCAGTCTTCGATTTAGACAGTCCATTGAGTATTTCACAGCGGATGGAGTGTACGGACATTCCATCTGCTTCATTTACTCTATACCACCTTCGGCAGTAAGGACTTTGTCTTGTGTTGCAGACTTATCCAATGGTACCTAGCCTTATATGAAGTTCGTATTCCACAGGCCGGAGGTTTGCCGCCCGCTTCCTTCAGATTCCGCGTCACCGCGGACACCCTTGCGTTAAGCTAACCACTACTACTGCCTTCGTGGCTCGGGACTTTCACCCTATAGACTACACCCATGCCGGGCGCACAACAAAAGAGCCGGTTAATTTTTACTTTAACCGGCTCTCTCAAAAATATGACCACATGCTTCCGCTTTTCAGGTAGTGCACGAAATGGTACACATACTTAATTTTTTTAATTGAACTGGATTGATCTAGATTACTTTTAAGGTACCTAAAACCCTTGATAAATAAGACTTTTTTTATTTTTTTTGAACATATTTAACGCAATTTATCCACTGGAATGCCTCTGGCAGCGTTGAGGTCAGCAAGTTTGAATTTGGTTATAAAAAACATTTTGAGTTCTATATATGTTACAGCCATTTTTACAGGAATGCGTCGAGGTGAACATCTCGGATTAAAGTGGAATGACATTGATTTTAATGCTGGTACTATTCATGTTCAGCGGAGCCTTACTCGGACAAAAAGCAATGGATTGATTTTAAGAGATGTTAAAACCAAGAGTTCAAATCGAATTATTGTCATATCTGATTATGTACTACAAATCCTTCAGGACGGAAAGGCCAAGCAGGATTTAATGCGCCAAAAGCTTGGAAACGGATACTCAGATCATGATTTGGTAAATTGCACTGAAGATGGGAAACCAATTGGCCCAAGAAATCTCTTGCGTCAATTCTACAGGCTCTTGGAAGAAGCTAACGTCCCAAAAATAACCTTCCATGATTTACGCCACTTGCATGCAACATTGCTCATGGCATTAGGGGAAAATCCAAAAATTGTTTCAGAACGGATGGGGCATTCACGGGTACAAGTTACGTTGGACACCTATTCCCACGTCAGTGCAGATATGCAGCGAAAAAGTGCTAACCGGTTTGAAAACGCAATCCTGCAAAATTAAAACGTGCATCGTTTGTGCAATAGATGTGCAATTTAGCAAAATTGGGTGGCTGGGAATTAAAAAAGACCACTTCCGAAGAAGCAGTCTTTTATCAAAGAACCCTTTGTTCCGAAGGGTTCTACGGGTTTGGCACCCAATGACCTGTACAGGGCTTGAACCTGTGACCCCCACCCTGTCAAGGTGATGCTCTCCCAACTGAGCTAACAGATCGTATAAAATATAATTTCACACTTCCAAATAAAATGTGAGGACATTTATAAATATAATATGTTTTTCTTTTAATGTCAATAATTATTTTTCATATTCTTTTTCATATGTATCATTATGATTTGCTCCACTTTATTTCAATAAAAAGAACACACGTTTTCTTTTTATTGAATAAAGAACACATATTCGTATATAATACTACTAAGAAAAGGAGTGGCTGATCATGAATCATCTTTTTGAAAGATCTAAAAATGAAAATCTGCCATTGGAAATCATTTATCTTTCCGAAGATCATCAGTTTTCACAGCGAAGGCTGATTGTCAAAGAAATTAACAATCAATACATTCGGGCCTATTGTCTGCTTCGGAAACAAATGCGGACATTTCGGGTCGAGAACATCCTGTCGATTATTCTGGATTCACGATCAAATAATTTACTTCACTAAGACATGCTTAAATGAAGCGAACCCATTGAATCAACGATCACCTCCGTATTTTGCATCCTCTAACCTTAACTTCCTCCCGCAGCATACTTACTTGAAGCTTTCTAACTATTTTTATGATAAAATCAACCATACCGATAACTGCCTGAGAGGTGATTGCAATGCTGTTTCCGCGAGGAACGGTTAAAGAACTTTTCTTTCAAAGTAAGGAGCTTGGAGAGGAGTTGGAGATTCTCATTCACTTTCCTGCCAACTATTCTCCCCTTTTTAAATATTCCCTCTTAATTGCTCAGGATGGGCGCGATTATTTTCAACTGGGGAGAATCGGCCGCTTTGTTGATGAGCTTTTATACAACCGTGAAATTGAGAATATGATTGTTGTAGGAATCCCCTACAAAAATATTGAAGACAGAAGAAAAAAGTATCATCCTAATGGCGAGCAGCATCAAGCCTATGGTCGCTTTCTGGCTCACGAATTAGTTCCTTTTTTAGATAAGGAATATCCTACTTACCAAATGGGCTCAACGCGTGCGTTAATCGGCGATTCGCTTGGCGCCTCTATTTCATTATTAACAGCGCTTCAATACCCATATACGTTTGGGAAAGTGCTGCTGCAATCTCCGCTTGTCAATGATCTTGTTATTAATAAAATTAAAACGTTTACTAAATCCGAACTGCTAGATATTTATCATGTCGTTGGAGATAATGAAACAGAAGTAAAGACAACCGATGGCAAAACAAGCAATTTTCTTGAACCAAATCGAATGCTTTCAAAACTGCTTCTGGAAAAATCATGTACATACTTCTATGATGAATTTAATGGAAATCATTCCTGGACCTATTGGCAGCCTGATTTAGAACGGGCCTTAAAATTAATGTTTCACTTATAACCAGATTTGTTCCGCCACAAAGTTTGCAGTATTTCATAACCAAGAAAATCTTGATATAATTATCGGAAACATACCTTAATAATAGCAATTTTTCATTTTGCCATACCGAAACGATCATTGAAATTACTTATAAAATGGAGGTATCAGTATGAAATATGGTGTTGTTATTTTCCCGTCCAAGGCACTCCAGGATTTAGCAAACTCGTATCGTAAGCGCTATGACCCACATTATTCGTTAATTCCTCCACATATGACTTTAAAAAGTCCATTTGAGGCAACGGAAAATGAAATAAAACCATTTTCAGATAAATTGCGTTCGCTTGCAAAAAGCTTCGAACCCTTTACATTAAAAACGACGAAGGTCAGTTCATTTAAACCAGTTAATAATGTTATTTATTTCAAGGTGAGTCCAACTTCAGAGCTTGATGGGCTTCATAATGAAATCAATCAACAATTTAGCGAACAAAATTTAGAATATTCATTTGTCCCTCATATTACTATTGGTCAGAAGCTTTCAAATGATGAACACTCTGATGTCTACGGCTCATTGCGGATGCTGAAAGTTGAACATGAAGAAGTGATTGACCGCTTCCATCTTCTTTATCAGTTAGAAAATGGCTCATGGACAGTATATGAAACATTTCGACTTGGAAAGGAAGCATAATAGGTGAACCTAAAGATTGTTGAAAATGAAAAAGAATTAAATGATGCATACTCCGTAAGAAAAATCGTTTTCGTCGAGGAACAAAATGTTCCTTTGGAGGAAGAAATTGACCAGTTTGAAGATGAGGCGACCCATTTCGTTTTATATAATGAAAGCTCTCCGATTGGAGCCGGAAGATTCCGGATTGTAGATGGCTATGGCAAAGTGGAACGAATTTGTGTTTTAAAAGATGCGAGAAAAATCGGCGCTGGTAACGTGATAATGAATGGTATTGAAAAGTTTGCTGAAGATAAAGAATTAAAGAAATTAAAGTTAAATGCACAAACTCATGCCATTCCTTTTTATTCTCAACTCGGCTATGAAGTGGTCTCCGAAGAATTCCTGGATGCCGGAATTCCTCATAAGACAATGATTAAAAAAATATAATAACAAAAGCGCAAGCGCCCGTTTAGCGCACGACAGGACTGGAGCACACCGACTGAGATAAAGGAAACACGAAGAGAGTTAGCGCATTCATGCTTGACTTATCGTAGGGAGGTGGGCGAAGTACACTAGTCGCTGGGCGATGTAGCTAGACGTTGATTACCTCATTCAAAGTTATCAACAGGTTATTATTTTGTAATTTCCTAGATAAGCAAAAAGCACTTGTCCAGAATTACGGGCAAGTGCTTTTTGGTTAAATACGTTCATTAACATTTCCCCCTATTCCCGTTAAAAAGGCATAGACCTTTTCTGCATCCCTCTCCGGTTGCTTAGTATGTTTACTCTTGGGTGAGACTTTTTTATTTATTGGAACTTCAAGTTGAAATAAATAGGCTCGTTTTAACTTATCGACCCTGACCGTTCGACTGTAACTGGATTTCACTGCTCTTATTCGATTTTGATATTCCTGGTATTGGTTGGGTTGAACTGGAGGTATATAGCCCATTCAAGACACTTCCTTTCCCATCTCTGCCAATTTTTTATATGCCAAAAAGCAAACCTATCACTCTGTTATATGATAAGATAGAAACTATCGGATTTCACATATATAGATGAGGGAAAAAATGAAAACAGCAAATTATCAAAACAGAATACTTACAATTGATCAACTTAAACGACAAGACTATCAAAAAATATATAATGCTGGAAAAAATGGTGAACTTTCATGCCCTGCCTGCCAGGAAAAGGTTCGTTTTTATCTTGGGATCCATGAATCCCCTCACTTTTTCCATATACACTTAGTTGGAAAAGAATGTCCTGATGCAATTCCTAGCAGCAAAAAAGAAGATGTTGAAGAACACATTGTTGAACGGGATGGCTTTCAGATTCCACAAGGAAGAACCATCGTAGAGGATAAATTGACAAGTGAGCTTTTTAAAGCAGTTAAAATCATAGATTCCGGAATACCCTTCTCCCTTAAAAATAGGTCAATTGAGCAAATTAATCAACCAATATACCTCAAGCAATTGGAAGAACAAGGTGTGCATTTGGACGAAAGTCAGTCTATCGCTGTCACAAGAACAGAGGGAGCACTGTTAGTACTGGCCGGGGCGGGCAGTGGCAAAACCAGGGTTTTAACAGCTCGAACGGCCTTTATGCTTGAAGCTAATAAAATTGATCCACGAAGGATTATGCTTGTTACCTTTACTTCAAAAGCAGCGAATGAAATGAAAAATCGCTTACTTTCATACCCGCAAGTGAATAAAGGAAAAGTCGGACAGCTTGTCACCGGTACATTTCATAGTATTTTTTATCGAATCCTTATGTTCCACTCACGTGATAAATGGAATGCTGCTAAACTATTGAAAAAGGATTGGCAGCGTGATCGGATTTTAAAAGAAGCGGGAAAAGAGATTGATCTAAGCGAAAAAGAGTTTGCCTTTGATTTGGCTCTCCAGCAAATTGGATTTTGGAAGAACTCACTAATCCTGCCTCATGAAGTAAAGACTGCTTCTGATTGGGATAAAAAAGTAGCTTTTTTATACCGAAAATATGAAGAATATAAAGCCAATGCTGATCTGTTTGATTTTGATGATATGTTGATTGGCTGCTATAAGCTGTTCCTTTCTTCACCAGAATTACTAAAACAGTATCAAGAGCGTTTTAGCTATTTTTTAATTGATGAATTCCAAGATGTCAATAAGGTACAATATGAGTTAATCAAACTGCTTTCGCGAATAAATCAAAATGTCTGTGCCGTTGGTGATGATGACCAATCTATCTATTCCTTTCGCGGCAGTGATCCAAGCTATTTACTTTCATTTGAAAAGGATTTTCCATCTGCAAAAATAATTACACTCGACCAAAACTACCGTTCATCACATGAAATTGTCACAACAGCGAATCAAATTATTAGGCTGAATAAAACAAGACGAGCCAAAAAAATGAATGCCCAATTTTCGCTGGGTATGCCTCCAGTCCTTTTCTATCCTTATGACGAAGAAGAAGAAGCAACCATGATCGTAACCGATATTCAGGAGAAAATAGCAAAAGGGTCAATCCCATCCGATTTTGCCGTTTTATTCCGGACACATGCCGGTTCGAGGGCAATTTTTGAACGGCTCGCTAATTCGAATCTTCCCTTTAAGATTGACTCAGATGCAGAATCATTTTATGACAGGCGAACTGTTAAAAGTATACTAGCCTTTTTAAAAATAAGCCTGAATGAAGACGATGTACATGCCCTTAGCGATATGCTGCCGTCCTTATTTTTAAAGCAATCTGCTCTAAATGATATTAAGGCAAACAGCATTTTAAGTGACTGCAGCTTGCTAGAGGCACTTGCCCACTTGAAAACAGCCCATAAGTTTCAGGAAAAGAAGGTAAAGAAAGTTGTTGAATTGACTCGAACATTGAAATATTCATCCCCACTTTCAGCTATAGAAACAATTGAAAAAGACATTGGCTTTCAAGACTTTCTGAAAAAAAAGGGGGATGAAGCAGGCAAACTCGAAAAAGGATCGGATGATATTAAGGACTTAAAGGTAGCAGCTAAAAACTTTGATTCGATCAAAAACTTATTAGAACATGCTGCTCATATGTCATCGATGAATAAGGAAATTAAAAACCTGGGGAAACACTTTCCAGACGCTATCACTCTTAGCACGATCCATCGGGCTAAAGGTCTTGAATATAATACCGTTTATATTATTGGCACTGTCGACGGCAGCCTTCCACATGATTTTGCTTTAAACAATGGGGATACTTCAGCTATTGAAGAAGAAAGAAGGCTTTTGTATGTTGCTGTAACAAGGGCTAAGAAGCACCTCTATCTGTCCATTCCCGAAAAAAGGCGGGGCAAAAAAGCGAAAGCCTCCCGCTTTTTGTTACCTTTAAAAAAAGACGTTAAAAAAGGATAACGTATGCTTCAGTATACATTCAATTAGCTAAAAAAAAGACCTGTTTCCAAGCCTAGGAAATCGGTCTTACTTTTTATTATTCATCATTTTTGTGATTGTATTAAAATCAAGCTGCTTGCCATCATTAACGATTGATTTTACAAGTTGATCTTCTACTTCTTTGCTCACTGGTTTATTGGCAATTTGTGATACTCTGCGTATGACATTTCTAACTGTTTTTTCATCTTTAAAATTGGCGTTTTGTAAAGAATTGGCTAAATCAAAAATATCTTTCATGTTTACGCCCGTTTTCTTTTCTATATTTTTAAAAAAACCATTATCCATTTTAAGATTCACTCCCTTTATCAATTACTATATTGTATGAAGGAAGTGAAGATTGGTGAAGTGATATATGTAGAAAGGGCTGGCCAATTTTAGCCAACCCTTTTTGTTAGTTCAAGCAGCTATTAATAGAAGCTTGCACCTACAATAATTAATAGGATGAACAATACAACGATTAACACAAATGTTGAACCGCCGTAAAAGCCGCCGCCATAACCGTAGCCGCCATAACCATATCCGCAGAACATAAGTCAGTCACCTCACTTATCTAGTCTCATAAATAAGATATGAGAAGGCTTGTAAAAGTGTATAGGCAAGCAACCGTACATCAAGAAAATTGGCAAATATCCCTCTATTTATAAGTTTAAGTCCGCTTCATTTACCCCTTTGGCTTAAAAACAAGTGCACCGATAAACCCAAAAATAATTGCTGCAGAAATACCGGAGCTTGTTACTTCAAACATTCCTGTTAATACTCCGACAATTCCGTGCAAATCGGCTTCCTGCATTGCGCCATTAACAAGAGAATTACCAAAACTAGTAATGGGGATGGTCGCCCCGGCACCGGCAAAGTTGATCAATGGCTCATAAAGGCCAATTCCACCTAAAACGGCACCTACAACTACAAGTAAGCTCAATGTATGTCCTGGCGTAAGCTTGGCAACATCAATTAGCAACTGACCAATGACACAAATGATTCCGCCGATGATAAACGCCCAAAAAAACATCGCTAACATTGGATCACCCCTCTTCTCCATTGGTTTCAATGGCTACTGCATGGGCAATACATGGAATACTTTCATTCTGCTGAAAGGTTAATGGAGACAATAATGCCCCTGTAGCACATACAAGTATGCGTTTATAGACACCTTTCTTCATCTGATTTAATAAGTGTCCATATAAAACAGTGGCGGAGCAGCCTGCGCCGCTTGCCCCCGCTTGAACAGGCTGATCTTCCTTGTAAATCATTAAACCGCAATCTTGAAATTGACTTTTTTTCACTTTTAGTCCGCTTCGTTGAATAAGTTCAAAGGCAGTTTCATTTCCTATTTTTCCAAGGTCGCCAGTTACAATTAAATCATAATAGGATGGGTCGATTTGCAAATCACGAAAATGAGCCATGATCGTGTCTGCAGCAGCAGGGGCCATTGCTCCGCCCATATTAAATGGGTCAGTCAATCCCATATCAATTACTTTACCAATTGTCGCAGCTCGGACGACAGGGTGTTGTTTTGAAGAATCATTAGGACAAACTAGAGCAATCCCGGCACCTGTCACAGTCCACTGTGCCGTTGGCGGCTTTTGGCCACCATATTCGGTAGGATAACGAAATTGTTTTTCCACTGCCGCATTATGGCTCGATGCGCCAGTCAATACATATTTTGCCCCCTGATAATTAACGACAAAGGAGGCCAATGCCAAACCCTCCATCGAGGTAGAACATGCCCCAAAAAGACCAAAGCATGGAATTTGAAGCGTTTTGGCTGCAAAGCTTGTTGGCGTAATTTGATTAATTAAATCGCCGGCAAATATAAATTGCACCTGTTCCTTTTGGATTTTCGCTTTATTTAAGGCTGTTTTCATCGCTTCCTCGATCAAAACTCTGTGTGCTTTCTCGTATGAATCCATCCCCATCCATAAATCCTCATGCAAGATATCAAAATCATTAACAAGGTTGCCGTTTGCTTCAAATGGGCCGCCTGAAACACCCGTCGCAGCGATCATTGGCCTGTTTTGGAAGACCCAGGATTGATGTCCTTTTAACAATTACAAAACCCCCCACATCCCCAATAATGTTTTGATTAATGCAACAACAAATGCAGCAAATACTCCAAATAAAATAACCGATCCAGCCAACTTAAACATATTCCCGCCAACCCCAAGAACAAAGCCTTCGGTACGGTGCTCAATTGCTGCGGATATAACTGCGTTTCCAAAGCCTGTCACCGGAACAGCGCTGCCAGCTCCCCCAAACTGGGCCAATCGATCATATACACCAAAGCCTGTTAGCAGCATCGCCAAAAAGACCATTGTTGCAACTGTCGGGTTTCCAGCTGTCTGCTCGGTAAAATTAAAAAAGTAAATGTAAAAATAACTAATTGCCTGACCAATTACACAAATTAACCCTCCAATAAAAAAGGCTTTGACACAATTTTTAAGGATTGGGCGTTTAATTTCATACTTTTTTTGAAGCTGTTGATAATTTTGCTGCTGCGGAGTTAAATTTTTTTGTTTGCTTGCCATAGCTATTTTCCTCCTTATGTTGTTTCATCTTTTAATTTAATAATTTTTTGCAGTTGTTTTTCTGCTTCCTTTTTTGAAAGATCCTTGGTCTTCATCGCTTCTTTTAGTCTTACTGCCTCCAGAAAAATTTTATAATCACTTGAGACTTTGAAATTTTCCTTTGGATATCTTTTTTCCAGGAATTTGTTTATTTTTGCTTCAATCGCTTTCATTCTGAATCGATTCATATGTTTCACTTTATAGACGACAAGTGTATCTTTTTTCCCTTTCATTACTGCCACATCATACACTTCTGGAAAGGAGCTGACATCATTCTTAATTTTCTCAACATGGCTTGGTTTACTTGTGCCAATCGTAATTGGAGCTGGATTGGTTGTCTTCAGAAGTGCACCTTTACTTTCATTGCCATGATTTTGCCCACATGCGGCCAACAAAACAAAAATTGCCGCAATAATTTGAATCTGTAAAAATCGTCCGGTCATTTTTCCACCTTCCAAACATTCTTGTTTTTAGGATTAGATATTTGTTGTTTTTATATTTCAACAATCGGTCCTAATATATGTACAGTTATTAATTTCTCCTTGCGCAAGAACTTTATCAGCCAAATCCATTAATGGGATTTTTTGGTTATGAAGGCACAAAAAATCGCCTATCCTTGGAGGGATAGACGATTATCATACAATTGAAACTGGTTATTCAAAATTCTACTTTGAGTACTAACAAAAAGTTTTTAAACAATATGGTATCCTGAATCAACGTGAATGTTTTCTCCGGTAATTCCACGGGATAAATCACTAAATAAGAAAACAGCAGTATCTCCAACCTCTTCCGGAGTTGTTGCGCGGCGAAGTGGAGCTTTTGCTTCAATTTCTTTTAAAATCAAATTGAATTCGCCAATTACTTTTGAAGACAATGTTCGGATTGGACCAGCAGAAATCGAGTTAACTCGGATCCCGTCTTTGCCAAGGTCTGCGGCAAGGTACCGGACACTTGCATCAAGTGAAGCTTTTGCTACACCCATGACATTGTAGTTTTCAATAACACGTTCGCCTCCCAAATAGGTTAACGTTACAATACTTCCGCCCTCAGTTATTAACCCTCTTGCTGCTTTGGCAACTGCTGTTAAGGAATAAGAGCTAATATTTTGCGCTAACAGGAAGCCTTCCCGGGATGTGTTTACATATTCACCTTTTAGCTCTTCTTTATTTGCAAAGGCAATACAGTGGGCAATGCCATGAATGACACCAACTTCGTCTTTTATTGCTGCGAAGCATTGGGCTATTTCTTCATCATTCGTGACATCACATGGTAAAACAAGCGTATTATCAGCTTTCAGGGAATCTGCAAGCTCGCGAACACTGCTTTCAATCCTTTCGCCTGCGTATGTAAAGATGAGTCTTGCTCCTGCTTGATGGAGAGAACGTGCTATACCCCAAGCGATACTGCGTTTATTTGCAACACCCATAACGACAAATGTTTTTCCAGCTAATGATAGCATTGAGTATGCCTCCTATAATAACAAGTTATAGTACTTGGTACTAATTTTACACTATTGGGCAAAAAATGAAAAGCAGCAGCCATCCAAACATTAATCCCCAAATTCCAGCTCTCTTTTTAATTCATCAACATACTCTTTAGAACCAGTTACAACCAACCTGTCATTCAGTTCTAATTCTGTATCCCCATGCGGGACAATCGAATCCTTTCCGCGAAAAATCCTGACAAAAATGGTATCGCCAATGAATGGAAACCGGCGTAATAGCATCCCGTCATACTGCTCGTTTTGCATTTGAATTTCATATAAGGCATTTTCCTGATTGGTAAAAATATTGATAACACTCGGTGATTCTATAAGGGCTCTAAGCAATACTTTTGTTGAAAAAAAGGAAGAAAATACTTCTACCTTTTGCTCGCTAAGGCTTTTTTCTAAATCCGGACTTTCAATCCGGGTAATGACTCTAGGTACTCCCGATTCCTTTACACCTACAGCAAGTATTGCATTAACTTCTTCATCTCCAGTAGATATAACAACCACATCTGCATGCTTTACTTCTGTTTTTTCAATGGACTCAAGAGAATAATCGGGGATCTCAATCACTTCAAATAAGGAATTTGCACTTTGTACATCAGAATTTTCTACTTTCTTATGATAAACCATAGTATCATACAATCCAGACATTAGCTCCCTTGAAATTGGCAGGGTTATCTGAGTGGCACCTAAGAAAACAACTTTACTTTTTTTATTTAGTGCCTCTGTTTTTTGAAATAGCTTTTTAAAGACAATCGGAGAAAAAATTGAAGTAATAACTGCTACTAAAATTAATGTACCGCTCATCTTTGAGGTAATAATTTTCATTCTTTCGCCTATTGTGGCAGCTGCAATTACAAGTGATAAGGTGGATGTTAATAAAAAGCCAGAGGCTACAACAGTCTTCGTATCATACCAAATTTTTAGTAGATACACCGGGACCAGCTTAGAAATAAACAATGCTAAAAGCAAAAGAGGAATTAACAATACTAGCTTGGGATCACTTAAAAGCACCCATAAATTAAGATTTACGCCAACCATTACAAAAAAGATAGGAATTAGAAATCCATAGCCAAAGGAATCCAGCTTATGAAGCAGTTCCTGATTGGGAGATAGCAAGGAAACAAGAACTCCGGCAAGAAAGGCACCCAAAATATTCTCGGCACCCACTTTTTCAGACAGACCAACTAAAACAATAATAAGCGTGAATACTCCCCTTGTACCAATTTGAACAGTACTCGTTGATAAGGCTTCAATATATGCCCGATTTTTAAATCCTCTCGCTATAAAATATAGACATACCCCTCCTGCAAAAAGGACAAGCAGCAGCCATGTATTCCCCTTTCCGCTTTCCTGGATTGATACGAAAACAGCAAGCAGGATCATTGTGACTAAATCAGCGATAACCGCTGTCAATAAAATAATTTGGCCGATTACCGTTTTGCTAATGTGGGCTTCTTTTATCGTTGGAACGACGACTCCTAAAGAAATGGTTGATATGATCATCGTCATTAAAAAAGCATTTTGAATAAATCCAGCCCAAACAAATAAAACTGACAATCCTAAAGAAATAACAAAAATACCTGCAAAAATAAAACCGGAAGCCAGAAAAGAATTGGGTTCTTTTTTACTGTTTGGAAGGGGTCTCCCCTTTTTATTATTTGAAAAAACCGTAAAATCAATTTCAAGACCACTTAAAAACATCAAAAAGATAAATCCCAGCGTGGAGAGGGTTCCAAGCCACGTGTCATCACGGACCACGTCAAACCCGCTCTTACCGATTATAAGTCCCATCAAGATTTCAGCGACGACAACCGGGATAAAGGCCAACTTTAAACGGTGTAGAATAATAGGTGTAACAAATGCAGCTGTGACAACAATAAGTAAGGAAATAACAGATGCATGCTGATCCATGAGGTCCACTTCTCCCTTCTTTGGTAACGTAATAAATAATAACTTATTCATGACCACGAAATAATAGATATAAAAAAAGAAACAAAACAAAAATAAACAAACTGGATTTAAGGAGGGTTTAACTTGAAAATTGATATTATTGGGGATATACATGGTTGTTTAAGAGAATTTCAAGACCTAACTCGAAAGCTTGGCTATAAATGGGAGACGGGTATTCCGATTCATCCCGAACAGCGCAGCCTAGGATTTGTAGGTGATTTAACTGATCGGGGCCCTGAATCACTTAAAATAATTGATATTGTCTGGAAGTTGGTTATTGACCAAAAGCAGGCCTATTATACCCCGGGAAATCATTGTAACAAGTTGTATCGCTATTTTATCGGCAATAAGGTGCAGACTAAGCATGGACTTGAAACTACTGTAGCAGAATACGTAGAATTAACCAAAAAAGATCAGCAAAAGGTTCGACATCAATTTATGGAGCTCTATGAAAAAGCACCGCTTTATTTAACACTGGATGACCAAAAGCTGATCATCGCCCATGCTGGAATAAAGGAGAAATATCTAGGTAAAACAAATTCTAAAGTCAAAACATTTGTCCTCTATGGTGACATTACGGGTGAAACTAATCCCGATGGTACCCCCGTTAGAAAGGACTGGGCAAAAGAGTATACAGGCAACGCCTGGATTGTATACGGCCATACCCCTGTAAAAGAAGTTAGGAAGGTTAACAATACCTATAATATTGATACGGGAGCTGTATTTGGAGGCAAGCTCTCCGCTTTAAGATACCCCGAAATGGAAATCATTTCCGTCCCTTCTACTATGCCATATGTAGCCGAAAAATTTAAGGAATTTGCCTAACAAAATAGTAAACATCAATTTTGGCAAAGGTAAAACCCAAATGAAGCACAAAGCTGACCAACACTTTATGTTGGTCAGCTTTGTTTTACCTTTTCCATATCCTCTGCAAGCGGTACAGAGAACTTCATTTCACTCATTTGAAATGGATGAATAAATTGGAGCTGTTTACAGTGTAATGCCTGGCGCTCAATTACTACTTTATCACCGCCATATAAATCATCACCTAGTAACGGGTGACCTAAAAAAGCCATATGAACCCTAATTTGATGGGTTCTACCTGTCTTCAACTGCAGTTCAATGTCAGTAAACCCACCATAGCGTCCCAGGACACGAAAGTGGGTGCAGGCATATTGTCCATCTGCACGCACTTCTCTTTCAATAATACTGTCTGTTCTTCTGCCTATTGGTTCCTCAATTTTGCCGCAGTCGGGGCTGAGACATCCACTTGCAAAGGCCTCATACGTCCTTTTAACCTCGCCCCGCTTCTGTGCTTCACTAAATAAATGATGGACATGACGATGCTTAGCAATTAAGACTAGTCCGGATGTATTTCTGTCGAGTCTGGTTACGATGTGTGAGGTTGCTGTTATCCTTTTTCTTTTATAATAACCAATAAGGGCATTTGCGAGACTTCCCGTTGGATGTTCCCTTGAAGGTATGGTGTTCATACCGGGAGGCTTGTTTACGACAAGCAAATAGTCATCCTCATAAATGATCTCTAATGGAATGTTCTCCCCGCCTAGCCCTTTACTCGGGGTTTCAGGCGGGAAATATAAGCGTAATAAATCATCCTGCTGAAGCTTGTAGCGAACATTTTCTTCTTGTTCATTAACGAGGATCGCCCCGCCTTTAAACTTAATATCTGTTAAAGCAGTTCGAGAAATATCTTGTTCTTTTAGAAAATCTTTGATTAGTTTTCCAACATTCTTTTGATCAATCACCCATTTAAGGCTAAAACGTGAGGACATCTTGATTACTCCATAATAGATTTAATCCGAATCTGAAATAAATGAATCGTGGACCCGCTTCCAAAATGGAAATGGCCGAAAACGTGCAAACCGGACTCTTTCTTCCGGGACCCGAAACTGGATTGATTTTACGTCTTTATGCAGGTAGGTCAAATGGTCGATTCCAACTTGAAAATCATCCCGATTGACAGGTTTTAACATACACGTATGATGTGCTGGTAAAATAAGCGGTGAACCAACTGTCCGGAACACTTTATTGTTAATGGATGCCATTTCCGCAACTTGGATTGCTGAAATCGATGGATGAATAATCGCCCCGCCAAGAGCTTTATTATAAGCGGTACTTCCAGATGGGGTGGAAATACAAAGGCCGTCACCGCGAAACCGTTCGAAATGCTCACCTCGAATTTCCACATCCATCACTAATGTTCCCTCTACGCTTTTTACAGTTGATTCGTTTAAGGCTAGGTATCGTGCTTCCTTCCCGCCATTCTGGTAGCGAATAATTACCTCTACAAGAGGATATTCAACTACTTGAAAAGGAGTCTTGGCAATCGCAATCACCAATTTTTCAATTTCTTCTGATGTCCAATCCGCATAAAAGCCAAGATGTCCGGTATGGATTCCGACAAATGCTGTTTTATCCAAACGACTTGCATAACGATGGAATGCATATAGTAGTGTTCCATCCCCGCCAACGGAAATCACAATTTCCGGTTGGTCCTCATCATAAATGAGTTCAAAATCTTGTAAATAGCTTCTTATTTTCTGCATTAACGTGTTTGACTTCTGGTCCCCTTTTGATGTAATGGCAAACTTCATTTTCGTTGACTCCTTATTTTTATATCATTTGCTTTTTTACATCGATTATTAACTGTTATCCTTTTGTTTTAGTTCTTTTTTTTGTGTAAAAAAAGCCTGTGCCTCCTGTATTTCACCACGGATAAGTGACATTTCCTCATCCAATCTAAATGCAGCCTCAGCAGCCCGCAACAGCCTCATTTGAATGTCCTCAGGAAAGGCGCCCTTATATTTATAATTCAGTGAATGCTCAATCGTGGCCCAAAAATTCATTGCCAGTGTACGAATTTGAATTTCAGCTAATATTTTCTTCTCTCCATGAATCGTTTGGACAGGATAGCGGATTACAACATGGTAGGACCGATAGCCACTGATTTTTTTATGAGAGATATAGTCTCTTTCTTCAACAATTTCAAAATCATTTCGATTTCTTAGTAAATCCACGACAGAGCGAATATCATCTACAAATTGACACATCATTCTTAGACCGGCAATATCTTGCATTTCAGTTTCTAATTCATCTAGTGGAATTCCTTTTTCATTCGCCTTATCAAGTATACTTGCAATTGGTTTTACTCTGCCCGTAACAAATTCGATCGGTGAATGGGAGGAAGCCAATTCAAATTGGCCCCGCATTCCTTTCAATTTTACCTTTAGTTCTGAAACCGCTTGTTTATAAGGGGCTAAGAACTTATCCCAATATATCATTTACACCCCAACCCTTAAGATAGCTTAAAATATCTGCTCTACTTTTCCGACCATTTCATCTCCGTAATTTCCATTCCCTTTAATATTGTTAATGACATATTCCAATTCTTCTTGAAAGGCAATTAATTCAATTTGTTCCTCTTCGGAAATGACCATAGCAGGGAATTTATTAATGACAGATTCCTTTAGTGTTGACCATATTGATTCGGGTAGTACGATATATGTATAATCATCATGACCTTCCATTAAGTAAATAAATGAAAAATGGTCTGAATCCACAAGGATATGCTCTCTTGGAATTAAACCAGTAATAGCTTCACTTGTGATTAAATGTAAACGATTATTTTCTATTTGCGCTGCATCTATTTTAATTGTTTTATTCATTCGAAAACCTCCCAGATTTACTCTCTTATTTTAACATAATTCGCTCCATTCTCCCAAGGATTGCTTTATACCTTTATAATTAAGAATAAGAACATTAGATTATTTTACCGGAAGGAATGAAAACCCTTTGTCACAAAACCTTGAAATTGAATTTAAGAATATGCTTACCAAAGAAGAATATCAAATGCTGATTCATTTTTATCACATTCCTGAAAACGATATTTTTTCGCAGGAAAATCATTATTTTGATACATCAGATTTTTTGTTAAAGGATAAAGGGTCTGCATTACGGATACGCCAAAAGGGTGGGGATTATGAATTAACGTTAAAGCAGCCATTTCAAGATGGATTACTCGAAACAAATCAACGATTGTCAATCGAGGAAGCGACCCTTGCTATTACAACAGGCAAACTTCCTAATGGAAGTATAAATGAGCTAATCTCAAATCTAGATATTCCTTTTTCAAAAATGGAGTATTTCGGATCACTTTTAACCAAAAGAGCTGAATTTTCCTATAAAGAAGGTCTGTTAGTTCTAGACCATAGTTTCTATTTAAATAAAGAGGATTATGAGTTAGAATACGAAGTAGAAAATTATCAAGACGGTCAGAAACTATTTTTACAGTTTCTTAAGCAGCATAACATCCCTCAACGGAAAATAAAGAATAAAATCCAGCGGTTTTATGAAGAAAAGCGATAGCGCCCGTTTAGCGCACGACAGGACTGGGGCCATATCGACTGAGATAAGGCGAACCTTCAATCAGCGAATGTTTTTCTCTCGCTGATTGTTAGTTGACCCACCGGGTTTTTACGGGCAGTTGAGAATCTACTTCCCGTTAATACGCGGCAAAGGAAACACGAAGAGCGCAAGCGCATTCGTGCTTGACTTATCGTAGGGAGAGGGGCGAAATACACTAGTCGCTGGGTGATAGAGTCAGACAGTTGTCAAAGTTCAAATTAAATAAAAATGATAGGGGGAACTGGTTTATGAATATCGATAAACTTAGAGCTATGTTGGATTTAAAGGCCGTACAAAACTTCAGCACAAACAATACTTCAGCTAATGAGACTTCCATGTTTCAAGATATATTAAACGAGATTCTTACAGACGATGAAAGAGCAGAATTTTCGAAACCGCTGAACAGTTCCCCAGTATCGACAGTAAGTCCGATCGCTATGACCTCTTTGCCACCGCTGTCCTTATTAAATACAACTAGTGATATGGATCAATTGATCAATCAAGCTTCTCAACAATGCGACTTACCAGCAAAATTAATTAAGGCCGTTATCCAGCATGAATCAAACTTTAATCCGAATGCCCTCAGTAAAGCTGGTGCTTCAGGCTTGATGCAATTAATGCCGGCAACAGCTAGATCTCTAGGTGTTAATGATGTCTTTGATCCAGAGCAAAACATCCTCGCCGGCAGTAAATACTTAAAACAAATGCTTGATAGGTATGATGGCAACCTTGAACTTTCCCTTGCAGCCTATAACGCAGGGCCTGCTAACGTGGATAAATACGGTCGAATTCCCCCATTTAAGGAAACTGCAAACTATGTTCAAAAAATCACTGACTCTTATTATAGCTAAGTCCTCCCCCCTGTTTCTGTAACAGGGGTTATTTGTGTTATAGAATAGGTTAGAATATTACAAAATAGCTTTTTAGAGGCTATTTATTTGAGATATAAAAGGGGCATTGCTAAAATAATGATATAGACACAAAATAAAGGAGTAATCAACATGATCGAGAAAAATACCACACCATTTGATGCCATCGGTGAGGAAAACTTGCACCGTCTTATTGACACTTTTTACGGCTTGGTTGGACAACATCCTGATCTTTCTCCTATATTCCCAGACGATCTAACAGAAACTGCAAGAAAACAAAAGCAATTTCTAACACAATATTTAGGTGGTCCGCCCATATACACCGAAGAACATGGTCACCCAATGCTGCGTGCACGTCACATGCCTTTTCCGGTTACTCCAAAACGGGCAAATGCTTGGTTATCCTGCATGCGTCAAGCAATCGAAAGGGTTGGTTTAGAGGGTCCCATCAAAGATGAATTTTATTCCCGGCTTTATTTAACTGCCCAGCACATGATTAATACTCCAGATGATCAAGACTTACTTGGTGACAATCTGTGAAGAACCAAGATCAATTGTTTACCGCTCATCATTGTTTTGGCAGCGATAAAAAGCCTGTGGAAATATACTTTTTTATTGACCCTGTTTGTGCCGAATGCTGGGCGCTTGAGCCAATCTTAAAGAAACTGCAAATCGAATACGGACGATACTTTTCTCTAAAACATGTGCTAAATGGGAAATTAGCAGATTTAAATGTAAGGAAAAAAAAGAAGTGCGACAATCGAATAGATTCTTTAGAAAAAACAACAAGTGCAGGGTGGTCTTGTGATAAGGAGATTTGGTTGGGGAATCCTGTCCATTCTCCATTTATTGCCTCAATTGCGATAAAGGCGGCAGAATTACAAGGAAGAAAAGCAGGAAACCGATTTTTGCGGATATTTCAAGAGATCCTTTTTTTGGAAAAGAAAAATATTACCAACTTTGAAGTTTTACAGGAATGTGCCGATAAGGCAGGATTAGATGTTGATGAGTTTATTTCAGATATTCATTCAAAAAGTGCTGCTAAAGCATTCCAGTGTGATTTAAAAATCACTTCTGAAATGGATGTTCATGAAATTCCCACTCTCGTTTTCTTTAATGAAAATGCTGAAGAAGAAGGAATTAAAATAGCTGGTGTGTATCCTTATGAAATTTATGTCCAAATTCTCGAGGAGATGCTTTCCGAGCAGCCACACCAATCATCGCCGCCACCACTAGAAGCTTTTATTAAATTTTTTAGACTTGTTGCATCCCAGGATATTGCAACTGTTTATAACATGTCGATTGCTCAAGTAGAACGTGAAATGAAAAAATTACTGTTAAAACAAAAAGTCGAACAAATCTCCGCAAGAAACGGAAAATTCTGGAGATATATAGAGGAATAGCCATCAGTACGTAAAGGATCAGGCTGTTTATTCTTTTTTAAATGAAAAAGACCCCAGCAAACGGTGCTTAGGGTCTTTTTTCTATAAATATACGAACAAAGGGGATGGGAGAAATTTTTCACGGTCAAACAAAGGGGTATATGTTTGTTGTGATCAACTTCACGTACATACTATAACATGGGAACATAGAGGATTCAACAGCCTTGTGTTTCATTTCACAATATTGTCAAATTCATAAATTAGGAAGAAGAATTATACAATAGAAATGGAAACACATTATAGGTAAAGGTGGAAAATTAAATTGAGGAAACTTAAAGTTTTCGCGATGTTACTTTTTATCCTATGCTCTTTCTTTCTTCATTTGCTGGCAATGTTAGATTCATTCCCCCTGCTGCTAAGTACCCCGCTCTTGTTTAGTTCATTTCTCCTCTTTTTTATGATGATTAATCATCAAAGTAAGTTTAAGGGACTTTAATAAAGCAGACTGCCATAGCAGTCTGCCCCCCTATTAAGATAACAGTTGTTCCATTTCGGTTAGCTTTTCTTCAAACACTTTGCAGGCATTTCTGACTGGTTCGGAGCTATTCATATCAACCCCAGCTTTCTTCAGCACTTCGATTGGGTAATCTGAGCTTCCAGCGCTTAAGAATTCTTTAATATAGCGATTGACTGCTGGATCGCCTTCTTCTAAAATCTGCTTACTTAATGCGGTTGCAGCACTGAAACCGGTCGCATATTGATAGACATAATAATTGTAGTAAAAATGAGGGATTCTCGCCCATTCTAAACCAATTTCTTCATCAATAACGATATCTTCCTCACCATAATACTTTTTATTTAAAGCATAATATTCGCTTGTTAACAAATCTGCTGTTAAGGCTTCGTTATTTTGCGCTTTTTGATGGATTAAATGCTCATACTCAGCAAACATTGTTTGGCGGAACACCGTGCCCCTAAAGCCTTCTAAATAATGATTCAACAAATAAATCCGTTTTTGCTCATCATCAATTGTCTTTAATAAATGATCATTTAATAATGCTTCATTGCAGGTTGAAGCAACCTCAGCAACGAAAATAGAATAATCACCATATGGATACTGCTGCGTTTTACGAGTGAAATAGCTATGAACAGAATGCCCAAATTCATGGACTAACGTAAACAGGTTATTCACATTATCCTGCCAGTTCAAGAGGATATACGGATTTGTTCCATATGCACCTGATGAATAGGCGCCACTGCGTTTCCCTTTATTTTCATGAACATCCACCCAGCGATTCTCAAAGCCAGTTTTTAAAACTTGTAAGTATTCTTCTCCTAATGGTGCAAGACCTTTTAAAATAATCTCCTTTGCTTCATCGTACTTAATTTCCATTTTCACATCTTTAACAAGCGGTGTATATAAATCATACATATGCAGTTCGTTTAGACCTAACACCTTCTTGCGCAGTTTAATATAACGCTGTAATAAAGGAAGATTTTCATTAACTGTTTGAACAAGGTTATCATAAACACTCTCTGGAATATTGTTTGAAGACAATGCAGCCTCCCTTGCAGAGCTATACTTTCTAACCCTCGCATTAAAATTGTCCTTTTTCACGTTACCGCTTAATGTGCTTGCAAAGGTATTTCGGTAATGTCCGTAGGTATCATAAACTGCTTTAAAGGCGTCATGCCGAACCCGCCCGTCTGCACTCTCGAGAAAACGGCTGTATCTCCCATGGGTAACCTCGACTTCGTTTCCATTTTCATCTTTAATCGAAGGAAACTCCAAGTCCGCATTGTTTAACATCCCAAATGTATTGCTTGAAGCGTTCATGACCTCTCCTGCTTCAGCTAATAATGCCTCCATCTCTGCAGAAAGAACATGCGGCCTTTGCAAATTGATTTCCTCGAGAGCATGTTTATACAATTGTAATTCTGATTTTTGCTTTAAAAAGTCAGTTATTTTTCCTTCGTCAATGGAAAGAATTTCAGGAACAATATAGGCTAGTTGGCTTGCAGCCTGTGAGTACAGATTCTTCATCCTGTCGTCCAAGCCTTGATAAAATGAATTCGTAGTGTCCTGGTCATATCTCATATGTGAATAAGCATAAAGTTTTCCAATTCTCTCAAGCAGCTTGTCTTGATTCTGAAGAGCTTGAAAGAGTGTATCAGCACTTTCAGCAAGCTTTCCTTCGAACTTCTTTACTTCTGGGATTAAGTTTTTAACTTCCTGGAATTCTTTTTCCCATTCCTCATCACTTGGAAAAATATCTTCCAATTTCCACGTTTCTTCTGTTGGAATTTCACTTCTAGCAGGAAGTGACTTTACTGCAGCTTCATTTGTCATATACATCCTCCATTCATTGAAAAAAATTTTTTCCCCTTTAGTTTATATCAATTATTCAAAACTAAAGGAAAAAACGATTCTAGCCTTAAGAAAATCGATAGTCATTATATATTCTCCACTTATCCCCTGCAGCCCTTTAAAATTGATAACATATCCTTTTTTATTATACCCATTCGCTTTCTTTCATTTATTCTTTTCAAAGATTTGGCGATTTTTTGTGAAAAATTGAAGGGTTAGTAGTTCCTTCTCCCGATTCGTTAGAGGGATATCCAAGCATCTTTGTACTTGATAAAAATTGTTCATTTTTTTCACTAACACGCCAAGCTTCTCTAACAAGCGGGTATAGTCGATAAAAGCTTCTAATGGTTTATGTTTTTGTATCTGAGGAAATTGTCGAGGGACAATTTCATTTTTCTTTATTCGCTTTGCCAAACTCCTTTCTATTTGCTGTATACTAATATATTCTCCAGGAAGCTTATTTCGCAAAACATCAAGATAGTAATAAGCTTGCCATATAAATGGAGGGGTTTGAAAGTATAATCCATGGGGAACCGGCAGACCAATTTCAGGGGGAAACAAAAAGAAATTAAGGCGATTGTTATATACTTCAGTAAAAAAACGTCTCTGGTGGACGCTGGGATATACAGACCAATTCAGTTTATACTTTGCACTGGCGGATATCCATTGATCTACATTCAACTTTGGCACTAATTTTGGCTCTAACAAAGCTGCAAGCTTTACTTTTTCAATTGGATTTGCAATTTTTTTAAGAAATACATTTTTTATGGAATACGGGAAGATTGAATAAAGGATTGTAATTATATTTTGATCTGGGGAAAAGCTGGGGATAAATAATTGACCATCCTTGGTCCGGCGCAAAAATAAATAGTGGAAGTTGGTTAAGCTTTCAGTGCGAAGTTTTTCCTTCAGATTATTGCCTCCAATAATCCATAATGGTGTATAACCGTGAGAAAAATAGTTTTCCGTTCTCTTTTTAAACAATTGTTCAGAAATGGTTGAACATTGAAACTCTAATGCGTATTTTCGGCCGTTATCATAAAAGAGAATATCTGGCCGCTGCTGAATTTCACGATCATAAAACTCCAGTACCGCCGGAACTTTTTGCTGCCTTAGCCACTGATAAAGCCTAAGTTTTCCTTCCATATGGTACTCCGTTTCATTTTCGTAAAAGTCACGGCAGTTTCCACCCTTCTTATGAGAAAAATGATAAATCTTCCTTTCCCCTAATTTAAGAATCACCCTCTCCTCACAAATCGGGCAAAAAAATTCCTCTTTCTGTCGAAGTGCTACCAGGGTTTCTTTCTTGAATGGGTAACCAAGACAAACCTTTTTTCCATTTTTCGTTTTTGCCATTAACATATTACTGCTCACCACCCTTTTCATACATTTCGGTTCATCATAATGAAAATCCTTCCGAAAATAAAAAAAAGCGGTTCATAATTTTGAATCCGCTAAGGTAAACCTATAGAAGTGGTGATAAAAGTCTTGCAGTCGACTCTAGCAACCGGATTCCTAAATTCCTTTCTCTGAATATCTCCAGATCCAGTTGTTCCGAATCCTTTAGATCATTTAGATATTCTGTAACCAATTTTTGCGTACTTTTTGTACGGTATAAGAAAGCATTCACCTCAAAATTTAGATGAAAGCTGCGCATATCCATATTAGAAGTACCGATCGACGCAAGTTCATGATCAACAATGACGATTTTGCTATGCATAAAGCCTCGTTGATACTCATAAACCTTTACACCTGCTTCGAGAAGTTCAGGAAAATAAGAGCGGGAAGCATGAAAAACAATCCGTTTATCAGGACGATTGGGTACTAACAACCGGACATCAACTCCACTTAAAGCTGCTATTTTGATTGCTGAGAAAATATCCTCATCAGGAATGAAATAGGGTGAAGCAATCCAAACGGATTTTTTTGCTGAGGTGATCATCGCAAAGAAAATATTTTTTATAACACTCCACTCATTATCCGGTCCACCTGCAATTAATTGAACACCGCCATGACTTTTATCACTTGACTGAGGCGACAAATATTCCGCTGTTAAAAAGCTGTAATTTGTCATATAATACCAATCCTGCAAAAAGATAAGCTGGAGCGTTCGAACTGCTTCCCCTTTTAACATCAAATGAGTATCCCGCCAAAATCCAATCTGTTTATCCCTTCCTAAATATTCATCCCCAATGTTTAAACCACCGACAAACCCCACATTACCATCGATAACAATGATCTTCCGATGGTTGCGAAAATTAAACTTACTATTCAAAAACGGCATCCTAACTGGTCCAAATGGAACTGTTTCTATTCCAGAATTTCGTAGTTCCGCAATATATTTTTTGGATAACTTCCATGACCCAACAGCATCAAACATAAAGCGAATCTTAACCCCTTGTTTCGCTTTCTCGATTAAGATATTTTTTATCTGCTCTCCAATATGGTCATTGCGGATAATATAATATTCGAGATGAATATGATGTTTTGCTTTTTTCAATTCCTTAAGTATATGGTAAAAGGTTTCCTCTCCATTTGTTAATGTTTTTGTTGCTGTATCAAAGGATATTGGACTATTCCCAAGTTTTTGTGCCAATGTAAATAATCTGCTCTGTTGAATCCCGAACTGAACTGCTTTTTCCTCACTTCTTGGATTATTTTCACCTTCTACTGTTAAGAAGGCCTGCTTATCAAGGAAGTATTTTTTTTTATACATCCGTTCCTTCCGGTAACTGCGTCCAAACAGCAGATAAAAAATAAATCCCACAAGCGGGAAGCTTCCTAATACCACTAACCATGTTAATGTCTGTGTTGGATGGCGATTTTCAAGGAAAATAACAAATCCGATAAAGATAACGGAAAGCGTGATCAATAAACTTAAATAACTAAAAATCCCACCTTGCAAGTCATCCTTAAAAACAAATACAAGGAAACTTACAATCACCAGAAATAAAATAACCCTAACTGTATTTTTCAGAATTACTCACCCGCCTACCGAACCTCTTTACTATTTAGGATAATGGTAAAAAAAACCGATTTCAATAACGAAATCGGTTACTAACTAATCAAAGTGTTTTCTTAATTCTGAAAAAACATTCTCCGAAATCAGTTCTTTTCCATACTCCTGAATTCTATGAATCGTTAATGATGTCTCATATCCATATTCAAGAAGAACACTTAAAATATCATCAATTTCATCTTCGTCAATTAAATCCTCAGGAAATTCTACATATAAGTAGTATTTTCCCTCAAAGTAAAAAAGCTTCGTCAATAGGTCATCAAGTTCTGACCGTTTTGACAACATAATGACGTCCTCAAAATCCTGAAAAGCAAGTAAAAATTCAAGAATATCTTCCTCTTCAAGTAGTTCATCATCATGAGAACCACGGGGATTGAGATGATGGTCTAAAAGATCCTCAATTCTCTCATCGACTGGAATATCCTTATCACCGGGAATGGGCAATTCAAATTTTTGTCCATCCTTAGAAATCTGGGCTTTTGTAACTAAAATTTCCAATCCCTTTTCTAATGCTTGGACCTGAATCCAAAGTGGACCCTCAACCGTAAATTCTTCCTCTTGATGGACTTCCTCCATCATTTCCCAAAAAAGTTCTTCGCTCCGCTCACGATTATACCAAATTTCTTCCCGATCGAAGCCTCTATCTTCTATATCAACGTATGAAATATAAAACTTAACTGTATTTTCATTTATACGTTCTATATCCATCGATCTTTCTCCCTTCCGTTTCCAGATTGAAGGGACTAAATACCCCCAAGCAGACGATACTGGATACCATTTACCCTTTATTAAAGGTTTTATTTAGTGCTAACATAAAGGTATACTCTTGTACTTATATTTTATGACAAAACCGATAATAAGGGAAATAAAATATCTAGAAAATTTATTTTTTCTAGATACCCATTGATTCATTCTATAATAACAAAAATACACTTACATCACAAATTCAAAGCTCCGAAAAGGTCCTAAAGATAAAACAAAAGACCTCCTAAAGAAGGCCTTTTGCATTTTAGTTGACCATTCGCTGTGCTTCGCGAAGCTGGAAGGTACGTACTTTTCTTGGTAAGAAACGTCGGATCTCATCTTCATTGTATCCAACCTGCAATCTTTTTTCATCAATGATAATTGGCCGGCGGAGTAAGCCGGGATTCGCTTTAATAAGTTCAAATAGGTCCTGAAGCGGCATGTTTTCCAAGTTTACATCCAATTTTTGAAACGTTTTTGAACGAGTCGAAATAATTTCATCCGTCCCATCTTCGGTCATTCTCAAAATTTCTTTAATTTCATCAATTGACAATGGTTCAGAAAAGATATTTCTTTCTTTATATGAAATCTCATGTTCTTCAAGCCACGATTTTGCTTTTCTGCATGATGTACAACTTGGTGAAGTGTATAATGTTACCATCAGTCTCCACACTCCTTTATTTTAAGGGTTCCGATTATATAAAAGCATTGTTTGAGTTAATAAAATTGTCGCTAAATTAAAATGAATTTAATTAAATAATTTATATCATAATTATACACCACTACCTAAAAAAAAGGTATCCTTTTTAAAAAATATTATTCAAACAAACTGATATGTAAACAAAAAAATAAATATTTACGAAATTTGTCGAAATTTCGCCTAATTTTTTCATATTATTTCTTTTAAATATCTTGCTTAGAAAAGGATATACTAAATAATTCGAATTCACGTCCACCTTTCAGACGGACATTTTGTTGAAAAAAAGGATATAAAATAACTTTTTTCTTATTTACATCTTTATATATTACTTCTCAAGGCTTAATTTTCCCTTAACACTTTCTCAATTAACATTTTGAAATGAAAACGGATACATGAATCCTGATATTTTTAACATTTTTCACTTTTATCTCTTCCTTTAAGTAAAAAGTTCTTTTAAAATAGAATAAGGAAGGCAAATGTACTTTTACAATCTTTGTTAATGATGAAACGGGAGGTTTTATTATGGCAGGTTATATAATCGACGTCGCCATTGTTACAGTCCTATCAGTGGGACTTGTTGCAATAATGGGTGTTATGCTAAATGGCATTGGGGAAAAGGTTTTCGCTAGAAATAAGAGAAATGAATTTGTTGATCAATCAGCAAGATTTCAGGTTGGCTGGAACAGCGTTGGCGGTAATTGGTCTAGTGTTGGAAGCCAATGGAAGGGTAAACGCAGTAAACAAAGATAAGAAACGCGGCAGCGCTCTGGTTCTATAAAATAAAAAAGTGATCTCACATTTGCGAGATCATTTTTTTATTTTATCTGTTTCAATATTTCTCATACTCTTCATCGAAGCAGAGGACAAAATGACCCTTTGCTATCTCCCGAAATGATAATGGTTCATTTTCAGCATATTGATGAACAATTGGATCATACGAATGCAGGGTGCGGGATCGTTCAAAAATTGATCGCTTCTACATGGCTGGCTACTTGTTTTTTGTATGCTGATCGGTCTGATTTTCTATTATGTTTAGCATGCTTGATTACAAATATTCATTTCATTATAATAGGAATAGAAACTAAAATTATAAGCAACAAGTTTGAGTAATTTAGGGTGGTACCGCGAACCATTCGTCCCTATAACTAGGATGAATGGTTTTTTATTTATGACTAACCATTGATTAGTAGGAGGAAATGGAAATGGAAACGATCTTTTCGGGAATTCAACCTAGCGGAATGTTGACGCTTGGAAACTATATCGGTGCATTAAAGCAGTTTGTTGAACTACAGGATGAATATAACTGTTATTTTTGTATCGTTGATGAGCATGCCATTACTGTTCCACAAGACCCTAAACAACTTCGTAAAAATATTAAAAGTTTAGCGGCGTTGTATCTAGCGGTCGGAATTGATCCTAAGAAAGCAACATTATTTATTCAATCAGAGGTTCCTGCGCATGCCCAGGCAGGGTGGATCATGCAGTGTGTTGCTTACATGGGTGAGTTAGAAAGAATGACTCAATTTAAAGACAAATCAGCGGGTAAAGATTCGGTCCTCGCCAGTTTGCTAACCTATCCACCATTAATGGCCGCTGATATTTTATTATACAGCGCTGATGTTGTTCCTGTTGGGGAAGACCAAAAACAACATATGGAATTAACCCGCGACCTAGCTGAACGGTTTAACAAAAAATATAATGATATTCTAACAATTCCTGAGGCTAGAATTCCGAAAGTTGGCGCAAGGGTCATGTCCTTACAGGAGCCAACAAAAAAAATGAGTAAATCTGATCCAAATAATAAAGGCTTTATATCCCTGCTTGACGATGCCAAACAAATCGAAAAGAAAATAAAAAGCGCTGTAACCGATTCTGATGGAATTGTGAAATATGACAGAGGTAATAAGCCGGGGGTTTCCAATCTGTTATCCATCTATTCAATTCTAGGCGGTAAACCCATTCCTAGTATTGAAGACATGTATAGTGGGAAGGGCTATGGCGATTTTAAAGCCGACTTAGCTGAAGTAGTTGTTAATGCTTTAACACCAATCCAAAACCGATACTACCAATTAATTGAATCCAGTGAGCTCGACGAGATCTTGGATGAAGGTGCAGCGAAGGCTAATGAAGTTGCCAGTAAGATGCTTAAAAAAATGGAAAACGCTATGGGGCTTGGTCGTAAAAATAGAAAAGCGTAAGCGCCCGGTTAGTGACGAATGGAACCAGTTATAACTTATAATACTAAAAAAAAGCCTGACCCCAAAGGTATCATTTACTACCTTTGGGGTCAGGCTTTTAATTTACTTTAGAGCCGTGCTCCATTTCCCATAATTTTTCAAAAAACGGCTGCCCTTTTATGATGTTTTCACAAAAATTCTCATGCTTTCCTGTCCAGCCATACTTAATCTCATTAAACAAACAATCCCATGCATCCTCAAATTGTAATTCCTGGATAGACGGATAACGCTCGGGACACCACTCTGTATACCAATATCGGACCTCTGCTTCATTTTTTGTCGAATGCAGTTGATCAAGCGCCATAAACAAAAGCTGCTTTAATTGCCGCTCTTTTCTAGTTAGCCCCGTCATTAATCCCGGCTCAGGAGACAAAATATGAAAGTCTTTAGCCAATAGATTTTCATGGAATGTATAATCTATTGCATCATGATTTTCAATCATTTCGTAAACTAATTGTTCTTGCCTCGGAATAAGCCTGCTTTTCCTGATTGGAATCGTATAGCCTATCGTATCAACCGCCATGATCCCCACACCATCAGTAACAACAAAACAATAATCTAACTGAACTCTTTCATGGTTTTTTCTTAAATAAGCTTTTTGAAAAATATCGTCTAGAAGCTGTTGCGGTAATTCTGATAGATCATTTTCAATATAGCGAAATAAAATTGGCTTAACTTTTATAAGGGGCACTTGGTCTAACAATTCAACCCCGTCATCCTTTCGCCATTCGTGAAAGTGGCAAACATTGTAACCATTTTCTTCTCCCTCAAACCAATTGACCCAAACATCATGAAGATACAACATTGTACAACCCCTCACTTCAAGATACTATTTGTCAATCAGTATGGGCAGAGATGAGTTAAATTATTCCTTTGTAGATAGTTAAAACCATTTAGTTTTTCTTTAAGCAAGGGGATGAAAAATCGTTTGCTATAATCCTTATTTTTTCTATAACTTATAACTAGTTTGGTCTATTAATTTTTCAGCAGAAAGTGTAAATGATTTTTTTGTTGAATAAGGATGTTTTTGATAATATTCGTGGACGATCGAAAATCCTGCCGCATATCCGACAAGTTTCGGAAACCGACCAAGCCCGTATAAAAGATCATCATGAAATTTCTCCTTTTTCTTACAGTCTAGATTATTTTTCAAATACCTTTCCCAAAACTGCTTGATTTGGTTTTCCGAATACAGATTGCACCACTCTGCTAAATATTTTTTTCCACAATTCTTTAAGACGGCATATTCCGCCAGTCCCTCGATAATGATCGAATCCAATAACGTATAATCCTCCATGTTTCCTTTCAACATGTTTAATCTACATATATGGTGGTATTCATGAACGAAGAGAGCTTCTACCTCTTTTAGATTGACATCCTCTGATAAAAACAAAAACATTTTATCTGGAAAAGATACCCCTGACTTACTCTTTTCTACTTTTCTAAAAAAACCGCTATTCGAATTGATCGGAAATAAAAAGACTGGGATTTTTGGTCCAGACCACTTCTCGGTATATAGCTGATAGATCTCTTCAATTCTAGTCCATGTATGATTATCGATCATTTTTTCCAAAGTATTCCGGCTCATCCTTGACGGTTTAAACATTCCAAATCGCAATAACTGCTGGTAGATTTCATGTTTGTTTTGCCCTTTAAAGTATGGAGCCAACCGTTCACAAATTCTTGTTGGATAGTTAAACTCCTGCTGCAGCCATAGATCAGTTTTAATGATCCCCATTTTCCCCACTCCAATTTGTGTTACTTATCTAATGGTATTTTATTAATGAGATAAAAATGGGTTCACAGCGCAGTTGATGTTTGTAAAAAAAGGGCCTGACATGGATTAACCAAGTCAGGCCTCTGCTTTTCTACTTATTATACTTTTTAAAGATGATTGTTGCGTTATGTCCGCCAAAGCCAAGAGAGTTGCTCATCACAGTGCTAATCTCTTGGGTGCGGGCAGTATTCGGTACATAATCTAGGTCACACTCTGAATCTGGAGTTTCCAAATTGATCGTTGGCGGAAGAATGCTGTCCCTTAATGACAGCACTGAAAAAATTGCTTCAATACCGCCAGCTGCTCCAAGAAGATGTCCTGTCATTGACTTTGTAGAGCTCATTGCTAATTTATAAGCATGCTCCCCAAAAGCTTCTTTTACAGCAGCAGTTTCAAATTTATCATTGTATTCGGTACTTGTTCCATGAGCATTGATGTAGTCAATCTCTTCAGGCTTTAGTCCTGCATCGTTCATAGCCATTTTCATAGCCCTTGCTCCACCTTCTCCACCTGGAGCAGGTGCAGTAATGTGATAGGCATCGCCTGTTGCTCCATAGCCTATAATTTCCCCATAAATTTTTGCACCGCGTGCTAAGGCATGTTCAAGTTCCTCAAGAACAACAATCCCTGACCCTTCACCAATAATAAATCCATCACGATTCTTATCGAACGGCCGACATGCTGTTTTTGGGTCTGGATTTGTAGAAAGCGCTGTGTTGGCGCAAAATCCAGCGACAGACATTCTTGTGATTGGTGCTTCTGCCCCTCCAGTGATCATCGCATCAGCATCTCCGCGTTGAATCACCTTAAAAGCATCACCGATTGAATTTGTACCAGTTGCACAGGCTGTAACAGTACATGAATTAAACCCTTTCGCACCTAGTAAGATCGAAACCTGGCCTGCAGCCATATCTGGGATTAACATTGGTACGAAAAAAGGACTAACCCTGCGGTACCCTCTTTTTAGAAATGTCTCAAATTGTTGTTCGAAGGTTTCCATACCTCCAATTCCAGATCCAATCCAAACACCGACACGAGCAGCATTCTCCTCAGTAATAGTAAGATTGGCATCCTTGGCAGCCATCTTTGCTGCTGCAACTGCAAACTGGGTAAAGCGATCCATTTTTCTAGCGTCTTTTCTGTCCATGAAAGCTTCCGGATCAAAGTCCTTTACTTCTGCGGAAACCTTGGCGGGATATTCATCTGCATTTACTCGTGTTAATGGTCCGATTCCTGATTTACCTTCAATTATATTCTTCCAGGTGGTTTCAACATCGTTTCCAAGCGGAGTGACTGCTCCAACGCCCGTCACCACTACTCTGCGCTTTTCCATTTTGTGCATCCCCTTATCTGCAAAATTTAAGTAAGATATTCAATTGTTATAGCTCAAACTTTATTTCAATTTAAAATTCCCTCATTGTCTAGTACCATCATTCAAGGTATGCTTTCGCATTTATTTACCCCAACGGATCGCAATCGCTCCCCAAGTAAGTCCGCCGCCGAATCCGACCATAACGATAACATCATCATCCTTAATTTTTCCGGCTTCTAATTCCTCGACAATGGAAATTGGAATGGATGCAGCGGAAGTATTGCCATATTTATTAATAGTTTTGGACATTTTCTCCTCTGGCATCTCAAGTCTTTGTCTAGATGCTTCCATAATCCGAATATTGGCTTGATGTGGAATAAAGAAATCGACTTCATCCTTTGAAATTCCAGCTTTATCTAGTACATGAATACAGCTTTCTCCCATTTGGCGAACAGCAAACTTAAATACTTCACGGCCATTCATGATGATATACTCGTCTTGATAGAGGTGTTTTCCTCCAGTCCCATCTGCACCAAGCTCAAAGGAAAGGATTCCTCGATTGCCTGATACAGGTCCGATTATAGCTGCACCTGCACCGTCTCCAAAGAGAACAGCAGTATTACGATCATTCCAATCGGTAATTTTCGAAAGCTTTTCAACCCCAACGACTAACACATTTTTATAGGCATTTGTCTCAATAAATTGTTTTGCTGTAATAATTCCATACATAAAGCCGGCACATGCTGCACTAATATCCATCGCTGCCGCTTTTGTTGCTCCTAATTTTTCTTGAAGCATACATGATACCGATGGAAACGGACGATCTGGTGTTACCGTTGCAACTAGAATTAAATCAATGTCCTCTGCATTTATGTTTGCATTTTCAATCGCCTTTTTTGCGGCTTCGAATGCCATATCGGATGTATCAATATCGTCTCCGGCTATTCGGCGTTCTTCAATCCCTGTCCTCGTGCGGATCCATTCGTCTGAAGTATCCATTCTTTTTTCAAGATCAGCATTTGTAACAATATTTTCTGGTATATATCTTCCTATTCCGACGATACCGGCGTTCATACACCCATCTCCTTTAAACATATAAATCATTCTTACTATATTTTATTTTGTTATTATCAATTATTATGACTTGGTACTAATTTTAGCAATGATTTTTGAATAAGGCAACCTTTATATCAAGTTAACTTCCGCATCTATCCATACCGATGACCAAAATAAATCATATTCTAAATATTAGGAAGAATAGAGAGGGGTAAGATTACGCATGGAAGAAGACAAGAAGAGTGATGGCAAGGTCGCTGAAGACCCATTTTCACGGATGATGTTTGGTTCAAAAAGTGAGGTGGAGGAAAACCAAGTTCAACAAGCTTCTTTAGATTATGAAGAATTAATGGTAAATATTGACTCCCTTATCGAATCCGCACAAAATTTAAAACCATTGTTCCATAAAGTCTTTCCGATCATCGAACAATTGTGGAAAAAAGAGTAAAGAGGATGCCATCATCATCCTCTTTCGCTTACTCTTGATTTACTTCCTTACTTGCTTCTTCCCTTCCGAGTTCATAGGCCTCTTGCATAACTTTTGTAAATAATTCCATAAATGGCTGAATCACATCTAATGACAACTCCACGCCAGCTTTATCTAGTTGCTCTTTTGCCTGGGGCAAATATTTTAAGGCAATTTGCATAAATTGTAGTGATTTATCTTGATCGTTCATATAGAAGTCTCCTTTTAGTTGTTTGTTTCCTTGTTTCATTTTAATTTTAAATTCGTTTATTCATTTTTATTTTGCTAGTGCTTCTTGATAGAATCCCTCAATTTCCTGCTGCCATTCATATGTAGCAAATGATCCCTACTTTATGGGGATTTTACAAGTGAAAAGCAACCATATCCCTCTAACGCATTTCTGCTTCCAAGAGTAAACCTCTCACTTTGCTGATTAACCACCTATATTCTAACCTTATGAAAAAAAAATGAAAAGCTAATTTTGCAAAGAAAAGCGGAAACGACCGTTTAGCGCACGACAGGACTGAAGCACACTGACTGAGATAAGGTGAAACTTCAATCAGCGAGGTTTTATTCGCTGATTGTTAGTTAAGCCAATCGGGTATTAACGGGCAGTTGAGAATCTACTGCCCGTTAATACGGGATAAAGGAAACACGAAGAGCGTTAGCGACTCGATGTTGACTTATCGTAAGGTAGTGGGCGAAGTACACTAGTCGCTGGGCGCTGGCCCACTAAAAGCGCCGCCGTCCTGGCGGCAACGTCGGCACTAGCACGTCCTGTGCGTCGGAGCTAGACAATTCTAAAGTTAAAATACTTTCTTATCTTTCAAAATGAACTTAGGATTCATCCTCCAAGTCGCGTAAGAGGGATATGTGTTCCCTTTGAATCGTAAGTGATTCACTGTATGGAGTAATATTTTGTAAAGATAGCTTTACTATTTGTTCATCACTTTTAATGTCTACACTCTCACATTCACTTTTTATGCTTTGGTCAATTTTTAGAAAGTCAGCACAACGCTTCCAACTCTCAGGAATACCGCTTTCAAGCAAGAAACTTCCCGGTTTACCTGTTTGGATTGTCTCAAACATCGGGTCAAGTGCGTCATTAATAAAAATAGCATCAAATGGCCATTCTCTTATTACAATTTGTTCTTCTATTTTATTTAGCTGGTTTAACAGCAATCTTTGAAAAAGAAATGAAGGTGGCTGCCAAGGACCAAAGATTGTTGGTAAATAAACAAGCTGGATCGAGCGATCCTTCCGTTTTGTTTCCTTTAAAAAATCCTTTACATCCTCGATGCCATTTAAATCGTTAGAACCTGTTATCAATTGAATCGGGAGCAGGTAGACAATCTGGTTTTTAGTTTGTTTTTGTTTGTTTAAAGATTGGACCATGTTTGCGAATACTTTTTTAGTAGTTAATGCAGATTCTTTATATGTCATTAACAAATCATAGAGTGAAATAATAATAATCGCAGGCCCGCTTTCAGCTTCGCTCAGATTATCCGAATCCTGTAGTGCCTTCTCTACAAAATTTGCATTTCTGCCAACTTCTAGTCTTTTTTCTTCTACAAATAAGGCATCTTCCATATTAAAATGAATCCCGGTTACACAATAGCCTTTTTCAAGAAATCCCTTGCAAAGGTGAAATCCAACAAATTCATGAACACCATAAATAATAACCTTGTCCAATTTAGCTCCCCCCAATTAATTCCTAATGAATCCTATGCAGATTCATTAGGAATTATTTCATTTGGCTTAACTCACAAGACTTTCTCATGACTGTTAAAAAATTTTACAATCATGGTTCCCAGCTGCTGCTTTTTTTCAGGGAGTATTAAGCTAGACTCAACAGTTTTGTTTTCAACTTCATGTTTTATTAATGACTGGTTATACTTCGTTTGGTTATAGGATCTGCCGCCAGTCAGAACATGAATCATTTTAATCGGTATCCCACTATCAAGGGGAATATCCTCTTCACAATTAGAAATTTCAACTTCTAGTTGCTTAAAACTGCATTGATAAGCACACTCCAATTCCTTTGAGAGCTTTTTGTAAAAGAATTTATGCTCTCTTTCCTGTTCAAGGTGATGCTTCAATGAAAGGATTGGATTAAGAAAGACGACAGACCTTATCTGGTCCCTCATTTTTTTCATCAATTTTAGAGCTGTAAGGGCACCCATACCTTCAGCAAGAATATGAATTTTGCTATTTAAAATTTCTGATCTTATCACATGTTGATACAATCTTTCTGCTAAGTCCGCGGCTTTCTCACTTCCCCAACTTCGTCCATAAAGGTTTGAGGAAAATACCATGTACCCTGATTGTTTAAATTTATTTATAATAGGCAGCTTCCCTTCATTCTGTGACCAGAAGCATTTTCGAGCATCTACGAAATGACGTTCATCTCCTAAAATCAAGATACCAAACCCTGTAGGTTTTTCAGGGTAATGGATCGTATTCCACTCAGTATCAAGCTGAAAATTCCGGTTCTCCATGATTAAACTCCTTTTGCCAGTTTTCCTCACCTTATTTTATGTTGCTTCCAATAAAGTGAACGGGGCCAGCGCCTATTGTTACAATACAAACTAAAAAAAATAGCAAAATGTCGAAATTATCTTTTATTATTTCTATTTTTTTTTGCATATGGTAAGATAAAAATGGATTATAATAGGTAAGAGGTGAAAAATTGTGCGATTTTTTTGGTCTTTATTCTGGGGATTCCTTCTTGTACAAATGTTGACTTACGTGATCACTTCCATGCTTGGAACTGCGTATGATTTTAAAATTGGTAGCATTCTAGCTTTAGTTGTTGTAGTTTTGGTGTATGCAATATCAGCAGTTATTCCAAACGACCCAGTCGAAAAACATTAATTTTTTCTTTAAAGGTCATCCTGCTATGCACAGGATGACCTTTTTACTTTTAGTCAACGTCCCTTTTTAAACGATCGCTTCCGCTTCTATTCTTATTTCTCCATTTTCGATAGTGACGTTTACCTTTGAATGATCGTGAATATGCCCAGCAATAATTTCACGAGCAAGCTTTGTTTCAAGATTTCTTTGAATAAATCTCTTTAATGGTCTTGCACCATAGATTGGATCGAATCCATTAACTGCAATAAATTCTTTTGCTTCCTCTGTCAGCGTAACTTCAATCTGTTGTTCGTTTAATCTTTGCTGCAGTTCTTTAATAAGCTTTACCACAATATCTTTTATTTCCACTACTGATAACGGCTTGAACAAAATAGTTTCGTCAATCCGATTTAAAAACTCGGGGCGAAAATGGGCCTTTAACCCATTTAAAACATTTTTTCTCGTGTCCTCATCTATCTCATTTCCTTGTCGTTCAAGCAATAGATTGGATCCAATATTAGAGGTCATGATGATAACTGTATTTTTGAAGTCCACCGTCCGTCCCTGCGAATCTGTTATCCGTCCATCATCCAGTACTTGCAATAAGATATTGAAAACCTCAGGATGCGCTTTTTCAATCTCATCAAGCAGAATAACTGAATATGGTCTTCTTCTAATGGCTTCTGTCAACTGCCCGCCTTCTTCATATCCGACATAGCCTGGAGGCGCCCCAATTAACCGTGAAACAGCATGTTTCTCCATATATTCGGACATATCGATACGAATCATTTGATCTTCACTGTCAAATAATGATTCTGCTAAAGCCTTGGCTAATTCAGTTTTCCCAACACCAGTAGGTCCAAGAAAAAGGAATGAACCAATTGGACGATTGGGATCTTTGATGCCTGCTCGTGCCCGTAATACAGCATCTGTTACTAATTGAACCGCTTCATTTTGGCCAATAACACGTTCATGTAGAAGACTTTCTAATTTCAGTAATTTTTCTCGTTCACCCTCAACAAGCCTTGCAAGCGGGATGCCTGTCCATCTAGCCACAATATTGGAAATTTCTTCTTCGGTAACTTCTTCTCGGAGCAGCTTTTCTTCATTCTGCATGGCTGTTTTCGATTCCATTTCTTTTAATTCTTTCTCAGCTAATGGAATCTTTCCATGACGCAATTCTGCTGCTCGATTTAAATCATAATCATCCTCTGCGTTTTGCAAATCCCTTCGCAGTTTTTCGAGTTCTTCCCTTTTTTCGCGTAATCTTTGAATACCTCCTTTTTCTTGAATCCATTGTGCTTTCATTAAATCGGCTTGTTCTTTTAGGTTCGCCAATTCTTTCGTTAGTCCTGCTACTCTTTTTTTACTTACTTCATCCTGTTCCTTTCTTAAAGCAGCTTCTTCTATTTCTAACTGCATGACCCTTCTGGTAACTTCATCAAGCTCAGTTGGCATTGAATCAATTTCGGTTCGGATTAAGGCGCAAGCCTCATCAACAAGATCAATTGCTTTATCTGGGAGAAAGCGCTCTGTTATATATCGATCAGATAGGGTAGCCGCTGCTACAAGTGCCCTGTCATGAATTTTGACACCATGATAGACTTCGAATCGCTCCTTTAAACCACGTAAAATCGATATGGTATCCTCAACATTCGGCTCTTGGACAAGGACCTGCTGGAACCTTCGTTCAAGTGCAGCATCTTTTTCAATATACTTTCGATATTCATCTAATGTTGTGGCACCGATGCAGTGAAGCTCCCCGCGGGCGAGCATTGGTTTAAGCATATTACCTGCGTCCATCGCTCCTTCCGTTTTTCCTGCACCTACAATTGTATGCAGTTCGTCAATGAACAGCAGGATCCGCCCTTCACTTTTTTTCACTTCATTAAGAACAGCTTTCAATCTTTCCTCAAATTCACCGCGAAATTTTGCCCCTGCAATCAACGAGCCAATATCCAAGGAAAAAACTGTCTTATCTTTAAGGCCCTCCGGCACATCCTTTCTGACGATCCGCTGTGCAAGTCCCTCCACGATCGCGGTTTTCCCAACACCAGGCTCACCAATTAGAACCGGGTTATTTTTTGTTTTCCGGGATAAGATCCGAATGACATGTCTTATTTCGGTGTCTCTGCCGATAACGGGATCCATTTTCCCCGTTTTAACCTCAGCAACGAGATCTCTGCCATATTTTTTTAAAACATCATAAGTAGCTTCTGGATTTTGGGATGTCACTTTTTGATTCCCCCTTATTTCTTTAATTACTTGTAAAATTTGATCGGCAGTTATTTTGTAGGTGTTTAGTGCTTTGGCTATGGCTGAATCATTTGTATAGACTGCAGCTAATAATACATGCTCAACAGACATATATTCGTCAGAAAAGTTTTTTGCCAGTTCCTCTGCTTTTACAATGATCCTTTGCAATCGGGCAGTTATATAAAGTTTTCCTTGTTCAGCACCTGTTCCACTTACTTGAGGAATTTTTGCTAGTTCCTTTTTTAAAGAATTCTCAATTTTTTGCTGTTCAATGTTTAATTTATGCAGAATGGTGGAAATCAAGCTATCCTCTTGGCTCATAAGCGATAAGAACAAATGTGGTTCATCAACCTCTTGATGGTTTGACTTTATTGCCAATGATTGTGCATCCATTAATCCGTTTTGTAAACGTTCTGTCATTTGGTTCAAGTCCATCATTTTCACTCTCCATTTGACCATTTTTGACCTTTTATTTTATTATAGTCTAAGAAAAAATGAAAGAAAAGTCATCCGATTTGGATGACTTTTCAATTTAATAAATAAGGACATCTCTTTTAACTTTGAGAACTGTCTAGCTTCAGCGCCCAGCGGCTAGTGTACTTCGCTCACTTCCCTACGATAAGTCAACATCGAAACGACTATAGCTCCGTGTTTCCTTTTTCTCAGTCAGTGAGCTCCAGTCCATACGTCGCTTAACGGGCGCTTCCGCATTTCTATTTAATTTAAGGTTTTCTTAAGTAAGTCCATTTGCGATTGTGGTTGGAGTTTTCAGGGAATGCCTCCCCTGCCTTCAGCTTGATCTTCTGCGGGTTATTTATAGTGCTGCCTGTCTCACCAATTTCAATATATATTCCATTGTTAGGCGCTTTTTTCCCTGCTCCAAATTGCCGGTTTTGTCCCAATCCAATTCCTCCTTTCATTTGTCTTTTTTTATTATTTCCTGTTAGGGATTTGATGATAAATGGAAGTTTTTTTAGTTTTTTACCAGCAATGCACTAATTTACAGCTATTTTCCTGTAATGCATATAAAAAAGATACAAATTATGACTAAAATATGAAATAATAACTGATATCATTGAAATGCATTTGTAGTAAACACTATAATGATAGTAGAATCATGATTACTCATGTCCGACTTACTTTAAAAATTTTTAAACAATTGATCTCCCCTTTAAAGGTGGTTATATAATTATGCAGTCAATCGAAAAAATTCCAACAGCACTGCAAGAACTATTCGAAATAGTTCATCATACAAGAAAAGTTGAAAAGGGCACTTTCCTTTTTCAGGAAGGTTCTCTTGCAAATGAATTGTATATTATCCATAGTGGCATTGTTCAAATAAATAAAATTATTCCTGATGGAAGAGAACTAACAATACGTATGTGTACGAGCGGAGATTTAATCTGTGAACTCGATTTATTTTGTCCCGCTGAAAAATATTTACTAAGCGGCCGTGTTACTGAAAGCGGAGAAGTTTCTGTCATTATGAAAGACGTCCTTGAAGAAAAGCTCTCGAAAGATCACATCCTTGCAGCAGAATTCATGAGATGGATGGGTTTCCAATTCCGTAAAACGCAAGCAAAATTTCGCGATTTAGTCCTCAATGGAAAAAAAGGAGCACTTTATTCAACTTTAATTAGAATTGTTAATAGCTTTGGAGAAAAGACAAATGAAGGGTTCTTAATTAGTGTTCCTTTAACAAATCAAGAATTGGCAAATTTCTGTGGTACATCCAGAGAAGTAGTCAATCGTCTCCTAAGTGAATTGCGTAAAGAGGGAGTAATCTCCGTCAATAAAGGGATCATTACCATCCATAATCTAGAATTCCTTCGTAATGAAATTGATTGTGAAAACTGTCCAATTGAGATCTGTAAAATAAACTAGAAATACTTCAGCGTCAACTGAAACATATAATAAAAGCTCAAGCATATGAGATGCTCGAGCTTTTTTTGTTTATCCCGCCACAATTAATTGAATACTGATAATAATAAAGAATAGTGCTGCATTAACAATTTCATATATACCCACTTTTTTTGTTGATAAAGGTTTTCCATAAAAGCCTATTGCTCTAAGTAAACTCGGTATATAGGCAATTGCCGCGATCCAATACCCAAGAACAAGCCAGCAAATTGGTACAAGAATGTGGTAAATCCAAGATATCCATTTGAACTGAACATTCTTCCTTTCCCTGATCATGGTTTTAACATAAAAAGTGCAGCCAATAAAAAAAAGCACTGATGATGAAAAAACAAAGACGGCCATTGCAGTTACCGACCCGGCACCCAGAAAACTACTTGCAATACTTGCAAACGAAAAAGCGAAGATTGCGCTAAAGTCATTCATAAGAGCACGGTCTTTATTTTTAGCTGAATAAAACGCATTTATAATAAAAAAAGGAATCATTAGCAGTCCAAAGTAGATAATGCCGTAATTTTTAAAGAGTGGAAAAAGCAACAATAAAACGGCTGGGACCATATATAGGAATGTCCATTTCGTATAGAATGGGATTTTTTTCTTTTTGAATAATAGAAGCATCGGATAGGTTGCTAAATATAATAAAAGCCATCCGATAAAAAAAGGAACATGCTGCCAAACAACCCCGCCTTCAATTGCCCCCAGCCAAAATGGAATAATTACCATTGCCCAAGCACCATGTTGTTTTGGTAAAAATAATTTCATGTCGATCACTCCTTTTCAGCTATTTTAACTATAAGACAGCTATACTGAAAGGTAAGTGAATCAAATCACAGAAAAATAAAAAGAAGGCCTCAGCCTTCTAAATTGTAACGTATTTTTCATAAACTATGGCTCAAGTGAGTGTGGAAATACTCATGTGAATTTTACATTCACGTAACTGGTAGCTTCTTTACACAGTTGAAATGAGCATTTCCATAACTCCCTTGACCAAATATATCAACAAACATTATATCCCCTGAGTTCATTATATACTTAATTGAGAAAAGGGGCAGTGACTATAGTCACAATTTTGTCATTTTTTAAATTAATTTTTCAAACGAAGCTCATAACTGACTTTTTAAATAACCTATCGCCCACTCAATTGACCTTTTATCATTTATTTGGAAACATGGGATATCTATTTGAGAATCTACTTCTAGTTTCAATCTTTCATCCCAGGTAATAACGATCTTTATATCCCTAACTTCTTTTAATAATTCAAGATCTTCAGCTTTTCTTACTATCAGTAATTTAGGAAATAGCTCACCTTTAAATCCTTCTAGTAAGATAACATCTGGTTTAAAAAAGCTCAATAAGTCAATTTCCTCTTTTAAAGTCCAGTTTGGCTTCTCAGCTCGCAATAAAAGGCGGCCATCACCTTCTACTATTGATGCAAGCGCCCCAGAATCGAGGTGCTTCGAGGAATCCTTGTTTTCAATAACACTTGGTTTTCCACCATGCCCATGGTGTTTAATGGTAACGATGTTCATACCCTCTGTCTTAAGCTGATTAATCAGTTGCGACACAACTGTCGTTTTCCCGCTATTTTGATAGCCAACCACCTGAAAAATAACAGGTTTTACCAAGGCCATTCACAACCCTGCTTATCCTCAAGCATCAGGACTTCTACTTCTGTCCCTATTTCATAACCTCTTGTGCCTCCCGGAAGGATCATTAATGAATTGGAACCAGCAAGACTCATAATGATATTTGATTTATCTAATCCACTTGGCGAAATTCGCAGCTTCCCATCGACAATAGTTAGAGCACTTCTTACAAATCGTGTAAATGGATTTGCTTTTGGAAAATTGGCATCAAGAATTGCCTTTTCTTTCCGAAGATGTGGTTTTTGTGAGAATAGCATCCTCCTGATAACAGGGCGGGCGAATAATTCAAATCCAACATAACATGCAGAAGGATTCCCCGAGAGTCCAAAAAGCAATTTACCATTATACTCGGCAACGGTCGTAACACTTCCAGGCCTCATTGCTACTTTATTAAATAAAACATTTGCCCCTAGCTTTTGGTATATTTCAGGAAGGTAATCAAAATCGCCTACCGATACTCCCCCGGTTGTTACCAATAGATCAACCTTATCCAAGGCATCTTTAACAGCATTGAAACACGTTTCAAATTCATCTGGAAGCTTCCCTAAGTAGTCTACCTTACCACCAACGCGCTCAATTTGTGCTGAAATCATATGGGAATTGCTATTGCGAATTTTCCCAGGAACTAATGGCTCGTTTACCTCTAAAAGTTCTGTACCCGTTGCAAATAAGCCGATAACCGGTTTTCGAGCGACAGGAACATTAGCATATCCAAAAGTAGCGAGCATAGCTTGGATTCCTGGATTAATCACTGTTCCTTTTTCCACAAGGATCTCTCCTTCCCTGGCATCTTCACCATGAAAGGAAACATTTTCTCCCTGTTTAAAGCTCCGTTTAATCGTCATATAAGATTTTCCATTTTTTTGAGAGGTTGGTGCAACCTCAAACATGACAACGGCATCTGAACCCGCTGGCATCATTGCACCGGTCATAATTCTAACAGCCTGATTTTCCTTTAGTGTTTTAGTCGAAACCATTCCAGCTCCTATGTGATCGATAACCTCAAATTCAATCGGATTTGTTAATGATCCTGCCTTGGTATCCACAGACCTCACTGCAAAGCCATCATATGGAGCCCTATCAAAGTGGGGAACGTCACAAGTTGCAATTAAATCCTCCGCAAGAAAACGACCATAGCTATCATCGATCGAAATCAATTCCGGTGTCCCACTATATTGGTATTCCATTATTTTTTGGACAGCATCCCCAATTGAAATCGGTGTTCTTCTTTCAAACATTCTCATCAGCTCCTAAAACAAATAAGTTTACATTATTAAACGGTTAGACATTTCATATTCAGTAATTAATATTATCACTATAATTTCAATTAAAACACAGTAACACATGGAACTATGGGAAGAACTCTTCAAGTATTAATTATAAAGAAAAATCACCCAAGAAGTGTGATGCCCATCACCCATTTTTCTCTTTCATTCCTATATGCTTATGTCATGCGATGCAAAATAGAGGAGGATTACACAAATGAATATCCCTTTTTCAAAAAATTCTCTAGTTAAAGATATAGTAAATGAACTGCCTAAGTCTAGCGACATCTTCAAAAAACATCGGATCGATTTTTGCTGTGGCGGCAATATTCCATTAATACAAGCAGTAACAGAAAATGGAATTGATATGGATCAATTATTATCAGAATTAAACGATGTCTGTGAAAAGAGCCAGTCAGGAGAAACAAACCTTGAGGTTTGGACGGACTCAGATTCAAATACAATTATTGATCACGTTATTTCCAACTATCACCGTCCACTTGAAGAAGAACTTACTATGCTTAGTCCATATGTAACGAAGGTTTCCCGTGTACATGGCGATAACCATCCAGAGCTTCTTAAAGTGAATGAATTATTCTACGCGTTCAAAAAGGGAATGCTTGAACATATGGTCAAAGAAGAAGCAGTTGTTTTCCCCCTAATTAAACAGCTAGAGGCAAATACTGTTGAAAACCGTGAGGAAGCAATTAACATGATCAGTGAATTGGAAAAAGAGCATGATGAATCAGGTTCTCTATTGAAAGAATTGCGTACTGTTACAGCAGATTTTCAATTACCCTTTGATGCTTGCGGGACATACACTTTAGTTTATCAGCGACTTGAAATGCTTGAAGAAGAAACCTTCATGCATGTACACCTTGAAAATAATATCCTATTTCCTAGGTACCTAAAATAAGCTTAAACAGTTATCCATAGTGGCCAAGTCTATAATTTCCTAGAACATGAAAAAACTCTCCTTCAGAGAGTTTTTTCTTTATCCGCCGATATAGGACATTTCAATTTTCTTTCGGTTTTTACGGGTTTCTGCTGTTCTCTCATCTGAGTATCTGTCCGTTCTTCCCGACCAAATTTCAATGATTCTTTCACGAAGCTGCTCATCGGTAGCGCCATTTCTCATAAAGTCACGAATGTCATGACCATTTCCATTGAACAAACAAGTGAATATCTGTCCATTGGCGGATAATCGGGCCCGGGTACAGCTGCTGCAGAATGATTCAGAAACGGAAGTGATAAAACCTACATCTACTTGTGAATCTTTATAATGATATAGCTTTGCTACCTCTCCAAAGTAAGTAGGCTCTAGTGTTTCAAGCTCATAATGTTTTATTAGGAGTTCATAAATCTCTTTTTTTGTAACAACATCATCCATTTTCCAACCGTTGGTCGAACCTACATCCATATATTCAATAAATCGAAGCTGCAGGCCTTCATTCTTACAGAATTCAGCCATCGGAATAATTTCTGAATCATTCAACCCTTTTTTTACAACCATATTTATTTTTATGCCTAACCCTGCCTGTTTTGCCGCATTAACCCCATCTAATACGGGCTTTGTACCAATACCGCGCCCATTAATTTTCCCGAATAACTCATCATTTAGGCTGTCTAGACTTATATTAACTCTTTTTAATCCTGCCCTTTTTAGATCCTCCGCAAGCTTGGATAGAAGTACCCCATTGGTTGTAAGCCCAATATCATCCAGGCCTTCAATAATTGAAAGCTTTTTTACGAGGGTTGGTAAATCTTTCCTCAACAGGGGTTCTCCGCCCGTCAGCCTGATTTTTTTTACTCCTAATGCTACAAAAATTTTAGCTAAACGTTCAATTTCTTCATATGTTAATAACGCACTTCTTGGTAAAAAAACAAAATCGGAGCCAAATTTATCAGCTGGCATGCAGTATTGGCAACGAAAATTACAACGATCGACAACAGAAATTCTTAAATCGTGCAACGGTCTATTCAATCTATCATTAATAATGGTATTTCCCAATAGTATCAACTCCATTATTTTAAAAGCGGATATAAAACAAGTTTACCAATATGAGAATAAAAATACTGTTATTTTTTTCACTTTCATTTCAATCCAAATAAGTTAGTGGGAGTATTAATTGATCTTAGCAGCAACGGAATTCTTTATTTTACTTCCTTACATGCCTGCTTAGATGTTAAAAATGTCACATTTAAGAGTAGTTAAGCCGCTTTTTACGAATAGTTTTCACTGTATTGTCATTGTTTAGATCAATTATACATATCAACTTGCGCTAAAATAAAGTAAAAATAGCAGTCGTAACATAAAAAATACTTTTTTAAAGATAACATCGACTTCATTTCAATAATAAGGGTGAGATAATTGCTAACAAAAATAAAACCAACGCATTCAATTCAAATTAAAGAATTGCTCCAATTTGCTGACCGGAAATTTAAGAGTGAAAGAGGTGCTTTTTTATTTCAAGAAGGAATGGAAGCTGCAGAGCTTTATATTATTCTCTCCGGGCGAGTCCAAATCAGCAAAATTACTACAGACGGCCGTGAACTTTCATTACGAATTTGTGGGGAAAATGATATTTGCGGCGAATTAACCTTATTCACTCCAGATCCTAGATATTTATTAAGCGCCAAAGTTTTAGAGGAAGGTGAAGTAGCAGCCATTCGAAAAGATGTTTTGGAAAATGAAATTTTTCAAAACAGTTCGCTTGCGTTTGAATTTATGAAATGGATGAGTGATCATTTCCGAAAAACGCAAACAAAATTCCGTGATCTTGTTTTAAACGGAAAACGGGGCGCACTTTTCTCTACACTTATCCGTATGTCAAATAGCTTTGGTGTAAAACTAAAAGATGGAATTTTAATTGATTTGCCATTAACAAATCAAGAACTTGCCAATTTTTGCGGAACTTCTCGGGAAAGTACCAACCGTATTTTAAGCGAATTAAGAAGAGATAAAATTATTTCCGTAAAAAAAGGTAAAATAACTATTTTAAATTTACAATTCTTAAAGGATGAAATAGGCTGTGAAAATTGCCCAGCCGTGTATTGCAATATAGAGTAAAGGGACGGTTCTTCCGTCCCTTTTGTTTATACTTCTTGTTTTTCTTTTTCCCTTAATGCTTTGGGTATATACACACAGAAAGGTTCACTTTCAAGATAATCTCCCGTCATTGCATAGGCTCTCGACCTAGACCCTCCACAGACATGCCGGAATTCACAAATACCGCACTTTCCTTTATAAAGATTAGGATTTCGCAAGGATTGGAAAATTGGTGACTCTCTGTAAATTTCGGCCAATGGTTGTTCACGAACATTTCCTGCTTTAATAGGTAAAAGACCACTCGGGTAAACATCGCCAATATGTGAAATAAACACGAACCCATTTCCATCATTGACACCCTTCGGAGCTCGCCCAAGACCATCAATTGAGCCGGTTAACCCTTGCTCAGTCAGGGCATTTAAATAGGTGATTTCTTGCGTTTCTCCTTTTGCTTCCCGCATTTTTTGCTGGATTACAACGCGTCGGTAGTGCTGCGCTGCTGTTGTCTTAATATCAAAAGAGACACGTTTGCTTAATTCATAAAGCCATCTGAATACTTGCTCGTGCTGTACAGGTGAGATCATATCGGATACCTGGCCTCTGCCAGTCGGAACAAGAAAAAATACACTCCATAAAACACATTTTAAATCTTCGACAACCTTTGCCATTTCATCTAAGTAATCTATATTATATTGAGAAATAACGGTATTGATTTGCACAGGGATATTAAGTTCGTGTAAATATTTTATTCTTTCTAATGTTAAATCAAAGGATCCAGCAGTACCTCGAAAATGGTCATGAATATCGGCAGTCGGACCGTCAAGGCTAAATGCCCAACGGGATAATCCAACTTCCTTTGCTTTCTCCATTGCTGCTTTTGTTACGTTCGGTGTTGCACTTGGAGTCATTGAGACCCGGACGCCCTTCTCAACAGCGTACTTGGCAATATCAAATACATCCTCACGCATCAAAGGGTCTCCTCCGGTAAACACAAGCATTGGATTATTCATTTCGTATATTTGATCTATTAGCTTTTTCCCTTCTTCAAATGTTAATTCGCGGGGATCACGATGATATTGGGCCTCTGCACGGCAATGCAAACACTTTAATTGACAAGCCCTTGTTAGTTCCCAAATAACAATAAATGGGTCTTTATTAAAATTACGGCTAAACACCATATAAAACGCCTCCTAAAACCGACTTTTTCAATCCTACAGGCCTTAATAATAGTATTATAATGGTGTTTATATTTTCATAAAGTGAACTAACTCACTGCCGTGATCATGCATACGGTAAAAATATGACCAAAAAAGTGCCCTCTGTACTTCTTTCAGAGGGCACCGCACTATTGTTATTATTTAATTCCCAGTGCAATTTTAGCATATCTTGACATCATATCTTTATTCCAAGGTGGATTCCAAACAATATTTACTTCGACATCTTTAATTTCAGGAATATCAGCTAATGCCCTTTTTACTTGATCAATAATCGTTCCAGCAAGTGGACAGCCCATTGCAGTTAATGTCATGTTTACAGTAAGATTTCCTTCCCCATCCATTTCAAGATCATAGACTAGACCTAAATTAACAATATCAATCCCAATTTCCGGGTCGATTACAAGCTCAAGCGCACCCATAATACTTTCTTTTAGTTCGTCATTCATATATATCACTCCTTTTATTTGTCTAGCTTCTTCTTTTCTTAATCATAATTGTTTGATACCCCATGAACATCAATAAGAGCCTTTTTCATAAACTTCTTTAAGCTTGTTTATCTCACTGGTGGAATTTATTACTTGTTCCCAAACACTGATATAAAGCGTCTCCTCCTTAATTATACAAAATGTAAAAATTTCATGAAGTGAAATTTTTTACAGGATAGATATAAAATTGTTAACATAGTAATTATAGAAAGAGTAAAAACCTTTTTCCACTTTTATTAAAATAAAATTCCTAGCTAAGTTTAACATCTAATAGAACATTTTTCTAAAAAAAAACTTAAACCAAATGATGAAGAAGAAGGTGACTTATGACTGAGCGACACTTAATTGCATTAGATCTAGATGGAACTTTGTTAAAAGATGATAAAACCATATCTTTTAAAACAAAAAAGATAATAAAAAAAGCAAAAGATCAGGGACATGTTGTAATGATCGCTACTGGAAGACCGTTTCGTTCAAGTGAAATGTATTATCATGAACTGGAGCTTGATACTCCTATTGTTAATTTTAACGGTGCCTTTATTCATCATCCACTCGACCAAAGTTGGGGAACCTACCATTACCCACTCGATATTAAGGTTGCAAAGGATATTGTGGATGTCTGCAGGTCTTATCATTTTTATAATATTGTTGCTGAAGTGATGGATGATGTTTATTTTCACTATCATGACGAAAAATTATTGGATATTTTTGGGTTCGGCAATCCAAAGATTACTACAGGGGACTTAGCCAATTACTTACATGAATCGCCGACAAGCCTATTAATTCATACAGAGGAAGAACAACTTAAGCCCCTTCGCCACCACTTATCCGCAGCACACGCCGAAGTTATTGAACACCGCAACTGGGCAGCCCCATGGCATGTTATCGAAATTATTAAGAGCGGACTAAATAAAGCGGTTGGTTTGGAAAAAGCAGCAAATTATTATAACATCCCAGCTGAAAGAGTCATTGCCTTCGGTGATGAGGATAATGATTTAGAGATGCTCGAGTATGCTGGCCGTGGCATTGCAATGGGTAATGGGATCGATCAAGTAAAAAATATCGCCAATGATATTACACTTAGCAATGAAGAAGATGGGGTTGCTGCTTATTTAGCGCAATTTTTGAATCTTTAGTGAAGTGTCAGTGATTACCTAATTTGATAATAGTCCAATCGGGCATACTACTAAGGAAGCAGCGAGGCTGAGGCTGTTTCGACAAGCTCAAATATTGGAGGGATTCGAATGGGTAAAGGTAGATCAAGCAAATCGAGACGCTTTGTCCAACAAGGAAAAGATTCCGTGACGATGCATTCCAAGCGCATTCCCTATCACATGACGTATGCGGAAGCAGAAGCCTATAAAATGTCCAATACACATGAGACTTCCTTTGGAGGATTATAAGATGGGTAATCAACTTTTCCAAGAAGCTAGAAGATTTGTTGAGATGGCCAGAACCGCAAGTCCTGCTGACAGACAAACTGCAATGGAGAAAGCAAAAAATGCATTAAGCTCTGCTTATGCAAACTCAACCATTGCCGAAAAAAGTCAGCTCCATGAAATGCAAGATGAGCTTGAAAACCTTAGTCATTAAGCTTTAAACGAAAAGGAGGATGTCGCAAAGGGTTCTGTCCCTTTTCAACAACCTCCTTTTCTAATGATAAAATTGTTCGAGAGTAATTGGATAGGAATGAATCATTTTCCCATTTGCATTGCGCTCATACAAGGTTAAGACCACACCTCCATTATCAGGAAGCGCTGTATCTGGAATATTTATTATGATTTTAAATGGATGCCATTTTTTTGTTTTTCCGTCTACTTTAACCTTTTTTTCACGAATGAATTGGACATGCCCATCTTCAACTGTATAAAAAAGAGTGCTATTCTTTGGTTTAGCTTCGCCGGTAATAACATAGTTCCCCTTAAATCCCAATTTATAAATTTTCCGATAAACCTCATCTCGCATCATAGTGTCTTTACTCGTATGCTGGTACCCTCTGATATCAGCCGTGGGAGTAATAATTAGTAACAAAAAAGCAATCAAAATTGCACGCATTCGGGTAACCTCCTCATTGCTTAATCTCTGCGAAAAAAACCGACCACATTTGTTGTCTCAATAATATTTGTGAACGCATTTGGGTCTACTTCATTTATAATTCGCTCTAAATCAAACAGCTCGTAGCGGGTGACGACGATCATCAGCAAATCCTTTGATTCATTTGTATATGCCCCTCTTGCTGGAATTGCTGTGATTCCTCTGACAAGCTTGGAATGGATCGCTTTCCTCAATTCTTCCCCTTTTCTGGTGACGATCAAGGCCGTCAGCTTTTCATGTCTTGTGTGTATCGTATCAATTACTCTTGTTGTAGTGTAAAGGGCAACAAGCGTATAAAGTGCTTTTTCCCAACCGTATAAATAGCCAGCGGTGAAAATAATAATTCCATTTAGGATGAACATATAGTTGCCAATAGGTTTATCCTTCTGACGAGAGAGTACCATTGCGATAATATCCAATCCGCCAGTTGATGCTCCCCATTTTAAAGTAAAACCAACCCCTACCGCTAAAATCACACCGCCAAAAACAGTATTTAAGAGAATATCATGGGCCACCTGTTTAATCGGGATCATTTCTAAAAAAATGGTAGAAAAGAGAACACTCATGGAACTATAAATGGTAAATGATTTCCCTACCTTTATCCATCCAATAATGGCAACAGGGATATTAAGAATTAACAGCAGATAACCCATTGAAATGTTTACTGGTGTATATTCTGTTAACACTTTTGATAATAATTGAGCAATCCCTGCAAATCCACTGGAATAGACGTTTGCTGGGATTAAAAATAAATTCATTGATATGGCAACTAAAAATGCACCGAAAATAACAACAACCGTTTTTTTTGTTTGGAGCCAAATCATTCCGCCACCCCCAATAAAATAGCTTCAATACACGTTATAATTGTTAATTGTATTTTTGCATTGAAACCGATAAACTTACCTTATGAACTAAATTGGCTTGAAAGCAGGTGAGCATGAATGCAAGTAAAAATACTCGCAGATAGCGCATGCGATTTACCGCTTGATTTTTATAACGAGTATAACGTGACATTATTTCCGTTAAAGGTACAATTAAATGGCATTGAATATGAAGATGTAAAAACCATTGAACCTAAACTGGTCTACGATGCTATCCGAAATGGAACTGTCCCGAAAACTTCTCAGACTTCTCCATTATTGTTTGAACAAGTCTTTACCAACATGGCTGAGAATAATGAAGACGGAATCTACATTGCTTTATCCTCTGCACTATCTGGTACGTATCAAACCGCTGTTATGATTCTTGACCAAGTTAAGGAAAATTATCCTAACTTCCATTTAACAATTGTCGATACTAAGTGTGCTTCCCTTGGTTCAGGGCTAATTGTGATGGAAGCAGCTAGGCTTGCGGCTAAAAATACGCCAAAGGAAGAGATTTTACAGAATGTCTTGTTTAGAACCCAACATATGGAACATCTGTTTACAGTAGAAGATTTAGATTACCTCGCAAAAGGGGGACGCGTTTCCAAGGCTTCAGCCTTTCTTGGAGGATTATTAAATATAAAACCACTTTTAAATGTTGAGGATGGTAAACTCGTTCCAATTGAAAAAATAAGAGGAAAAAAGAAACTCCTTCGCCGGATCCTTGAAATCATGAAGGAACGAGGTACAGATTTAAATGAGCAAATCATTGGGATCAGCCATGCGGATAATGACGAAACTGCATCAGAAATGCAAAAGATGATTGATGAAGAATTTCATCCGAAAGATGTCTATATTTCAGCAATTGGCTCTGCCATAGGCGCCCATACTGGACCAGGAACAATTGCGATCTTTTTTTTGAATCAGCTGCCTTGAAGAAAGAAAATGAGTGAGATACTTATCTCACTCATTTTTTCGGTCAGAGATGATCGGTGTTCTTCGAGTATTGATTCTTGCCTGCTTTCCGATTCTTTTCGCGCATCATATTTTTTTCATGGCGAAGGGCGTTGTTATCCTGTGCTTTTTTATCATTATCAGAAGTAGTTGGCATGCATACTCTCCTTTCCTTAACCTTCCTTACATACAATAGTTTTTGTTAATAAAGTGAGAGTATGTACAGAAAAAACAAGCATCATTCCATGCTTGTTTTTTTAATCCTTCTTTACGTATGTCCAATTGTCTTCCTGATAAATTTTCTTTTCCTTCAAAAGCTTTCCTAACGCTCGTTTAAAAGCACCTTTGCTTAGTTGAAAACGCTCTTGAATTTCTTCCGGCATGCTTTTATCGCTAAACGGCATCGCACCGTTTCTGCTCATCAAATATTCATAAACCCGTTGTGCATCCTGATCCAAGGCTTCTTCTTTCCGAGCTAGCAGTGATACATTGATGGTCCCATCTTCCTTAATATCGATAATCCGCCCCTCAACTTTTTCACCGAGCCGAGGCTCTGTTAAACGCTGTGATTCATGAATAAAGCCTTTAAAGCCTTCGATTGTATAAATCCAGCTTCCTACCTTTGCCGTTCGATAGATATGACCCTGAACGTTTTTATTAAATTCTTTTCGCGTTGCTTTCGTAGAAATGGACTGAATCACCTGATCACTCGCAAGCCTCGCATATAGACGATAATTCCGGTTCACCCTTAAGGTAATATAAAGCATATCACCAATCTCCGGCCAAACAGATTTATGCGCAGGCAGATCTTCCTCGCCAAGCAATAAATCCTTCTGAATGCCAATGTCTAAAAACACTCCGATACCTGGCTTAATATCTGTAACCTTAACCCAATTGTATTTACCTGCCAAGACTTTAGGGATTACTGTTGTGGCCGAGACTCTTCCATGCGCATCCGGATAAAGAAAGACCTCCAAACTTTCCCCCTCTTCATACTCATATTCGGTTTCATTTATATGCAACAATACATCTTCTTGTCCGTCTGTTAAAAAAAAGCCAAATGGTGCTTTTCGAGCAACCGTTAAAGTGGTAACCTGTCCAACCAATTCCATCAATGACAAATTTAACCCCTCCTCATTTCTTTTTAATGGTGCTTTTTCCAAAAGGTTGTTTGAACTGCTATATTTTACTATAATGAAGCCATAAAGGGAAATTTATATAAAAAAATGAATCATCTCCAGCGTTGTATAGTTGGAATTGAAGAATGCGGAGGTTTTTTACATGGCCAAAGAAAGTTCATTTGATATTGTATCCAAAGTTGATTTTTCTGAAGTAACCAATGCAATTACACAAGCAATGAAGGAAATCCAAACACGCTATGATTTCAAAGGAAGCAAAAGTGAGGTCTCGCTTGATAAAGAAGAACTAGTTTTAATTTCTGATGATGAGTATAAATTAGACCAGCTTAAGGATGTATTGCTGGGAAAGCTCATTAAAAGAGGTGTTCCCATTAAGAATCTTGATTATGGGAAAATCGAAAAGGCATCGGGTGGAACCATTCGCCAAAGAGCCAAGCTTGCCCAGGGAATTGACAAAGAAAACGCCAAAAAGATTAACACCATTATTAAAAATAGCGGCTTAAAGGTGAAAAGCCAGGTGCAGGACGACCAGGTTCGGGTCAGTGGAAAAAGCCTTGATGAGCTCCAACAAATCATTTCCGCCGTAAAAGCAGCTGACTTATCGATTGATGTTCAATTTATTAATTATCGTTAGAAGCGAAAAGCCTTACTGCTTTTTGCTTTTTTCTTTATCCATTTTTTTCTATGTTTGTTCTTCGTCAAAAAAGGAATTATGAAAGTAGAAGAAATGGAGGAGATTGAATGAGTAAAAACAAGCAGAAGGTATTTCCAGCACAGCATCAAAATCAGCAGCCCGGGCTGGAAAGTGAAATGAATCCAAAACCCATTTCCGTTCAGCAAAATTATAAAGGAAGTGGTAAATTAGCGAATAAAACAGCTATCATTACTGGCGGTGACAGCGGCATTGGGAAATCTGTTTCTATTTATTTTGCAAAAGAAGGTGCTGATGTTGCAATTGTCTATTTGAAAGAAACCACAGATGCAGAGGAAACCAGGCGGCTAATCGAAGCTGAAGGCAGAAAGTGCCTGCTTTTTTCAGGGGATATTGGTTCTGAAGAATTTTGTAAAGAGACCGTTGGCAAAGTGCTCGCAGAGTTTGGAAAAATTGATATTCTCGTAAACAATGCTGCCGAGCAGCATCCACAGAAAAGTCTGTTGGATATTACATCAGCACAGCTTGAGAAGACCTTTCGAACAAACATCTTTTCCTTTTTTTATATGACAAAGATGACTTTGCCCCATTTACACAAGGGAGCATCAATCATCAATACCGCATCGATCACCGCTTATGAAGGCAATGAACAATTGTTGGATTATTCTGCAACAAAAGGTGCCATTGTTTCTTTTACACGTTCCCTCGCTAAATCATTAGCCCCACAGGGAATACGTGTCAATGGTGTTGCCCCAGGTCCGATTTGGACACCGCTCATTCCTTCAACCTTTACTGCAGATCAGGTTGAAACATTTGGTTCAGACACGCCCTTCAAAAGAGCGGGACAGCCTTGTGAACTTGCACCAAGCTATGTCTACCTTGCCTCAGAAGACTCATCCTATGTAAGTGGCCAAATGCTCCATGTAAATGGCGGGACCATCGTAAATGGATAATAAATATTTTTGAGTGGCACCTAACGATAGGTAAGAATATGGAACTAAAGGTTCCTAACTTGGAGCAATTGGATCATTCGTGAAAAAAGGAATCCCTACCTCACAGGGATTCCTTTTTTCACGAAATCATTTTCTCAATAATTAGCCGTTTGCCAGTATTTAATGTGAATTCAAAGCGATCATTGGTTTTTTCGTAATAGCAAAAGTGATGCTGCACATTGCAAATTTGTGATTGATTGTCAAAAACCATAAAGTTTACTCCATCTTTACGGGTATCATCCGCCAAAAATGTTAAATGATTATAACAATAAAGACAATCATAGATCGAAAAATCTAATGAATTTAAGGTTGTGACGAATTGGAAAAAGGCATCGTCATTAATTGCATCTAATAATCTTTCAAGCGAATAAATGATATGCTTTCGCACCCTAACGAGGTCCTGATCGCGGAGTAATAAAGTTTCCTTCCCAATTGCCATTTTTCCAGACGCAATCAGGACTCCTCTTTTCCAGCGATTCAAGCGAAATATTTCAACTTCCTGCTGCAGAAAATCCTCCATTAATGAGGCTTCCTCTGTTTCTGCATCAAAAAAAATCCATTGATCGTTAATTTGTTCAATTGCCCCTTCTGTGTAGGCTCTTACTTGTGTGTTGTATAGTTTTAATCGTTGCTGTCGATTCATCACTTAACCTCCGTGATTGATACTTTCTTCTTCTTTGTAGACATCTTCCTGCTTTTTTATAACAGTCAATTACGTTTTTAGGACAATTAACCAAATAAACTGGGCTGAATAGTATATAAAACAATTTCCTAAGAATTTTAACTGCTCCATTTATTGGAGAGAGGAGGCAGTGATATGTGCGGAATTTCAGGTTGGGTTGATTTTAAAAGAGATATGCGAAAAGAAACGAATGCTATTGAAAAAATGGCGCACACGTTAAGTAAACGAGGGCCGGATGAAACAAATATTTGGAATGATATTCATGTCGGTTTTGGCCATAAACGGTTAATTGTCGTTGACCCTGAAGGAGGAAGGCAGCCAATGTCAAAGTCCTCCAACCATGGCAGCCATTATACCATCTGTTATAATGGAGAGTTATATAATACCGAAGACCTTCGCAAAGTTCTCCATACTAAAGGATATTCTTTCAAGGGTCATTCTGATACAGAAGTATTGTTAACAGCCTATATAGAATGGGCAGAAGACTGTGTCCATTATTTAAATGGGATTTATGCTTTTGCTGTATGGGATAGTGAACAAGAAAAGCTTTTCATTGCGCGTGACCGTTTAGGTGTTAAACCTCTATTCTTTTCGGAACAAGGCAACGGAATTATCTTTGGTTCTGAAATTAAGGCTATCCTTGCAAACCCTGAAATCAAAACGGTGCTTGACCATTCAGGACTAGCCGAAGTATTTGGTTTAGGACCGTCTAAGACCCCAGGAACAGGAATTTTTAAAGGGATCAACGAACTTAGACCAGCACACGCTCTCACTTTTTCAAAAAATGGTTTAAAAATTTGGCGCTATTGGAATGTAAAAAGCAGCGAACACACGGAGAATGCGCTTGAGACTGCCGAACATATCCGCTATTTAGTCACGGATGCTGTTACAAGGCAGCTTGTTTCTGATGTTCCCTTGTGTACATTCTTATCCGGTGGTCTAGATTCAAGTATTATTACTGCCATTGCCGCAGCTGGATTTACAGATCAAGGTAAAGGCCCCCTTCATACTTATTCAATTGATTATGAAGGAAATGACGTCCACTTTAAAGCAAATGAATTTCAGCCAAATGCAGATGGAGTTTATATTCAAAAGGTTTCAGATGCTTATAATACCATTCATCATAAAAAAATAATTTCTCAGGACCAATTAGCGTATGACCTCATTGAAGCTGTCTATGTAAGAGACTGCCCCGGAATGGCTGATGTTGACTCGTCGCTGTTGTGGTTCTGTAAGGAAATCAAAAAAGACTTTACCGTCAGCCTTTCCGGTGAGTGTGCTGATGAAATATTCGGGGGATATCCATGGTTTCACCGTAAAGATGACCTCGAACGCCCGGGTTTCCCATGGATGCGTTCTGTAAACGAGCGGCAAAACTTATTAAACGAGCACTGGCGAAATAAATTAACAATTAATGATTACGTAATGGATAAGTACAATCAAACGATTGCTGAATCCCCTATTTTAGAAGGGGAAAGCGGAGAAGCAGCCCAGCGCAGACAGTTATTTTATTTAAATATGATATGGTTTATGACAACCCTCCTCGACCGAAAGGATCGGATGAGTATGGGGGCAAGTCTTGAGGTCCGGGTCCCATTTGCCGATCATCGCTTGGTTGAGTATGTTTGGAATATCCCCTGGGAAATCAAAATGTACGACAACCGGGAAAAAGGGATTTTACGAAAAGCATTTGAAGGTGTTCTACCTGAAGAAGTTCTTTACCGAAAGAAAAGTCCCTATCCAAAAACACATAATCCACAGTATACCTTGGCAGTCCAATCAATGCTGCGGGAGATCTTAACAGATAAATCCTCCATATTACATGAATTATTTGATAAGGATTACTTGCAAAGTATTGTAGAATCCGGGGGCGCTGCCTTTAAAGAACCATGGTTTGGTCAATTAATGACAGGACCCCAGTTATTGGCCTATTTAGCACAAATTCACATCTGGTTTAAAGCTTATAACATAAACATTTCTGATTAGTATAGCGAAATGGCAAGAAACAAGCTCCATCTTCAAAAAAATCTGTCCCAAGTGATAACTCTTTGGGACAGATTTTTTTGCATCATTCAGATAATATTTTTCAAGAAGAGGACAAGATTGTTGGACAAAACCCTTTATTTCATTAAAATGTATGTAGGGAAGGGAGACCTTCCTTTTTAATGAGGGGGAATGGGATTGAAAAAAGGGGTTTTTCTTTTAACACTAATTATAGTATTGGTCATTTCAACCGTACCGGCAAGTGCAGCGGTAACAAAAAACGACCGAAAGTGGCAGGATGAGTCGATTTATTACATAATGGTGGACCGCTTCAATGATGGGGACTCAAGGAATGCAATAGACGTAGATACAAAGAATCCGCTTAGCTTTAACGGCGGGGATTTCCAGGGAATCATAGATAAACTAGATTACATCAAAGATATGGGTTTCACCACTATATCACTGACGCCTATTTTTGATAATGCAAAACAAGGCTACCATGGCTATTGGATTCAAGACTATTACAAAACAGATGAGCATTTTGGCTCAATGAAAATGTTTCAAAAGCTTGTACAAGAAGCGCACAAGCGCCAAATAAAAGTAATGATTGATTTTGTCGCCAACAGTGTGGCCCCTACCCATCCATGGGTACAAGATCCAACTAAACAAGGATGGTTTCATCCAAAGCAGTTTAACGATACTAACCAACATCTGCTTGAAAATAGTTGGATTGGCGGACAGCCTGACCTAAACCAGGAGAATCCTAAGGTTAAAAAGTATTTAATCGATACTGCAAAATGGTGGATAAAACAAACAGATATTGATGGGTATCGTTTAGCCGCTGCTAATTACGTCCCTATTACATTCTGGTCAGACTTTTCCAAGGAAATAAAGGCAGTAAAGAAAGATTTTTATTTGCTTGGAGATATTCAATCCGACGACCCAAATGTCGTCACTCAATACAAAAATACCGGTATAGACGGTTTTGTTGACACAAATTTAAATAAGGATTTACGGAAGGGTTTTGCTACGACCGATCTGCCATTATCGAGCCTATTTGGCGATTGGGAAAAAGACCAGCAAACAATTAAAAATCCTTACTTAATGGGAACATTCATGGATGACCCTCAATCGACTAGGTTTACCCAGGACATTGTTGCGAACAAGCAATTCCCTGGTTCGCGCTGGAAGATGGCTTTAACCTATTTGTATACAACACCGGGGATACCGGTTGTCTTTTATGGTTCCGAAATCGCCTTAAATGGAGGAAACGCTCCTGATAACCATCGCCAAATGAGTTTTAGAGCAGATAAGGATCTGATTGATTATCTAACAAAGCTCGGCCAATTAAGGAAACAGCTTCCATCCTTAACAAGAGGAACATTTGAAAAGCTTTACGAAAAGAATGGTATGGTAGTCTATAAACGTGTTTATCAAACTGAAACGGCCGTCATAGCTATAAACAATACGAGCAAGTCACAGCATGTTACCATATCAAGCAAACAGCTAGAGGATGGAAAAGAATTGCGAGGCTTATTAAATGGAGACGTAACGAAAAGTACTAACAACCAATACAACATCATCCTTGACCGTGACAATGCTGAAATCTATGTATTGGCTACTAAATCTGGAATAAATGTGCCATTAATTGCGTCGATTACAGTCGTTTATGCTGCCTTTTTCGTTTTTCTTTATTTTATTTTCAAGAGACGGAAGAACAAGAACCAAAAATAAAAAAGAAAAGCGGAAGCGCCCGTTTAGCGCACGACAGGACTGGAGCACACCGACTGAGATAAAGGAAACACGAAGAGCGGAAGCACATTCGTGCTTGACTTATCGTAGGGAGGTGGGCGAAGTACACTAGTCGCTGGGCGCTGGAGCTAGACAGTTATCAAAGTTTAAAGATAAATTCTGATACTAAAAGAAAGGCTGCTGAATAAATTCAGCAGCCTTTCTTCACACTTAGAATATATGAATTCCAAGCGGTAATTTAAAGCCTAAATATAAAACTAGTAATAGCGCTACTACAAATTGAATCCATAAAACGGATGTTCTTTCTTTTTTGGCTGTTTTTATGAGAATCAATTCAAACAAGGCGATGATCCAAAGTCCAACAACCGCTTTTAAAATGTACAAAAGGCTTATATGATAAACTGAAGAAAACAGCATACCGCCTGTTAGTAAAATAAGTAAATAAAATACCCTTATTATCATGTGAAGGATCTTATAGCCTTTTGCTTTTCCGCTTTTATTTAAGCTTAGTGCGATAAAAAATAATACTAATGTCAAAAACCATGCTGTGATATGGGTATCAGTAGTCATTCAATTTCCTCCTTATGGAAGTCCATAGATTCGAAAATATCATACCACAGCCAGCACAAAAAAACTAAAAATACGATTTACACATTATTTAACATATTTTTATTAGAAAAGTAAAAAAACATTAAGAAGTCTTTTTCCACCTTGGAACCTTCAAATAGGTAATACAGCGCCAAAGCCATTCCACCGGACCATAGTCATGTCTTCTCATCCAAAAAATACTGAACATGGCTTGGAAAACAAATAGGCCTAAGGCTAACAAACTGCCACTAAATAAGGAAGTCTTCCCAAATAACTGCAGCCCATAGCCATAAAAAACTAAGACTGCCAAACTGGATTGCAACAGATAAGTAGATAATGACATTTTTCCAGCAAATGAGAAAAACACTAGAAACCTTGCAGCTCTTTTTTTCCGGAGCAAAATTACAATCATACTCGCATAGGAAACTGCTTGAAGACTACCGCCAAATACATCCTGCAGATAGTCAACTGCCCTACTATTTCCAGCAAAATACGGAAGCAATTTAAACAGCATACCAAAAAGAAACGTCCATACCAGGGATCCCTTCCACTTGCCCTCATTTCCTTCAACCTTTTCAAGCAATCTCAATTTCGACAATCCTGCTCCAATTAAAAACAGCGGGAAAACGGTAAATAAAAGCAGGATGAGGGCTTGCGGGTTGTACTCCATCATCCAATCATGGACTCTTTGCCCAGTAATCTCTGCAAAGGTGCCCTGCTGATAGATTTGAACTACTGCTTGTGCCAGTTTACTATATCCATTGCTTCCAACAGGATTAGGATGAATGAAATCCAGCCCGGCTAGAAACAATGCAAATAGGGTATTGGCTATTGCGTACAAGAAACAGCCGAACAAAAATATTATTTTGGGAGCCATTTTTAAAAACCAGAGCGTAAGAAAACCTACTAATGCATAAACCATTAAAATATCACCATGCCAAATAAAAAAGGCATGAATAAAGCCAATTATAAACAGAAAGCAAAATCTTCTCGTCACCATCCTGTTAAAAGGCAGGTTTTTTTTCAGAGTTCGCTCGCGAAAGATCGTCAGACTGTAGCCAAACAGGAGCGAGAACAACGGGTAAAAACTGGCCTGAAAGAAAAGATCAATAACGATGTATGTAAAATGATCCCTCGGGTCTGTCCACCATTTTAATGGATTGAGATAAAGAAATGGTGAGTGGAACGACATCATGTTGACAATCAGGATTCCAAACAAGGCAAATCCTCTGATTACATCCAATGCTAAAATCCGGTTATTGCTTTCAAGCATAAGTTTTACTCCTTTATTTGTGTTTATACCGGTCAAAAAACACAGTTCATAGGATCAATTGTTGGAACCATTTTTTTGGGCGAATGAATCACATTACATTCGCCCATACATACGATAGTAGAAATAACATACCAGAAAAGGGTGAAGCAAAATGCCAGCTATTGTCGGGATTGCCCAGGTGCTTTCATTAGGGAGCAGTTCTATTTTTCATATTGGAGATGTATACAAAATGATGCCTTTGTCAAATGCCAAAACTTTTTCAGGAGCTGGTTCATTTAACACCGGTGAAAGTTTAAGGTTGCAAAATACTCAAAGTTCTACAAATGCACTTGATCCTGATTCCATTGATCAAGGAATTATTCTTAATGCTTAAGCGTAAGGGTGGTTCTGAATGAATTTTTATATTCAGCAGTCGATTCATATCCATTTTATCAAAATTGGCGGAATTACCAATTCCTCTGTCTTACAAATTGGCAGTGCCGGTATCATCAAGCCCACATCCCATTTATATAATACCGGTGGATTTACCGGGCCGGCTCCGTTAGCACATAAACCAGGTCCACCAACAACTTCCCCATTGCTTTTAGCGCCATCCGTTCCATTACAAGCACCCGTAACGTAAATCAAAGCTTATCGCGAGGTGATTTTATGCATCAAGATTATTACCAATACATTCAATGGCTGCAACAGTGTGTCCAATCACAAGAAAATCGGCTTGTTCGTTTAGAACAATTGGTACAACAAATGGCTGCTGAACTAAGACAAGTAAAAGAAAAGCCGCCGATTCATGTTGGTACAATTGAATACAAGTTTGACCAATTAAAGGTAGAAACGGTCGAAGGTACTCTAAATATTGGCTTGAATCCCTCTGATTTACAAGGAATTGAAGATTTTGCCACAGGTAATAAAGATATAAATACCCCTGTTCATCCAAAAGCACAAATGCAGCGGTCGATGGAAATAGAAGAGGATATTTATAACTATTTAGAAACAGATTTACCTAACATTATTGCCGAAACACAAACCAAATTAAATATTCATCCAAATGAGGCCTATTTATCATTCATCAAAGAGGATATTAAAAAACAACTTCCAAGCCGAATTGACTTCCATATAAAATCGGCTGCAGCACAAGCTCGAACAGAAGAAAACGTGAATGCGCTTAATGAGCATATTATTAATGCCATTAAGCAAGAAATCCAAAACGGAGTACATGCCTTTTTTCAACATTTACCTGAAAATCTGAAAGGAATGAACCAGCAATGATTTTTGAAGTTTATAACAGAGATATTTGCGTTGATTCGATCCGAGTCATTGGGGTTGCCAGCTCATCACTATTGATGGTTGGTGATACGCAAACCATTCAGCTCATGTCAACTTTTGATACCCCGGCCGAATCATTAATTATCGGTCCATTTGTCCCATTAGCTGCGGAAGTGTCCTAATCATGCTCCAACGTAGCTCTTATGTTGATCACGTCTATGTAAAAGTTACCTCCTTTTCCTCGATCGTGCAGCTTGGTGATTCCTGTATTATTAACGGATTCTCCCGGGCCTTAGCCGTACAAAGGGAGGCAGAAATTGAATATGGAAATGAAGGTAATTACGAAGCCTATCCCACTTTTTCAGAACCAATCCCATTTGAGCCTATCCATGAGAATGTTTCATTTCGATCACATCATCTTAATCCGATTATTAAAGTTAATAAACTAAATGTTATCGGGGTTTCTTCCGCATCAGTTTTACACGTTGGCAACAGTAATCACATTTCTATGGAAACAAGAGTAAAGCATATACGGCAGCTGCTTCCACAAAGTGAGGAACAAAGTAGATAAGGTCAGCATATCTTACCTTACGCCCATGTATAACGAGTTTAGAGAAAAGGATGTTTGATATGCCAGCGATAATTGGACCGGTTCAAATTATAAATGTCGGTGGGGGGATTGTCCAATTCGGCGACGCCGCCTGGATTTCCCCGAAAAGCAGCAGCAAGACATATGCTGGTTCAGGCGGCTTCAATACAGGAGGATTCATTGTTACAAATAGTGGTATAAACGGTACCAACGTGCTTGATACAAATCTAATTGACCAGCCGACAATTGGAAATAGCTAAAAAAGACATAAACCAATTAATGGTTTATGTCTTTTTCTATGGAAAAGGGGCGGAGCTACGCAAAAAGTAATCAGTATAACTAATTTTAGAACAATCAATTGATTTCTCACTTTGATTTTGAGATAGACTTGCTTCGCACACACCGCCTTTATTTTTTGTTCAAATTTAAGAAATGAGCCCCATCAAAGAAGAACAAATACCTTTCGGACACTTTTCGTTTCCATATTTGCTCAATTGCTTTTGTGTACAAATTAATTTGCAGTTTATAGCGATCTTCAAGAATTGGTCTAGCCTGTTCAAATCCCTCTTTAAACCGGCCAGTTATTCCATCAGATTTATAATCTAATAAAACAAGTCCATTTTCATCTTCGAAAATACAGTCAATGACCCCTTGAACAAATACATGTTCATTTTCGCCTTTCCAATCCATATACACTTCTTCGGCTGGAAGCGTCAAGGTAAAAGGAACTTCCCGCTGAACCCTGCCTGCAGCTGCCATTCGTTTGCCTAAAGGAGATTCAAAAAATTGTACTATAAGCTCTGGGTCAATGATCTGGGCTTGTTCCTCAGTAAGCAGCTCCTGGTCAATCATCAAATTCAATTGCTCGTTAATTGAATTAAGACTGACCTGTTTGGATATGTCCACATGCTGCATCACTAAATGCAGTGCCGTTCCTCGTTCTGCAGGTGACAATGATTTCTCTTGCATAAACCTTGGACGGTTTAAAATCGACTTTTTAAATTTCCGAACCAAATCAGTTCCGCTGTACTCATCTGAGATTTCCCGCTGTCTTTTTATCTCTGATACCGATTGTTTCGATCGATGGCTGGAAGCATCAGGATATAAATATTTCCATGAAAGGCGCTGATTTACTTCATCTGCAAATGGAGATTTTACAGGCACGATCTTCATTTCCTTCACAAGATTTAGAAATTCATCCTCGTCTTCTTCTTGAATCATCTCTTGTTTTTTAATATCCTCTGCAGTTAATCTCGTGATTTTCCATTTGGAGGGGTAACAGCTAATTTCCTCCGGAACAAGCGGATTGAGCAAGTTTGTTTGGACCAGCTCCTCACAATCATGGTGACGGATAAGTGCAGGGCCAATCCAATCAAGATAACTTTTTGCAGAAGCTCTCACATAGTCTTTTAACAACCACTCGTTATTTGCTGACCCTTCTTGCCATTGTTCGATTTGTTTCTCGGTATCCTTTACTGAGCCGATTAAATATAGCTTTTCTTTTGCTCTTGTCATCGCCACATAGAGAATTCGCATTTCCTCAGCAAGCATTTCCATTTTTTTCTTGCGTTTAAAGGCCAGTTGCGGCAGTGATGGATAGGAAAATCTTTTTTCTACATTTACATACCTTGCCGCAAAGCCGAACTCTTTATCGAGCATATATGGTTTTCGAAGATCCATCATATTAAAATTTCTGGCCAGCCCGGCAATAAACACAACCGGAAACTCGAGCCCTTTGCTGCTGTGAATCGTCATGATTCTGACGACATCCTCCTGCTCTCCAAGCGCCCGTGCGGCTCCAAGGTCACCGCCTCTTTCGGTCATTCTTTCAATGAACCGTAAAAAACGGAATAACCCGCGGAAGGATGTTTCTTCATATTGGCGGGCACGGTCGTATAATGCCCTTAAGTTCGCTTGTCGCTGTTTTCCTCCTGGAAGTCCGCCGACAAAATCATAAAACTGAGTATCCCGATATATTTGCCAAATTAATTCCGATAAAGAGCCTTGTCGAGCCATCGTCCGGAACTTACGGAGCAGGTCATAGAAGGTTCGTACTTTATCATAGAATCCTTCTTCATCTTCCAGCGGTTTTTGCCGGCAAAACAGCGAAACAGCATCCCAAAATGAGCCCATCTTTTGATGGATCCTTACTTTTGCCAACTCCTCCTCGTTAAGACCGACAATCGGAGACCGTAATACAGATGCTAACGGAATATCCTGGACTGGATTATCGATGACCTGCAATAAAGACATCATGATCGCCACTTCTGTTGCTTCAAAATACCCCGTTGACAAATTAGCATAAATTGGAATGCCCTGCTGCTTAAATTCTTCCATAATCTGCGGTGCCCATGTCATTGAACGCAGGAGAATCACCACATCCCGATACAAAAGCGGCCGCATTGATTTTGCTTTTGGATTATAAACTTGTGCACCGCCAGCGATTAGTTCTTTTATCTTTCCGGCCATAATCCTTGCTTCAAGCTGTGATTTTTCAAGATCAACTTGATCAAATTTGCTTTGTTCTGCAGCTGTATCCTCTGTTATCTCAGCAGAAGGCTCATTTCCCGCTTCAAGATCCATTAGCAACAGCTCGACCGGATAGGACTCTTTTTCAGGATAAGAAGCACCCGCTTTTAATTCTGCCCGTTCATCATATTCGATCTCGCCAACCTTTACCCCCATTATTTGCTTGAATAAAAAATTGGTAGCTTCCAATATCTCATGACGGCTTCTGAAATTGCAGGCGAGGTCAATCCTTACTCCAGCAGCCTTCCCATCATGGGTAAACTGATTATATTTTCCTAAAAATAAATTTGGTTCTGCCAACCGGAAACGATAAATGCTTTGTTTTACATCCCCAACCATAAACAGGTTTCCGAACTGCTCTTCATCCTTCGAAACAAGCTTTAAAATTGTTTCCTGCACCATGTTGACATCCTGATATTCATCGACAAATACCTCTTTAAAATGACTGCGATACGCTAATGCAGCATCCGACGGAAGCAATTCACCTTCTCGGCTGCTCTCGCTCGTTAAAATTTCAAGGCAATAATGCTCCAAATCCGAATAGTCAACGAGCCCCTTCTCCTGTTTCTTTACTGCAAATCGCTCCGAAAACGATTGAACAAGCTGAACAAGCGTTTGGATAATTGGTCTCATATTCTTCATATCCTGTAAAAAGCTTTCCGGTTTCCTTGAAAAAAGTTCATCCTGGAGATCTTGAATTTTTTTCTTTGCTTGATCGCGGAGCTTTTGAGCCTTTTCTGTTAGGGACTTATCATATTCATCACCTTTTACTGACTTTGCCCTTGAAAATGACCATGTTTGCATTGCCTGATAGAGTGTTTGCCAAGAATCCTTTTTAGCCAGAATAAGTGTATCAATTATCTGTAAATCGGCAATAAAATTATCTGCTTTTGGAGCGGGCCCCCCTGGAAGCTTAGTTAGCTCAAGTGCCCGTTTAATCATTTCTCTTGATGCTTCTAATTGGAGCTCGATATCATAAAGAAGAGCGTCAATAAATGGAAGCTCTTCAAGGTTTGTCACTGCTTCTACATCGTACATAGAAACAATCTTTTGTAAATATTGATCCGGCATCGGATTCGATCTCGCAAAATCAAAAATTACGCGAACAATCTCCTGTAAGTCAGTGTCACTCCGGTCATTTGTAAATGTATCAACGAGCGTGAAAAAAGCTTCATTATCTTTTTTTCCATACTCTTCTTCAAATAACTCATCGATGACTTCGTCTCTCAGTAATTGTGCTTCTGTTTCGTCTGCAATTCGAAAACCAGGATCCAAATCAATTAAATAATAATATTTACGAATTACCTCCATACAAAAGGAATGGAGTGTGGAAATGGATGCTTTATTTAACAGGCTCAACTGTGCTCGTAAATTTCTTGACTTCGGATCCTGAATAATAGCTGCTTCTAAAGCCTCACCAATCCGATGGCGCATCTCAGCGGCAGATGCACTTGTAAAAGTTACCACTAATAATTCATCAACATTCACTGGATCATCAGTAGAAAGGATCTTTTGAATAATCCGTTCAACCAAGACAGCCGTTTTTCCTGAACCTGCAGCGGCGGCAATGAGGATATTTTTATTTTTGGCCTTAATCGCCTTCCATTGATCCTCGGTCCAGGTTGCACTTTCAGGCTTTGGCGGGATATTTAAGACGTTATCCATTTTCCTTCTCCTCCCTTCTTATTAACTCAAACACTGCTTCATTTGATTGCGGAGTGAGGTTTCGATAGTGATTATTTTCAATTGCTTCATCAAATTGACAAACCGATTTATAAGCACAAAATGTGCAGGGTGTTTTTTCCTTTAATTTGTATGGAGCAATTTCGACATTTCCGTCAATAATCTCATTACCTGTCTTAACATAAAGCTCCCGAACATAGTGCCGTAAATCTTCAAATTCGTTCATGCTCGCAACCTTTGAGTTTTTCGTTAACGTTCCGTCCTTTTTAATGCCAGCAGAGATGATTTGCGAATTACCAGACTCCAGTGATTGATCCATCAACCGGATGACATTTTGATCACTAAGCATTAATCCGTTCATTTTAAATTTTTTCAGCAATTCTTCTTCAATTTGTTCTATCGTCAGCATTTTCGAAGAATGAATGATTGGGTTATGAACATGAAAATATAGCACACCCGCCGGGGTTGCTTCCATCTGAACCAACTCATTTGAATAGGTCATGATGATATCAAGATATGTCAGCATCTGCAGGGATAGGCCAAAATATACCTCACTTAAATTCAAGTCCTTTTCACTCGATTTATAATCAACTATTCTTAAATAGACACTATCCTTTTCGTCAACAGCTTTATCAACGCGGTCAATTCGTCCAACCAGTTCCATCTTTTTGCCATTTTTCAATGAGAAGGATAATGGCGGCAGCTTGCCTTTTGGTCCAAAGCCCAGCTCCAATTCAAGCGGAGAAAAACCGCTTAATTTTGCATGTTCACTTAGAACAAAGGATGCTCTTGTAATGATTTGCTCTAATTTCCGTTTTATATAGTGATGTCTGGCCGAGCTTAATAAAATTTCATTTTGCAGCCTTGGTGCCAGCGCGCTAACTGCTTGTTTTGCAAGATGTTCACACTGTTCTTTCGTTAAATTAGCCCAGGAAATGTTCTGCTCATTAACAATTTCGGCAATATGCTTTAATGCGGCGTGGAACAATTCTCCAATATCAGGGGCTTCCAAGCGGAAGATCTGCCGTTCACGAAGCTTCAAACCATGGCGGGCATAATGAGAAAATGGGCAGCCATTATAAAGCTCCATTCGTGAAACACTTGCTTGAATCGCATCACCGTATAATTCGTCCGCAACCTCATTAGTAAGCTTCGCTGTTTGATTTGTGTAGAACAAGCTTGAAAGGACCTTTTGAGCTTTGTCCTTCAATGGACCCTTTACATAATAATGATAAACATCCCACCAGAAATCATTTACCGGATAGTTTCTTTTTTTCAATTGAAGCTGGCTCGTCAAATAGGACAATGCTGTACTGGAGCTTGCAATGAAAGCCATCTGATCAGCTTCTGGAAGCTCAGCAGGATCGTTTTCATAAAAATGCTCATGATGGTTTGGAAAAAGCTCTCCGATTCTTTTTATATAGGACGACGGGATCAATGCTTTTCCCTCATCATTCGCAAGTGGATAGCTGATATAAAGCACCTCTGAGGGAGTTGTAAATGCTTTATAGGCTAAAAGGTTTTCATCAAGCAAACGTGTGCGGCTTGCCGGTGCCACCTTCATCCCTGCTGATAATAGCTGTTCACGGTCTTCATCAGCTAATATTCCGTCATCAGACATCTTCGCTGGAAGTACTCCTTCATTTAAGCCAATCACAAATGCTGCCTTGATTTCCGAGAGTCTTGATTTTTCCAAATCAGCAATAATTACCTGATCCAATGATGGAGGGATTAGGGAGAAATTCAATGAATCAAACCCAGCCTCCAAAATAGATGCAAATTGCTTAACCGCTATCTTTTCCTCTCCAAGAATTTCAACATATTGATCTAAAAGATCAATAACCGCGTTCCAAACCTGGTCATGCTCACGGACTTTAACTAGATTGCCGCTCTTTTCTGCTTCGTTTTTCCACTTTTCAAGCTTAGCGGGAATCTCCAATTCTTCTAAATATAAATAGACTGCTTCGCAGAGCTTCCGGCCAGAATCTGCCTTTTTCAAACGACGCGAAAGTCTTGAGATAGGAGCCGTTATCATCAGTCTTAATTCATTTATTTCCTGTTCTACTTTTTTGTCTGCATCGGTTTGAATGATCGAGTCAATTTCAAGTCCACTAATCCTTCGATACACCCAGCGATCCTTTCTTGTCCACTTCTCGCCCTTTATTCCATATGCTAGGACATAGTTTTCCAGCCTATCCATCTTTTCACGCAGCCGGCCTGGTGCTTCCTGAAGCGGAAATAATAGCTCCGTCTTGATGGCGCGAAAAATCGGCTCATACCTCCAGTAACTCGTAACAACCTCAAGACTTGAGCGAATGAATTCAATGAGCGGATGATTTAGCATCGTCCGTTTCTGATCAATAAAGTAGGGAATGTCAAAATCAGAGAAAACAGGCTCGACGATTTCATGATAGTCCCGGCCATTCCTAATTAGCACTGCAATATCTCGATAGCGGTACCCTTTTATCCTGACCAAATCAAAAATCTCTCTGGCAATCCCTTCAATTTCTGCTCTCCGGTTAACAGCCTGACCGATATGAACAGCGGATTCTCCTGAGAAAGGGGCAACAGGGAGACTATCAAATTTCGCTTCTAAATGCTGTAAAGATTGCTCGGCCCATTTTTTTGCCTCCGTTAAATGGACTGGGGCATCAATATGAATTCCTTCATTTTTTGCCAATTCGTATATGGAATTGCAGGCATTCCCAGATAACCGGAATAAATCTAGTTCATCAGGGGCTGAGTCAAGATAGAGCTTGTCCGTTGTGAATGAAATTGTTACCCGTTCGCAATGCTTTACTAATTTGGTGATGACGAGATATTCCTGCGGTGTAAAGCTGTAAAAACCATCTATATAGATTTCGGCATCCTTTAAGTATCGAGAGGAAGATGCTTTTTCAGCCAACAGCCGGAAGTAATCCTCTGAATCAATGTATTTATCAAATATAGCTTCTTCAAAACTTTTATAGATAATTTCCAAATCATTTAGCTTATCCTGTAAGGCCTTCGATGTTCCTGCCCTTAAACCTTCTTGGGTCAGTTCCTCCGGCCGGACACAATACCGTTTAAACTCAACCATCATTTGTTCAACCTGTTGAATGAATCCATTTTTATCGGCTGCGCGGTTAAATATCTTTAACTGTTCTTTTTTATCCTCAATGATTTTGCGAATAATCATACTGATTCCGACACTGCTTAGATGGTAACGGCTAATACCGCCGGTTTCTTGTAAAATCCTCCAAGCCAGGCGGGAAAAACTATAAACCTGGGCACGGATCATTCCTCCAAGTGCCGGGTCTGTTGATAGCCTGTATTCCGACAAGAATGTCATCTGTTCAGGAACAATATAAATAATCGGTGTACCGTCGGGATTCTCTATCAGCTGACTGCGGATTTCATCAAGAAACATCTCAGTTTTCCCGCTGCCCGTTCTTCCGATTACCATTCTTAACGACATAATTTAACCTCCAGTCTAGTAAATCCTTTCAGACTCGTTACCTTCCATTCTATCACAAAAGGGGCACAAACGTTTGGAAATCCATACATTACCTTTCCATAAATACTCCGAAATTGTACTTCTTAGTAAGTTTATTTTCTAGTTATATTAGTAAACAAAAAACATGCTTAGGATTCCAAGCATGCCTTTTGTTTAAAAGTGTACGTTTACCTCATTTAAGGGCCAGTATCTTAGGTCGACTTTTCCAACAACCTCTTTACTGGAAATAAAACCAAAGTGACGGCTATCCCAGCTTCCGAGGCGATTATCTCCAAGAACAAATAACTTCCCTCTTGGCACTGTTTTTTTACCGGTGATTTCCTCCAGCGTAAAGTCACCTGTAAACTTTCCTCCCGGCATTTTTTGCTTGTACACATCCAAGAAGGGTTCAGCTACCTTTTGCCCATTTACGAATAGTTGATCATTACGATAATCAATTTTATCTCCTGGCAGGCCAATAATTCGTTTAACATAATCCTCTTTTTTATTGGCGTGGAAAACAATTACGTCAAAACGTTGAAGATCATCAACCTGGTAACCGATTTTGTTGACAACCAGTTTATTCCCCTCTTGTAACGTCGGCATCATGGATTGACCTTCAACAACATAATTTGAAAAGAAAAATGTTCGAATAAAAGCAAAAATAATAATGCCAATCCCCAATGCTTTTACCCATTCGAGACCCTCTTTCTTCCATTCATCCCTCATTGAAACTCCTCCCATTTTCCTACCCTCTACTTCTATCTATTTCTCCATTATGGACGCTTTCCAAACTCTTATTCAATTTTACTTCAATTCTCTTGCCAAAATACCACAGAATAAAAATAATAATCGTTACAATTACCGATCGTAAGGGTTTTGTAAGTAAGGAATGAAGATCATAGCCGACAAAGCTTATTGTAAAAATCATTACCATTTTACCAATTAAAACAGCCAACCCGTATTGGACTATACTGATTTTCGAAAGTCCAGCAACGATGTTTACAAGCGCTGATGGAGTAAATGGAAAACAAATCATTAAAAAGAGCGGACCAAATCCATGCCTTTCTATCCATTTCATCAGTTTTTGAACTTTAGAATGCTTGGATAAAAAAGAAAAAATTCTTCGCTGACCGAATTTCCTGACAACTAAAAACACAATCAATGCACCCAGACAAGCACCTAGCCATGAATATAAAAAGCCCAGCCATAAACCAAATGCATTTGCATTTGCCATTACAAAGATAACGAGCGGAAGAATAGGTAAAAACGCCTCAATCATTGGCAGTAAGATACCGGGAATCGGCCCAAATGAACGATATTGCTTAATTAATTTCATGATATTTTCAAGCGTGAACCATTCTTCGAATGATCCAAAATCCATGGGCTCGCCTCCCTTTTTTTCTTTTCTACTCAGAAATAAATTGGTTGAATGCCTGCTTATTTTTCGCTAAGTCGACCGCCAAAACATCTCCTTCGCCTTTTATCCGTGGTTCTGTAAAACTGTTATCAACAGGAATCCTCAATGTTGGAACATTTCCTTTGTTTTTCGTTAAATAATCCTTGGCCATAAATAATATATCAGTGGTATTCATGTTCGTATTGATATACGGTTTTACCACTCCTACTAATTTAGGAAGCTTGGGAACAGTTTCAAATCCCATTAATTGTTTCCCTAATAAGTTAATCACCTTCTGCTGCCGCTGTACCCTGCCAAAGTCTCCAATGGCATCATGGCGAAAGCGAACATAACTAAGCAGCTGCTGCCCATTTAGCCTTTGTAACCCTGGATTTAAAGGGGGATCAACAAATGCTGACATTTTCTTTTCTACATCTACTTCAACCCCATTTGGAAAGGCTTCGTCAATTAATTGGACAAAGCCCTGGAAATCGACAATCGCATAATATTGGAGATCAATGCCAAAATTTTGTTTAAGGGTTTTCCGCATCAGTTCCGGGCCGCCATAGGCAAACGCAGAGTTTATTTTATGTTTCCCGTGACCCGGAATGGAAACATAGATATCCCGCATAATCGATGTAAGTTTAAACGTCCCTCTATTTTCATTATAAGAAGCCACCATAATCGTATCTGAACGGGAATTTTCTTTTTCCCTTGCGTCGCTTCCTAATAATAAAATATTCGTATCCCCATATTGGTCCTTTTGTCCTTCAAAGTTATAAAAAACCTGAGATTTTTTTTCAACTTTCTTTAATGATTGAGACACGCCTTGCTCATATTGAAAATAGGTATAACCAATAATTGCGATAACAAGCAAGACCAACGTAAGCAAAATAGCTTTCCATTTCTTCTTTTTCTTTTTTTGTTTTTGTTCATATCTCATTCATCAATCCATCCATTCAAAAAAATTATTTTACTACTACGCATTTTAAAAGTTAGTTTTCCCCAGCAGTTCTCTTCTATAAAAAACTTTCTCATATATCCCCTTACTTTTGCAACAAAAAACCGCTAACACTTGTAAGTATTGCGGTTTTTTTACTATTTTACTTTCCTTACGATAAGTTCACATGGACAATTGAAACCAATCCATTTTTATCGAAAGGGAAGTTGCGCTTTAAGCGGATTTTTTGTATGATAATAGCAAACGTATGTTCTTTTAAATAACCGAAAGGAGCATTTTCGACCGATGACGAAAATTCCTGAAGAAGACCGTAATATCATAGAAAAGGCTATTTATTTGCCAATGGTGTTAATTATTTTAAATCGTGATTTATCTGTAGTGGAAAAAAGTCCTTTTAAATTAAAAAAACCTTATGTGGACCTTATCGAGGAAACAATGAAAAGCATTCAAAGAGAGTTAGCAGAGGTAAAACAATATATGAAAATAAATAACCTTAAAGTATTGGAAACAAATCGGGACGATGCTTTTACAATGTATATGTTTTTATATAAAGGTTATGAAGAGCATCATAATTACTTTAATCCAAGAATTCGAAACAAAGTTCAAGAATTAATGGGAGTTTATTTCTCAAAAAAACACTCGTCCCGCCGGGAATAGACATTTACCTAACTCTGATGTTCAAAAAAATTACCCAGGCCATACTCACGCGAGGCCTCAGAAGCTTCAATAATTTTTGATCTGTTCATCACATAAAAAGATTTTCTTTCTGTCTGACCGATTCTTTGCATAAGCTTAGTTCTTAACAAGGCTGTTCGTAACATCTGATTTTCAAAAGAACTGTGTGATATCGGCAAAATAAAAGATTGCTTATTTTGAAAAGTAACTAGTGTTTGGCGGGGATCCGTTCGACGGTAATTCATGATGTGTTCATGAGAAACCCAAATACACTCAGATCGGGTAGGCGATGTGGTTGGAAAAAAATAGATGAAATTAGTCGGATCAATGACAATCGGAACCTTGTGTGTGATCCCGATTAACTGCTTTGTTCCTTCCTTTCTTCCTTCAAAGCTGCTGGAAAAATACTCACAGCTTTTTTTAATGATATCAAGCGGTTTAAATGGGGATAGAAATTCATCTTCTAGTTCATATATCTGTGAATACACCTTACTTCCATATACCACAGGTTTAATGAACATTGTATACGGATTTACCTCATACTCTTCAATTTGCCTCTGCTTCAATTTATTTCAACTCCTTTTCCATATTTTTTTCATCATAACATGATTATTCCATTATTTATCATGTGTCTAAAATTGTTACGAAATTATTCATAAAGTGAAACTTCTATCAGTGGGGTTTATTTTCATCCCCACTGATGGTTAGTTGCAGCCCACAGGATGTGGCGTTCTTAGTCTGTGTTCCTATAATCGGACTTTTACAAGCAATCGTTCCCCCACTTATCCTTGTTCTTCTACCCAAGTCCTAAAATGGATCTTACTGCCCGTTAAAGCGAGATAAAATTTTTTATATTTAAATTTTACAGAATTTTTAAAATTCACTGATTTTATATTGAAAACTCCATATAATATTAAAAAGCCACAGAGGTGATTTTCTTGAAGGATAAATCCTACACGGAATTAATGAAAATCAGTGCAATGAACCGCAATCAGGCGAAAGAGAATTTTATTCAAAATCTGTACATTGAAATAATGTTGGCTGAAATCCAATTAACCTTGGAAAAAGAAAAATTAGTAAAAAGAATTGACAATGCCATTGATGATAATGATAAAGAGACATTCCTCCTTTTATCCAAAGAATTTATAGAGCTTACCAAACGATTTGGAACATAGAAAAGCGGAAGCCCCCGTTTAGCGCTCGACAGGACTGGAGCTCGTCGACTGAAATAAAGGAATCACGAAGAGCGATAGCGCATTCGTGCTTGACTTATCGTAGGGAGATGGGCGAAGTACACTAGGCGCTGGGTGCTGAAGCTAGACAGTTATCAAAGTTTGAACTTTTATACTATTTATTACTACATCAACCTAAAAAAAAGAGCCTGTCATGGCTCTTTTTTTATTTCTTCTTTGTGTTTTACTTCATAGTCTTCGAGCATCGCAATCCGGTCAAGCATGGTTGGATGGTCGTACCTGAAAATTTTCACCAAAAGTGGTGGATTTACCTGACTAAGCCCAGAACGAGTAAGTTCTTGAAAAGATGTAATGGCATCTGCCGGATCTTTTGTCATATTGATTGCATACCGGTCTGCTCTTGTTTCTTCATAACGGGATATAAGATTAGTTAACGGGCTTGAAGCAAACAAAAGGATCGAAATGATAAGGAAAAAAAGCGGTAATGAACGAATATCCCTGACATCTGAAATCTTAAATTCCCTTCCCCAGCGCTTCACGGCCCAGTTCATAATCCGATAGGTTAAATACAGGCCAATGAGCGATAAGAGCAGATACAAGGCGATTCCATAATAAATATGTTTTTCAACGTAATGACACATTTCATGAGCCATAATAAATAAAATTTGATTGTCTGAGAGCCGGTTTAAAGTCGTATCCCAAAGAACAATTCTTGCATTCGAACCAATCCCAGTTACATAGGCATTCATCGAGTTTGTTTTTTTGGCCATATCCACTTCAAAAACTTGTTCAGCAGGAATATGCGCTTTATTAGCCATCACGAGGATTTTTGTTTCAAGCTCCTTATTTTTTAATGGGTAAAAATCGTTATATAGTGGATCAATAACTACAGGCTGCAAAAACATCATAAATAAAGTAAATGGAACAGATAGCAGCCATGCATATAGCCACCACCGTTTTTTACTTTTTTGCATGACCCAATACAAAATTGGGACAATAATCAGCATTGTACCGTAATTAATCCAAAAATCAATGAGCTCGTCCTTCATCCAAGATGGAAAGGTTTGAGTGGAAATATGATACGTCTTTGATAAGGAATAGCTAATAAACTCAAGTGGAAAGGTGGCCAGAAAAGCAAAAAAGGAAAGCCAAATCACATAAATAGCAATTTGAATAATTCTATATTTCGATGAACTTTCCGCCCATCGCTTAAAGGCCTTTGAAAGACCTAATAGTAAAATTAAAAAATAAAAAAGCCATTCAAAAGGTGTAGATAAGAAAAATAATAAGTTTCTTATTTTAGAATACTCTTCACTAAGCATTAATTCCCTGCCATTTAGAAAGGTAGCTGGATCGGCTTGTGTTCCTTGATATTCAAATGGTAAATTTGTATTGGAAAAATCGAATAAATACCAATAAAAAAACAATCCATATATAACATAGGCTAAAACTGCATAAACTCCCATTTTTCTAGCCATTCGGTGGTCCCCCTTTTTTGTACAGGCTCTCTATACTTAGTTTAGTTCAAAAACTCCTATTTAGAACAGAAAATAAAAAACGCGGAAGCGTCCGTTTAGCGCACGACAGGACTGGAGCACACCGACTGGGATAAGGTGAAACTTCATTCAGCGAATGTTTTTCTCGCTGTTTGTTAGTTCGACCGCGTATTAACGGGCAGTTGAGAATCTACTGCCCGTTAATACGCGGCAAAGGAAACACGAAGAGCGTAAGCGCATTCGTGCTTGACTTATCCCAGGGAGGTGGGGTGGGCGAAGTACACTAGTCGCTGGGCGCTGTAGCTAGACATAAAAAAAACTGCTTTGGAGCCGCCTTAAAATATAGAGGAGTAAACTGCCAATACAGCAATGGAGCCAAGCACAACAATAATGACATTTGCACCTAAAAAAGCGGTAATGAAAGCTGCTGCTGCTCCCAAAATTCCATACCAAATATCTTTTTGAAATAATAGTATGCCTGGAAATATTAACGCACCAAGTGTAGCATATGGAACATTTTTCAATACTCCCTGTATAAACGGAGGTAGCTCTTTGCCTTTAAAAATAACAAATGGCAGCATTCGTGGAATATAGGTAACCAGCCCCATCCCAATAATCATCAAGACAATTTTATTGCTCATATTTGTCACCCCGTTGTTTCCTTTTAAAACCCTCTGCGGCTTCAATAATAACTGCAGAAAGAATGGTAGCTGAAACAATTGCCCAACCCGGAGCCATTATTTTTCCAAAAGTAAATATTGAATTAAACACAGCAGCCATAGAAGCTAAAAAAACTGCTTTTACACTTTTTTTCATTGATGGAACTAAAAGTCCGATGAACATCGCATATAGAGCGACACCCATGCTTTCTTGCAAAGTCTGGGGAAGGCTTGACCCCACCAAATGGCCAAGCCCGGAGAAAACGACCCAGCTCCCATAAGCTACCGAAATAATTCCAAACATATACCCCGGTGTAACGTTTCCTTCTTTTGTTGCAGCAACCGAAAATGTTTCATCCGTAATCCCAAAGGCATAGATAATCTTGTTCGAGAGATGATCCTCTTCACTTTTTTCATTTAAAGAAGTAGCCATTAGAAAATGGCGGATATTCACAATAAACGTTGTTAATATAATTTCAAAAATTCCCGTTCCAAGGGTAATAAGGCTCAAAGATATGTATTGTGATGCCCCAGCAAAAACAATAACACTCATTAATACTGTTTCATAGATCGATAATCCCGAAGTTTTGGCCAGTAGTCCAAATGTTAGGGCAATCGGAAAATAACCAATTCCAATGCTAATCCCAGCTTGAAATCCCCTTTTAAATTCAGATGCATCTTTTTCTAATGTAAGATCTGCCAACTTTACCATCTCTCTCCTTCAAAAAGGTTCTCTTCATAAGAATATATTTTAACAAATATTCAATTTTATATAAACCTCCAAAAAGAAAAAGACACGCTGAAATTAGCAATGTCTTCTTCTTTTTTTGGGGCTGTATTAATTATATTTTTCATTTCAACGCAAGGACTTATTTAATAAAGTAAGTTAAGGAATTCATCCTTCGATACGTTTCCAAAATAATAGGTTGTATCCACATCCGCTAAGGCTTTTTCCAATTCACCTTTTTCATAGCGCGTATTTTTGAGTTTGTTTTCAATCTCACTCACATCGCCGACACCAAAGAAGTCACCATATATTTTACAGCCTTCTATTACGCCCTTGTTCACCTCTAACCGTACATCTATTTGTCCGACAGGGAACCGATGAGAATGCTGTAAATTAAATTTTGGTGATTTTCCATAATTCCATTCCCAATTTTGATAGCGTTCCTTTGAAAGCAGATTGATTTTCTCCCAATCTTCAGTGGTAAGTTGGTATTCAGGGATATCATTTTGACCTCCAAAAATACTTTTTAATAACAATGAGCGGAACTCTTCAATTGATAATTTATCGGATAAAAATTCAGAAATATTAGCAACCCGGCCGCGAACTGATTTAATCCCTTTTGATTCAATTTTGTCTTTTTTCACTTTTAAAGCAGAAGCTACATTTTCCATTTCGGAATTAAGCAAAAGGGTCCCATGGCTAAACATTCTGCCTCCTGTTGAAAATTGAGCATTTCCGGAAATCTTCTTCCCCTCTGCCTCGATATCATTTCTACCGCTTAATTCAGCATTTACACCCAAGTTTTTAAGAGCAGCAATAACCGGTTCAGTGAACTTCCGGAAATTATGAAAACTTTCCCCATCATCCTTAGTAATAAAGCTAAAATTCAGGTTTCCCAAATCATGATAAACCGCCCCGCCGCCCGAAAGTCGTCGAACAACGTGAATGCCATTTTTTTCAACATAGTCGGTATTGATTTCTTCAATTGTATTTTGATTTCTTCCAATAATGATGGAAGGCTCATTTATGTAAAATAATAAATACGTTTCATTTATATCCAAATTTTTTAGTGCATACTCCTCAACAGCCAAATTGATACGTGGATCTGTAATGCCTTTGTTATCAATAAATAACATCGATTGTTTTGCTCCTTTATAGTGAAATCGTTAAAAATTCCTCTGCAAGTTTAATTATACCAGAATACTTTGTTGAAGCCTCACTGATTAACTCCCTGGTATTTCCATAATGGGGCAGATGGGTAAGACAAAGCTGTTTAGCAAGGGCCTGCTGAGCAAGTTCACCCGCTTCGATACTCGTCATATGACCAGCTTGCTTTCCATCTTGATTTCCGTAAAAATTACATTCACACAATAGTAAATCAGCCTGTGTACTAAAATCAATCAGCTCGTTTTTGAAAGAGCCGTCACCCGTATACACAAGTGTTGTTCCACCCGCCTCAATCCTCATCGCATAGCATGGAACAGGATGATCCGTCTTTAGAAAAGTAATTTGAAAAGGACCAACCGATATACTTTTAGAAGGATCGAGCGCAATTCCCTTTGTAATATCTTTATAGGTCAGCTTTGAAAATTCATTCTGATTAAAATGATGGCCCAAAATAGGCAAAGTTGTCATTTGTTTACCTAGGTATCCTTGGATCAGTCGCGCATGCTGCAGAACTCCAATATCAGCAATATGGTCAGGATGATAATGAGAAATAATCACGGCATCAAGCTCTTCCGGCCGCAGCACATTCTGAAGCTTTGCCAGAACACCACTTCCACAATCAATCAAGAGATTAAACCCATTATGCTCCAACAAGTAACCTGAACTGGCACCATTTTTTTTCGGGTACCCTCCCCAAAATCCAATAACAGTCAGCTTCATTTTTAAAACTCCCTTCAAAAAGAATCACCTTTTTATTAATATACTCAAAAGTTTTCAACCTTTCAGATTTAGTTCTGTGTACAAGTACAATTTTTTGACAATTTTACCCTGTTATATTACAATAAAATATGTCAATGAAGAACATTTATTGTATGTGTAGCGATAACTTCCCTTCTTTGTTATGACTGCTATTCATACATCCCTTCCTCAATAGTTTCCTTGCAAAACCAGCCTTTATATGAGGCTGGTCTTTTTTTTTATAAAAAATGACTTTAGGCAAAAAATTAACAAAATAGATAAAATTACTTTCTATTATTTCATAATTTTTTTATAAAATTAATGAGTAGCCTATCAATTCAAAGAGGAAGTGAATCATGACAGTAAAACCTCGGTCTGTATCACTTGAATTAAGTGCATTAAGGTCTTTAAACACACGAATGGACTTATCAGCAGAAGATAAAAAGCACTATGTAAACCTGGAAAAAGGTTATCAAGGGGAGGTAATGTTTGACCAATTAACAGTAAAACTTCACAATGGCATGTTAGTAATAAACGATTTATGTCTTGAGTTTAACAACACCATTTTCCAAATTGATACGTTAATCATTTCTCAATATACCATTTACCTTTTCGAAGTAAAAAATTATGATGGTGATTTTTATTATGAGTCAGACAGTTTCAAAACGTTATCCGAGAAGGAAATTCTAAATCCTTTGGACCAATTAAAACGCTGTAAAATCTTACTTCAACAGTTACTGCGAAGCCTTGGGTTTCAGCTACCTATTGAAGGTTACGTAGTTTTCATTAACCCCAAGTTCACTTTATACCAAGCCCCTTTAAAAGCACCAATTATTTTTCCAACTCAGCTGTATCGTTTTATGAATACATTAAATCAGAAACCGTCAAAATTAACTGATCTGCACAGGAAGATGGCGGATCAATTAATCTCAATACACAAAATTATTTCCCCTTATACTAAATTACCAACCTACGAATATGAACAACTTGTAAAGGGGTTAATCTGCTCTGAGTGCTATTCGTTTATGATTTATGACGGAGAAAGGAAAGTAATTTGTGAGAAATGTGGATGTCACGAAGTTGCAGATTCTGCTATTTTAAGGAGCATAGAGGAAATAAAGATACTTTTTCCGAATAAAAAAATTACAACTGATTGTGTATTTAATTGGTGTAAGGAAATTGATTCTAAAAAGAAAATCAGAAGGATCTTAAAGGAAAACTATAAAATGGTTGGATATGGAAAATGGGGCTATTTTGAATGAATGAGTTGATTGATTCCACTTTATACTAATTAATCTTTGGGTGACTGAGGAGACATC
>NZ_JAEVLT010000180.1 GCF_024494385.1 Bacillus sp. EB600
CTCTAGCCAACATCTCGTTGTCAGTGTGGATATAGCACAAGAAGTTCACGTCGCTCGTGCTGTTAACTTTCGAGGGATTATAGTCGATTATCCTCTTTCTTTTAATAATAATGAAGAAGGATTTGCCAGTTTTACTACAATGGATGAACCAGTGAAAAACCCTAAAAGGATTTGATTCTACAATAGTTGGCATGGAACCTACGGGTCATTATTGGATTAACTTATCTGAATGGCTATATGAACAAGATATTGAAGTAGTAACTGTAAACCACCATCTTGTAAAAAAGAACAAAGAAAACCGAGATAATTCCCGTTCAAAAAGTGATAAAAAAGACGCTCTTGTCATCACTGATATGGTGAAAAATGGTGAG
>NZ_JAEVLT010000181.1 GCF_024494385.1 Bacillus sp. EB600
ATATTTCTATAAAAGAACCAATTGATTTACAAGCTATACTTCCTCCAGATCAAACATCTTTTTCTTATAATGGTTCATTAACGACGCCTCCTTGTACGGAAGAAGTAAAATGGATTGTTTTTGAAAAGCCAATTGAAATGTCGAAAGAACAAGTTCAAGCATTTCAGCAAATCTTTCCAGATAATCATCGTCCTGTTCAACCTCTAGATGAACGAGAAATTATCAAGAACTAGGTTTAGAAAGTCTATTTATTATGATATATCAATAGTCTAAAATACAGATTGTATAAGCAGAGTTTTCAAGAATAAGAGATTTTCGATAAATAAAAACAATATAGTTACAAGGTTACCGTTCAGGTCAACCTATTG
>NZ_JAEVLT010000182.1 GCF_024494385.1 Bacillus sp. EB600
GTAACCATTTTTCACCATATCAGCGATGACAAGAGCGTCTTTTTTATCACTTTTTGAACGGGAATTATCTCGGTTTTCTTTGTTCTTTTTTACAAGAGGGGGGTTAACAGTTACTACTTCAATATCTTGTTCATATAGCCATTTTGATAAGTTAATCCAATAATGACCCGTAGGTTCCATGCCAACTATTGTAGAATCAAATCCTTTTAGGGTTTTTAACTGGTTCATCCATTGTATTAATCTGGAAAATCCTTCTTCATTATTATTAAAAGAAAGAGGATCACCGACTATAATCCCTCGAAAGTTAACAGCACGAGCGACGTGAACTTCATGTGCTATATCCACCGACAACGAGATGTTGGCTAGAA
>NZ_JAEVLT010000183.1 GCF_024494385.1 Bacillus sp. EB600
CTTTCCAGATCGCTTCATCTACCCCGTTCCTTTGTAACTCCATGTTGAGTGTCCTACAACCCCGAAAGGCAAGCCTTTCGGTTTGGGCTATATCCCGTTTCGCTCGCCGCTACTCAGGGAATCGCAATTGCTTTCTCTTCCTCCGGGTACTTAGATGTTTCAGTTCCCCGGGTCTACCTTCATTACCCTATGTATTCAGGTAAAGATACTGTTCCATTACGAACAGTGGGTTCCCCCATTCGGAAATCTCCGGATCAAAGCTTACTTACAGCTCCCCGAAGCATATCGGTGTTAGTACCGTCCTTCATCGGCTCCTAGTGCCAAGGCATTCACCGTGCGCCCTTTCTAACTTAACCT
>NZ_JAEVLT010000184.1 GCF_024494385.1 Bacillus sp. EB600
GGCTTGAAAATGATGAGCTTCAAAAAGTTGAATCCAAGGTTAATGACTTGATGACAAACTATATAGAACGATTATAACTTTGGACCTAAGAAAGCATCCTATCTTTTTAGCCCCCTTAGCAGATGAAGATTCTGAAAAGATCATGTGGTTGACAGAAGATGAGTTTGAAGATTTACTCTTTACAATAAGGAAGAAACCCGTCAAAAGTAGGGGAGTGAATCCGGAAGAAAAGTATCGCCGTGATAGGGAGATTTTTTATTTGCTTACATATGCTGGCTTGCGTGTGGATGAACTTATTTTAGGGGAACAGCGTTACAGACTGATAACAGGTAAAGATTACTATCTGTC
>NZ_JAEVLT010000185.1 GCF_024494385.1 Bacillus sp. EB600
TCATTTTACATATATTAATCATTAAAATGAGCAAATTCCACCAAAATTATTCCTAAATATTATTCACTTAGTTTTGTCTTTGAAATTCTTGAAAGTGTTTACCCTTATTTCAAAACAAGCATTCAAAAATAACAAAAATAAACAATTTTTGAATGAAAACCTGCATAATTTTGGCTTGTTAGATCGTACCTTATGCTATTAAAGCACCCTTTACTTTAAGTACATCTCTCCACATACTCCCACTAATACGAATATTTTTTGGATTTATCTCTTACGAAATCAGCAATAATTTTCAAAATCAGAAACATTAAAACAGTAACTAAAAATGAGTAGATATAGTACCAAT
>NZ_JAEVLT010000186.1 GCF_024494385.1 Bacillus sp. EB600
GCTGATTCGTTACACGTTTTTGCATGTGGCTTGAACTGAGCGACAGTGTAGGAGGAGACAAGGCCTTGTTCATTCATAATACGACCAATTCGTCGTCTAGAGACGATTTTTCCCTGCTTTTTTAATTCAAATTTTATTTTACGAGTTCCATAGTTTTGACGACTCGCCTGGAAAATTCCAATAATATCAGAAGTAATATCATCCTCTGAAACTCTTTCTTTTACTTCGTAATAATAAGTAGCTCTAGGTAGTTGAAGGACTTTGCACATTGCTGATATCGAGTATTTGTCACGGTTATTCCGGATTACATTTACTTTCGTCCTAGTATCAGCGCAGCTTGCTTTCAGCGC
>NZ_JAEVLT010000187.1 GCF_024494385.1 Bacillus sp. EB600
TTTTAACCCATCAGTTTAAAACGGGCCATTAGCTTAGTTGGTAGAGCATCTGACTCTTAATCAGAGGGTCGAAGGTTCGAATCCTTCATGGCCCATTATTTTTCATGGGTTTTAAAATTGAATCATATTTATGATGTGCCATTAGCTCAGTCGGTAGAGCATCTGACTTTTAATCAGAGGGTCGAAGGTTCAAGTCCTTCATGGCACACCATTTACGATGCGGGTGTGGCGGAATTGGCAGACGCACCAGACTTAGGATCTGGCGCCGGAAGGCGTGGGGGTTCAAGTCCCTTCACCCGCACCATTTTAATAAAATGCGGAAGTAGTTCAGTG
>NZ_JAEVLT010000188.1 GCF_024494385.1 Bacillus sp. EB600
TCCACACCGTTTGCTTTTGCAGTTTCTGCCATACTTAAACTGATAGCGTTGGCCTTTGCGCCAGCTTCACTAACTGAGTGGAGCCAGTTCTTGCGACCAACAACACTCGGACGGATGGCATTTTCAGCTGGATTATTATCAATTTCGATACGTCCATCCATTAAAAATGCTTTTAAACCATTCGCTCTATTTAGAGTGTATTCTGCTGCCTTAGAAAGCGCATTTTTGTCGAAGAATGGTGATTTTTCAACCCAGTCCAGAAACTCTTCAACGATTGGCTTTGAATATTTTTGCCGTTTTTTTCTTCGCTTACTCGGAGACA
>NZ_JAEVLT010000189.1 GCF_024494385.1 Bacillus sp. EB600
GGAGCGTAGACCATTGCTCGATAATTAAGCTTTACAGGAGGACCAAAACGTGACTTTTTTGATACTACTGCAAGGATAAGTTCAATATCCACCGAGGAAAAAATGGCTTCAAATCGTTGGGTAGGTTCTAAATCATATAAATCTTGGATGCTAAACAGGCTTTCTTGTCTTATAATAGGCATAGGGAGTCTTCCTCCAGTCTTATGAGTTTGTGTGGTGCTTACTCAATTCGACATTTTGGGGAGGTACTCCTTTTTCTATTCTTTAAAAGCCTTGAGCCCGTAGGGCTCAAAAATATGAAATTGATTCATATAAATTTTCAAAAAAAGACTTCATTCAT
>NZ_JAEVLT010000019.1 GCF_024494385.1 Bacillus sp. EB600
CCCCTTTCTTACATTCTGTAGTGCTGCCGGCCAACGCAATTTTTTAGATTTTTAACCAGGGCTTTTTATAGTTATTTCTAAAGAAAAAAACTAGCCTTAAGGCTAGTTGTCTTAAAACCACAGTTACGGGTCCAGTCAAAACGCAGATTTTATACGCTAAAGGATACTCAAAATTAAACTTCTCAATGGCTCAAACTGTTTATCGTTGTTACTACCAAATAGAGCACATTTCTTCACACTGCTCATTATTTTATGTTAAGCTTTGCTGAAACATAGGGGCAACGAATATGTCCATATGTTTACAGTTGTTAGTCAATGGGGAAGATAATAATGTGAACTTGGAAAGGGAGGAATGAAGAATGGATGTGCCATTAACATCAAAGGAAGTCATTACTCAGATCCAGAGGTTACAGAACGAAGGTAAATCTCTAAAGAAAAAAGAGGTAAAACAACTTTATCCTGATTTAATGCGGAGTGCTTTGTATTATTACCCAAGTTGGCAACTGGCCCTAGAAGAAAGTAAAACAGGCTAATTTACATTAAACATTAAAACAACATGAACTCAGTATTACGCGTTCAATAAACTAAATTACATTAAAAGCCGATTTCCAATTTGGAATCGGCTTTTTTCGTTTTATAGTAAAAAAATATATAGATTAATCTGGTTGTTACATAGGTCTTCTCAGATCCACAAGTCTTTTACATTTTGAACATTCATACAGATTCGTTTCGATTTCTTGGTGCCTCTTTAGCTTCCGGCAAGTCTGGCAAGATAATGTTACGTATCTACCGGTTGAGAAAGCGAATCCATTCCCTACTACCCTCTCTTGTTCCATTTCGATTTCCTCCTTTTCATTATTAAACAAAGCAAAGGCGAAAAGAACGGCCAAACCACCGGAGATGAAACTGACCCAACTCATTGGTCTTCCCCATAAATTACGTAATTCTTTTGTTTATCATTCATTGATAACACTCTGAAGGCCGGTTCGGTGCAATATTCATCCTGGATTTTTTTCATTAAATTAGCATCGTTTAAAAACATTTCAATCATTAAACCAGCCAATGTTGTCCATCTCATATTACAACTGATAGAAAGCCTTTTTAGTTTACTAAAGTATCGATTGGACAAACTTATATTCACCCGATTTACTCTTTTATTTCCTAGTCCCTTCCCTTCAATCATCATAAAACCTCCTTTTTGAAAAATGTATTGGATATTGTCAATGTCAACCGAGTTACACTGTAACAGTCTTAACGGGATCCATCGGTGGGGGGGAGGCCTTAGGCACATATTTAATTCCACCTTTATTAATGACTTTGATTGTTTCCCTATATGCCGGCATTTCTAGCCTTTTTTGTTTTGGAATATAGTTTTGATTTTTCCAATAACCTTCTTGATCCAAATTCCAATCAGGTTGAGGGAGGCAGGCACCATCTTTTTTATATTTTTTTAGAATAGATTGATATTCTTGAGAATGTGCTGCTACAAAAAGGGCTAGACGAATGATTTGGTTGCGATCTAAATGAGTTGATTCATTCACTTCTTCTACATATTTTTGATATACGTCTGCATACCGGACAGATGGACGATAAACCATATATTTTTTCCTCCTCTATTCCTATCAAATTAGATCTGGCACCAGATGACGCCAGTTGGCACCAACCCTTTGTTAAATCATATGGACATAGGCTTGTACAATATTCCAAGTCGACTTGGAATACTTTCAAAGTCGACTTGGATAATTTTCAGAATATTTTTCTCTTTCAAAGTGGACTTGTATAAATTTCAAAGTTCTTGTCCATAACGGTAGTAAAATAGACATTGATTAAGGAGAGAACATTGTATGTTTGGATTATTTCAAGGAAAATCCAGGTCAAGGGTTGGCAAATGGTTAGATAAACGAGGAATTACTCAAGAATGGCTGGCAAGTAAAACCAAAATTAGTCGAAATACCATCAGTAAAATCTCATCTGATAATGACTATTCTCCAACACTGCCAACCATCAAGAAAGTTATGAAAGCCATTCGTGAAGTAGATCCGAGGGCTAAAACGCATGATTTCTTTGATATTTAAAAAAGTTATCTGGTAGCAGATATCAGGAGAAGAAAAAGGAAAATAGCATTAAGAATGTTTGTTCGTTTATTTTCTTTAAGTTATAATTTAACTATAACTGCATAAAGAGGTTTAAAGAAATGAATGTGACAATAGAAATACATTATATTGCTAATAGCAGATTAACACAGAGTGGTTCCTTTCGGTTAAGGGGCAAACAACCTGTGCAAGTGGCTTTAGATTTCTGGAAGCAGATAAAAAAAGAAATGTCTTATCATGCCAAGTTAGAAAAGGTTATTGTGGATGGCGATAAGGATATTACTGATTTAGTTCGGGAATTGGAAAAATCGGAATGGAGAAGTATAGAGCAGGATCATTCAAATTTGCCTTTCTAGTGAATAGGAGTAAAAAGTGTAACTACTGATTACGCTTTTTTATATGAAACTAAAAAACTTCACGCCGATTATTTAACTTCTCATTTTCGAACCTGTTTTTTTATAGGTTCTTTTTTGGAAAGACATATAGAAACTGCAAGAGGAGCCATTATTTTAGCTATTATTTATGACATATTTATGAAATAACAACTAAATCATTTGACTTATGTAAGCGTTTACATTTATAATAATAAATGGTCGGAGGTAACATCTGGGGTTATCACGGGTATTTCAGCGAAGGATGGGGCTAATACTAATTTCTCTTTTTATTTTCTGTGAATCTATAAAATTACATAATTTAAAAGATCGAGGAATATTAATCCTCGGTTTTTTTCTTTTTGTTTAGATTCCTTTAACTGTTTATAGGACTCTATAAACGATTTAAAGCGTTCTAAAAGCTTTTCATCAGCACACTTTATACCAAGCATTATAGACGCTCCTAACGGGCCTAAAAAAGGCAAATAACACAGTTATTTTATAACATCATTTTCTTACATTGTTTTAATTCTTTTTTATTTGCTTGGTATTTTTTGGAGTATCATTCTAAATATAGAACATTAGTTCTTATTAAAGAACACATATAAGGAAGGTTATTGTTGAAACGCAACATAATCAGGATCGGAAACTCACTTGGATTCATAATACCATCGACTTTTTTAGAAGAATTGGGTGTGTCTCAAAAAGATGAAGTTGAAATCGAGTTCCATAAAGAAATGAAGATGGTTACCATTAAAGACAAGGAAGCAACAAGTAATGAAAATCCTCTTGAAGTAACTGTTAAGAAAATCGTGGATGATTATCTTAACAAAAAAGGCTTATAGATTATAAGACATCGTTTCTATTTCCGATGTTTTTTTAATGTCAGATTCCCATATTCCAACCAAACTTAAAAAAATAGCTCTCGATGGAAATCCGGTTCCTCGAGAGCATTTATAAACAAGGGGGTCTTTATGCAAAAGCTTGTCTTTATAATAACTGATTAACCTTAACAACTCTTAAGTTGGTTCATTTTTCCATCCAATAGTATAAATATATTAACCTATCCATGCGTTAAACGAAGCATACCACCATAGTTAGGAATTATTCCTTTTTTAAACGTTTTTTCTCCTGCTCATAAAAATCTTCAACTGTATATTTGCTCCAATACGGGGTTCCTGCAAGTTCAATATCTGCCTTTGGCAGCTTTCCTCGGCTGTAATACACATTCAACTTCCGTTTATCGTAATGTAAGCCGTTTTCAGACAAAAAGTCAGCAAACTGTTTTTGATTGAAATAATTTTCTCCAGGGTCTCGCAGAATGGATAAGGTAGGTTTTTGAATTAAATACGTATCCTCTCGAAAGAACTGAACCATTAATTCTAATGCGAATTCAAGCCACTCATCATCTAAAAATTCATACAGCCATCGTATATTAAAACTTTCATATTCTGGGGCCTCAAAAAACCAAGCTAATTTTAAAAAAGTGGCTTCTACTTCAGTTAAATCTTTTAATGCTTCTTTCACTAAATCAATGTTCTCATAAGCCTTTATTCTGCCTTTAAATTTCGGGAAAGTTTCAACGATGCGTTTGGCTGAGCTTTTCATCTTATCCCCTCCTGTTGACTTAGTCAACAATAGAATAAAATAAAAAGTTGACTAAGTCAACTTCAAAACAGCAACCCCAAAATCTAAAAATAAAATCCTACTACTGGTTTTTGTAAATATTTAAGAAGTTTTGTCGCAACTATTCCAATTATGTGAAATTTTTCGCATAATATTTCTTGTATGCAGGTTAACACCAATCCATAACGACCAAGGGAGTTATGATAATGTTTGTAGAGGACGATGAATTAGAACACAGGATCAACCTAATGAGAAAGAATTTGATCCTAATTGCAGAAGAAACTGGATTAAATAGCGATGACACTCTTCGTTATAGTCGGAAATTAGACGAGCTCATCACGCTGTATCAAAAAAGGAAAAATGAACATGTACAGAAGTTTAATTAAAAATCCTGCATTGTCACATTGTGAATATGGGGATTTTTTTGATTTTTTAGCAAAAATCCACTGGATGCGAAACATCCCTTATCCCATTACTTTTATACGCTAATTGAATGAAATCATTCAGATCCTTTTGATCCACGATCTGTTCAAAGTCACATGGTTGTCCCAGTGTTATCCCTCTTCGATTAGCAACTGAAATGATTAGACCTAATTCATAATACATAGTTTTTGTTAATAAGCCTTTTTCAATATTTTTCATCATTTCATCATAAAATGCGATTAAAAAGTCAGTAGGCAGCTTTTCATAAAAATCCACTATTACATCTCCCTTATCCTAAGTGTAGGAAAATCTTTTTGGACATTAATAGATCTGTTCTAGCTTCATTATAAATCGAAGATTGTAAAATATTTGTCGATTTAATTGAACATTAATTTACAGTTCCATTAAATTACATTGGTCAATATCAATAGAGCAATGAAAGCTTTCTAGGATGCTTCATCTATGCGCAGCATGGATGAGGCAGTCTTGTTATGACTTTAGTCAGTTGAGCTCGCGATAGCGTGCGAAACAAAAAACCACCTGCTATGCGGGTGGGTGATAAGTGGTTAGACCAAACAAAAAACTCACTTTTTTCTATAATAGAGATTGTTCAAGCCTCTAAAATTAGAAAGGAAAGTGAGTTAATTGGAAAATAAAGCAAATAGTTTAGCACATACAAAATGGTTATGTAAGTACCATATTGTGTTCACTCCAAAGTATAGACGAAAAATAATTTACAATCAATATAGAAGGAGTATAGGTGAAATATTACGAACGCTTTGTAACTATAAAGGTGTACAGATAATAGAAGGTCACCTCATGCCAGACCATGTTCATATGTTGGTGAGTATTCCGCCCAAAATATCTGTTTCAAGTTTCATGGGATATTTAAAAGGCAAAAGCGCATTAATGATTTTCGACAAGCATGCAAATTTGAAATATAAATTCGGAAATCGGCATTTTTGGGCTGAGGGATATTGTGTGAGCACAGTAGGATTAAATGAAGCTACGATAAAAAAATACATCCAAGATCAAGAAAAACATGATATTGCATTAGATAAATTAAGTGTAAAAGAATATACGGACCCTTTCAAAGGGTAGCAAGTAATACCAATACCCTTTAAAGGGTGGCAAAAGTGGCAAAGGCAATAGAGGCTTGAATTAAAATGAAAGCCGGCGCCTTTAGACGCTGGCCGGTAATATAGGCTTATAGCCGTTGTTCAAACCACCCGTTGGACTGGTGGTCATGATTTGGGGCTCAATGCCCCTAAACAAGACAAACGACTAAAAAACAAAAATATAAAGAAGAGGGAGAACTTCCCCCCTCTCCTTCGATTCTTAGATGTACCCTTTCTCTTTTAAGCTGTAGTATTCAGCATTGGCATTCACAATCAGGTGATCAAGGAGTTCAATTCCCAGAATCTGACCTGCTTCTACTAATCTACGCGTTACCTCTATGTCTTCTCTCGATGGTTCTACATTTTGGGATGGATGCTGGTGACTTACAATGATGGATGCACTGTTATTAAGGATGGCAGACTTAAACACCTCTCTTGGCGTAACAATACTGGCATTCAAACTTCCGACGTGACAACGATGAACAGCAACGACACGATTTTTCGTATTCAGGCTCATGACAAAGAATACTTCACGATCATCATCTCCAATAAATTGAGAGGCTATTTTCGCCCCATCTTCAGGGGAGCGAACAATATATTGTTCTCCTCCTTCAACCTCTTGAATGACTTGTTTAATACGTTGAATTTCGTATACTTTTTCCATTTGTAACACTCCCTTTCTTTGTTTGAGAAGGAAGCAATGATGGGCGCAAACCGTGTGAAGGGTTCGCTTACGAAGAAGCGAACTTGCCAGGCAGGCATAGGCAACGGGCCTGCTTTTTGCCCGTTGTCGTTCAAAATCGAGTGAAGCCCAATGACTTAGGGGCAGTTGGAAAGCGTTTTTTGCTTTCTTACTGCTCCTTAGCCTACTTGGCTTTGCCGATTTTGTTTGCCTGACGCCCGCCCTTCACACGGTCATAAGCCCACTCATTATAATAAGGAGAACAAAGAAGGCTTACTAACGCTAGAAAGGGCGGCCGTACATACCGAAAGGTATAGGACCGCCTAATGGCATTAGGGCTCGAAGCCCTTTTGCCATTAAAAAACTGGCCCAAGCGTCCGAGGCGAACAGCTGCCGAAAGGTAGCAGCATCGGTTGAAAGGCGAGGCTCGACGCCGAGCTTTTCAATTAATATTAGCAATTTTTATTCAACAGGATTTCGACCGAAAGACTGTGAGTAAAAATCGCGTACTGTCTCCTTGCGTGAGCTTGGAGGCAGTACGCCTTTTTGGGGGTTCGATGCCCCCAAAAAGCCGTCAATTCTCTTTCAATCATTTGGAGCAACGCGCAGCGAGCGACACGATTCCTGGCTTAAGCCAGGAATCGTGTACGGTACACTTTTTAAGAGAATAGAAAAAAGGAGAACTCAGTCCCCCTCTTTCCTCTCTGTGATTTCTTCCATGATGGATTCGATCCACTCGAGAGCTTCTTGTTTGTGGATGAAATCATCAGTGAGTCGAACAAATAGTGTACTGGATTCATCTTCTTGAAAAAATCTACCTACATAATAGCCTGTGCTTGATTTTGCTACCTTCAACCTATGACAACTTGTTCTCATCCTCTATCACTCCTTTTTTGTTTGACCTCAACAAATCTTTGCGAAAAGGGCTGTCAATGGGCTTGAAGTTTGTGAAGTTTTTTAAACGCTCTTCTTAAAAAAGTTCACAAACTTTGCGAAGCGCAAGCGTAGCACCCTTGACTGCCCTAATGAGCAAACGATTACAATAAGGAGAACAAAGAAGGAGATAAACCTTGCCCCGAGCATTATAGCGATCCAACGGGCTACCGTTGGCTGGGTTTGGGCGAGGAGCCCAAGGTCTTAAAGTTTTTCGGCTCGTTTGGTACGGCGGCTTGCCGTAAATGGAACAGGAACCTACGGAATGTAGGCGCTAGCTGTACAGACCGTGGTTATCGGTCCATTTAGTGCCAAAGCGACACGTACGGAATGACAGAAAGGCACTTTTTTAACCAGACCAAAAAAATCGGCGTACATTATGTTCAAAATGTACGCCTTTTTGGTGAAAATTTAACATCTTTTACACATTAAACGGACTAAACAATTTATGTTCACTATGTATAATGTATAATATGTGAGCGTTAGCGATCCCTTTACTTTGGAAGGGGCGTGTAACCTTGATAGGTGTTGGAGTAGGAGTAACCTGCTCCCTATCCATGAGAAACACGCCCCTGCAAGGTTCAAAGTCAAGGGCACATATTACATATTATACATAACTAATATGTAAGAGCTTATTATTATCAACAAATTTTCACCTTTAGTCTTGATAATTCTTTCCTTTCTGATCAGTCCGTAGTGCAGCCGTCCTAAATATGTTATTTATGCTCTTGATCTAGGATCTATAAAGTTCTTATTTCTGAAGAAAATACGCAGCCTTAAGGGTGCCAGATTGATAAAAATTGAATTGGCTTGAAAACATTTAAAAATTCAATCATGCACATATTTAGAAAAGAGGAATCTTTTCCATTAGAATTGAATCAATTATTTATCTAATTCTAATAAAAAAACTGGATAGCGTTTTAAGACTATCCAGCACATCCTATTTCTTTAGATACCTTGGGATCAAGTTAAAAGAGAAGTATACTTTACTGATCTTCACCTCGATGCTTATCAAAAGACTGTTTTATCAGGTACATAACATCCTCAATCTCCTCGAACGTGGAAATACCTATCTCCACATCACCATTACCCCATCTTCCCAAGTTAGTAACATCTTTACAAATCCCCTTTGGATCATGTACCTCATTAAAAGCCATATTTAGACTTAATCGTAATCTGCTCTTTTGAGGTACTATATCAACAAAATTTGTTGTAGTTTTATAAGCAATATAAAGTTTTTTGAATTCTTCCCTTACTGAACTATCAAGGTTGCCTATCCTTTTTCTAAGTTCCTCAAACAGTTCTAACATATTACCAGTTAAATCGGGGAAATCATTAATTGTATAAATTACATTCTCACCTTCATTTGCCCTTTTCTTATATTTTGCTACCACATCTTCAGATAGTTCTGGATAATTCCAAACTAAAATGGCCTGCTCAGCAAGTCTCTTACCTCTATTCATAATTTCTTGTTCATTCCAAGTTTCAAGCTGACCTAACCCTTTATTTAATCGTACCGGACTATCGGCAAAACCACCATCCATATCCCTTTTTGCTTTAAATGGTTTATCACTCAATTCGGAATTATATCTTGTCAACGTCAAATTTCCTAAAGTATGGAGATGGATCCGCTGAACTTCTTCCCAATTTTCGCCGATGTCTTTTCGCCATTCGGTAGATAAGTTCTTATTTTGAGGCATGATATGTTCAATTGTATAGCTTTCTATATCAATAATTTCTTTCCGCTTTTTTTTTATAGTTGCAGCAACTGCTGAAATTAATAAATTCCTGATACTTAATAATCGTGATTATATTCGCAAAGTGGGTTTCATGAAGAATCATCATTCTTTAACTTTACATTGATAATTATATCGCGTTACGATATAATTATCAATGTAAACCACCACCGATTCCTAGGGTTTCTTTGAATAGTAACCACTGATATATTAATACTTTTAGAGGGAGGAACGAAAATGCATTGGATTAGTCACCCAGCCATAATTTTTTTTGCAGCGACCGCTGTTGACTTAATGTTTTATCAATCAATTGAAATTTTCCATGCGTTCTTTGATTTTATTCAGAATAAACCATAGTTAAAATAAGGTTATAAACAATTATTGCAAAGAGCACATTATCAGCATTTTTCACCTTAATCCAAGGAGGTTCAAAATAATCAATTTATTTTGAACTTTAATAATATTCCTAATATCATTCGTGTTAAACCAGATAAAAATAGCAAAAAGAAACCCCTAAAAAGGGGATATCAGCTTGAATATACTCTTGTATTTCCACCCGAATGTTATGCGCCTCTTGTGTGTGTTGGATTCTTGAATCATCCTAACACTAATTGACATGATGGAAAAGCAGCATCTACTTTGGTGTATTTAGCCAAATAGAAGTGTGCTATAATTTTTACTCTTTTTAATTACACCTTGAATTTACAGTTATAGCTACGTAAAATGAGGGGTTAATTTAAATCGAATTTTTTTAAAAATTTTATACGATTAATTTCTTCGAGATGAGTTTCTGATAACTTCTCCAATATCTCTTTCCCTTCCTGAGTTACTTCAACAAGGACACTACGGCCATCTTCTGGATTCCGTCTTCGAGAAACAAAGCTCAATTGTTCACACCGGTCTATTAAGCCAACACATGCATGATGAGTGATTTGCAATCGTTCCGATAGCTCCCGAGGAGTAGCAAAATCTCTTTGAGGAAATCCCATTATTGCTAGTAACAACTGATGTTGTTGAGGTGTAATTCCGAGTTCCCGGGCAGCAGATTCACTAAAGCTAAGAAATTTACGTAATTGGTATCTAAATTCTGACAAGAATATATAAGCGTCTTTAGATAGAGTCATAAAGAAATCAACCTTCTTAATTTTATATTATTGATAAGTATATCGTAACACGATACACTTTTTTTAAAGTGCAATTACTTTCTATTCCGATAAATTTTTTTTAGAATAGGTAATATCGCAAATTTCATTAAAAGGGTAAAGAATGTTCTTAGTTTACCACGGGAAAATTAATAGACCAAATTGTGAGGAATCTAATTGATACAAATACAAAAGCTTACTCATTTTTTTCAAGAAGAACAGTGGATTTTTTTTAAGAAAAATCCACTGATTTATTTATTATGACTTTAGTCAGTTGAGCTCGCGATAGCGTGCGAAACAAAAAACCACCTGCTATGCGGGTGGGTGATAAGTGGTTAGACCAAACAAAAAATTCACTTTTTTCTATACTACCGCCTACACAGGTTCTACATACTGGTTTATATCTTAAATTATCGGATGAATACTACTAACTAGTTAACAATTCTTTTCCCAGTTGGAAATAATCGTCCTGATCTGTTTGAATGTCCAATAAGCTGTTCGATAGTAATAGGAAACCCAGTATTTTGCTAGATTCAGTGGAAATATAAAGCCAATTTTAGGAAGTTGGCCAAACTGAACCCCTTGATATTTCAAGGGGTTCAGTTTATCCGGATGACGCAGTTTTTTGTATGTTCAAGTGAAAATTAGTAACTCATATAAAACGAACCAACAATAATTAATAGGATAAAGAGGACAACAATTAAAGCAAATCCTGAAGTTAAGTAAAAAATACGCTCTCCTAAGAAAACGTATTAAAAACACCTATACTTTTCCAAACAACGCCAAGTATAGATATACCCCAATGAGAATTATATATAAGATGACAATTTTCGAATAATTCTTAGGTGAACCTCTATTTCGGTTTTTCAATGTTCCTTCACCTCCTATTTATTTGGGGTTGTACATTATATGAAAATATCTTTGGTTGGTATGGACAAACATACACACACTTTGAATTTAATGGGAGGTTATATGTTGGGGATGTTTAGGCGATCCCATTGTTTTTGCGAAAAGGTGCAATAAATGCAAGGGGATTATTCAAGTAAGGGGTAGCTTGAGTTGAAGGAGTATCAGGCTCCATCAGCAGCCTTTTTTGTGGATTCAGAAGAAAAACCAAATGTAACATAATAGAGTTTTTGTTACATTTGGTGAATTTTAGCTCTTTTACTTATTAACTTTTAGAATTCTAAAACGGTCGTTTTTTGAAGCAAGGACAACTTATTGTATTACCCACTCTTAAAGATTAGATTGTTCATATATTAATGTGAGTCTAAAAAGGGGGGAATGAGGATGAGCAGATTCATTATGTGATGAAAGGAGCAAAACACGGAGCTTTCTTTTACACCTGAGGGAATCATCTTAATCTTTTTTTAAAACCTCCTCTGAAGCCGTTAGAGATTTGTCTAAAGTAAGAAAGGTGGAATCTACATGGCAGCTAGCATTACAAGTACATTACCTGGGATAGTCCCTGTAGGAACAACAATACCCTTTCAGATATGTACAACAGCAACCCCTCCAGATTTAGGGACAATCGTTACCATCCCAATCATATTGGCCAATCCAGCTCAACGGAATGACTTTGTTTTGACCTTTATCCCTCCAGTTGGAAATCCTGAGATAATTCACTTTGATAGTAGTGGAAGGGCATTGTTTGGTCCAAGTACCGGTTTTCCGTTACAAAATGCCTGTAGTAACTTTACAATTCAATTCAATGTACCAGGAAGCTACACATATACCCTCCAGATTGTTAGAAAATCTGATGGAGCAATATTGGCGACATTTACCCAAACTGTGGAGGCCTTTTTACCAACGCCACCTCCAACGATTAGTTGTCCGCCAAATATAACGATATCAAATGATCCTGGGGTTTGTGGAGCAACCGTAAACTATCCACCCCCTATGGTAACCGATGAGTGTCCTGCTGGTTTTACCGTAGTTTGTAATTCGCCATCGGGTTCCTTCTTCCCTGTCGGAGCGACCACAGTCACGTGTACGGTTACGGACCCTTGTGGTGGATCTGCTTCTTGCACGTTTACCGTAACTGTAAATGACACTGAACCACCGGCTATCACCTGTCCAGCTGATATTACGGTATTTAATGATCCAGGTCGAAATGGAGCATTTGTAAACTTTCCAGAACCAACCGTAAGCGACAACTGTCCTGGTGTTACTGCTGTTTGTACGCCAGCATCTGGTTCTTTCTTTCCTCCTGGTACGACAACGGTCACTTGTACAGCAACAGATGCAGCGGGAAATACCAGCACTTGTTCTTTTAATGTGACGGTAACTGTAGACCCTTGCCGGTTTTTGAGTCGGAGATGCTGAATTGATGGTTCAATCAAATGATGAGACTGTGAAGAACCGAAGCAGTCTCATCATTTATTTTGTGTGAAAACAAACAGTGTCATAACTTTTTAAGTTATGCTCCAACCGAATGTAACATAATGAATATTGGACTAAACCGCTAGCGCGGTGGTAAACCCCAAAACCCTAAATTTATCCACTATCCTTGAACTTGTTAATCCCTTAATATTTTCATGCAGGTCTCCTGCTAATAAATATTGAGGAGAAAAAACATGGATAACAAAGTACAAATTTTACTACAAATGAGAGAAGATATTCTACTTCGGGGGTTATCGAAAAATACCCTGGAGATTTACACCTTGAATGCACGAATCTTTCTTGATTATTGTAATTCTCCATTGGATCAACTGGATGAGGAAGACATTCGCAAGTTCTTATCGCACTTGATTCATGAGAAAAAAGTTTCGCCAGGAACTGTTAATTCTTATAGTGCTGCCATTCGTTTCCTTTTTGCAGTGACATTGAATCGCACTCTAAATTATCTTCAAATACCACGTCAGAAAAAGCGCAAAACACTTCCAGAGGTTTTAACGCGAGAAGAAGTATTCTCTATCATTAACAGTTGCCATAATATCAAACATAAGGCTATGTTGATGCTAGTTTATAGTGCTGGGTTTCGTCCAATAGAGTTATGTTACTTTCAGTTTCAATTGGACACACAAAAAAGCTGTAGACGCAGCTGATACTTTTTTAAACTATAGCACCCAATATGATTCGATTTTAAATTTATCAAAGTGGTGAGCGAATAATTTCTTTGCTACAATGTTTAATATATCTTGAACAGGCGTTGGAGTTCGCCTTAATTGCCTTAGAGCTAATGACTCCTACCAGTACGTATTAATTTTACTGGTAGGAGTCTATTTTTTTAGGGGAAATTACTAAAGAGGTGAAGAAAATGGTTTATATTTTTGTTGGCATAGCTGGGGTTTTAGGCTCTTTATCACGTTATTACTTGGGATTATCCATTGGTACATGGTGGCATCACGATTTTCCACTTCCGACATTATCAATTAATCTTATCGGTTGTTTTATTCTTAGTTGGCTCACAATGTACATATCCCGATTAAACCTCCTTCATCCATACCTTGTCACTGGAATAGGTACAGGTTTTATTGGATCATTTACAACCTTTTCTACATTTAGCGTAGAAACGGTTAAATTAATTCATTCCTCACATCGCTACTTTTTGGCTTAACCACACGCACAACGCCACTAAATCTTCGGCCGGGTACTTACTCGTCCTTTGAACAAAACCTACCTTTTTGGACAACTGTTTGAGAGCATGCGGAGATAAAGATTGTTGTAATTCAAGTGAAAAGAGAGTAAGTTCATCTGAAACCTCACGGCACATAAAAAACACCATCCTTTCCATCATATTACAGAAAGAATAGCGTTTTTTTCGTTTTAGGGGTAATAATTTGCCTTAACTTGATGGGCATGGGGTAGCGACAGGAAATTGTAATTTACAACGCTAAGTTCATACCCTTTGATTTTGTGAGAGTTTCATATCCATTCAAAACTAATTTAATTTTTTAATGACAATAGAAGCGTTTACGTTTGTTTGTGTGCCTCCTGCCAAAGTCTGAAGGGTAACTGCTGCAGCAGAAGTATGATTTCGAAGGGTCAGAACATCACCGGCTGCTATCGCGATTATAGCCTGACCGTTGTTTTGCTGAGTACCGGCACCTGAACCGTAGACTGTTCCCGCAACCGGCGCGCCATTTAAAAATAGTGCGAATTGGCTGGTTTCTACACTCGACACGGAGAAAGTAACTTCGTAGTATCCCGGACTGGTAACTACAATTTGAGAGGTTCCGGGGGTGTGCGTAATTCCAGGTGTAGTTATTCCATTTGAATCAAAAATGACAGGATCATCTACAGCTACCGTTTCAAGACTTAGGTTGTAAATATACCCGTATTGGGATAACCCACCTGCTAAGATTAAAACAATCACTTAAAATCCCTCCCTATACCCATACGAATAGAATCATAGTATTTTCCCTTATAAAACTTAAATTTTGTTAAATACAAAGAAATTGTTTACTCATAACCCGCACTTGAAAATCGGACATAATTTATGACAAGGAAATTCTTTACCTTTGCCTGTGTGACACGAACAAAAATTCGACCAAAATGACAGTTTAACCAGAAAATCGATCACCTATGAATTAAGTAGAAATCTCGAACAATATGAATGTTATAAGTTATCAATTATTTAACCGATTAAACAACATTTTTGTGTTTCCACATATATTGTAGGTCAATTGCCGTCACAAAGTTAGAAGTTAGCAATAAAATATAATACCGGAGTAGGACAAGCACACTTGCTTAGTATCCTTCCACAAACTCCGTAAACTTGAAAAAAAGGAGTGAATACAAATGCCTATCGTTAAACCGTTCATGGCGGGAAGAAGATTTGTAAGCACCATTGGAGCTGGTACAATTGCAGGCGCTGATGTGACATATGCTAATACAGATTTCACTGATGATACTGGTGGTGTTTCAACATTTCCTTCTTCACCTCCAGTTGTAAATTTATATATTAATGCTTTACTTCAAACAAGTGATACTGTAACAGGTCTTTCAACTACTGCAGTAACGATTGTAGGTGGAGCTACACTTGATCCTGCTACTCCAATTGTACTTGAATTTGTTATAAACTAATCCTATTTCATGCAAATGCTGACATCTAATTGTCAGCATTTGTGTTCACTGTATAACCAAAATCACAAAACATACATAATCTCTCATCATTACATCTTAATTCTCACAAATTGAAGAATAATAGGACTTCCTGCTTCAGGTACATCACCGGAAGTAAGTGTAATCTTTCCAGGTTCAACCATATATTGATTTTGCGGTTGTAATATACCATTAATAAAAAGGTTAATAAACGATACAGTTACTTTTTTAATGATTAATCAGTATAAACTGAAGCGTTATCGGTACACCAGCTTCAGGTGCTGTTGGTGTTAACAACGTTAATGCTCCTTCTTGTACGAGGTAAGCAGTTTGGGGTTGAATTATGCCGTTAATAAACAAATTAATATAGGAAACTTCGTTTGGTGATAATATCTGAGTTGTCCCGAATTCCGCTAGGCCATCAGCATTTGTATATATAAGTTTTTGACCGTCAGAAAAAGTAAAGTACAATAAATTAGTTGTAGGGATTGGACCTAGAATTGGAGGTCCTGGAGGTCCCTGAGGTCCAGTAGCTCCCTGGGGTCCCCTAGGCCCCCTAGGCCCCCTAGGTCCTTGAGGGGGGAATTGTTTTATGGGTTTTGGAATAGGTGTGAGTGGGCAACATCCCTGAAAAGGTCGGTTATTGTTAACCATATAAATCACCTCATAAAATTTTAAAAAATTACCTTATAAAATAATATGTTAGTAATTTTGCAGAATCTTGGACAAAGGTTGACTTTCCACTAATTCCCCTCTAACATTATTTTGCATTGTTACTATCTGTTTCAATATCCCTATCAAAAATCGGAATTTATCAAAAGAAGGGTTAAATGGCCTTAGCGAATAATATCCGCTAAATACTCCATCATGTATAACCTATACAAAACTGGTTAACATAAAGCTAATTTTCCGCATTGAAAAAGGATCTTCAAATCGAAGATCCTTTTTTATGTAACAAAAGCACCATTTATTAACGTAAGGTAGCAAAAAAACGTTGTATTAAATATCAAGACCAAATGGAACATCTAATATAACTAATGTGTTTTGTAATCTGTATTACTGATACCATGTGATACATACAATCTCGTATATAAAGATTACATATTATAAACTAAAGCACTTTAAAAAGGGGGGGCACAAATAGACACCTGGTTATTTCTCGTTGGTAATTTAGGATTTCCTATCGTTGTAGCTTTCTATCTTTTGATACGATTTGAAAGAAAGATAGATAATCTAACAGAAGCAATCAATAAAATGACAGATACCATTAAGGAAGGAAAAGACAGAGAATAGTTGTTTCATTGATGCATATCCTATACAAATCTAGTTAACATAAAGCCAATTATCGGTAAAAAAGAGGCTGACTCAAAAGGACATTAAATAACAACTTTTCGAGTCAGCCTCTTTTTATTCTAGGAATCTTTTATCTTTGAATACTTTTCTTAATGCTTCCTACGGTTCGCTTACCATGGACAGACGCCATACGGCGTTTTAAGCGATTGTAATACATCTCCCCTAGTAAAAAACCCTTCCGTTTCCTTCATGGAACAGCAACACCTTAAAGGCGCTCATTTTAAATATGTGCTTACACATTCAATAATTATAAGATACCAAGGATAGAGTATGTGTCTTTCATAGCTTGTTTTCCAACATTAGAGTGTTACGATAAATTTAAAGGGCAGCAATTCCATTACCAATTAGATTTAAAACAGTCGAAGCTCCAAGAGTCGCTAAATCTAAATTATTAATCAATTGAGCAGAAAAGAAGCGAATATTATTTCTTGCAAGCTCAACAGTTTTTGCCTCATATTTGAAATCACTAACTTTATAATTACCATAAAAGTATCTAATTCTAGGTAAACTGGCTCCGTTATCTAAAAGCATGTTCGTTGGACCAGAATGAGATTTCATATGCAAATTTATAAGTTTATCAAGATATTGACTACACTGGATTGTTTTTTTATCTAAAAGTCCGTAATTCATACCTAGATCAATCAATTCTTTTCTTTTTTTTATAATACACTCTAGTAAGTCTTCTGTTTCACCTACTGCATTGACTATCATCGACACTTTTTCTCCCCATCTCATCGAAATTTTTGGGTCTCTAAGATATGTAGTGGGTCCATAATAAAGTATAGAGACATCAAAAGATATTATGAGAAAGATGAGACCAAATGAAAACCCTTTCTACAAAAGATGTCAAAATATCACAAAAATTAATGTAGAATACTCAAAGAACCCATGGAAAAAAGTAGTTTTTTCACCTTCTCAGCATTGTATACCCTATACAAATCTAGTTAACATAATACCAACTCTAGGAAGTTGGCAAAATAAAAACCCCTTGTCGCTCAAGGGGTTTGTTGTCGTTTATTTTTATGGTTTATACAGAATTTTATACACCGTTGATGAATCAACGTTTTCGGCTTCTGAAGATGCCTGGCTGCTGCATAAAAAAGAAAGGTTTTATGCAATTTACTTGTGGCTAATCGGAAGAACTTCTTATTTGTCCTTTTCGGTTTATGAGATATAATAAAAGTTGGAAAGTTGAACAGTTGTATAGTCATACTAAGGAGGGGAATCATATAATGGCACAAACAAAAGAGCGAGGTGCTGTGACAATGAAACCAGAAAACGTCCGTTTCAAGAGAAAATCCCAAGTAACGATTCCAAAGGATTTTGTGGAAGCTTTAAACCTTAAAGAAGGCGATAATCTTCAATGTCGTTTAGAGGATGGGAAAATTATCATTGTCCCAATGATTTCCGTTCCAAAAGATCAGGCATGGTTTTGGTCAGAAGAATGGCAAAAGGAAGAAATGGAAGCAGAGGAAGATATTAAAGCAGGGCGTGTGAAGTCTTTTGACAATATAGAGGACTTGCTTAAATCACTGCATGAAGATAGTGATGAGTTCAACAGGGATGAAAAATGAAATTTGGTTATAATCGCAGGTTTGTAAAATCTTACGCCCGATTGGACAAACAATACCAAAAAGCTATTGATAAAGCTTTAGTTTTACTACTAGAAGATTTTAGTCACCCATCCCTTCGTACAAAGAAAATGGAGGGATGGGATTACATATTCGAAGCCAGTGCTAACATGGATATAAGGATTACCTTTCACTTTGAAAAACCAGATACCATTGTGTTAAGAAATTGCGGTCATCATGACCGAACATTAAAAAATCCTTAGGTGCTGTTATTCAGCACCTTTTACATACTCCAAAAGTTATCGTAATCTATACCCTTATCGAATTTTTTTAAAAATTTAATGATTTTTCTTGCTGTGCTAATTGTCGGCTGGTGTTCATCACTGGAACATAAGCGGCTAACTGTGGCTTTACTAACTCCAGCTTTTTCTAACTCCTTTTGGCTAATACCATGTTGATCAATATATCTACCAAGTTTAGACCTCGTTTTTCCTATTCCAAACCAATTCAATTCTTTCACTCTCCCAAGCTTTGTTTATAGCTCAAGGATTGACCTTTTTTTCATAGCTTATACAAAAGTTTCATCTCTGAAATTTTTTTACAGAGATGAGGAAACATGGACAACCAGGGCGGCATAGCTTGAGATATGGGCGAATGAGATACTCGCTAGAATCTTACGAAAGGAAAATTAGAATTTTTTAAGAGTCTTTCAAGAATCTATATCTAGTGCACTTGTACAGGTAGAAAAGTTGGTTTAATAAGAAAAGCAAAATCTGTTAATAAGAGGCGAAGTCGGGAGAAAAGGAAGGGGGTCCGGGGGAAACAAGGTAATATTCAGATAATTAAGGTTTTCAGAAAAATATCCGAAGGGCGCACTTATATACTACTATCGTGGTAAGTGCAAAATCATCGTGAAGCGTCTACAAAAAGGAGTGGTGAGAATGTTTAGTTCTGGTATTTTAATCGCTGGTGGCAGCTGTATAGCGTTAGCTTTATTGGATAAGTTTGCAGATGATTGCGGCATTCCATGGTTAGGAAATACATTAAAAATTCTTATTCCTATAGCGGCAATGATAGCAAGCGTGTATTTTCTTGAGACAAATACATTTTTGAGGTGGTTAAGGTGAGCATATGGGAAAAGTTAAAAGCGCGTAGACAGCTTATAAAAGCCTTTCGTACTGCTCAAATTTACCGTAGTTATTCCACAGATAACGGAGACCGTTACATTCTGCCTAAAATCCACTCTGTAGCCATTAACGATCATTCCACTGAATATGTCTTTACTCTCCCTACCGGTATTAATCCCGATTTATTGAAAAAGAATTTTTATGTGTTTCAGCAAGTGTTTGGGAAACAAATTGAACTTGATGGAGAAATAAAAAGGTTTGTTTTAACCGTCTATAAAACCGGTATAACAAAGGAATTAACCTACCGATATAGCAACGATATATTGCCTGTTATAGAAGGCTTTAAAATACCTATCGTTTGCGGTATGGATCGTAATGGCGAATGGGTAGTTTATGATGCCATAATGGAGCCGAACGCTTTGATAAGTGGGGAACCAGGAAGCGGAAAGAGTACGCAGTTACGGTCTATATTGACCACTCTCATAAAATATAAATCTCCTGACGAGCTTCACCTCTATTTGGGAGACTTGAAAATGTCTGAATTCCATTTATTTAAGGGTGTGCAGCACGTTAAAAGTGTAGCTACTTTCCCGGATGAATTGGAACGGATGCTGTCACAGGTCTATAATGAAATGCTTAACCGTAGCCGTTTATTGAATGCTACAGGTGTTATGCACGTTGATGATCTGCCAGCTGATAAGAAAGTTCCTTACATCCTTCTGGCCATAGATGAAATCGTTATGGTGATGGATAACAAGGATATTAAATCGATGCTTGTACAAATTGATTCATTAGGTCGGGCATTGGGAATTTATAATATTTTATCGTTGCAACGTCCTTCCCACGATATTCTAGACACGAAAATAAGATCCTTATTAACTGTACGGATGGGTTTTCGTACAACTGATCTATCAAACTCTAAAATTATCGGCACTCCAGGCAGTGAAAAAATAAGCAGAGAGACACCAGGAAGGTTTTATTTAAAAAGAGATAGCTTAGAAGAAATACAAGCCCCATATTTGACCGAGAAAGCGGCTAAAAAGGTTTTAGAGAGCTATAAGTCTATTGAATGGAAAAACGGGTGTAATGGCTATTCTATGCAGTCTGATGATGTGCTAACGGAAAGGGATGTGTTTTTTGATGCTAACTAGCCGAGATAAAGCGATTATTAAAGATTTAAATAGATTTAGGGTAATGGATCGGGATTCTATCGCAGAAATACACTTCTCGAATGTGAAAAATCCAAAGGATTCCACTAATCATGTTTTACTAAGATTGCTGAGGGATGGACATATTCAGCGGTCTAAATCATTCGTGCCGTATGTTTATTTTGGGACAGATGTAAATATGAAACGGAATAGCGCAAAAGTCGGGCATTTCCTTGCAATCTTGAATACTTACAAAGAAATGCGGAGGTTGGGGAAATTAACTACATTTTTAGTCGAGCCAAAATACGGCAGTAAGGGAACCGTGGAACCCGATATATTTTGTATTTTCCGAGATACACCTTTCTTTATTGAGGTTCAAAGGACCTTATACTCTGAAAAACAGATGAATGAAAAGATTAACAGATATGTAGAGTTGTATCATAGCAATGTTATGTCTAAGCCTTTTCCCCACGTTTTAATACTGTCTGAGCAACGATATGCCATCGATATGGATCTACCCTTTAGACTGTTTCAAGCTCAGTCATTTACTCAGTTTTTACAGTCATTGAAGCCAGAACAGCCGGTTATACAAAATAATACTGGTACCAATTTAAAGCTAAAAATAAATGGTTAACTCTAGTTAACCGAGTTAACCTATTGGTAAATAAGAAGAAATAGGTTAACTAAGGCTAGCCAAATCTGGATAGCCCTTTTTTATTTACCAAAGAATCGAACAAAGAAACCTTTCTTTTTCTCTTCTTGAGAAGATGCAATTTGTTGCAGCTGCTGTTGTATCTCAAGATATATTTTTTTAGTCTCCTGGCTTTCCCTTATAGATTCTATTAATCTTTTATCGTGCCGTTCCAGGCGTTCTTTATCTCGTTCTTCTGCTCGTTCGTCACGCTGTTCTAGAAATTCTTGCTGCTGATCTAGCCGTTGCAGGAGTTCGTGGTTAAATTCTTTTTGTTCCCTGTTGTCCTCTATAAGCTTACGATTTACCTCATCTTGCGTTCTTATAAACTCAATTAATGACGTTACTAATTCTTCATTAGAACGGCTTGAATCACGCTGTAATTCAAGTGATTTTTCCTCATTTTCTACAAGAACGCTATGCGTGCTTACCTGGAACGCACCCTTTCCAAACCTGTCTACAACAAGGTTTGCAGCGTTCTCCAATGGCATATTTTCATTTACTAAGTTTTGAAAATGCCTTAGAACAACTAAATCACCTTCAACAAAAAGACGGCGATTTTTATCGTTCCTGATAAATGCGTATCCACTTTTTTCGAGAGCAAGACACCATTTTCGAAGCGTACTATCTCCAATGTCTAAAGTCGTAAATACATCCTTTGATGTGTATGCTTTTTCTGTATAGTGATCCATTCTAATCGCCTCCCAGTAGCGTTCTAATATACGTTCTAGGAAAACAATTGAAAATCCTTCAATCTTTTTGCCGTACTACAGGTTTAGTTCCTCATTTATAGTCCTACAATTAGGGTACGATATCGTACTACACCTATAGGACGTTATCGTACTACAGTTAGTGGACGATAAATATTTTCCCTTCATATATGCCGAAATCCTAAAGAAAAATATAAAGAAATATACTTGCAAACATCTTTGCAAGGTAGCTAGTTTACATAATATGTTTTATGTTACTTTCGGTTTTAAACCTTTTCAAACGACAAAAGGGCAGATGTTCCCATCCTCAAACGGTTTGCCTTTACCTATAAAATTTTTTCCCTTTTACCAATAAAGGGATAAAATCTGCATATTTATTGGTAATTACTTCTTTCACTAACTGCTCATTCGTTTAATAAACAAAGTTTTGAAATTCATCCATAAGGAGTGTTAACAATGCAGGATGATAAAAACAAAGTTCTAATCTTGAAAGAACAAAAAATCATTCGTTTTGTGGAGGGTGTTATAAAAGAACTTTATAATGGGATACCAAACAAGTACAAACATACTTTAAATTCTGCTGAAATAGATGAACTATGGGATCGATTAATCAAAATAAAGTAGCAGAAAAAGGACTAAACTGTCCATCCATTATGCTGCATTCAGGTGAATTTTTGTCATAAAAATACTGCATACGTGGCAATGTGACCAAAAGTCTATTTTGTTACATAAGTAAAAAGCCACCCTTTAAGGGTGACTTAATTGTGTACTAATTGGTACGAGCACGTAACGATATACCTTGCACTATTATAAATAGCTGATTACCCATATATAACCTCTCGACTATATATGAACGTTAACTTCATTGAGTCATGTACTCAACTTAGTCTACGGCACTCAGTACGATCTTCGCTCGACCCTCATATAATAAATTGGGACCTTATTGTAATAATACCTTCAAGAGGTACGACTACAATAAAACCTTTCTCTACCATATAGAATCTTCCCTCCGACTATATACATACCATGTGGAGATGACCTATATATAATCTTTGGCCGACCTATATACACCACCTAAAGAGCATATATAGATCTTGGCTCAACCGTTACGTACCCGATACTAATATCATGAGAAAATTCATTTAAATTATGTGTAATTAATGTTTGGTAAAAATAACTCTTTTGACTATTGAACATATTATTTTGATTTCTACGCAAAATAATTTTCGTGTTACCTTAACTTCAATTTACTAAGGAGTGATCACTCATGTACAATCCGCAACTTATTTCTCAAATACAAAGCTCATTACAACAAATGCAAAGCTCAGAACAAAGTAATACCGTACAGTTAAGACAAATTTCTAATGAACTTCAACAGCTTGCTCAGCGTGAAAATTCTGCTGTTCAGCAAATTCAACATCTTAACCAATTATGTACCCAATTAAGCCAAGATGTTCAACGCATGTCACAATTAGGGTTTCAACAACAGCCTTGGCAACCCCAAGTAGGAGGAACATTTATACAGCCTTCAACTCCTCATTCGACAGTGTATCCACAACAATAATAAATAATTGCTGCCTTTGGTAAAGACTTCCCCACAAATCGCAATCTTTGGGAAGGCTTTTTTGTCTGCTTTGTGTGAATGTTACCTTTTATAGATTATGTTACATTCGGTTATAAACATTTGTTTAAATGCCAAAAGGACAGATTCACCAAGTCTGTCCTTTGTTCTTAGAAAAGAAGTTCAAAACCTTGTCATGTAATATATTATATTCTTTAAAACTACTAAATTATTGATATATCACAATGGCATTAAATTCAGCATTCCTTGCTTTTGTTGCTAGTGCATCTGCATTTTCCTTCGATGCAAAAGCACCAATTTGAACTTTATATAAACCATCTCTCAGTACAATAATCGCATCAAACCCTTTCGCTTTCGCTTCTGCTGCAAGGTTGTCCGCATTTGTTTTGTTACTGAATGCACCAATTTGTACTCTATACAGAGCAGTTGTTTTTTTAGTTAAATTAAATGCTCTAGCTACCCCATTGGCGTGGCCTCTAGCAATTGTCGTTAGAAAACTTGTATTTTTTAATTTAGCTGCATCATTTGCATTGTCGATAAATCCATTTTCCGTTAACAAAGCTGGCATTTTTGAGTTCCGTAATACAAAGAAGTCAGCAGTTTTTTCACCACGATCCGCAAAATCAACTACCTTTAAAACCTCTTCATGAATGATATTTTGATAAGTTGTTGTAGGGGCTCCAACTCCTGGGTAAATATAGCTTTCGAAACCTGTACCCCCACCGGAATTGATATGAATTGAAAGATAATAGTCTGCTCCCCAATTGTTTGCAGCATCAGTTCTTTCACTTAAGCTGACAGTCTGGTCGCTTGTCCTACTGCTAATTTTCCTTTAGGGTAAACAATGGATTATGTAAAAAAAGGACAGGTTGGAGGGCCTGTCCAAAAGGTTTTAACTCTTGGAAATACTATATTATATTTCTTAAAATAAGTATGGTTTGGTCAATTATCCAGTTTTAGAATAAAATCAATAACTCATAATGAATGTAACTTTTTTACATATTATGTTACATTCGGTTTTTCCATTAAACACAAAAAACCGCCAAATGTGCGGTTAGTGGAGGCGTAGGTATTGACCAAATACCCAATTTATTTATATTCTCGATAACATTTTTTGATTGGGCAATTACAAAAAAATGTATCTGTAGCTGACCGTTGGAATGTACTACAGATACATTTATTAAGGAAGGTGGAATCCCCCTTAGTAATAGATTTCCCTTGTAAAGAGAAACTTACTCAGAGCTGGAATTTTCCAAATGTAACAAAACATCTATTATGTTACATTCGTTAGGACGTCTAAAATGCAGCCTCATCGGCTATATACTCAGGTGTTTTTAAGACTTTTCTTTTCAAAAATTCCCACAAGAAATCTTACAAAAAGTGCTACTACGATATAGATGGGAAATGAATAAATAGTCTTCCACTTGTATAGTCGATAAACCCCAATCCACATAAAGAACAGTTCAATAACGAATGAGATTATTGCAGAAGTAATCGTGAATGCCAAAAATGCCTTTTTTGTGTCATTTCCGTAACGTTGATAAATCAGCATAAAAACAACAGGGATATATGTTAAATCATAAGGTACAAGTGGAGGAATACAAGCCCAATATAAACGAATCGGATACGCCCAAGCACCACGATTTAGCCCAATCATGTCTAATAGTACTGAAATGATTGCCATTAGGCATCCAAAATTAAAAATCAAATGAATACGCTGTTTATCTACGACTTTCCACCACACTACCCAAGAAAGAATAACCGTTATTACAAGAAACCACCATTGCCACGTAAAAAGTGCGTTTTCTAACCAATACTTATGATAAAGATCCAAAAAGTGTTTTCTCGCTTCCTGGATGTCCTCAAACGAAGGATTTTTCAACTATTCCAACTCTCCTTAAGATGAATACAAATAGTTTCCTACCGGTGTCTTCCATGGACAGATACGAAGGAGTAAGTAAAAAGTCCATTTTCTTAAAATACGACGAATTGAGATAAAATCCTGTTTATTATGTAAACTCATTTTTTAAGTTACTATTAGCTTGACCTCTTAAATTTACCAATGTACCAAACCTCTATTACGTTACATTCGCATCTTCGCTGTGATTATGCTTTAAAATTATTGAAGACGAAAATAAGTATCGATATAGATACCAACCTTAAATAATTGAATAAGATGTAACAAATCCAAGGGTAGTATCCGTCGTGCCGGGGCAAGCAAAAGCTTGTCCCTTTTATTTACAAATAAAATTTTGTTCTCCACCTCCCCCTACCATGGGGTTTTTGTTTTTCTATCTTCCGAAAAGTTGCTTTATGTAAACTTGTCTTGTATATAATATTCACCTCTACATAAAGGTTGTATTATTTTTGGGTAGACGGAAATTATATTACAGTCGAAAACAGAAAGGGGGGGAACTAAGTGGAAACAAGTATGAGTGTAGAAGAGGTTATGAATCAAATCTCTGAACTGATGCAAAAAGAAGGAATGCTCCTTCGGAAGAAGCAAATAAAGAAATCAAATCCAGAGCTTATGAAGAATGCATTGTATTATTTTTCAAGTTGGGAAACTGCAATAGAACAGAGCATTGGGTCTTAAAATTTAACATACATACGATCGTACAAAAAGGTTTGGGTATCTTAAAAGGAACTCAAACCTTTAAATCTGCGTTTCGCTAGTAGGCCCCATGTAAATCTTACTTTTTCTCCTCGAAAAAATCATATTGGTTTGAATGTAACTTATTTTTCAAAATGTTACCTAACGAAGGGACAAAAGGATTATTCCATTATTTCGCAGAAACCGAAAGTAACATAATAACGGTTTAAGGAACTGAAATGGATACAGTTTGAACTCAGTTCTAGTTGCATTCAAAGCAACTAAGACGCCTTAAGGCGGTCTCGTTTAACAGTTAGCTAAATGGATATGGGGCTGTGTACCCCTTATTGTTAAAACTGATAGAAATAGCTTTGTTAAGCGGTTTTCGTAATCATTTAAACGAATTTACACGATATCGAATCGAACCACAAGCCAAAAAGTTCGTAACGGATAATCAGCACTTGACCAATCAATTTTATTCTTAGAACATGGGAGATAGCCTATTTTATGATATTAAACTAGTATATTTTTCCGAATTGAAGCTAAAAGAAGCATGCCCGTCTAAATGGCGGTCTTTTTATTTGAATGGATAGCGGGTGAAAATTGATAAAGAGTATTTATTCGTTAATAGAAACTACTGCGTAATATCAAAAACGAAGGTTAATGATACATTTTTAGGTACTCTCAGTTTAGACCGTTTTTCCTTGTTTTTATCATATATTTTGTATCAAAACTTATCTCAAAAACTACGTAATAAAACTCAGCTTTAATAACCGTTTTTGATACAATAAGAGTAACAAAACGAGGAAGGGAATTGATACCTATGATTTTTGGATATGCGAGGGTAAGTACACAAGATCAAAATTTAGAAATACAGTTAGACGCTTTTTCGAAATACGGAGTAGATGAAATTTTTCAAGAAAAAATGAGTGGTGCTAAAAAAGATAGACCACAATTAGAAAAAATGATTGATAAATTGAGAAAGGGTGATAAAGTAGTTGTTTATAAGTTAGATCGTATCAGCAGAAGTACAAAGCATTTAATTGAACTATCAGAACTATTTGCAGAAAAAGAAGTGGATTTTGTTTCTATTCAAGATCAGATTGATACAAGTACATCAATGGGTAGATTCTTCTTTCGTACAATGGCGAGCATTTCGGAACTTGAAAGGGATATTATCAGAGATAGAACGAAAGCAGGACTTGAATCAGCAAGAGCAAGAGGGCGTGTAGGTGGTAGACCAAAAGCGGATAAAAAAGACGTTGAAAAAGCATTAAAGCTATACGATAGCCAAACAATGACAGTAGACGAAATAGCGGAAATGACTGGAGTATCTCGAGCAACATTATATAGAGCAGTAAAAGAACGTAAACAACAAGCCTAAAGAGTAATCAAGAAAGATTACTCTTTTTTATATGCCATTCAGACCGCGTACAAGCCCATATAAGCATAAATAACCGATTATGGTTTTGGATTCGATAAATAATCTATTATTCTATTCACAAAATATGCTAAGATATTACGACTACAATCGTGATTCACTGTCATTCTTTTTGAATACATCCCGAATATAATCAAATACAACTTGTCCACTTTCATATTTCTACGATAATAAGAAGGAAAAGATTTGAATACACACGAAACAGAATGGAACATAAGGGAGTGTAGTCAATGGGTTACTTAGAACAATTCGCTAGGAACAGAAGGAAAAAGGAAGAAACCGAGGTGCTAACTGCACGCCTTCCCAAAAGCTTATACAGCGATTTTAAGGACTATTGCGATCAACTGGGGTTATCTATTAGCGAAGCTGTTTACCTGCTTGTAGAACGCGAAATGTCAGGCAGTCCAAAGGAAAATACAAGTAAACTAAATATATCCAAACCAAAAGAAAATACAACTGACGACAAAACGATTGACGTTGTAGTTGAACCGAGTACAAAAGCAACTACACAAGTATTCAAAGAGATTGCAGCCTCTAAAGAAGCAACCAAGAGCCGATTCACAGCAAAATCGTGGGAAGTCGATGGGAAGCTGCCGTGCCCTAAATGCAACCAATGGGTCAGCGCTTCTAACTTTTCCCGCCATGCCAAACAGCACGGAACCACCACCCAGGAGATTTTCACGAATGAACGTTACAAAGAACGGATCGACCGAATGATAAAGGAATGGAGAGATACTCTCTAAAGGCGATCCGCAAGATAGATCCCGTGGCAAAGATGAGTGATTTTTGGGATATGTAGACAATATTAAAAAGGCCCAGGGAGTCCCCTGGGTGCTTTACTTATTCGGCTAACAACTGCTTAAAAGCTTTTCAATTTCCTTTTTCTGATCATTTATGTCTTTTTCAGACAGGTTTTTTGATTGAACTGATTCTTCCACTTTTAAAGCTTCAAAAAGCTCTTTTTTCAAATCCTCAAATGTTGTTGAAGCTTCATTGGTATCTAAACCAAACTTTGTTTGTAGCTCTTCGATTGCTAAATCTTTTATAAACCATGCTGGCTTAGACTCATTCGATTTTCTAAAGCTCGAAATTAAATGAAATAACATTTTCTGTGATTCAGATCCGGCAGCAACCTCTTCTTCTGATATGGAGGCTTTCAATACAGTAGTTATGTACCCGATGGGATTATCAATATCTGGCCTCATTTGAACGTGTTTCATTAATTCAATCACTCTATCCTCACCGAATTTTTTCCAGGATGCAATTAGATTATCACTAATCTTGATACCCATAGAAAAAGCGAATTTTTTAACTTGCTCTTTAAATGAGTTTGCATTTTGGAATCCTTGTAAACTATCCTCAAAAAGATCCAATTGTTTTGTAGGTTGTTTCTGGCCTTTTGATATGACGAATTTTACTTTATCTACTTTGCGGCCTTCTTTAACCTCTTCAATTTGGAAGCTTATATCTGTTTTCTTTTGTAATTCCTTTTGAGCAGGCACTAAAACCCTTTGCTTAAAGTTTCCATATGCAGGATAAATGTCTTCAGTTCCGAGAATTTTTCGTAAATCTTTTAAAAGAAAAGTTCGTTCTTTTAATTTTTCGTATTGCTTTAACAATTCATAAATTCGGATAGCATAAGAGCTTTTTAACTTTACTACATTTTCTAGTTTGTAGCTTGTAAACTCCCTTTTTAGCTCCAAGAGATAGGGACGAAGAAAAGGATCAAATCGAATGTCAATTGTCCCATCTGATTCGTTATAAGCTACATAGCTTAACCAGGCAACCTGAATCACTTTTTTATTGATCCGTACTTCAAAAACCTTTTGCATCAATTCTCTGGTTATTTGTCTTAATTCCGTATATTTAGGATTCCCCTTAAGACCTAGTAACTTATTAAACTCTTTAACGGGTAAGGTATATGTTTTGAAGTCTGAATCCGATGGCTGGATGTTGCTGGCCAAACAAAGAATAATCTTTTGTTCTACAACTCCAAGTTTGTAATTCGCTTCGATGAGCATGTTTGATTTAGTGACTAGCTTATTACTATTTGAATCGACTATGACTGGCACCAAAGAACCCCTCCCCTATATATCTAATTATGACAAAGAATGAAGTATAACAAAAGATATTTTTTGTTATACTTGGAACCAAAAATGTTATAGTCAAACCAAAAATGTTATAGTTGGAACCATTTTTGTTATAGTTACAGAACCAAAAATGTTATAGTTAAAACCAAAAATGTTATAGTTGGAACCATTTTTGTTATAGTTAAAACCAAAAATGTTATAGTTGGAGGGCTACATCCCTTGATACGACTGGATTTATAGCCACCGAAAACAATTAAAACAATTAAAACAATTAAAACATTATTTGTAAAACATTCACAACAGAGCTGTGTGAATAAATATTTTCAATCATTTTTGTTTAAACAATGCTTACCTGACTCAAGTCTATTTCTTTGATTCTTTCTAAAGTGAAATCATCCTGTTTATCTAATTGGGAACTAATCTTGTTACACTATAAAAGCAAAAAAAAGGTTGTAAATAGTGTTGTAAAAAACCTTCCCACCATCCCCAATATTAAATGCAAGTCATTTTGTTTAGAAAACGAGACCCGGTCCAGCAGAATGGTCACGGATTTCCGTATTTCCAATCCGTGACCATTCTGCTGGACCTTAGATAAATAACCTACTTACCTGATCATATATTTTGGGTGAAGGGGATGGTGGGGAATAGTTAGTGAGTAAGTGTATGGAAAGTAAAGTGTGAGTTAGAGAGTGTAAGTGAGTAAGTAAGAGGATCGAGGAGTTAGGGAATAGAAAAAAATTAAGAAAAAGAACAAGAATAAAAGTAAGCGTAAAAAAGGAAGAGTAAAAAGCCATTATGATGGTTTATAATCCGTGGATTGATGAAGTTAGGAAGGATCAAAGGATTTAAGGCATTATTGGTTTTTGTTATTTGTTTTCGGTTTGGTTTTTTGTGGTAAATCAGTTGAAAAACTGCAGATAAAACCGTAATCAAAGTTATAAATATAAACATAAAAAACAGAGCAATACATATTGCGTTTTTATTTACGGGTTAAACTTCCCCCTGTCCCTTTGTATTAGAGGAAAGGCCGGCATATATACTTCTCCGTGAACAAACGCATACCTCACCCCGTCAACGTACCTTATGACGTGCTGAGGTATACGTTACTCCGAAGTATATATGCCTGAAGAGTAAACATGTGAAGCTGGGTGTAGAGTATGTAGGAAGAATTGGACAGTAGATAAGAGTAAGAGAGAGTTGGTGAGTGAAGGTTGAAGAGTCGAAGTTGGAAGAACGGGAAGGTTCTTTGTGCTCCAAATGAAAAAACGAATGTTATAAAGTCACTAAAAATGTATCTGTAGATGACCGTTGGAATGTGCTACAGATACATTTATTAAGGAAGGTGGAATCCCCCTTAGTAATAGATTTTCCCTGTAAAGAGAAAATTACTCAGGTTCATTTCGGCTAAATGTGGGTAGCAATACGAGGAAACTTTGTCAAAACCGATTCTCATGGGGGTGGATCGGTTTTTTTGAGTTACGTTATGGAAAAGTGAATGGACACTACAAGAAAAAAGACACAAAGAAATGTGCCTTTAGAAAAAAAGAATTGGTTGGAATCCCATTTTCCATATTATGGGTAAATTAACTATAATGTTTAGACAGTGGCCCATTTTATGAATTTATTAAGCAAGGCATTTCATGGAGAATCAACAAAGGCACTCGCAAGGAAAGCAAAAGGGTGAACAGAAGTTGAACGGAGGTTATACAAAACCAGGGCAGCTAACAAGCTGCTTTTTTTAATGGAGAAAATCCGTTGGCCAAGAGAACAAACTGAATGTAACTTAATAGAGGTTTTGTTACATTCGATGAATTCCAGTTTTGTTGAATAAGCACAATGCAATGGAAGCGTGGATTACAGATATGGATGGAGTATATTAAATCAAAATCAGCAAAGGTGAAAAAAAGGCAGGCAAATGGATATAGATGGGAATATTAGCATATTAAACAGAGCATCTGCCGTCACAAAGTTAGAAGATAGTAATAAAATATAATACCGGAGTGGACAAGCACACTTGCTTAGTATCCTTCCACAAACTCCGTAAACTTGAAAAAAAGGAGTGAATACAAATGCCTATCGTTAAACCGTTCATGGCGGGAAGAAGATTTGTAAGCACCATTGGAGCTGGTACAATTGCAGGCGCTGATGTGACATATGCTAATACAGATTTCACTGATGATACTGGTGGTGTTTCAACATTTCCTTCTTCACCTCCAGTTGTAAATTTATATATTAATGCTTTACTTCAAACAAGTGATACTGTAACAGGTCTTTCAACTACTGCAGTAACGATTGTAGGTGGAGCTACACTTGATCCTGCTACTCCAATTGTACTTGAATTTGTTATAAACTAATCCTATTTCATGCAAATGCTGACATCTAATTGTCAGCATTTGTGTTCACTGTATAAACAAAATCACAAAACATACATAATTTCTCACCATTACACCTTAATTCTCACAAATTGAAGAATAATAGGACTTTTTGCTTCGGGTACATCACCGGAAGTAAGTGTAATTTTTCCAAGTTCAACCATATATTGATTTTGCAGTTGTAATATACCATTAATAAAAAGGTTAATAAAAGATACAGTTACTTTTTTATAGATACTAGCTTTTTTAATGATTAATCAGAATAAACTGAAGCGTTATCGGTACACCAGCTTCAGGTGCTGTTGGTGTTAACAACGTTAAGGATCCTTCTTGTACGAGGTAAACAGTTTGGGGTTGAAGTATGCCGTTAATAAACAAATTAATATAGGAAACTTCGTTTGGTGATAATATCTGAGTTGTCCCGAATTCCGCTAAGCCATCAGCATTTGTATATATAAGTTTTTGACCGTCAGAAAAAGTAAAGTACAATAAATTAGTTGTAGGAATTGGACCTGGAATTGAAGGGCCTGGAGGTCCCTGAGGTCCAGTAGCTCCCTGGGGTCCCCTAGGTCCCCTAGGTCCTTGAGGGGGGAAATGTTTTATGGGTTTTGGAATAGGTATGAGTGGGCAACATCCCTGAAAAGGTCGGTTATTGTTAACCATATAAATCACCTCATAAAATTTTTAAAAATTACCTTATAAAATAATATGTTAGTAATTTTGCAGAATCTTGGACAAAGGTTGACTTTCCACTATTTAGAATTCTAAAAGTTAAAAAGCAAAAGAGCTGAAATTCACCAAATGTAACAAAACTTGTATTTTGTTACATTGGAACACCAAACGAAAAATTTATCCTATTTATTAAGTAATGAAAAAAGAACAGATACACGCATATCTGTTCTTTTTTATGGAAAGAAAGGGGGGCGTACCCTTGCTATCATTTTATTTTTTAAGAACAGGATTTGATTGGACAACTCCCTAATAAGACCCTTTTTAAATTTTTTTATTATACAAGCTCTTCTTGAATATTTGAAGTATTGCTTCGGTATAGAGTAAAAAACAAAGGAAAAGAGTGAGTTCTGTCTCTTCTACGAGGTAAGATTCAAAAAAAATGGAGATCATTGGAACTTGGTTTATTTTATGTTTAATGCTTTTCATGTGTATATGTTATTGTCCTCAAAAAACACACAAATTGTGAATACTGCGAAATAAAAAGCGAGAATACGACTGACTCACTATCGAATGACTTAAACAATGTACGAAGAAATGAACACTATCCGCTTAAAACTAATAATTTAGTTATACATCACCAATGTATCATTTCATCCATTATGTTACATTCATTACAAAACGCAAATAAGTGTTGATATAGGCACCAAACCTAAAGGACTGAATAAAATATATCAAATCCAAGGGTGGATTACCGTCGTGTTGGGGCAAGCAAAAGCTTGTCCTTTTGCTATTTAGAAGTCACTACGAGTCGATAGCTTATATTGAGAGTCGCTAACTATAGATTATGTTACATTCGGATTTTCTTCTGAATCCATAAAAAAAAGCTGCTGATGCAGCCTGATGCTTATTCAACTCAAGCACCTAGTTAGTGAAAGCAGTAACATTTATTCTTTGTTTTTGAAATGTGACTCAATTGAATTAAATTTTTGAAGAACCGCTTTCACAAATATTCCAATTAATATATATAATGGGACAGAGTATAAGTGATTCCATTTTTTTATTTTATATATCCCAAGCCATTGAAAGATATTTTCTCCTATATATGAAGCAAAAAACGCATAAATTATAGTTGCTATTATGTATTTTTTCCACGTAGAATATCTCTGATAAATCATCGAGTAAATAAAGGGAATAATAGATAAATCAGCAGGTGCAAACTCATCTCTTTCTAATGGCGTTAAAGTATAAGGGTATATCCAAAAATCTAGGGATGTACCAATTTGGTCCAAAATGAAAGCAATTCCTGCTGTAATCAGCCCAACTAGACTTATTTCTTTTAACCGAGTTTTATCGACAAATCTCCACCATAGAAACAATGAAAAAATAAAAACAAATATTTCAATCCACCACTGGTATGTAAAAACCACTTCTTGTGTCCCGTAATCAAACCATAACTTTCGTAGGTGGTCATAGGTGTTTTCCATCTTTCGGAATTTATCCATTTCTCTCATCCCTTTTAATTAAAAAAAGACCGTCTCACCGCTCTATATCCATCTTTTTAATATTTGTCTCAACAACCCCAATTATTACTTTTTATTCTTTAACAAAACTGCCACTTATAAGCAAAATATCTATATAATTATAGAATTCCCCGATGTAGGAAGTTCAATATTGTATCGTCTAGGGAAAAATATAAATATACCTAAGATCGTTGGGACATTGTTTCAACTGGAACTTTAATCGTATAAGCTTCCCTTCATCACTAAACCTTTATTTGAACTCACTTTTATGTATTAAAAATACAATTATATTCCTTTTTGATCATTTGAATTTTTCCCTACTTTAGGCAAAAGAATATGACGGTCTTATTTAGCAAAACTATCTGTCCGTTTTTAAATAAAAATTCCTATTTAAAAAAGTATACTTCTCCAAATAGGAATTTAACCGAAACATCGAAAACAGTTTATTTGTCCGAGATTAACTAGAACGGCCTAAGCGACCTGAACGTTTAGATAGTGGACCGGGGCTCATTGCTATTGGTTCTTCAACTAAGAACTCCCTCATTCCAGCTGTTTGTATTGCCTCTACTGCTTTACGAATATCTTGATCAGAAATTGTTTGCATGAATACTCCCCTTATATAATCTAATACTCGAAGAATAAGCATAGAATAGGATCCATTGCAGATTCTCCAGGACTATATATTATGATTTAGGAAGGAAGAAAGCGCTTGTCGTATTAAAATTTTCGCATTGTTAAAATAAAGAAATCGTACCAAGGAAATTTTATTATGGTCGAACTTCTTTCGTTGTAAGCACCCGTAAGGAATCCTTAACATCTTTGGCGAACTGAATCGGATTATCAATTTTTTCAAAATGTATATACATTAGTCGTGGATGATCAAATAACCAATGATTATGAAAGGCAGTCACAATAATATCGTGTTGGCGAAGTTTACTAATCAATGGATTAAACTCCTCTTCTGTTTGTCTGTTCGAAACAGGATGATCTACCTGCGATTGAACACCTACATTACGGGTAGTTAACACATCTAAAGCCTCTCTTACTTTCGCCGAAAAAGATAGTGGCCGATCGATGGATTCAAAATGGATAAACATTAAACGCGGCTTATCAAAAAGCCAATGATTGTGAAGAGCTGTTACAATAATTCCAAATTCACGTAGACGAGATATTAATGGATTAATCTCTTCTTGAAGAATAACCGTTTCCCCAAGGCACAAAGCATTTCCTTCACGATCCATATTTTCAAACGAAAAGGCCTGTGGTCTAAACATAAAGGATTCTGCTCTTCTACCCAAAACCACCTGAACTATTAATCTTTCAGGATATAATATTCAAACTGGACCATTTGGACAGAACTTTCCACTTATGTCTATAAAAAATAAAATTGATTTAAAAACTGAAGATTTTAAAAACTGAGTTCTAACCTCATTTAAAGATATTATAAGACCTCTTAAACTATCATTATTGAAAATAAAACAATTCGTTTCTTAACCACTTTGCAAACTCTTGAGAAGCCCTTCTAACCTCTGGATGAACTTCTTTCTCACACCTTATTCTTAATCCTTGTCGGTGGATAGTCATCTTCCATTTTAATCACCCCAAACCCTCATAAAACACTTCTGTGGCCAGCTTTTTCTCCTAGAGTTAACGGAGATAAAATAAGATAATAAATGATAGGCATCTAAAGATTTTTAGATACTATCCAATTTTGATGGTAGTTCCGTCAAATTTAGTCAGAGTGAATCCGTTAAAATACTCATTGTAAGTCCTCCTGTAATCCTGAATGATACCGATGGCGACTGCTTCACCCAATTTTAGCCCTTCGATGCCATCAGAACGCCAATGGACGCCGGCAGCATCCCGTCCAAGGGAGATGTTAGATGCAAGTTTATTTAATTCCCCCCCAATCATCAATGAAGGACCTGTGAAAGGAAGTAAGGAGAGACCATCAGATGAGGTTACGACGGGATTGGGGATAACAAATGATTCATTAAAAAATGCCTTTAACATCGTGACTCCGGCTCCAACCATACAGGCGTGTCCTGCAGGAAAGGATGGATGAGTCGGACAGCCTTCCGGATAGGCCTGGGGCAAAAGGTATGTTCCAAATTTGCTATGAACTTGGGAAACAACCTCTGAGTTGAGTAGTTCAGGGTTAATGGGGTAACTAGAAGCACCTATCAATTGATTGTGGACGCGGCCACCGAACTCTTCTGGCCTGAGTCGGCGATGGACCAAAAACTTCTGGAACCAACCGGCCTCAAGAGCTGTCCTTGCAGCCTTGGCCACCCAATCAAGAATATGAGGAGTGCCAAAAGTAATGAGCCAACCTGAGTTCTGGAATGCAGATAAGGATTAGCTGGATCAAGTGCATAATCCCCTAAACTCGATAGAATTAAACAAGCATCAAGGATCGATTGGTAATTAAAATCCTTGTGAACAAATGAGGCTAAATCTCGGCTATTACGGATATAGCGAGGTATCGGATCAAATTGATTCTTCGTTGTTGGAGGTAATCCGTTTTGGATATTTAACCATTCTCCATACGATGTCATGTGGTCGTCCCCTGCTACTGTGGTACTGTACCGCTGGGTAATCGTTGTTGCTCCATAAGGTATGTCCTTCCACAAGAATTGGGAGATGTATGGCCCAATGAGGTCGCCTGGCCCATTACCTCGAAATAAGGTCTGTGTAGTGACTAGTCCATTCACTTTTGGTCCACGAAAATCAGAAAATTTGGATAGATCTAAAGCGGCCAATTCGGTCAGAGGATTGGTGTGATAGTCTTCAAAAGGGACATCACGGGTAATGGCCTGCCAATAAACTTCAACAATCTCACTCGCCTCCCATGCACTGCTGAAGGACGGTGGCGCCATGATACCTAAATGGTGACTATCAGGTCCAGCTAGGTCTAATGTATACGCAGCTTGCGGATTGGATAATTTGAAAACTCCGCCTAATGGGATCTTTTCAAAATCTTTTGGTTTACCTGTCTTTAATGCGTGAATAAACGATTTATAAGCATTAAGGTCAACCTCTCCTAGTGAATTGTGTGGCAGCCCCTTTGAATAGTTAGCGATTTTATTAAAAAATAAGTGTTCATCATGATTACAAGGCTTTTCCGGGAGAGGAAGTTTCTTCTGGAAATGGGCAGCTTCTTCACGAACTTGATAGGCCTCTTTTCGACGCTCTTCGGCATTGGTCGGTCCGATTACACACGAGTTGTTTGGCTCTAAACTCTCATTGTCTATTTCATTTTTTTCCATTTCATCGCTCCTTATATCCTTTCAAAAAAGAATAGACTCAATATAAGGTATTCAGATTCATTTCATTGGCTTAGATTCTTTTATTAGGTTATTCACTCTTCTCTTGTCCTTATATGACATGTCTGAAAACAGTTAACATATTCTATAGTTTTAAATGGGTTATAGTACAAAAAAAATAAGACATACCTCACTATTATGTCTTTACAAGATCTATATTCATTAGTAACGTTTCTTTTGCGTTAATCGTGGTCTTGTTCATTCTACTGACCATTGTAGGATCTTCTTTCGTGCTTTACTAAAATGGTACGGAACACAGGGCAGGTAATATTAAGTAGATATAAGGTTATTTATTTTCAACGTCTGAAAGCCGCATTCTTCCGCTGAAAAATGGGGCTACTTTCAAAAATAGTCGTTTACTTTTACGGGATCACTCATATTGAGCCAAAAACGTCTTAATAAGTCCTTGACTAAGTCCGTTATACAACAAAAGCGCCCGATTGCGAAAGATCGTTTCAAAGACCTTATTGAAGAAAAGCACTCCATTGAAAAAGCACCTTCTCTTCTATTGTACATATAATCTTCGAACTATGGAATAAAAAAGGTTGTTATTTTGACAACCAAACTTAATGAACTAGCAGCCATCGATTGCTAAAACCGTTTTAATTTTCAATTTCTAAACACGTGTTAATGTATTTTCGGTACACCTTTCTTGACTAAGATGGGGCTGAGGTTGTGTTAAACAATCTAGTGTACGTTGTCAGTGAAAGCGTAAACACTCATCAAGACTAGATTTCTACTTTTTTAGCTACAGATGTACTTGGAAACTCTAATTAGTAACGAGTTGTTAGGGGCTCAAAAGCTATCTACCAAACTTGCCTACAGCTTTGTTTTGTATAGAGCATTTTATTCTATTTTCCCCTTCTATTGGAGTCGCGTGATAACAAGGTGTGCTGAAACAGGCCTTGTTCCTCCAGCGAGAGGAGTGATGGTTAGTGCTGTGGATTCGCCAGCAGGATTTCGTACAGTGAGTATTGAATTGATGCTTGTCGTTGTCACAAGAGCCATTCCTACTATCTGAGAAGTACCGGTTGCTCGTCCGACCACCGTATAGGCCAGGTCAGCGCCATTGAGAGTTAAAATCAGTTGGCCCGGTTCGGTCACACTTACCTGGAACAATACCTGATAAGTGCCAATTTCAGACAAGTTAAATGTACTGGGACCAGTACGGGTAATATCAGTCCCACTAGTAGGTCCATCTTGTGGAAAACTTACGTCAGTACCGGGAGCAACTGTTGCTGCATTATCAGGAGGCATCAATGCAAAAAAATCTGCAAACGCTAATACTCCTCCAGCTGGCCCCTGTGGTCCGGTAGCTCCTGTTGCTCCTGTTGCTCCTACTGGCCCCTGTGGTCCGGTAGCTCCTGTTGCTCCTACTGGTCCCTGTGGTCCGGTAGCTCCTGTTGCTCCTACTGGTCCCTGTGGTCCGGTAGCTCCTGTTGCTCCTCTTGGCCCGATAGCTCCCCGTGGTCCAGGAGGACAGATGCATCTTTGCTGTGGCGGTTTTGGAATCGGAACCAATGGACAACATCCTATAAAATTTTTTCCATTAAACACCAAATATATCATCTCCTTTATAATTAAAAGAGTATGTCCTCAATAACATATTTGCTTGTGCTAAAACGGAAAAATATTAAGCTTGTTTACATTTATTTTCTTCGAAAAAAATGATAAGTAATAATAATTCTATACTGATATTTCTACTTCTTATTCAACTGACCGTTAGTTCAACCCTTTACAATCTAACTTATTTTTTTACATAAATATCCAGTTTTATTTAAAGTAAGTTATTCAATTAAATGGCCCGATTGTGGAGCATGACAGATAGCGTTCTTTACTTTTTATCAGTCTGAGCGCTGTTCTCCTAAAATGAATTTGAAGGTCTCACTTCTGAAGAAAACACCATCGCCTCAAGATAAAGGGTAAAAAAATAGTCTACACATTTCTAAAATTTAGGCAATGCATCCACTGCATCTGCCAAATCACTATACGAATCCTTCAAGTATCTACTTGTTGTCGCGATGTTACTGTGGCCGGCGAGTCTTCTTACTTTTTCAATATCATTATTCGTCGCTTTTAGCATCCATTTGCAAAACGTATGACGGAACATATGGGGAGTTAGTTTTTTATTTGGCAAGCTGTAATTTTCGACCATCGTCTGAATCCCACGTACCGTAAACTTTGGTGATCGTTGGCTGTAAAAAACATAAGGAGAATCCTCTACTTGCGGTTTCTGATTCGCCATTTCTGCCCGGAAGGTCAGCCAATCTTGAATTTCATCCAGCAGCGTATTCGAAATAGGAATGGTTCTGACCTTCATCCCTTTTCCAACGATTCGAATCCTCTTCAAGTCTAAATCGATGTTAGTTAATTTTAAATTTGAAAGTTCATCCACGCGTAAGCCGGCGTAAGTAAGCAAATAAATAATCGCCCGATCACGGCGATACTTTTCTTCCGGATTCACTCCCCTGCTTTTGACGGGTTTCTTCCTAATTATATAAAGTAAATCTTCAAACTCATCTTCCGTCAGCCACATGATCTTTTCAGAATCTTCATCTGCAGATTTTAAGTCTTGTATTTCTTGCATCGGATTCTGCTGTATTTTTTTATTTTTGGTGGCCCAGGTATAAAAGCTGCGCAAGGAATTGAGACGTCGGTTTATAGTTGAAGTCGCAAGTGGTTTTATATCCATCGGATTCAGCATCGAGTGGATCCACTTTCGAATGTCCGCTGCTGTGACATAATCATCCAGTTTAATATTGGTTTCATGGAAAAAACTGTTTAAATCATTTGAATAGGAAATGATGGTATTTTTTGATTTTCCTTGTTTCTGAAGATATAAAATATAATCTTGATACAATTTCTTCACGACCTTAACTTATATGCTGAGTTTATGTATGAAAAAAACAGGTTAAAAGAATAGTATTTTTAACCTTATATGATGAGTATAACATAAGAAATCGGGTTATGAACGTATATAATGTATATTATATGACTAGTTAAGTTCATATGAAAGGGAAGAATATACAAAAGGGCCGTTAACAGCCCTTTTGTTTGCATATATCATTAATAACTATCACTCGAAAGATAACTCATCTTAATAAGATTTTAGCATAAACATCCTGTTGCTCACTTTTAATTTAAGCTATTTGGTTATTAAATCAAGTAGATAATTTATTACAGAAAACATTACAAAATGCTTTTACAGCATTATTACATGATTCCAACTATATTTAGTGGTCAAATTAATAGTACATTTCAATGTAGGAATATGCCTTGTCATAAACTTCCTGATCGAGAATCTTATACTTTAGGCGAATAGTTTTTAGCAAACTTTGTTTAACTGTTCGAACTCCCTCCGTAGTTTTCTGCCACCCAGGGAACCGGACTGAACGGACAATTTCATCAATATCATTTACAATTTTCTCAACGATAACTGGAGTTTTTTCAGAACGAACTGCTGTGAACAATTCTGTCAGAGCAGCTTTAGCTTTGTCTTTTTCCTCTTGTGGATCAACACCTTGCTCTGCTTTTACAACGTCCTTAGCTAGTTCCAACAAGGATTTGAGGAACTCGATACTATGAATTAACCCCTGTTCATGCTTTTCACGCAGCTTTTCAAGCCTTTCGCCTAAGGCAATAAACTTAGGGTCGTTGGCGTGTTTTCGAAGCCTAGCGATTAATTTGATTTCAACTTCGCGGCTTTTCTTTTTTGGATCATTCGTTTCCAAGAATTCCTGCAAAATATCTGCATCCAAAACCAGTGCGTCAAGATCATCACGCACATCATCTATTGTGACATTCTGATGAACAAGTTCTATGGTCTTTGCACCAAATGAATGCCACAAAAGTGCCCCAATTCCAGAGACTGGTTTCACAGATTCATAAACTTGTGACAGCCATTTATAGTCTGATTGGTACGTAGCCAAAATCGGATCTGGTGACAATGCTTCCCACACCTTATGTAGAACGGAAAAATCAGATGCAAAGGCATCTTTGACCTTAACGTCAGCAAGACACTCTTGTGCCTCCATCAAAGCCTCAAAACCAGATTTTGTACGATCTACACCAGGGAAATAGTTAATACACTTCGCTAACCAAATTGGAAAATCAGTTTTTATACCATCAATGTTTGTAACCACCTTCCTGACAGCCTTCTCATCAAAATCAAGCGCAGCAGTTACATCATCGAAGATTCCTAAATAGTCAACAATTAGGCCATGTGTCTTACCTTCATAAAGGCGGTTTGTACGGCAAATGGCCTGCAGTAAATTATGGTCTTTCATCGGCTTATCTAAATACATCGTTTGCAATATAGGTGCATCAAAACCAGTTAGCAACTTGGACGTAACAATTAATAGTTCCAATGGATCCGCTGGATCTCTAAAACGATCAAGGAGTTTTTCTTCCTCATCCTTGCTTAGTTTCCACTTTGCAAATTTATCTGCTTTACCACCTGCTGTATGCATCACAATAGCAGAATGCTCTGGTCCAATGAGTTCGTCTAGCATAGCCTTGTAAAGAACACAGCATTCACGGTCGAAAGTTACAACTTGTGCCTTGAAACCATTGGGTCGAACTTTTTCAGTAAAGTGACGTGTTATATGTTCACAAATTGCGCGGACGCGATCAGGTGACTTAATAAGAACAGCCATCTTGGCGGCCTTTTTGGTTAAGTCGTCTTTGTCCTCCTCAGATAACTGATTGGTCATTTCGGAAAAAGCTTCGTCGATAGCTTCACGATTGATATGAAGCTTTACATCAACTGCTTCAAAATGTAATGGTAGTGTAGCTTTATCTCGTATGGAATCTTGGAAGGTGTAACGGCTCATATAACCATTTTCATCTTCGGTAGCACCAAAGGCCCAGAATGTATTCCTATCTGCCTTGTTGATAGGAGTACCCGTAAGACCAAACATAAATGCATTCGGCAAAGCATTACGCATCTTTCGGCCGAGGTCACCTTCTTGAGTCCTGTGTGCTTCATCAACCATAACAATGATATTAGAGCTGTTATTTATTAGCCCGTCTGCTTCACCGAATTTATGAATAGTTGTGATTATTATCTTTCGCAAATCCTGCTGAAGATATTTTCGAAGGTCTTCACGGGAATCTGCGCCGATCATGTTGGGGATCTCTGAGGCATTAAAGGTGGCAGTGATTTGCGTATTTAAATCAATGCGGTCAACAACAACGATTACCGTCGGATTTTTCAACTGCTTATGCATCCGCAGTTTCTGTGCCGCAAATACCATCAACAGGGATTTACCGGAACCTTGAAAGTGCCAAATAAGTCCCCGTTTGGGATAACCTGCGACAACACGCCCAACGATCATATTTGCTCCCTCGTATTGCTGATAACGGGCAATAATCTTAATACGTCGGAATTTCTTATCATTGGCAAACATGGTGAAATTCATAAGGAAATCTAACACAATTTCTGGTGTTAACATCATGGTAATGCTACGGTTAACATCTGCCATTGTACCTTCTGATTTATCCTCACCGGTATGCCATGGACCCCATAGGTTTAGCGGCATTTTTACAGAGCCATAACGATAACATTTGCCCTCTGTAGCAAAGTTAAAAACGTTTGGAACAAACATCTGCGGAACACTTTTTTCATATCTACTGATATCATTAGCACCATCTACCCATGTGATTGATGGACGAACAGGAGTTTTTGTTTCACCGATGACCACAGGTATTCCGTTTATCAGCAAAGTGATGTCAAACCTACGTCCCCCCTCAATACGAGGATATACCCATTGGTTTGTGACAATGTACTTGTTATTACTGGGATCGTCAAAATCAACGAGCTTCACCTGAGTGTGGTCACCATTTTTCCCATATGGCATAGTTTTTTCACCGCGAACCCATTCCATGAAATGCTCATTTGCACGTACCAAGCCTTCCCCTTCACAAGAGAGTAGGATAGCGCGAAGTTTGTACATCACTTCGTCAGCTCGCTCTGGTTTAGCGGCAATTTCTGGATTTAGTCTAATAAGTGCGTCAAAAACATATTGCTCCACCAGCACAGCAGAATACTGGCGGGGCAGGTTTTCTGCTTCGCTGTATGACCAGCCATTGGAAACTGCTGTTTTTATGATTAACTTTTCAATTGTGTTATCTTCATTAAACATTGCAGTTCACCTCTTTATCCTAAATGGAAAGCTATCAGTGAGGATAACATTTGCCCAGCTTTGAGATACATGTTTTTTGAATATTGAATATTGGTTTCGATATCATCAAACAATTTTCCAATTTTTTCTCTTTCTTCAGCTAGAGGAATAGCAATTGGCCTTTTTATAAAAAAGTCTTTTGGGACCCTACGCTGGCCAGCTGTTCCCTGCATCCATCGCTCAGCCCTATTACGAAATGCACGAGACATTGTTAAATAGTAGAGAAATAGTTCATCACTTTGTTCTTTAGGCCGTATAACAAAAAACTCTGTACTACCATAACCAACACCATTGTGGAGGCTTCTTACGAGGGTACCCTTACCATTTTCCATACACGGAGTAATTTTTGCGAACAAAATATCGTTGTCAGCAAAATAGGTATAACCCTTCTTTACTTTGTCAAATTCTTTAATTTCGATTTTTCCAACTGAACCGTCCTCATGAACCGTGTCCATCGGTAAAAAAGAAACAAAATCATAGTTACTCCCCTTTGGTAACCGAGGGTCAATTTCCGCAGTTCATCAATATGTCCTATTTTCCAATCCAAAGGCAAACAGGGAGTTTTTTTAATTACTTCGTGTAGTAAAAAATATTTATCTTCCATTTTCCGTTTTAACCTTATTTCAGCGTTAAGCTTATTATTGTACGACTGTATAACTTCATCTGCTGCCAATAAAAGCTCTGCAATTCGTTTTTGTTCCTCAAGGGGTGGCAGTAGGAATTCATACTTTGAAAGATCAGCCCACTTAACTCTTGGTGATAAAGAACCATTGGACATGGACATAGCATAATTAAAAAGTGAGTCATTTTGAATGATGAATGGTAATAATGCTGGATCAATTCTGCCATTAGATTCGATTACTATAATATCACCAGAACAAACGCCATTGAATTCAGCAACGGAGGCTTTCTTTTGATAGGCTCTACGACGGCCAAATAATACTTGGCCTTTCTTAAATAGCTTTGTAAACGTTGTCTCGGTATTATCTGTTATATCTATCCACCGCTTGATTTTCAAAGATGAAGGATCTAAGTGTTCAAGTCCCACGATGCAGTCAAAACCATCACCATAAGGAAACTTGGCAGATAATTTGCTTTCCTTTGCAACATCTCCAAGTTTCACCTTGGCCCATTTGCTTTTATTAACCATTATTTCCACCACCTTCCAGTGATGATAACAAATCTTCTAATCTACTGTGTAATTCTGTTCGGCATAGTAACCAATCATTAAGGATCTCTTCAAATTCTTGCTCAGCTTCGTCTGTCAGACCTACTGTAGCATCTCGCACAAATAAAGGAATACTGAGAAGACCATTATTATTAAGAACATCCTCCTTACCTACAACAGCAGCAAACCCCTGTATAGATACAAAATTCTCGTAAGCTGCAGAAATCTTGTGAATATGCGTATCTTCAAGGTAACTAAATGAACGATCTTTTGTTACTTCATCCCTTGCATTAATAAACAATATTTTATTTTTGCGTTGGTTGGGTTTATTATTTCGACAGATTACAATACAGGCTTCCATTGGTGAATTATAAAAAAGATTTTGACCGATACCGATTACACACTCAACCAAATCCATTTCAACCAATTTTTTTCGCATGACTGCCTCTTCATTACGGAACAGCACTCCATGTGGAAATAAAATTGCACACCGTCCAGTATCAGGCTTCATACTTGAGAGGATATGCTGTAAAAAGGCATAATCTGCACGGCCCTGCGGTGGTGTGCCAAGAAAGTTACGACCATAGCTGTCGCTAGAAAATGCTTCTCGATCCCACTGCTTGATTGAATATGGTGGATTGGCCAGCACCATATCGAATTGGCGTAGTTTACCTATATCGTCTAAGAAATATGGATTCTTCAAAGTATCTCCATGTACAATTTTAAAATTCTCAACTCCATGTAGGAACAAATTCATACGGCCGATCGCAGCGGTTAATAGATTTAACTCTTGGCCATATAGCTCGACAGTACGCCATTCTTTATTCTGTTCTTTGAGATATGCAATGGAAGAAATAAGCATACCAGCACTCCCACAGGTTGGGTCGTAAATTGACTCTCCTGGTTTTGGCTTCAACAGCTCAGTCATTAGGTGTACTACTGTGCGGTTTGTGTAAAACTCCTGTGCTGTATGTCCGCTGTCATCAGCGAACTGCTTGATAAGGTATTCATAGCCGTTACCGAGCTCATCTTCAGGGCAGTTTTCTATGGATAGAACCTGAGAACTGAAATGCTCAATAAGTTCTTTCAGTATATTGTCCGGTAGTCTCTCTTTATTTGTCCATGCTGCATCGCCAAATACACCACTTAGTAACTCATAATTGGCTCGCTCAATATCACGTAAAGCTTTTTGAATTGCATGTCCAATGTTCATTGATACTTCACGAATTTTATTCCAATGTGCATTTTCAGGTACTTGAAAACGGTGGTTTTCTGCAAACTTTGCGTAGGCTACATCACCATCAGATTCATTCAGTGCTATTTCGCATTCTTCATCATAAACGTCGCAAATTCTTTTATAAAAAAGTAAAGGAAAAATATAATTTTTATAACTACCCGCTGCCATGGTACCTCGCAGGATAATAGCGGAGCCCCACAAATATCTCTCTAAATCTTGGAGAGTAATTCTACTCATTGTATAGTCTCGCCTCCTTTAATAACGAAATAAAGCGCTCTTCTGTAGCATAAGCCTCTACAGCGCTGTTCTTTAGATTTTCTATGGCTTCATTGATGGTAATCGGATCTTCCTCAGACACCTTTTCAACATAGCGTGGAATATTTAGGTTATAATCTTGTTTTCGGATTTCATCAAAAGAAACAACTTTGCAGAATCCTTCTACGTCTTTTTCTTCTGTTGCATACCGAAAAATCCTTTCAACGTGCTCGTCCAACAAGAAATTCTGCGCACGACCAGGTTTGTAAATTTCAGATGCATCCACCATCATTACCTTATGGTGCATAGTAAGTGGTTTACTTTTTTTCAACACAAGGATACATGCAGCTAGAGAGGCCCCATAGAACAAATTCCCCGCAAGGCCAATAATGCATTCTAGCATATTAGACTCAAGCAGTTTTTTCCGGATATCACCTTCTTTGCTGCCACGAAACAGTACTCCTTGCGGTAAAACAACTGCCATACGGCCAGTTTTTGCAGCCATGGAGCTGATCATGTGTTGTACCCAGGCATAGTCGCCATTGCTGGCATTTGGAACACCAAAAATGTTTCTCCCATACGGGTCACTAGTCCACATATCATCGCCCCAGTTTTTTAAAGAAAACGGCGGATTGGCTATAACACAGTCAAAGGTCTGCAAACGGTCATCCATAATGAAGGCAGGGTTGCGCAATGTATCGCCACGCATAATTTTAAAATCATCTGCACCATGAAGAAATAGATTTATTCGAGCAATAGCTGAAGTGGATAAATTTTTCTCTTGGCCATAGAGTTTACCAAGAGTGAGGTTCTTTTCACCTATATGGTTTTTTGCTTCAATAAGCATCCCACCTGTACCACAGGCAGGGTCATAGATAGTGTCTCCAGCCTTTGGGTCTAGCAACTTTACCAGTAGTTTTACAACTGCTCGAGGAGTATAAAACTCTCCAGCGCTGTCTTTTGTAATATCAGCGAACTTCTTAATGAGGTACTCATAGGCCTGTCCCATTACATCTGCGGAAAAAGAACGGTTATCTAAACTTAAAGAAGAAAAGTGCTCAATAAGGTCTTTTAATCGCTCATCATTTAATTTTTCTTTATTCGTCCACTTCGCCTCGTCAAAGTCATCAAAGATCCCAAAGAGTGTGTCAGGGTTAGCTTTTTGGATACCACGCATTGCATATTGAATCGCCGCACCTGTGTTGAAGATTTTTTCACGGACATCGTTCCAATGGCACCCCTCCGGGATTACAAAGCGATGGTTTTCAGGGAAGTTTGCATATTCCTCATCTCCATCAGACTCCTCCAAAGCAATACGGGTTTCGTCATCATATACGTCAGATAAGCGTTTAAAAAACATCATTGGAAATAAATAGGTCTTGTACTCATCTGCGGCTACAGGGCCACGGAGGATGTTACAAGCCTGGTATAAATGATTAAACAGCTTGGTGCCGTCGTCGTTGATAAAATCAGGGTTGTCAATTTCTACTGCTTTATTAACCATAATTTCTGATCCTTTCGATTTATGTTACAAAAAAACAACTTGCTTGAATGTAACTTTTAAATTAAAAAAAGAAATAGTTTCATTTCTCCATTATAAAATTAAAAATATTATCACTTCTACTATTTACCGAATTATATATTAGTTCATCTATACTATAACAAAAAAACATATTACATGACTATATCCTCAATGATCTGAAGTTTTAAGTTATGGACATACCTCAAAAACTACAACTTGTTTATTTTAAAAAAACTCTTTTCACTAAAGGTTAATCTGAAAAAATTTATCTTTTGGGCAAGAAAGCCGAGAGAAGGGACAAATCAGTTAAGCTATTCCTTCAATGATGGATACTTTCTCTCATCTAGCCCTATAAAATCGATATTAATATATAACATTCTTTGTTTCATAAAACATGATATAATATTTTCATATTTTGGAAGAAAGGACGTTTAAATTTTGCCTATTAACACGAAGAGACTGTTGCAGTTAAAAACAACCAATCCTACAAAGATAGTATCTCAAGAAAAAGATGTTGCTAACCAATTAAGATATACTTTAAACGATACTAGCTCAATACTAGATAATAACCTAGTTAAAGAGGTAGTACCTTTTATATTTTGGAATGATACTTGGAACAAGATAGGGTTTTTTGGTCTCTCAAAAAACCATCCTGTTCGGGCAGTTTCAGGGAAAAGGTACTCAAGAGGAAGAAAGGTATTTGTGGATTTTGGGCTGAATGCTGGAAGAGAATCCTCTTTGCCACACCCAGCAATAGTAATACACAATTTTAAAGACCTTGTTCTTGTTGCACCTACAACTTCAGAGGACGATGGGTTACTAGATAAAGAGATTGAAAAAGTTATCATTTCTGTCCCTAAAGATGGTATCGTGTTTCCACAAGATACAATTATTGAACTTCATCAAATGCGATGTGTATCAAAGAATCGTATCATCAACGATTTAAATTGTAATGTTGATCAATACATAGTTCCAAATGACACAGTGGATGAATTGAACAAAAAGATGAAAACAACTGTTATTCCTTATGGAGCTAATTTAAAACAGGTAATTGAAGCAAAGCTTTGCTATCATTATGCTCCAGATATCTTTCACCAAAACATTCACTTAAATACAGTAATAGAACAGCTTCAAAAAGAAAATGAGAAAATGAAAAAACAAATATTAGAGTTTCAGAGTATCAACAAATAAGTACTCGAGAAAAAACATATACTTTATCAATAAATTGACAAAGTATATATTTTCCTATAAAATTCTTATAAAGAGTTAAAGTTAAAAACTACATTGCCCATCTGACATGTTAGATGTGGTCATTTCTAACTGACATGCGCCACGGTTTTACATACTTGTTCGAAAACTTTCTTGACCGTGTGCTGAATAAGAGCCTACCATATCATTTGGTAGGCTCTTTCACTTTTTATATACTTGGCTCAGTTAAAAAAGTAAATTTTGATATATTTTTATTTACTGACTATAATGTCAACTACTATCTTCAATTTTGGGCAAAAACGCTCCTTATATATTACTTTAGGGCTTCCGGCAGCTTATTCTTTTCAAGTTCATCCAGCGTAAATTATATCTTATTTCCCTCTTTTTCACAAAAAAGGATATCATTACACTGTTCAATTTCTTTTCGTAAATGGTCTCGCAAACAGGGTTGTTCCGTGACTATTTAGAAATTATTTTCTTTTTTTCTTTGTAGTATCGCCATAATAAACTTCTTTAATGTCTTTTTCTTTCTTAACAAGATTTCTATATTCCCATTCTGAAAAAGTATTGTTATTTTTTATTATTACTGTTTGTAGTTCCTGATGTTTATTTAAATAAATGTGATGTTTGTTGCTCTCAATAAATTTTTCTAATTCAAACCTAATAAATATTTTTTTGCTAGAATATTCAATGTCCATACGATTATTTTTCATATCAATCTTAACTATCTTCATGCCTACATGACTTAACATTTTTTTCAATTCATCAATTAGTTTATCCCTATCTTTGTTTCTATAACATCGAGAATTAGTCAATAAGAATTCAATATCAAATTCATTTTTTTCTCCAAAGGCAAATTTACCATATTTATTTGTAAAAACCCTATTTGTAATCTCTAGATAAATGTTTAAAAAAGGATAAACTGAAATTACAAACCCATTATTAGTAACATGTTCGACTTTCATGATATTATTATCAATATTTTTGTTGTATTCGTTTGCTATCATTTTCAAAAATTTCGGCTCATTTATTTCATATGCTATTTCAGATGTGATGAAACCATTACCACTTTGTTTAATCACTTCTCTAATTCTCGCATATTCATTTGCTTTATTAAATTTTAACCAGCTGTCAATTTCTCTTGTCATCACAAAGGTTCGATTTTTGTTTCTATCTACATATTTTAGGATTTTTTCTTTAAATTCATTTTGCTTTAGAAACATTGTTTTTAATATGTGTACTTCCTTTTCATTTTGGCTTTTACTTAATATCGATTTGAACAATTTTTCCGCTTTTTTTCCTAAATTTATGTAGGGCATTTCAATTCTATTTGGAAGAACAATATCTATTTCACCTAAAAATTTATTCCAGTTTTCAATTCTACTTTTAGCATCGGGTATAGTTTCTAACAGTTTCAATAGACGACGATTCTTTATTTGATCAGAGACTAAGTTTCTTTTATCCTTATGAGCAATTTCACCAATTGCACCAAATTCTTCAATACAATCACTACCGACATTTATAACATTTTTTGTAATTTTATTTTTTATATAGTGAATATATCGATTCTTTGTTCCACATAGCTGGCATTTTACCCATTTTTCTTCATTAGGACCTAGATCAAGAGTTAAACGGTTGTTTGTAGCTAGTGTGGTGCCCCATTCCTCAATAGAATTATTTAATAAATCTGAACGCATTTCATTTAAAATTTGTTTCTGTGTAACATTTAAGTCACTATAACTAAGATTTTTATTATTCTTTAATAATTCCATAAGCCAAGGAAGATTACTTCTTTTAAGTGTTTCACTAAATAACAATTTATTTATCTCTTTTTTTGTAAAAACTTTTTTACCCAAAAATCTTCCCCCCTCATTAAACTTCATCCATCTTGTCTTCAGCGGTAACTTTCTTTACTTCACTGAAACTCAGATTGGCCTAGTAAGCTAACCTTCCATCTTAGACCACAATAGTAATTCTTCCTTTTTGTTCCATTATATCATTCACATAGTACTAGGATTGACTTAAAATAAAGAACTTTAGTGTCCTTTCTCGTGAAGTTTATTGAATAATGGAAAAGAAAGCAACTCAAGAACCGTATTCATGAATGATACGATAAAAACAGAGTAGAGATAATCCGCCCAACAATTTGACATTTTGGTATTGTATGGTTAAAGGATTTTTAGGTAAAACCTAAATCGAATTCGGGCAGGGAATACCTAAAAATAAACAAAAAGTCCGAACTAAAAAAAGGTGAACCTATTACTAGATCACCTTCTCTATTTGCTTCAAATGAAACATATATTTTAGCTATAATGCATTCTCTTTGCAATATTATTCTTTAACTCTCTTAATAGGCCTATTAGGAAGAGACTCATATATAGCATGATATGTAAGTCCCACCTCTTCTAAATTTCTACTTAATTTAGCTACAAATGTTGCACTCTCAGTTTCACGATAAGTATCAAGCAGTAATGCACGGATTCGAGAAGCCAACTTTGCAATTTCATTTGGCATCCAAATATGCATAATATCGCCTGGACTAGCTGCTGGATTAGCAGGAACATCTGGTCCAATAATCATTAGCTTGTTAAGCCGATGGGATTCTGGAAACTCTTCACTATACCAAACTTTATGATTGTGAGATTGTCCAATATCTTTTTTGGAGTATTGTGAAGTATCTCTTTTGTCTTCTTTGCTTTCGAGAAGAATGTCAACTTCCAGAGAAGACCAAAACACATCTGGCCCACGTCCTATTCCTGAAAGTTGATCAGGGCGACTAGCTTCAAACCCTAAATAACGACCGAGCCAATAAAGAGCTTCTTCGTATTGATTTGATGAATTCTTTTCAGAAAAAAGTGCTGCGAAACGCCCGTCCATCTCACTAAATGATCCATAATTAAAATCACCTCGTTCACTAAGTACTTTAGCAATACGATCAGCTTGTGTCTCACCACTAATCAATATTGGCAAAGAAGGTGTTGACTGCTGTTGATAACTAATTCGTCCAAGTGCTCGATATGCATTCCCAGATCTATTGAAAAACCGTTCTGCTGCAGAATTATTACCACTAAGTAGATAAACGTATCCAATCCAGTGAGCATGCCATGCTGCTTGCGCTTTGTCATTCTGAAAAAGCTCTTCAAGAGTTGGTTCTAAGGCATGAATAGCTCTGTTGTAATTACGATCCCATAAGTGTTTAAGGAAATGACGTTCCGCAAAGGCTACCCTTGTTTGTAAAGTCTCCCCTTGATATTCCTCTTCATTTGTTACACCTTCAGAGGTGGCTGAAAACGGTTGAACACGTGCTTTGTGTATGGATGTCCATCCTTCATTACGAGGGACAGACAACACTGTTGAAACCAAACCTGCAAGATCTTCAATGGATGTTAAATCCTTGGTCAAATCCTCTCCAAGCTTAAGTTGTGCTTTAGTGAAAGGAGGGAGCGCATTACGATTAGCTCTTCGTGTAATCCAATCTCCTATGTCATCTCCAAGTAAAAAAACAGCACCGTAGTCATCATTTCCACGAGAAATTCTACCCATTGATTGTACCAGCCGAGAAGCTACTGTACCTTGTAAAAATTTATTATCCCCTAAATTATTCCACAGGAATTTCTCCATTAGCCCTGTTCCAGAAGGAAGCCCATCAATAACTAATAAACGACAGGTATCACCAGGAAAGTCCATCCCTTCAAAACGTGCTGGCGCAACTAACATGCCAGATGATGCGCGTTTGAATTCCTCAACTTTATCTGAAAAGTCGTTCGTTGAAAACTGCATCTCATGCTCTCTCCATCTGCGAGCTCGATAATCGCTTTTGGGAATAACTAATATTTTCTGTTCACGGCTTAGTTGAACAATATAATTAAAAATTTCATCTTTTATTTTTGGATTCATATACGACGCAACTATTAATCGTTCGGACTCACCAGCACTTGTTTTAGGGTCTACATGAGCGTCTGGTGAAAAACCGAACGTACGAACAAATTCAGGCTCATCTTGTACAGTAGCTGATAAGAATATTTTTCTAATATTATGAGACATAAAAGGCAGTTCGTGCACAGGAGGCAAAAAAGTCGAAAATTCAATCGTATCGCCGGTTATAAACACAGAGCAAAGATCAAGATTATCCCGTAAATGTTCCCATGTAAACAAAGTATTTCTATTAGATGAAACACCTTCAGTGGTTAATGCCTCTATAACTCTTCCCACTATGTTATGCCATACGAAAAGAGGAATGAATATAACTGAAGGATCATCCTTGAATGTTACCACTTGATCAAATTCTTGAGTGCGAAAAATCGATTCAAAATAAGGACGGACTTGTCCAACAACCGTTGCATATGTACTTGGAAATTCGTTCTCTGTAATTCGTAATGTAAAGTTATCTCTAACAATATGTGAAGCCACATGAGCATCGTCAAATATAATGCCTTGAACGTCATCACGAAAGCGACGGTTTTTACCGTTAAATAGAGTCTGATAGTTTGTTAAACACTGCACCTGACCGAGATTGAATTCACGTTCATTTTGCATAACCCCATTAAAGTAGGTTGCAACCTTTAATCCTAATTTTTCAGCAGCGGCCGCAGTCTGCTTAATTAACTGATTTGACCCACACAAGTAAAAAATACGACCTTCTGACTCATTAGCCATGGACTGGCCTTTTAAAAGCCCAATTACTGTTTTGCCCCCTCCGGTGTTTAAGTTAACCACTACATTTGTCTTGTCACTATTTGAAGACAAACCTTCTAACGCCAAGTACTGACCCCTCCACAAATCGTTAACTTGTCCTTTTGGAAGGCTATCATATAATTTAATCGGATCGACTTCCCTAGGTTTCGTTGTTTGATTTAGGAATTTACTAAAGTCAAATGTCATAATATACACCTCAATTCATCTAAATAACATCTCTAACAGTCAATTAAGTCATTCTAATGAAGTAGTATACATAAACAGATCTTAATAATAATAATATACTTTCTTTTCACAAAAAACTTAAGAATGAAGTTATATATTTCCTAATAAAGTGTGATTTTTACTATGAAATAATTTCTTTCATATTCGTTAATAAGTTTATAAACAGGACTCTCCCGCAAACATAAGCTTAATAATAAGAAGAGTTTTATTTAAAATCAACCAAATTTATTCTCATAAGTCTTTTCAACATAATGTCAACTATGTTGAGTTTTCGTGCTGTTGATGGTATGATTTAGGTATATTTTTCAACATAGTTTATAAGGGAACTACTAAAATAGAATTCTACATAGTTTATAGGGAGTGGCAAAAGGATGGATTCCTTTATTCAATATCTCCAAAAGGATGGAAAAAGTGAAAATACAATCAAAGGATACGTTCAATCAGTTTCCGGATTTCTAAAATGGTTTGATCAATCAAAAGGAGTCGAATTTCAGAGGTTACATCATGAAAACATAAGAGAATATCTTTCGTTCCTAAAAACAATAAAAAATTCAAAACCCAAAACGATTAATACCAAAATCAACGCCCTAGTCAAGTTCAATGAATTCCTGATTGAATCCAACATGCAGGAGGACATGGTTCTAACGAAAAAAGATTTTGTAAAAGTTCAGCAGCAGTATGCTTCACTGGCCAAAGTGGAGTATAAAGATGTTGAGAAGTTTCGCCAGATGGTACTTGATAGTGGGAATAAACGAAATTATGCCCTTGTGACCCTTCTTGCTTATGCCGGATTACGGATCTCTGAAGCTCTTAACCTCAAATTGGATGATTTTAATATTACGTCTCGTGAGATTCTTGTAAAAAACGGAAAAGGTAGTAAATCAAGAACAGTATTTATGAATGATAAAGTAAAAGCAGCTCTTCAATCCTGGTTAAAGGAACGTGAAAAAGAAGGCATTGAAAATGAACAGCTCTTTGTAAGCAATCGAAATAAACAAATGGATAGAACAACGGTTAATAAACTCTTTAAAGAATACGCTGAAAAGCTTCGGAAAGATATTACTCCACATGATTTACGGCATTTCTTTTGTTCTCATGCAATTAATAAAGGCATGAGCGTTCACGAAGTGGCTAACCAGGCAGGACATTCCAATATTCATACGACTTTGCTTTATACCAACCCCAGTAAAGACGACTTAATTAATAAAATGAATCAATTATAGGGAGGAAAGGAAGGAAATTGAAATTTGATTTAGAAAAATTTACAGTTGATGAATTTTCCGATGGTACCAAATTACATGAATGGATTTCTAAAAATTATTTTACCGAAGATGCAGAACTACCAGGTCTTTTAAAAATCCCCGTTATGGATTGGGATGATGAATTAAATGATTATGTGTTGATTGAAGGATTTGAATGGTTAGAAGAGGATATAGGTCACAATACGGAAATTTGGGTATGCTGGGATGAAGATGATGGGAAAATGCTCGACTGGTGGATAACAGGTGACAATTGTTAGGATTTATTTATATATTTTTGCTTTAATGGTTAACTTTAGTTAACACGGTTAACCTATTGATATATAATAGTTAATAAGTTAACTTTTGGAGAGTGAAAAAAATGTCCGACAAAACGTTTGGGGTAAAAGTAAGTGAAGAAATATATGACAAAGTAAAGAATATGATCGATATTTCCGGGATTTCTTCAAAAGAGTGGTTTGAAAAAGTTGTAGCAGTAAGTGAGGTTCAAAGCTTAAAGGACGGTTCCGGAGATTATAAGCAAGATTTAACAGAATTAGAGAAGCACACTACCCGCATTTATGAGTTAGTGGCCAATATGATTCAACGTGCTAATTACTTAAAAGATGATGCAATGAAGGGATTAGAAACCAAGCTAGAAAGCAAGGAGTTAACTATTTCTGAGTTGCAGGGTAATGTTAAAACATTAAAAGATGAATTAAAACGATTAGAAGATGATTCAAAGCAATCTGAGAATGACAAACAAGCTTTATCTGAACAAGTGGAAGGATTAAGATCCACAAACGATAATAACCAGGCCCTTATTCAGGAATACAAAGAAAAGATCGATACGTTATCATCATTAGTAAATGAATATAAAGGGTTTGCTACGGAGAACGTTGAGTTGAAAGAGAAATATGCAGCAGAAAAAGAACAAATGAAATCAGAATTTGAACAAAAAGAAAGTAATTTTGAATCTTCTATCCATCAATTAAAAGCAACAGTTCAAGATCAACGTAAACAAGTTGAGCAGTTGACAGAAAAGCTCAGCAGCACGATCCAAGTAAACGAAAAAGAAACCGAATCATTAAAGGTTAACTTTGAAAACCAGTTAACTCAGTTAACCAACTCGAAAGATATAGAAAGAGAACGTGCTATCTTAGAAGTGGAAAGAAAATATCAAGAAAAGCTTCAAGAAGTGCATGATCAATACAATGAAAAACTCGCTCGATTGTATGAAAAATTTGATCGTAATGAAGATACAGGTAAAGGAAAAACAGAAAATAAATAAGTTAAAAACAGGGAACGGAGCGATGTCCGTCCCCTGTTATGCATGTTGGTAAAAGACCTTTAAACACATATGGCTATCTTTAAAATATATCAATAAAAATAATCCCTACAATGAAGAAATTTCTTGTTTCGCCCTCCTTTCTATAATCTTTGATGAACTTCAAGATAGTACAGGCAATATTAAAGGACTGGTTCACAACTGGTTAGATATATAAATAAATACCCTTGGAGAAATGTTCCAGGCGAACGAAAAAGAAATCGAATCATTAAAGGTTAACAATAAAACTAAGTTAACTTAGTTAACCTGATCAAGAAAAAACGTGCTATCCTAGGGTCAACCAACAAATATAAAAAAGCCTAATTTCTCGTTTACAACACCGAGAAATTAGGCTTTAGTTACTTCATAAAAGCGCCCTTTAATGGAATAACTGGGTAGTTTCTATTAGCTGGGTTGAATAAGAAAGTAGTAACATTGTCTGTGCTCATTTCACTAATTTTTCACCTGATATAATTTCAAATAAAACTGCTGACTGTTCTTTTGTTAATTGAAGAGCATACTGATTATCACCTCGACCAATCACCAATCTGTCTTTATCAGGAGTAATCCAAATTTTGTTCAATATTGCATGTACCTTTATTTTAGGGTCTTTAGGTTGAAAAACAAATTGATAATCAGGCGGTTGAAGAGTATCTCTTTTTGCATATTCCCATTTAAGTTCATTTAGAATTTCCTTTACTTTATGGACTTGCTTTCCATTTGTGATTTTTCTAAATTCTTCAAAATTACTTTCATTACCAACACACTTTTGGGCTTTGATGAATTGGTCTTCGTCTTTTATTCCATTTGCCACCCCAGTTGTGGAGGTTGTTCCGTTAGGTTTATTATGCGAACAGCCTGTTGAAAATGAAATAATAATGCTAATAAAAATTGGGATCAACAATAAGTTTCTCAATTCGAATACTTCCCTCCTCTGAGTCAATTGTGCAGTACTCTTGTCAAAAATGTTAACTAAAAAGGACACAATCCCTTGCACTGGAATAGCGCCCAATTGCTGAATACCATTATTAAAGTAAAGGGTTAGCGTAAGTACATTTTTTCACAAACTTCTGATTCTCAAAAATAGTCTTTAATTAATAATTTTCTAACTCATTATTTAAGTCCCTTAAAATTACATCTATTTCGACCACCGCTGTATTATTGTCTGTCGGGAATATGGATGGTTTAACTCTATCTTCTTTCATTGGAATAAGAAATTCATTAATAAACCCAGCCAATTCAATTGGCTCAGCTTTAAAGTTACTCCACTCATAAACTGCACAGTTTTCCGCAAATTCTTTTTTAGGAAAGAAAGGAATCAACATATTTCCATCATCATCCTGTGCAGTTGCCCAACCATCATCATATAGCCCCCAAACTTCCTCATAATCTACGACCTTTTTAATAAAATACTCATACCTAACATTTGGTGGTTGTTTTATGACCGATTCAAACTCTTTTTGATTCATATCCTTTTCCTCCAGCAACTTCATTTGAAAAATCCATTTAACTATAAATTCTTTAGCAGGAAATAAAATACCTTCTTTCGCTAAAGGCCTTTACTTCAATAAGAAAAAGCTATTCTCCTTCTTGAAGAATAGCATCCGTTAGCGAAATAAGACTTTTAAACATTTATTGTTACTACTAAGCTATTTTGTCCAATAGTTGACGATAAAAGATGTCCTCTTATTGACGGCGAACGTGTCCAGTTCCTGTTTTCATATAATTTTGGAAATCATTTTGCTGGGTTAAAATGTCCAGTTTTTAAGCATTTTAGCCCAAAAAGTAGCATTGACATTTAAGTTGTCCAAATTAGGGGGTTTTAGAGTACGATTTGGACATAAATAATCGACTTTTTTCAAGTTACTCCGTTCACTATGTAGCACAGAAAAAGGATAGTTTTTTTAGAGTGTGGTATATTTTGAAAATTAAAAGTGAAGCATTCCTGTCGTGATTCTCACTTAAAATCCAGTAGTTACAACGACTGGCAGTTAAAAATACTGTTATTGGCAGTATCTTTTATAAATGTAAGAAAGCCAAAAATACGCAAGTAGTGCATAAAAACTCGCATAATTTTAGATCTTTAATTTTATTCTTTATTGTATTAGAGCACCCGTTAGCACAACAAGCAAAAAAAGACTGCCGCAGCAATCTCCATCTTTTACTCTTGTTATTTGGTTAATGATTGGCGATTTCTACAATAAGTAGAATTTGACAAACCTCAATGGTTCCCCCAATTTAAATTACAGAACAGGCCTGTCTCAAGTAGCATGGGTAGGCCGTCCTATTAGTTAAACGTGACATTTACCTTATAACCCATATTCTTAAAAAATTCCTTTAACGCTTTTTTTGCATTTTTCTCTGCAGTATCTAGTAGACCACTAGAGATGGCATCTTGACGAATTTGCTCTTGTGCATCAGCTGCCATTTTAAACCCCTCATCCATTTTAGTAGCAGCACGGAAAAGCCCACCATTTTCATAGGTTTGTGCTTTATCCATCTGTAATGATGGGTCCTGGATGAGCTTTGCATGAGGAAGGGTAATATCTATTTCTTTTGTTTTTTCATTAATAACCATGTCCTTAGAAGTAATCCCTTTCAAATCAACACCAGCAATTACCGTCCCAGGTATAATTAATAGTACTTCACGTTTTGTTCCTGGCAAATCCTTAGAGATGTCTTTCCCGAAAATCTTATTATCCTTTTCGTGTATAACCGCTTTCGTATAGGCTTCAGCTGTTGCCAATGTGGATAGCTCTTGAACGTGTTCAACAAACGTGACAGACTTATGTTTGAAGGTACTGCCCGCAAATAGCCAAATTACTCCTAAAGTGATGATTAAAAGAACAAGGATGGCCAAAATAATCTTAAATACAACAGCTTTAAAGAAAAACTTAAATATTCCTTTCGGTGGAGATACAGATCTTAAGTTATGATCTATCGCAATAGTTGCAGCACTTTGCTGTTGTGCTTCTTTTAATTCTATTAATAGTCTTTCTAGCTGTGCAATTTTTTCGTCTTTTTCTTCTATAATTTCTCTATTGGTATTCATTTTTTCACCCTTCATTTTTAACATTACAATTTTTATCCTTTTAATCCCCTGCCCGTTACTTCAATAAGAAGAATGAATCGCCGCATAACCCAATTTATTCACCTACTACTCCATCACCATCTCGGTCGTCCATATATTTATAGAGCCATGAATCACGAGTAATTGGCATTTTAAAACCAGCAGCTTTGGCTTCAGCGATCGTAACCTTTCCATTATGATTAGTATCCACCTTGCTAAGATCTTCATTGCTTCTTACCGTTCCGTTTGCCGGTGGCGTTGGTGGCGTACTACTCGTACCTGCCGTTTTCCCTAAATTTTTATTCACTTCATCTGGGTTTACATTGTCAAATTCATCTGTAATGGATCTGCCCTGAATTTTGTATGTGAATTTATAATGGTTAGGAATTTGCGTCTGAGGATTTGGATATGAAATAATTGCGACAAAATCGGTACAACCTCCTGCATCTCGAATCACTTTTTCCATATAAGCTTGATCGCCGTGCCTGTTGAGAGTGCTGTCCTGAGGTGTAATGTTATATGCGTTTGATACTCCTCCAAGTGAGTCGGCAATCACATGCCCTTTATCCAAGTTTGGACTCTCTGTACCAGGAACATTTGCTTCTTTAGAGTAATATCTACCTGATGACAAAACATGATCAGTATTCCGATTTTGGAGTGTTATATTTTTTGCCTCAACACGAATTAGCTGCCCGTATTCATTTGTAAAAGCCCAATATTCCCTGTCCCCAAACCCGACATCAACTCTGACATTCGGCTTTCTATAACCTGACATATCTCCACCATCTACTACAATTAGTGTATATTTACTGTAGTCAAAGTCACCATTAACACTTGTTGGTGTACTAGTGGCTGGAACACTTGGACTGACTGCGCTTTCACTAGTGGTTTTTTCAGCTTTATTGTCAGGTGTACTTTTTTTGCTTTCAACAGTGGATGCAGTCTTTTTGCTAACTTCTTGAGTTTTATTTATTTTGACTTTTTCCTCTTTTCTAGTTGTTTCATTTGATGAACAAGCTGCAAGGAAAACTAATAAAAACGCCATAAATAAGTAGGTTAATTTCTTCATAAATTGTCCCCTTTTTTTGTAAATATCTGTAGAAATATCAGTACTATTATACTGCTAAAATACTTCAAGTAACGATTAAATTTATATAATTTAAATAGGATTCCAAGCCAAAGCTGAAATCCTATTTATCTTAACTCCAAAAAATTAATATTAACCTAGTTTTGGTAAAAACTCCTTATTCCATTAAACTGGGAGCGTTAATACAATAAGCATAGCTTGGCAATTATGTATAAATATATGCACCTATACAATTTTGCATTGTGTAATAATTTAATACGTCTTACAACCTTACTGCCAAAACCTGCATCATTTAAATTCCAGAACAGTCTATAATGCCTGCCACTTCATGTAAGTTGCTTCGAAGTATCAGAACAGAAAAACAATGTTTTTCATTTTAATGAATGCCTCGCTTCTTAAGTTAAGATATGATGTCGGTCATAATCTCCGTCAAAATAAGGACACTTTGTACCATCAATATATGGATATTATAGGGTAGCAAAAACAATTTATTATAAATAATTGTTCAATTCCCTTACTTTTTCTTGTATATCAAATACATAATCATTTTTAGAGAACCTGTATTCATCCCCCTGAACAGTTCTGATAATAAGTACATCACAAGGAATAATACGACTTACTACAACTTCCTTTGGTTCATTAACAAATCCAGGATTTGTAAAAAGTAAAATTATGCGAACAAACCAATTGCGTTTCTGTTTCTCTGTATAAGTTCGCTTTACCTGTTCAGTTGTAACTTCATAACTTTTAATATCGAATAATGAGATTTTTTTTGAACCTATTTCAATAAAGTCTTTTTCCATTATGTAAGACCTCGCAATCATTTTGTTACTCTTACTTATAAATAATTATTCCCATCTTGTAAGCTTTCCCTTCCTCAACTATCCTGCCCCGTTACTTCAAGAAGAAAAGGCATTACCGTTGTTTCAGTAATGCCTCCGATAAATTAGTATGAAATCCAGTTAAAATGCTAATTTTGGCGAAAATCAAAAGTTTTATCAGGAACGTCTAATTTATGTCCATTTATAACAACAGTGTCATTATCTACCCATTTGATTTTGGCAGTTTCTTCGTGGTAGTTCCAATATATATTTTTAGGATTTTTATCGTCCTTGTTAAAATTCAATTCGCCTCGAATGGCAAAATCAGTGGTTGCACCACCACTAGATACATAAGCCTTTAAAGTGTATTGTTTATTTGGAGAGTCCACTGATTTGATTAGTTCCCCTTTAGGTAAATAATTTAAAGTAGGACCTGCAAAGAAAGTCATATAAATATGATAAGAAATCCAAATTACCAGAGGAATAAATATCAAAACAAGTCCTACTATAATCAATTTTTTCTTATTCACTTGGCTTACCTCATTTGTTTTTTCGATTAATTGCATAAAGAAATAATTAAGTGCATTATCAAACTTCTCGAATATAGTAAAAGTTCTCCTTATAAAAGAAAAATCCTTCTTCAAGTAACCTTTAGTGCAATAAGAAAAGACCCCCCTAGTTTGCAGCTGGTCTTCAACTCTTGCACCCTTTAGTGTAAGTACATTTATTCACAAACTCTTTAGAAAAAAAAACTACTTTAAATACCTTAATATGGAAATATCTGAAATTTTATTATATTCTATTATCATAGTTAATTATTGGGAGGGATATATACATGTCATTTGAATTGATTGGTGAAGAACAACGTTTACGACTTTTTCAATAATATCAAAACAAAATCCTTAAGACATATTTAGGATTGTTATTCCTATACAAAACGGAAGCGAAGTGAAGGGGATTGCAGTTAATAGTAGTATTAACCGGTTGTTTATTGGTAACTTATTTATTGCTGACGATCATCACCATTATTTTTACTGCAACTATTAAAGATTTTTCATCTTGTTTTCTTAACGCAGTATTAACGGTTTTTTGTTTGTGGTTTGTACGTTATCTAACTCACAATCTAGCAGCGCCGATAGCCCTGAATTTTTTTAAAAAAGGGACATCCCTCGAATCCTTAGCAAACCAAATAAATATTTTAGGAATCGTATTACTTCTGATATTATGCGTGGTTCAAGGATTTCTACTTTATAAGTCGATTGTAAGAAGAAATAACGTAAAAAAGGGTAACTTTAATATGTAGTGTTGCAAATCGCTCTCAGAGCGATTTATTTTTGTTACAACGTATCCATTACCCTCATTTGAGGTTTATTTAGCACAATACCTCACCCCCATAAATTATTCTCTAAACATTTATCCAGTTCCTTCTTTCACAAACCTGCCCCGTTAGTCGAATAAAAAAGAACTGTACACAAAGCCTTTTAGTTGTTAACTCTTGCCCCTGCTATTTAAACAAATAACAGTGATAAACATTACTTATCCCTATCCCTATGTTGACTATCTTTAATTGTCTTTGCCATAGCTAAGAAAACAATTATTATAAACGCTGCGGAGAAAAAAATTACAGAATACAAAGATATACCATCCCTTTCGGCTTCTGTTTGCCCCAAGTCTTTTGTATTATTTTACCATACGTTATTAAACTATTCTGCCCCGTTTGTTTAAGTGAAAACCCTCACAATCTCTTCAACCATAACGATTTTCTTTAAATGTGTTGTGCAACAATCTGGCCCTTTAGTTGAGCAACCTAATAAGCGTTTTTAAATAACTTTATTTTACTGAAACAGTTGGCCGTTAGCCAAAATAACGGGTAAGATGTTGCGAGGAATACACATGGGCCGACCACTCAACAAATATTTTTCGGCCTACTTGCTGTTCTGGCTGTCAAAGTAATAAAAGCCCGGCTTTCCTATTAAGGAGGGAACCGGGCTTCTACTAGAGATCAACTGTTTGGAATTTGGAACGTATTTACTATATCATGGTTTATTTACAGTTTAGTTAATGGAAAAGAACAGTTTGATAACAGAGAATTACAAAAACCGGAAAAGTTGTTTTATAAATAATTTTTGTGCTTTTCTTTCAATCTTTCCACAGTCTTTTGATGAAACTTCATAAATCTTGAGTAAAGCTCATAAAACAGCCAACTAACCGGGATAAAAATTAGAAAAGCCAATGACTGAAACCACACCGCGCAAACCAGACTATAAACTGAAATCAACATGAAGGTCCAGAAAGCAATTTTAATATAAATCTTGTTTCGTTTTGCAATTCGCTCTGCTCTCTTTAAAGTATTTTTAAAAGTCTTTTCTGATTTATTCACTGGTCTCCCCTGCCTTTCTAGTTATTTCTCCGATATATTCAATACTGTCACTCTTCCAACCTTCACCCTTCACATATAAAAACTTTGTCCTGACAAATACATGATCTGTATTACTTACACCGTTAAAACTTATAGTTAAATCAAACTCATTCATAAATCCAGCTTCGTTCTTGCTTATTTTCCGCTCAAAACTGGATAGATTAGCAGCTGAAATTTGAACTTCTGTGCTGCTTTCTGAAGCTCCCGACGTTAACCAACAAAAGGCAGGAAAGCCCTACCTTAAATTCGCTGCACGCGACCATTGAATCTCTCTTTCCAATAGTCTTTCGTCATATCTACAATCGCAACACCTTTTGAGGTTTGTGCTCCTATGAATTTTCCATTTCCTATATAGATACCGACATGTCCATCCGGTTTATAAGTATCAAAGAATACGAGATCACCTGGCTGCATTTCATTAGGGGATACCGGTTTTCCTAAATATTTTAAAGTATCCGTACTAGTGGATTCTAAAGGGCCGAGATTAACCCCTTCCTGGGCAAAAGCCCAATGAACAAAAGATGAACAATCAAAGCGTCCTCTGGCAATATCACTCTGATTCCTCCCACCACCAAAAACATAAACAGAATTTCCGATCCACTTGTTCCCTACATCTACAACAGCAACACCTGTATTTCCTCCACTACCTGCTACTCTGGTATCGACGGCAACATATCCCTTAACATATCGCTCCGCAAACCCAAGCACTTCTTCTACATACCAATCAGCATGGTTATAAGCATATACCGCATCCCTTAATCGACCTTCAGCTGCACCATTTTTAGCTAAATAATTGGCTGCAGAATAAATGGCATCTTCTATATCCCAGGGATCAGCTTTCCCGTCCCCATTTGCATCAACACCATAACCGCCATATTTCTTAATCATGGCTGGATCAGTCAATATATTGCTGGGTATAAGCGCATTACCTAAACCATTTCCTCCGGGGTATGACCAGCCAATCCATGTTAAAGGCATGAACTGATAATGTCCGATTGCCCCAACTGGTGAGACCATATTTTTCAATGTGGAAAACCTTGTTTCCACTCGATGTTCAGCCGCAAGTAAGTTCCATGGTACACCATATTTTTCTTGAGCAGCTTTATAGATTGGTATATATTGAGATGGAATTTCATTCACTCCAAAATCAGATATTTCTCCACCAGAATAGCCTTTTCCTGGTTTGGCCCCTTGTTCTCCAGCTGAAGATAGGACGATAAATGCCATAACCATACCACCAAGCAAGATGAATACCGCGATGACCATTCCAAAGATAATGGGTGTACCAATGGAGGACCCAGCTGCAGCAACTGCCTTTGTCGATAATGCTTTCGAGACCTTCTTAACAACCATTTTTCCAGCTTCATTGGCAGCTTTTTTAAAAGCCGAACTTCCTCCCGTTTCTAAATCATTAGGATTATTAGTTTGGGACATTTACTCTCACATCCTCTACCTTCCAATCCCCATTGACCTTGCGTAACCCGACTAAATACCAATCTTCTGTTGCTGTTATATTTCCATCTGTCGATTTTGCTTCCCCGGTTACAATCACATTCCAGCGAACAATCATACTGCTTTTATTGACTACCGGTGTAACCTGGGTGCTCTTAACCGTCAAATAGGATCGTTCAAGCACTTCTCGTCTACCATTCCGTTTCATTTTTTGATATAAATCATCCGTCATATAGGGTTTGGAATTTTCAAGATACTCTTGGGGCTTATCGGCATTGTAAGGATAAAAGGCAGTAACAAATTGAACAGCAATCTTTTTTGTGGCTTCCAGTTCTTCATTGGAGAATTTTTCAGATTGGTCATAATCATTCGATCCATTAATGGAAGAATCAGTATCCTTATGAACAGAAGATGTAGCTGGAGAATTGTTATGATTTTTAGGTGCTTTATATATAGGATGTTGGTCGATAGGACCCTTATCCCTGTTTATGGTTCGAAAAAAAGCCAATACAGAAAAACCTATCACTAGAAAGATCACAAGAAGAAAAAGAAACAACTTTACCCTGTCACTCTTGCTATTTTCAAAATCCCATCCAAACATATCTAGTCCTCCTAGTGCTATGTCCTATTCCCTCTCTTTATTTTTGCTCGTATTTTCACGATTGACCGTTTTATTGATTTTCTGTTGATTTAAATTTTGTTCAGTTCGTCTTGTAGCTTCCTTAGAAACATTTTCTCTTTCGGTGATTGTATCCTGAATGCTTCGATTCGTTTCCGTTACGTTATTATTTCTTTCTGTCACATTATTAACAGTGCGCTCATTATGATCATTATTAATGGATTGGTGATTAATTTTATCTTTGATATTTTTTTCATTACTGTTATTTATCAATCGTTCTCGATTCGTTGTATCTTGAGAAACACCATGGTCAACTGACCGTACAAGTGATCTGTGTTCACTTAATTGTCCACCCTGTGAATGATCGGTAAGCTCCGGATTGTGCATATCTGAATGTTCTAGTGTAGCAGTATCTTCCATATTTACATCTCTTAATCTTTTACGATTTGCTAAAGGAACATTTGGAAGATTTCCTCCGTCTAAACGTCGGCGCCGTAAATCTTCAATTGATGTAATATTACCATTTTCATCATGTTGTTTAGTTTTTTGTGTTCGATCCATTAACTGTTCACGGTCAACATTTGATGTATGTTCAATACCTGTATGTTTTTTGGATATTTCTTGACCTTCTGTAAATTCTTCGTTGTTACGATCTGCAAGCATTGCACCAGCAACAGCACTCTTGAGACCATCTTTAGTTGATTTGAACTGTTTTTTTCTTTTTGCTAACTGATCCTTATCCAGAATACCTATTTTACTCTGTCCTACCTGACGTCGTGCTAAAGGTTGATTACGCATACGACCACTGCCATTAGCATGATCCATCACATTTCTAGCTGTACGAACCATATTTTTAGCTTCACGATATTTTTGCTTATAACCTTGTAAAGTCGCTCCTGTACTACTTTGGACATTATTCACTGCCGTGGACACCACGTTAAACAGGTCTTTACGTTTCGCCCAAATACCTACAAAACAAATGATCTGAAGGAGCATCATACCTAAATAACCTAAATCCCCGTTATCAGTTGCACGATATAAAATGGCAGAAATGCCAAACATAATCGTTAACAATAGGGCAATGGCAATCTTCATTAACTGGGCATGTAATACTTTCATTGCCCAATCAAAAGCTGATTGTTGCCATCTTGGAACCATTGCCATAAGCAACGGAACCGGAGCAAAAAGTACCAATGCAAGGAATATCATCTGATAAAGAATGATGGTGCCTGAAACGATCAATAAAAAGATTCCAATAATGCTGTTGGCGATGAAAAGCAACGGAACGAAAGCTGCACGCTGAGAAACTCCATCAATAGACATCATTTTATTTTTCTTTATTTGTACTTCTTCTTTTGCCTTTTCACTTCTGTCTTGTGCATTTATAATAGGGTCAATCTGAAGAAGTTCATTGACACGTCCTTCCTCCACTTTTGTTGTGCCATATTGCATTAAGAGATAAGGTTTTTTTACCATCAAGTCAAACATCTGATTGCGTATGGTTGCAATTCCTTCTTCTTCTGAATAAGAAGAACCTGGATTAACAATACTTGCAGAAACGGCCAATATTTCACTTTGAAGATTACTAGACCAACTATTAACTCCCTTCAAAATAGTTGGAGCATTAGAAAAGAAGCCAAGTGCAAAAACGAAAATGATCATTGAAGAAATCAATCCACCCCACGCACGAGTACTTTCACGTTTTACCATACCAACGTAAGTCGCCCAAGCACCAACAATTCCAATAACAATTGTCACAAGCAAAGGCCATAATCCCTTGACCATGAAGCCACCAGGTCCAAAACCAGCAATATTTTGAATAGCTTCACCAATTTGATCACACACATTGGAAACAAAATCGAGTTGAAACGCTTCTTGGACAATCTTCATCGAAAAAGACCCTAGTAAGCTATTTACAATCCAAATAGAATTAATAATTTCCATTAAAGCAATATAGATTTGTTTACCTGCCCCGTCTGCCCAATTCCACGGCATCCAATCACCATTGGTATCAACCCATGTATCGAGTTTATAATTAGCTTGTGGATAATCATTATATTTTAATTGAACCTCTCCTACTGATTTCGCATTTCCATCCTGAGGTACTAAGTTATCTTGAAGGCTTTCTGCTGAAACCGGGACTTGAACCACAAGAAGCAATGCCACAAATAAAAAGAAAACCTTCAGTAGTCTTTTCATTAATCATGCAGCTCCCTTAGTACTTTTGGATTTAAGTCCTTTACAAGTTTGTCAAAATCATATATATCTCCGTATTTAGTACGTTTCCATCCGTTGTCAGTCTTAACTACCTCCATTTCTTCTGTTTTTAAACGATCCTTATCAGTAGGGTCTTGGTATTCAATTTTATAAAAGTAATCTTTATCATTTACTTCCCATTGAGTCAATTTATAATGTTTGATAGTTTCTTTGTTATCTGCTTTATCCTTAGGATCTAATGCTTTTGATTTTTCATTGAGTAAATTTAGCATTTTTGATTCATCTGTTTGAATCAAAGCATTAACCCATTTAATCGGGACATCTGTAGAATTTTCCCCTTTACCATTTACCTTATTATTACTGCAAGCTGCAGTAATAATAAGAAGAAAAGAAATACTCAAAATGGAAATAAATTTTTTCATATAAACACCTCTTCTTTAGAGTTGTCATCATTCATCGGTTCATGACTATCTATTGGAAGTCTCCCATCAAGAATGATCTTTTCATCTTCGTAAATTCTTTCAGCTGGTGGCCGTGTATCAAAGGCATCAAACAAATCTTTAAATAAAGCATTAATGGATATAACCCCCACCCGTCCAGTAATATCTTGGAATAAACACTGACCGTTTTGAAGTTCTCTCAAAGTCGATGCGTTGTATTCTGTATTTTTTAAGTTCAACAAGGAAAGAACATTTTCAATCTCTTTCGGATCGGTACTTCGAAATGCAAATTTCATCCCAATGTTGTTCTTCATCTTTTCATCCAGCAAATCATTCGCATTTTGCGTAACAAAGTAAATACCAGCATTCATTGAACGTCCTGCACGTACAAGTCGCGATGCTAAATGGCTCCCCTGACTTGTATTCAATACCGCCCAGGCTTCATCAAGCAAAACTGTTTTAAAAATGTGGCGATCGCTATGAATGAATTTTAAAGCGAATGATGAAATTGGGAGCATCATCGCAATGGAAAGCATTTCAGACAAGTTGTATTTTTCTTGTGGGGTATCTGGTGCCGGCAATTCAAGGTTTTGAATTTGAAGCACATTTAGTGCTGTCTGAAGGTTAATCGCTGTATCATTCTCTCCATCACCAAAAAGTAGCTGAGCAAAAGACAATTCACTAAAAGATCGAATATGCTCGCCTAATAGCTTTGAAACCTTGTCTTCGCTGTTTAATAATGTTTGAACCACTTTACTTAAACATGGCTTTTCTCCTTCTGAAACCGAACGAACAGCCTGAGTCAGCTTCGGGAACTTTCCAGAATCATCAAGTCTCACACCGGTTAAGAACGTGAGAATATCAAGTGCAAGGGTTTCAGCCTCTTTTATATCATCATGAATGGAAAATGGATCTAATCTCCCTTTATCTTCGGGTTTGGTAGAAAGTGAAATAATGTTTACCTGTTCACCTAATTCATATAAATCTCGATTCCAATTACCGCGTTCGTTTTTAGGATCAATGACCAGGGCCTTTCCCCCAGAAAGAACGGATAGGTACGTAATGAGGTTGGCACAAAAAGACTTACCTCCACCCAACGACCCTAGAAACGCTGCTGAAAGCGCATTTGTTTTGGTTCCGCGAATACCTTGGGCTGCTCGATTAGGCATAATATAAACCGGCTGATCAAGAATCCCTGTACTTCCGATAAAGAAACCTTCTCCATCACCCAGCTGCTTTGTGGCCCCAAACATACCACCAGCAACAGTTGCTGGTTCCATGAAATGAACATAGTCTTTGATGTACCTCTTTGCCCCTGGAAGGAATTCATTGAAAGCCAACCATTGATCACCATATGGCTGCTCAATCTGAAACATCATATCTTGATACATGTCTTTTATGGTATCGCAACGACGTTTCAATTCGTCTTCATCAGTGGCCGCAACAGCAAGAATAATCGAGGTTTTAATTAATGGCATTCGGGATTTTTGCAAATAAGCCTCTAATTCCTGGGCTTCCTTTCGACCTTCTAATACATTCAATCCTGTTTCATTTCCAGTTTCCCATGCATGTCGGTCTTGGTCTTTCAATTCTTTCTGCTTGTTACGAACGGCGGATAACGCTTTGCGATTATCCATCGTTTCCGTCCGTACACTAATTTCCACTGGAAAATCTAGATTTTGAATGACATACATCCATTCCTCTCCCGGAAATTGCATTTCATATGGGACATTTGCGATGGTTAAAAAGGCGACATATCCTTCCACTTCATCCCCCTCATGAATTTGTTTCAAAATCAAATTTCGTTTTGGTGAATCGTCTACTAAACCTTCTGATAAACGCACGACATCATGATACAGTGGACGACGAACTGTTATCTTACCTTCTTCATATTCTTTAAAATTCACTGTGTAAGCAGGACTCCAATTTTTGATAATCGGAGCCTTCCCAATGGATCGATACCAGTTCCGGCGAATGAGCCACTGAAGATCTTCTTCATTAATGGGATCTGCCTTTAAACGTGTAGATACTTTGTTATAAACGCGCCGTTCAGCTTTACGGTATCGATTTATTTCATCTTCAGTAATTTCAGGGATATCAAGTCCAGATACTTCATTCACACCACCAATAAACTCTTTCCATGCTTCTTTTATGTCCTGGAAAAGGGAGCTTTTTTTATTCAAATGATCAGGTTTTTGCAACTTCACACCAATATAAAACCTGTATTCTGTACCTTCTTTCCCTAACAATTTTTCAAGTTGAAGTGCCGAATCATCTGTATGCTTGATTGCTGCTTCTTTCAATGGACCTGATAATTTACTTTTGAAATGTTCATGCTTTTCTTGGATCGACTGAAAGCTTGGAACGACAAGTAAATGGGTATCCAAATTGATTTGCCAAAAAAAAGCTTTAATCTTCGTAAAAATAAAATCCTTTTCTTCATCAGCTAAAAAATCGTAATTGTATCCAGGTAACTGATAGTAAGCCCAACATGTACCGTCTTGAGAAAATACAAGGTTTCCTTCAAAATATTTAATTGGAAATTCTATATTCATCCGCTTCACCTTTCTCAAGGTAGCTCAATTGACGAAAGCCAACCTTGCTTGCATATTTGTAAGGCTTTTTCACGTCTGACACTTCTTTATAACGATTTCGTATATGTGGCGATAAATGGTATTGCACGACTCGGATCAAAAATCGCTGAGGCGCTTTTCCATCTAGCAATTGTTTTGTAAAAAACCAAGTAAATAATCCAGGTAAAAATACGTATTCTACCAATTCCAAATGCAACAAACTAAAAGGAGGAAAATGATTTAAGATCCACACAATCATCACTCCACCGCCGAAGAATCCTATCTGTCGATAAGTTAAGGGAATTGGCAGAGGAATATCCTGAATTCCGTATAAAACCTTTTCTACTTTCCAGACACTGTTATAAGTTCGTAAAATTTTAGGCTTCATGTACTATCACCCCACCTTCTTTGGTTTCACTAACCGCCGAAAACAGTAGACCACAATTTACCGCCCAACGTTTTAACGCTTTCCGGTGTGAAAACAAATACTCCAACGATCATCGCAAAAATGGCGAAACCTACAAACCTAGAAAACTCACGCTTTACCAAAAAATAAATAGCAACAGCCCCAATAATAACTAAGAATAAAGCCCCAACTTGCGTAGAAAACCAATTTTGAATATTTTGGCCAAAGTTCATAACCTAAAAACCTCCTAATGTAGTATTATTGATTTTTCATTTCCTTTACGAACCAACGATTATCTTGTTTAACTAACATTAGCTGATACGGATACATAACTTGAGCTTTTGATTGATTTTCCTGAAAAATGACGTTTGCATACACTTGATATTCATTGGAGGATGTACTAGCCTTAATGACGGTGTTTTTCACTTTTTTGAACGTGATAATTCCAGTCATCGTTTGAATCTCGTTACCTTTCACGTAATAAGATAATTCTTCCTGGGTACCGGTTGTATAAACTTTGAAAAATGTGTTTAATGATGAAGTAATTTCTTCTTGGAGTTTAGGATCTTGAATTTTGCTATTTTCATCGATCGTGGAATCTGAAGTAATTTGTGGTTTTTTCGCTGGTGCAACAAAATACGGTATCTTATAAACAACAAAAGATTTTCCATCGGTTTTAATCGGAATAACGAAATCTTTTTCATAAGGACCTGCTGATTCCTCCGTTGCTTTCGGTGGCTCTGTATTATTTTTTTGAGCTTCTGCTACCGCTGCTGGATCAGGTGGAGGTAATTTCTTCAAGATATGCTGTACTCGTAACGTTATAAGGGCTGTATCCTTCCCCGTTTCTTCAACATTCCAAACTTGTGATTTAGTTAAACGGCTATTCCATTCCATCCCATCAAATACAAGTCCAGCTTGTTCATTTAATCCTTTGGCAAGATAAGGCTGCAAACGTTCCATCCGATTTTTTCTGCCTTCATCGGTATTTTGCCAATTAAAATATTGACTAGCGAAGTTCTGGGCAAAGGACTGGGCTCCCTCGCTTGCTGCATGATTAACTTTTTGGTCCACTTGTTGCATCGAATTATCCTTAGCTGTAGCATTTCCAACACGAACAATCGCTACGATTGATAGAAACAATACCAATACAAAACCTGTCCAAAAAGCGTACTTAATCAATTTTTTTCGCAGTACAGTTTTTGGATATTCACGTTTTTTCATGCTTCCTCTCCTTCCTCTTCAACTCTTCTCCAAGCGCCCAAACAGAAATACAGATAAAAACAAACACTCCTATAGTTGTCCAAAGACCATTCTCTACATAAAAATCTTTGATAAGTTTTATCACCTGATCTGCAGCTGTAGAAAAAACTGGAAATTTTACATAGGCCAAATGGAGAAGGAAATATGCGATTGCTACCATTACTGCTGAAACGATAACAACCACCAAAAATCTTCTAAAAAAACCTAGCAACATTTCTTTGATTGAATTATTGGTTGCAGACGAACCGCGTTTAACTTTGTATCCCATCCTTATCACCTCACCTCGTGTCATCAAGTTATTGGATACATAGATTTCTATAATTCCATTTTTATAGATCATTCAATTTTCTTATATAAGCGATAAAGTTGGTTAGAATCAGTTGAATTTTTCGCTTTCCAGATGTCTCCATATGGATTCGCTATCACATCCTCATAAGTGCCAAATAGCAAACTTCCACCAATCTTCTCAATTTCACGAGAATCTGCCTTTTTCGAGTTTTCCAAAATCTTATTTCGTTCTGTATCATTATTAGAAACAAACAACACTCGAACAACCCGAATACCATCACCAAAAATTTCGTCATTTACAAAAGCTCTTTTACGAACATATTCGTTATAACGTCTAATTTTATTCAGCGTTACTTCGATCCTTTGTCGACTTCTTTCTAATTCTACAAAATAAAGAAATTTAACGTTTTGTCCGTTCACTTCTCTTTCCAATAGAAAAGCTCCATCGGGTCGAATCACCGAAGTAGATGATTGCTTTTTCTTTCCTTCCTTATCCGTAGTGACTTCACCATAATTGCGAAATGCCCTGCGTTCTGAAAAATACTCGTTAAATTGATAATAGTCATCCTTTTGAGAAGCATAAGACGCAAGAATATGTGCCATTCTTATGGAATGAAAAACATAAGTCGGTGTACGCTGTGTCCACCGTGCATCCCAATCAGCTTCACCGAGAATTTCTTTTACTTCCTGGACACCCTTTGTATCCAGTGTATAAACAAGGCGATCACGGCCCTGCACAGTAGCTTTTGCAACTGGGAATGACTTAATATAGCCCTCCGCTTCCATGGCCCTCATTTGTTTAGATATCCAAAACTTACTGTAAGGCTTTCCTTCTGGATGAATATAAATATATTTTTCTAAGTACTCTACATCAATAAATACCAAATCATGTAAAGTAACGAATAATAACTCTTCCATTTCTCCTATTCTTTTTACCATTGATAAACCCCCTACTATACCCAAAAATCGTCATTGTTAATGATATCATTTTTGCTATCATCCGTTTTCCCCTCTTTCTGATTTTCTTCCTGCAAACTTGAAGATTCTTCAGATTCTGATTGTCCGGATTCATGCTGTATCTGCTCATCTTCATGACCTGCTAATAAATCATCGCATAACTCATTGGAATGAACAAGGACGTCTAGTTTTTCAACAGTAGCAGCGACTTCAACTTTAATTAAATCAACATCTTTTTTGGCTTCTTCATCCTCTGTCAAAAGATAAGAATCGTAGATTTCATTTTTTTCTTGTTTGTCTTCTATGGAAGAAGACTCCATCGTTTTGCGTTCAAATTCCATTGCCTTTGCAATCGTCCGTTCCTTTATAGCCGGAATGGAACTTTCATATCGAGCTGGCTTGGGAGCTTTCATACGGATCAAAAAAGGTCGTGTCCGTTCATTCCCAACTTGCATTCGCATATAAGCGTGATAAGGCTCAATCTGTAAATAATCCGATTCCCACAGTACCTCAGAAGTCATAGAACGATTGACGTATTGTGCATCATCCGGTTCCCCTAATCGAAACGAAATAAGTGTTCCGAAATTTCGGAAAATTGCTGATGCAACTTCCCTAGGTATCTGATCTTTAATCCCCTGCATCCCCAAAATGATAGAAGTTTTGTATTTCCTTAGCTCCGATGCAAAAGATTCGATCGCATCCGCACTATGTTCCATCAAAGTAGGCGCTTCATCCACCATCACAAAATGATAAGGTAACTTTTGCCGTTCATAAGCTGGTGTATCAGCCCTGCTCTTACCAGCAAGCTCCGCGAAGGTCAAACACATGGAGCCTATAAGCTTTTTTTCATCACTGGTCAATTCAGACAAATCAAGCAAATTGATCATTCCCCGATCCATACTTTCACGGAAATGCAAACCATTCGTTTTGGCTCGAAGCATTTTCCCTAGTACACCAGATAAAGTAATTTTCCGTAATTTATTCAGTGTAGAATTCGTTTTGGCTTGAAGTTCTCGATCTTGGAGCCTTTGAAAATTAGCAAAATAAAGATACAAGTTGTTTTCAATCGGATCACTCCGATCCAAACGCTGTAAAACACTTTCACGATAATAAGGATCACTCAAAAGTTTTTGTAAATTGGGAAGACTCGCTTCTCCTAGTCTCTGTAAAACAATTCCGCCATTTAAAAAATTATCATCAATATTCGGTCCCCAAAAATCTTTCCAGGTTCTTTTCAATACATCTGCAACCGTTTGAGCAATCTTATCCTCTGCCGTTGCAAAATCGACATCATAAACATTAAAAGGGATCTTACCTTCAGAAAATTTAATGTATCGAACAAGATGCTGCTTTTCAGGTGGAATTCTTGCAGCAATGTCCTGGCATAAGTCACCATGGGGATCAATAATCGTTCCCCCAATGCTAGTTCCAGCACCCTCAAGATGGATCAAATCTTCCACTAAATTGTACATTGCAGTAGATTTCCCCATCCCTGACATTCCTATAAAAGCAGCGTGATATCTCAAAGTGGAAAGATCAAACATTACATCTGTCTTCTTTCCATGATAAACGTGTTCACCCAAAGAAATAGCTAATGCAGAATCAAACTTTACATCCTTTAATTCTTTAGGCAATGGAGTTGATCTCATTTTAAGTCGGTGCAACTTATTACTATGAACCCTCTCACTTGGAAGCCTCATGATAGCTGCCATTTCCTCCGAACCCAAAATGACTCGCTTTTTCATTGGCTCCATTGGAAGGATACGGTTTTTATACTCCCAACGAAATAATGGTCTTATCGTTCGAAACCACCACCATTCACGTCCCTTTAACTGATTTAAACGCCCACTGGAGAAAGTACCGATGGATCCTTTAGCACTCTTGATCAAATTTTTTGAATCTTTCTCGTTTATTCCAAAAGCAACAACCTTGATCCCCACTCTTGAAAGAATTCTTGTAGACTTCCCCTCTATCGCCGATAAGTATAATTCATTATCATGCTCTAAAGATTCATCTGCTGCGCCTTCTTTATAAAACTGTCGAACAATCCCCCTAAAACTTTTTTCCGTATGAAAAGCAGGCTGAACAAGAAATTGCATATGAACTTCCTGATCCTCCTCTAAACCATCTAAAAACTCAATTAACTCCGATTGTGTATCCACCACTTCATTGTGATAAGTCTTAATGGGTATTGTCCAATGACTTTCGGTAAAGAACTTAGTAGCTGCATGTGGCCGAGAGAAATCAAGCACAGGACTCTCCACTTCAATTATTTCTACATCAGAATGTTCCGCGTAATATTTACTTTTAAATGCCGATCCAATATGTTCATCCGGCACCCAAACAAAATATCGAATTTGCTCCTTAGTCGCAACGATCTCCCAGCTAATCCACTCCTGTTTAATCAATCTTCTATACCAAGGACGAGTTAAAAAACTCAACATTGTTGTCCATGAAGTTTCATCCTTAAAGTACAAAATCTTAGCATCCATCGTTGTTTTCAACTCATAGACAATCCCATCTCTAGGAATCAAAAATGGAAACAGGTGGTATCTCACACACGTCCCCTCACCTTCATGATCACAATTTTCCATTCTCAATTAACCTTTAAATTCTCAAATAAAAATCTTTACACTTTCTACTTTAAAATTCCCATCCACCTTTCTGATCTCGCTTTTTTTACACAGCATTTCCCTGATACTTACTTCTTTTCTCTTTTTATCTCTTATTCTTTATCACTCCTCCCCCCCATTACTCTCTCTCAATCACTCACACTCACATACTCTACCTCTCTCTCTACTCTCTACACACTTACTTACTAACTACACACCACCATCCCCTCCCCCAAAACTATATATTACATCAGGTAAGTGGGTTATCTATCTAAGGTCCTGCATAATGGTCACGGATTGTAAGTATGGAGAGCCGTGACCATTATGCAGGACCTGGCCTCGTTTTATAGGCCAATCCAAGTTGTATTTAATATTGGGGATGGTGATACTATCTATTACAATATTATTTACAATGTATTTTGCAACTTAATTTTACCATTTAGGGAAAATAATGTAAGGTCCTAATTTCCTATTTTAAAAACAGATGTTCTAATAAGAATAAAACCTTAAGAAAATCTTCTCATAAGAAACCAAATTTATTTACCAAAATAGAAAGATTGTACAAAACTTTTACAATGACAAAAACCCAAGAGCACCAAGAAAAAGTTCCAGCCCTCCACCTAATTATTAGCAAGCAATCGGAAGCCTACAACATTCACCTAGAAACAATAGTTCCTTATTGATTAATCATAATCAATAATAGTTCTAATTTATAAAAACTTTTATAAGATGCCAAGAAGCACTAGCTAGATGTTAAACACAATCCCCAAGAAAGGATAGTATAGATATGTATTGGCAGACTGGCTCATTATTTTTACAAATTTTAACAAGTCATTTTTTCAGGTGGAGAAGATCCGGATTGGTATAAGATGCCGACTTCATAATTAAGCAATTCGGCTTCCAATGTTGGAAATGGGAGTGCTACAATAAATGGTTTCAGTACAGGTAAAAGTTCGGAAAACGTCAACTGGGCCTGGCGAATTTGATTTTTACGTAACATCAGCATGGTCCTAAATAGCATAGATCGGCTGGCCAACTTTGTAACAGCACCACGGCCACGGCCAATTGTATATTTTTTTAGTTTAGTAGATTGCTTGCAAACTTCCTTAAGTGTAGACACAGACATTCCAAAGGTTTTAGCAAGACTAACCAAAGAAGCCTCCAAAAACGGCGTATCAGGGCTGGTATGTGTGTCCAAATAGGCAAGGATATCTTCTTCCCACTCCTTATAATGGGAACGGTCTCTCTCTTCACGGGGTTTCTTGAATTTATACCAGCCTTCTCTCCCCTTAAATTGAGCTTGTCCATCTGTCCAAAGCTCCAATAACCCTTCAACATAGGAACGTTTAACGCCCTTATATTTACCCGAATACGCACTCTTTAGGGTCCTTTCAAATTCACTCTTCTTTAGTGGGTGATACAAGTTACTGTTAAATTGATCAAGTTCATCATAAGCTTCTTCAAAAGGTCGTTCACTGGCATAGTTAGCAAGGGCAAGCGTCATCAATGCGTTATTACGGCTGGAACTGCAATGTCCTCTCTCTATCTGTGTAGCTCGAATAAGCTCCTGATACCAGTCCGATGATGTTTGATCGATGGCTGAACCACTCTTGTTGTAAACGACTCGTAGGAATTTGCGATTTTCCGTCTCTTCATACTGTTTAGACCAAGTTAACAGTTCACTGGTATTGGTAGGTTGGTCATAGAAATCCAGTACATTGTCTTCTCTTGGGATCCGGTAAAAACCAAAAGGGACACATCCGGTATCAACTGGTGCATAGTTTTTAAGGGCTTTTCGAATATTTTCGGATAGTCGCTCAGCAACTCTTAAAGCCTTGTAATCTTGTTTTTTATGTATATAAAAGGGAGTTTCCAGCACAAAGAATACTTGAAAGCCTCTTGGCGTTTCCAACAAAAGATTAGGGCGAGGCAAGCCTAATTCCTCACATCCAAGATAAAGAGCATATAGATCCAATTCCTTCGTATCGATATCAAGGCCAATTACATTGATTTGTTTTAGATTTTCCCGTTCATGCCCCTTAATGACACGTCTTTTGAAATCATAGTATGTGCCACCACGATAAGTATTAGGCGTCCAGTGGGTCAGGTTCTGATACTTTTCCTGGAGCGATTCGTAAGAAGTCACGATGTAGCCCTTCCCCTCCACAAGGTCAGCCTTAGATGGTGATACAAATACTACGCCTTTACGATAAGGAATTTCGGTCATAGATTTCTCGTAAGCAGCCACTTTGTGGATAGACTGACGGGATCCCTTTTTTTTGTATAGACGCAAGCCATTATGGGTCATGAACTGCATAATTTCAATAATCGAAAAAGGACTTCTTTTGTAATTAGCTGCCATGGTCGTTTCTATGATCTACACCTTCTTCCTGTCGGAAACTCACTTTACTATTGCCACCATAAATTGCACCGGTTTCCATGTATTTCATGGAACTTATTGTTGAATTAAGTATACCGAACTCGATTTTTGAAAAAGGGTGCTCTCTAAGGGAAAATGCACCAAAAAAAAGAATCCCTTGAAGCTTAGAGCCCCAAGGGATTGAAAAAAAAGTTGAAATTTTTTTACTACACGGTTTGGACGAGAAAGTGCACCAAAAATCATAAATATGCACCACTTTTTCCGTACTCGTCTATTTCAACAAGTACTCATAAACATTGATTTACCTAAGTTTTCACTTATGAATGGTAAGTTTTTTCCACACGGGTTGGACGAAGTGGTGCAGATCCATGGTGCATTTTTCCCACACGGGTTGGACGAAGTGGCACGAATTTGTGGTGCATTTTCATGGTATTTTTTATAAAATTTTTTCAAAACGTTGATATATCAAGTTTAATCTGACACACGGGTTGGACGAAATGATAGGAATGGTAATTTCGAATAGTACAAAACTACCTTTTTTCCACACGGGTTGGACGTAAAAATCTTACATTGGTGCATTTTAGAGCATTTTGGGGCACGGGTTGGACGAAGTGGTGCAAATTCGTGGTGCATTTTTATTTTAAATAGATTACTATAAACTTATATAAGTTTATAGACGTATTTTTTTAAAGGAGGATATAAATGAGCGATTTAAAAACGAGAACAAGAATAGGCAATACTTTAGATAAAAATTTACTAGAAAAGTTAAAAGAACTTTCTAATGCTACTCGTATTCCTATGTCTCGCTTGTTAGATGAAGCTGTAGAAGACTTGATTCAAAAACATAATACGCTAACTCCTTCTGGGCATTAAGAAGAACCTAATGAAAAGGTAAAGGAGGTCCATAGTTGATTGCAGTCAATTATTCAGAAATTGAAGATCAATTAATTTTACCGTATCAATTATTAAAGATTGCTATATTTGAAGAAACAAAACATCTTTTTGAAGAACGGCCAAAGATAATAGAAAAGTGGTACAAAGAAGCCTATCAGATGACGGAAGATGAGATCAGGAATCAATATCCTCCTAACGGAATGAGTCCGAGTTTTAAGGCATTATATTTTTTCCTTACAGAAGGGTTATATTTTCAAAAGCATATTACAAAATACATGATTAAAGAAGCCGTTCTAAGATATTGGGAAACCATTGTTACTAACATATCGAGTTATATATATAATGAATTTCCTGAAGAGGTTAATCTGAGTTTAAACGAAAAAACGATTGACCAAACCATCGAACAGGATTATTTACTTACCAGTATGGATAATGACTATCATATGATACGGAATATTGTAGCGAAAAAGAAAGAATTTAAAGAAAGGGGTGCGGGGCAATTGGCTGCTGATCTAATTGATAATAAAGGCAACTTTAGAGGAATGGCTGAACTCCGTCCCACTCAAACAACACACAATGCATTGAAGGAAGATCAAGAAGATCTTTGGATACGGTTGGTTGATTCTGCTTATAATGCATTGGATGAATGGACAGCTGATGTTTTTGATTTGATCACCTATCTATGGCTAGTATCGCCTAAAAACAACGAAGGATATATTGAATTTCATAGTAACGATGCCCTGCGATTAAGGCAAACGTTGGACTCTGAGGAAAATGCAAAAGAGTTGATCATTCGAGAACGAGACCGCTTTAATATTATGAAAAGGGTTGTCGCTTTATCAAGCATGTGGGTGTCATTAAGCGATGGGAAGGTTATCACTCAAGAGGATAAACAGTATGATTTCCAAGATTTTAAGCGAATGTTTGATATTGGTGCTCTACGTGTGGCCTATGACAAGAATACAGGTGAAGCACAAGGGATCTATGCGTTACAAATTAAACCAACAGCCATACTTACTCCTTTAATAAATGCCTCTAGCCAAATGATTGGTTTGTTACATATAAAGGTGTTTCAATATAGCCATCAAACACAAAAAGAACATAAACGACTGCTGCGATACATTGATCGACAATGGAAAATGCGAATCCGACTCAAATCAAAATTGACACAACCTTTTAAAATATCAACGTTATTAAAAGAGATGGATGTACCGATTCGGTATAACTGGAGTGACAAAAAAGATAAGTTGGAAAATGTATTGGATGATTTTAAAACAGATGGCGTCATAAAGAATTGGGAGTATAAAGAATCCTTTGATGAATCAGTTGTAGGCAAAAAAGGCTGGTATAAGGAATGGATCAACTATAATATTATTATTTATCCAACAGACAACTTGCTCGAAGGATATAAAAAACATGTGGAACTCCCCTCTCAAGCGATACTGGATCAAACCATCTTAGAAAAAATGCACCAAATTAGTCCAAAAAATATTTCTTTAGGAACGGAAGAAGAAAGATTTGTGAGCAGTTCAAAGTCTGCCATGAGAGAATCAGCTTCAACTGTAGAGGCAGAAGTTATTGAAAAAACACAAAAGATAGGAAACCTTAAAAATAATGACCAGGAGAAAGCTTTCCAAATTGAACAGCAAGCTTTTGATTTTGATCTAAAAGAAATTAAATTATCGCCCGAAGCCATGGAGCAAATGATGAATCATTTAAATATGAGTATTCGACACGCAGCTGAAGAAATTGGGATTGCCCACACTACTCTCTCTCGGTACCTAAGGAAAGAAAAGAAGCGTCAAAACAATAAAAATGATGAAAAAATGCTAAATTGGCTAAAAGAAAAAACTTTAATTGGTGTAAAAAAATCAATAACTAAACTCCACTGAGCTACCCATCATAATACAGATGGGTTTTATTTTTGCATACATTTTGCATACATTATTGACTTTTGCATGCAAATTGAATACAATGAGGAGGAAAATTTATGAAAGACATGAAAATTGAGGAGGAAAATATTTTTATGACAAGATTTGTGTCCATTGATATTGGAAATGATGCATTAAAGGGCTTTTTAGGTAGTTTAGACAACCAGATACATATCCCGAATGTCATAGCTCAAGCACCTGACCGTGAAATTGTGGAAATGGAGAAAAACCCACTAAACGCGCTACATGTTGAAATTACATCCTCCGCCTTAAAAAATAAAAATGGAAGTTTTGCCGTCGGAAAATTAGCAGCAAAATATCCAAACAATGACGAACTAACACCTGACCAAGATAAATCGGATACCGATCAGCCCATTATTATGCTTCTAACAGCTCTAGCTTATGATGCAGTTAAACATTTTCCTGAAGAAGATGGCGTAATTGAGGCTTCTTATTATCTTTCAACAGGCTTACCTTTAGACGAAACGAAAAGAGGAAAAGCAAAGGATTTTAGGAAAAAACTAAAAACATCCCAACATGAAGTAAAATTCTTAAAGACTCCTTCCCTTGAAGGGATAATCGTTCGAATTAAATTCGAACAAGTTCTAGTTAATACAGAGGGATTTGCTGCATTTGTCGATTTAACAACAAATGATGATGGATCAACAAAAAACCAAGAATTAATCGGTAAAACGATCTTAATTAACGATATTGGTGGTCTGTCTACTGATTCTGCCATTATTACAGCTGAAGCCGAAGTTGACAATGAATACAGCAACGGCATTAAAAAAGGCGTTTCGACTTATTTGGATAACATTATCCGTAAAGTTTATTCAAAATACAAATACACGATTAAAAGCCGTCGTACATTAGTCGATATTATCACGAACAAACAACCGGAGGAACAATACCACATATGGGTAAACGGTAATCGTGTTTCCATTAAAGAAATTGTAGATGAAGAATTATCAACCTTAGCCAAAGAAGAATATAAATTGATTAAAGATATGTGGCGGAATGTCCCAGAGATCCGTTTTGCTTATCAAATTGGTGGAGGTTCGCTCGTTCTTAAGCCTTATCTGACAGAAATAAATCAAGCAGATAATAATTATCCCCTTCGTTTCGTTTCCGAAGAAGATAGCGTCTGGATGATTGCAAAAGCCTACTATAAAATTTTACTAATGTATTTACAAAACAAGGGAATTACGATTTCAGAAGTTGCCACGACTAAAGAGTGAGAACAGTCATGGAAGAATTTGAACCTGGTAAAACCATTTCTTTTCGATTACCATCAGACACCCCACCCCATGTCAGTAAATACTTAAGTGGCAGAAAGAAAATACTAGGCCGTAAATTCAGCAGTGAGATCGCCCCTATATTTGTGGATGCCATTGCCAAAAAGGCCTTAGAAACAGAGAATGTTGACCAAATAAATATATTGCTTCCTCAAGGTTTAACGCAGGAACAAAAAGATTGGCTGAATCAGCCAAATACAAAAGCTCTTATTAGCCAATTGCTTTATCAAGTAGTCACAAGACCGACCGTTGGTTTTGATTTCAATCAGCAGATAGTAAAAGAGGAAGAGGAAGAATCTAATCCCTCCCCTTTTAAAGTCAATCGCACACTACAGAATTTCGCCCAAAAAACATTTCTGAATTTTGTCGATGATGATGACTAACTCCATCTTTTAGATGGAGTTTTTTCTATATAGACAAAATCAGTCAAAATTAGAGAAAGGATATTTCATATAGAAAGTCAAATACACTAATTAATTTAAACACACGAGAGTGTATACTTTACATTTGTTCTATAAATCCATAAATGTGGATCCACAAAAAACTTAGTTCTACATATCATCCAATTGCTTTTCTTAAATCATCTTTAATTGATAAATATTATCAATTATAAGAATATGTAGACTACCTATGTTCTATATTCTACATATTCTTCACAGATTAGAGACTACTTGTAGTCATCGTAATACACTGCTCCATAAAACATTCAACGCCATGCTTTTTGAACTTTAAAGACACTTAAATAAATGTAGCCTATATATGCCCTGTGTTCTACAATTGTTCCATAAATTTTAGATATAAATCTTACGAATACATTGTTTACATATAATTAACTTATTTTTCTTAATCCCTTTTAATTGATAATGTTTATCAATTAAAAGGATGTGGACCACTTATAATCTGTATTCTACATATTCTTTACAATTTAGAGACTACTTGTAGTCATCACAATACATATGATCCACAAATAAGTCATCTTGTTAATACCACGTTTTTTATAATTTTGAAGAAATACATAAAAATGTGGAGTACTTGTGCTTTATGTTCTACAATTGTTCTATAAACTTCTTCTAAAAAACGAACTAAAACCCGAAAATTAACAGGTGGCCTCTCTTATCGTCCAGTGTTTTTTAGTTATCAATAGCTAACCTCTATCATTCATTAAATGATGTAGACCATCTGTGTTTTGTATTCTATATATCGTTTATAATTTAGAGACTACATATAGCCTTTACAATACATATGATTCACAAAATACTCGGGTATCCGAATTGAAGTTTCAAGGAGGTAAAAAAATGAGTGATAAAAAGTTTTGGAAAATAAGTGATTTTGTAGAGGAATTAAACATGCACCTAGATCAGTCAAATACACATATTAACACGATAGATGGATGGTTTAAACGATTAGAGAAAGAACATCTTCATTATGTTAACCGTACGTTTGATACAAATGAAAAAGTGTACGATGAATTAGACTTAAAAATTGCGGTGTTTATCAAGAAAAGAAGGGAAGAAAAATGGTCTCTAACAGCTATTGCAAATGATCTCCCTAACTTTTTTGAGTTAAGACCTTTTCCAATGAAGGAAGAAACACCAGCACCACATGTAGACAACTTGGAGACCTTGAAAAGGCAAGTAACTGAAGAAGTAAAAAAGGCATTCGAAGAAATTGCTGTAACGAAGGTCGAGGAGTTAAAAAGTCACTATGAGAAACTCCTAAATACCTTACCTCAACCTTTGTCACCTGAAGAGCGTAGAGAAGAGCGTTTCCAAGAGATCGTAATAAGAAAAAGGGTAGAGATTCAATTAGAAAAAGAAGCAAACGAAGCATGGTCTCAGTTACCTGAAACAGAGCGTATGAAAAAAGCTGGATTTTTTAGAAAAGAAGTGGACTTTGAAAAGAAGGGGCAATTTATCCGCGACTATGTAGATAAGCATTTTGAAAACCGTCTTCGAGAAAAAATGGACTTAAAACAATAAAAATTTTAAGACTTTAGTGTACATATTTGTAGTCTACATGTGTTTAAATAGACACATGTAGACTACAATAATTCAAAAATATCACTTGTGAACTTTTGAACATGAGAAAATTAAAGTTTTATGTTGCCCAATTGTACGAACCTTTAGGATATATATTCTACAAAAGAGGGGATTCTCATTAGACCCGCTTTTGTATAGTTCCTAAACTTTCCGCATTGAATGATTTTTTCGGTTTTTCCCATGTAGCCAAAAAAGATGAGCATTCCAAAGAATACGATGTAAACAAGCATTAACCTTTCCTAATGAGAACCAATCAAAAACTTGTTTATTTCTCCAAACACACTTTTTTAAAAAAGCGAGCTGCAAAGCTGTTCCTTCTTTGAATAAAAAAGCGCCTTAAGGCGCTTTACTTTAAATATGCATTTTTAGTATCCCTCTAGCATACGCTAAGAGCGAAGCGTCGCTTTAGCAGCGCGCTCATAGCGAATTGCCATCCCTATTAGCAGGAGATGGCTTATTTTATTTTTAGGACAATACATAAGGACACACATAGCGCTCATAGGCTTTAAAGAAGGGAGAGGGCGCTTATGCCAAGAGAAAACGTGCGTGTAAAAAGCGTTCATTTTAACATTACCAAGCCGGACGATGCATTAATGCTGAAATCCATCGGGAGAAAAAACTTTAGCAAATACGTCAAAAAACTAATTAAAGAAGATATTGAACGGAAAAAAGAACACTCGAATCAAAAGGTGATTAAGGAAAGTGGTGGTATCAAATTTACATTAGATTAATTAAGTATCCCTAAATCCGTTAAAACTTTTACCACGAGACCTGCGGCTCCAGTTACAACCAAACCCCATCCGATCAACGTTGTCATATAAATAACTCCTTTTCGTTATAATCTTGCTTCTAGAATGCCCAAAAACAAGGAGGTTATGTATCATGTTTTTTTCGGAAAAAGTGGAAACTGTTGGTGGAATTAAGGATTTTTTGAAGGTAAGCCCGGCTAAGAAAAAAATGCTTTTAGATGGCTTGACCGGGTTAGGAATTGGAGCCATCGCAACCACGCTCCAAGCACCGCAACAAGCCGTGCCTGCGATGGCTATTCCTACGCCAGTTTTGGGCTTAGGAGTAGCAGACAAAATCATTCACGCATTCGACCCCATTGTTCAACTACTCCAGGGACTCAGTTATCCCGTATGCTTCATTATGCTAAGCGCCGGATTTTTAGTCATTATGACGGGGAATCGGCAAAAAGGACTGAACATCATCAAGTGGGCAGCTTTGGGGTACATCGGAATGCAATTCGCACCAGCAATCATGGCAATCCTGGTCGAAGTCGGGAAAGCGATCGGAAAATGATTCATTTAAAAATCACACCGGATAGCCGGTTAGATAATAAAAATGTAGAACATTTAGCGCAATCCCTTTGTATTTACTTGAGTCCACTGGAAAGATGGAACGGAAAAGGATTTAACCGCAGCCCTTTTATGAGCTTCGAAACCATTTTAGAAAAAGGTAATACACAATATGTTTTAACGGTGCCAAAAGAACTCGAAAGCTTGGCGAAAAAAACACTGGAAACCACATGGAGTAAATCAGCGGTTGAAGTAACTGAAGATCCATTCACCCTTCCACCCGTATTGACCTCCCAATTATCATACAATTATCACTACATGTTTTCTCTAAAAGTCGATAAAAGAAGTTTAGGCGCCATTCCGAGCATGTTAGAAACAATTAACGCCTTGGAAAAAAACGAGAAAATATATATCCAAACCATTAGCACTCCTGCAGAAAGAGATTGGTTTGTCAGTGCAGCCAATGCATATGAGCGTTTTCGAAAAGGGGAAATGCCTCAAAAGTTGAAGTTTGATAAAAAACAAATTGCCAGCACATCGGTTAAAATTGCTGCTTATGTGGCGCTGGAAGCGGCAAGCATTACAACGGAACTAATCACCGGAAAAGAAATGGAGAAAGTGGATCTAAACAGTGGAGAGCGTGCCATGATTTTAAAAGATGGGAAGCTCAGTTCTGCGACATTAAACAAAACAAAAGGAGATGCCTATGTCACAGAAATTCGAATTGGTGTAGTTGCACCGCCAAACCGGGCCATGGCTTTAATGCGAATGGTAACCATGTCATTCCGGGAGCTGGACGGGGAAAATTATCTCTTGCCCTATACAACGAAGCCGAAAAAAGCATGGGAAAAAATGATGGAAAGAAAAATAGGGGGCTTTATTAATAAAGATTACTTTTCGATTCCAGAAATCAGCCGGTTTCATTTGCTGCCGACGGGTGATTTGCAAGAAAAATACCACATCCCACATATTGATAATTTGGAACTTGAAATCCCTAAAATTTTGACCAAAGAAGGACTTTATTTAGGGGATGCCGAGGTGAAAAAGAAGAAAATAAGGATTTATGAATCCATTAAAAATCATGATATTTTATGCCTTCCCAGGATTGTTATCGGTGGAATGGGTTCTGGTAAAACAAAAGGCTATGCAGCCAACTTTATTGTGGAATGCGTTAAAAATGGATTCGGGGCATTAGCAATCGATCCAGCAAAAGGAGAAATTTATAAAGAAGTCTCAACTGTTTTAAACTCTGACTGGGTAACAAAAATCCAGCTCGGTGAAGTTCCTTTCTCCCTGGACTGGAGAGAAGTGGAACGAAGCCCAAAAGCTAAAAACCGCCTTGCTAATACCATATTAGGATTTTTTCATACATCAAATGAGGAAGCAGGAGCGCAAACCTCTAGGTACATCCGAGCAGCTGTGATGGCAATGAAGACAGGGAAACTAAGTGAAATTATAAGAATTTTTGAAGACAATAAATATCGGGAAAATTTGATTCAAACAATGCCGAACAGCCTTCATAAACTAACACTTGAGAATTTCGGAAAAGAAAGTGAGAAACGAAGAGCACAAATTTTATCTCCAATTTACAATCGACTTGATATTATCCTTGGGGACCAATATCTATCCGAATGCATGGAATCCAATAAAGGAATTGATTTAGTCGAAATAATGGAACAAAAGAAAGCAGTTATTATCAATGTTCCTAAAAAGGAATTGGGTCCGGAAGCAGTAGATTTAATTGCAAGTCTTATTTCCAGTAAGTTAGACCTGGCCATGACACTTAGAGACGAAGAAAAGCAGCACCCTTTCTTTGCTGTATATGATGAACCGCACCAATTTTTAAAAAGTGCGAAAACGTGGAAGTCTGCAGCTGTTGAAAGCCGGAAATGGCGCTTAGGATATGTTTGGTTATTTCATTCGTGGGAACAAATCCCGAATGATTTGGCGGAAATCATTAAAGCAGCTGGACCTCATTACATCATCTACAACAGCAGCAAAAAAACGTTCAAGGATTTAGCTGAAGAAATCACACCTTTTACGGTGCAGGATGGATTAAAATTAAAATTGCATCATGCAATTAATGTACTTAGAGCTGGAAATGGAATTCAGAAACCATTTCTTGCGATGATGGCGGAACCTCCGAGTTTAAAAAAAACTCCTTACTATGGTCCATAGTGTAGAACATTGAACAATTGAAAAGCACTCATGAACCCAGGCAGGCACCAGTACAGAAAAAGGATGAACAGAACAGATAAAAATAAATGTAAATGGATCTGTCACTCATTCCTGATCGATAGCAATTCGAGGAGCCCGTAATGGCTCTTTTTTTATTGCAAATTCCAAGGACACCAAAAAATCATAACAAATTATATCAATATGACTATTTTGACAACAATCTTCCGAAGAGGGACGAAAAAAAAAGTAAAAAAATTTTTTACAGCACCTAAAACGGTTTGGTGTACGTAGAAGGGCGCTAAATCCTTGTCGTTCGATTTCAGTAATAATTGGCACTATAGACAACGATAAAAAGAGTAAGTACACTATTTATACAAGCTATTTCGATTCGATAAAACGTTGGTCATCCCATAAGAAATGGGGGTGACAGTATAACGCTATATCAGCTTTTATCCCTTATTCCTGAATACGGACATTGGATTGAAGGAACAATTGCTTTAGCCTTATCAATATCCGTTGCAAAGAAAAAGAAGTAGCTCTTAACACCACTGCCATGGTTAGCTACTCCCTTTGCGTAACAATACAGATCAACTTTATCAGTTGAAAAGCTTGTCATCCCCAAGTGTTCCAACACTGTGGGGAATTTTTTAAATTATAAATATATTATAGCACGGTTAATTCAAATTAATCACATTTAGCTCCTACGTTTAGTACCAGCCCCTCCTACGCTGAATTGATTTCCAAACGGCTTAAAGGTTGAAAATTACAGGATAGCCCGGATTTTAATTAATTGATTAATTAATTGAAAAAACATCTTTAGGTTCCTTTGCCACATTTTAAAAACCAACAATCGTGATATATTGGATGAATAAGGAAAAAAAGAGGGGATTTTACGTACTTATGCCAGTAAATTCAAACAAATATCATCAATCTTTTCTGCAATATCATATTGCTTTTTTCACTAAAAACAACATTCCATTCGAAACCAAAGAAATTAATTTTATTAGAAATTATTTCAAAAACGTTTCGCTTTCACATGAATTTAAGATAATGGGAATGGAGTTTGATATGAATAGTGTAATACTTACTATTGACTGTCAAACTACTCACTATATTCCCAATCTTATTAAAGCCCTTAAAGGGGGATCCGCTAGGTTTTTGTACAAGGAATTTCCAGATTCCAAAATAACTCATGGGAGTAGCCTATGGGATACCCGGTATATAATTTCAACAGAAAATGAACGGTTTGAACAAATGATTAAACAATATAGGGGTTCCACGTTAGTTGAAGCAGAAATATAAATAAAACAAAAAAGCTTGGCGATCAATAATGCCAGGCTTTCGTTAAATGACTGCCATTCCGGGAGGATTCCAATCGCATTGCGGGTGCATCCGCACGCCACGTTTATCTAGAAAACGCATTCTGATATACTCCCAGCTCGCTCACAAACAGTAGCAACTATTTACCCAAATCTAAAAAAATATCTCGCAGGGTGATAAAAACTGCGGAGACGCCTACTCCTGTTTAGTAATTCTCATCAAAGCGCCGTTGCTTTTATAAATAAAATTTAAAACCTGCGTAAATAAAGACTAAATGAATAAACCACCCCTGGTTACATTAGCATATGTTCGGATGAAAGTTAAATTCACCGTTGTAAGTCATCGGCGCCGTTGGACTTTCGATCCATTTCTTTCATAATGTCTGTAATTTCTTCGCCATTGCAAATAGCCTGGTGCAGCTCCTTGACCTCCATTTCTCGTTTGATTTGCTGCCACCAATCGAATGTTACCTTATGCGGTTTCCTACCTTTCAATGGGAAGCTTGCTTGTTGTAAAATCAGGCTGCCGCTTCCAGCTGATCTGTAAATAATTTTAATGCTTGCTCTCATTAACGTTCCCCTCAAAAAAATAAATCTTGAATATTTTAAGCAATTTAGTGCAAACTAAAATACCTTGGTTTCCCTCTAAAGAACCTTCTAACGCTCCACTTTTGAGATTACTCATCCTTAACCTGATTTCTCAATAGATGGAGTTTTATTATGGTTTTTTTAATAATTAAGGAAACAAAACAGTTGTATCAAAGAAAATAAGGTTATTTAATTGTGCATATTGTGAAAGCAAAAGTCAGAAACTTCATTATTGAATGACAAAAATTCTTTTATTGAACAATAATGTTAATTTACTCATATTTCAAGCGAGTTTTTAGAAAATGAATGGAATTCAATATTTTTTAAGTGCTAATAGGCTCCGAGAGTGCAACCGGAGCCTGAGTAACATACTATACTCAAGAACAAGGAATTAAAAAATATTATACCTAACTTTCCCTTTTATATAAGCTGTTATTTAATCCGTATTTGTTCAACTGCTTTGACGCTGGGTCCGAATGATCATTGGACCTTTTTTGTCATTTTGGATGTTTTCAAGATACTTCGTTAGATATTTCTCAGTGATTCGTCTGGGGACAAAACCTAAACGCGACCGAATGATATTTTCCACAATAAACGCCTTTTTAGTGAAATAAATGTAATCCCGTCCTGATTCCTTTTCAACTTTTTTAAAATCATTGCTGCCGGCATCACCAGCCCGACGAAACACATGCATATGATGATACATGTCATTCCGTTCTTGCCGTATCATTTTAAGCAAGCACAGCAGCTCAAAGGTGGATAGCGTCATGATTTCCGGTGTTGTCTTGTCAATATGAGCAGCCAAGGCAAACTCACGAAATCGGACATCTAGGCGCTCATGATTTTCTTTAACAATCCTGGCATCAAGTTTCATACAACAAAAATCACAATAGTAATGCTGCCGATCCATTCTTTCTATGTTAGTGCCGCAATATGGACATGTTTTCATTACAGATCCCTCTCCTTTGAGTCTGCTTTTTTAAGAACTTCCCGCATTTACCAATGGATTTACGCCCACCTAATTACTAAATATTTTATCTTTCTCGAATCATCTTTCAAAGGCTTTAGGTTGCTTAGCAACCGTCAAGCAGGACTCGATGCCTGCTTTTATCAAGAAAAAACGAACGTTTTTTTCTCCATCCGAGAAGCAATACCGGCACCGTACTAGCCGGTGTTGTTGGTCTTATATGGATAAAATCCGCGTTTTTACAAGTATTCTCAACAACGGTTTTTTAAGTAATATTGATCAAATAATTTCTATCACTTCCGTATGGATAATGTTTTCAGCTGTCAGTTCACATTCAAGGATCCTATCTAATTCATAATGATCTTTCCAATCAAAGTCTTTGGAAACCATATGTTCTGCCTGTTCTTCGTTTTTGGCCACTACAATCGATACCCTTTGCAGGCCCTTTGCAAAATAAACAACTTGAAAAACTTTCATTTTTTCCACTCCTTTTTCGATAGTTCAAGTTCAACATGTTCAATTGATCCTCCACCGGCTTCTAAAGCCGGTGGATTGATTGTGCTTGTGATTTTTATATATTACTGTTTTTATTTAATTTTCGTCGTTATAGCTAACTCCTAAAATATAATCTACTGCTTTTTGTGCCTGACTGGCTGCTTTCACGATTAATGTTTTATCATCTTTTAATTTTCGCAACCAAGACTGTATATAAGCAGCTGAGTTGTCAAAAGTCACATCCACGAAACCGGCTAAACCTGTTAACATACTTGCTCCAATCTCTGCCACAAGTTCTTCTTGTGAATATTCTTCTGAGCCAAAATGGGCTGTAGCTGAAGTGATTCCGATTCTTTTTAATCTGCTGGTATGGCCCGTGCTGTGGGTGAGTTCGTGGAAAGTTGTGGCGTAATATTCTTCAACTTGTCTAAAATCTTTCATCGGTGGAATGTTTATGTGGTCTATACTAGGTTGATAATAGGCTCTGCCACTGTTATAGCTGAAGCTAGGAGAATTTATATACCCTTTTATAATGTTTTCAGCTTCTTCTATTGGGTCATGTTCAAAAGTTTCTTCTTCTTGACGCTTGCTCTCAATGCCCTCACATTGATTGATATTAAAAACCCTGTAGTATCGAAGGAAGGGGATTTTTTCTTCTTTGCCTGTATCTTTATTTTCTGTTTCAATCCACTTCCAGAAAACCACAATTTCTGATTTTGCTCCTTTTTTGACTTTTCCTTTTGCTTCCTGAACCTGTTTGAAAGAAACATACTCACCTGGATCTAATAACATTGTATTAATTCCTCTGTATGGCTTTTGAGTTTTCCAGTTTACTGCGACGTTGCCA
>NZ_JAEVLT010000190.1 GCF_024494385.1 Bacillus sp. EB600
TTTGGCGGTGTAGCTCAGCTGGCTAGAGCGTACGGTTCATACCCGTAAGGTCGGGGGTTCGATCCCCTCCGCCGCTACCAATTATTGATGGACCTTTAGCTCAGCTGGTTAGAGCAACGAGCAAAGCTCCAATGAAAAAGCTGAGAGTTGTACCCATCGAGCCGCTGCTTGAATAAACTTTCTGAGATGGGGACAGACGGTTTTAACTATCTAGTCAAAAGAATATTATAATGGACCTTTAGCTCAGCTGGTTAGAGCAGACGGCTCATAACCGTCCGGTCGTAGGTTCGAGTCCTACAAGGTCCACCA
>NZ_JAEVLT010000191.1 GCF_024494385.1 Bacillus sp. EB600
GATATTCAATATAAGCCGACACCTTTTTCATTAATACATAACGGTCATACAGTACAAGCTAACACCATATCACAAAGCAATAAAATGATCATTGAAGGAGAAGATTATAAACTTACTCAATTTCATTTCCATACGCCAAGCGAGCATCAATTTAACGGTCAACAAAATGATATGGAACTTCATCTTGTACATCAAAATGAGAACGGTCAGCTTGCCGTCCTTGGTGTAATGATACAAGAAGGAAAAGAGAATGAAAAATTGACGTCTGTTTGGGATGTATTACCAGAAGAGAAAACAGAAAAAA
>NZ_JAEVLT010000002.1 GCF_024494385.1 Bacillus sp. EB600
GTGGCAGTTTAGTTGAAGAATGGAAATGGCTCTTTTATGTTTGTGCCAAGCAAGAATAGCCCCCTCCGAACAGATTGGAGGGGGGTGTGCTATCTAAATTCATCCGTTATTCCAAGCTCTTATTCTGACCAAGTAACCACTTGGGGACAGTTCAGACAAGTTGTATAGGAAATTACCAATTGGGGAATGATTTATAAGTTTGAAATAGCCTCCTGTGTCGTCCAAGTAGCACTGGCAAATGCTTTATAATTGGTAACGGCAGCTTGAAAATCCTCTTCACTAATTGTTGCGGTGGCATCGTATACAACAGCTGTTTCAAAACCAGTTTCGATTAGATGCCTCATATGGGACTCTACACAAACGTTGGAAAGCACCCCTGCAATAATTATCTTCTCTTTTCTATGTTGTCGTAACTGATATTCCAAGTCATTTGTTTGTGGGCTGGCAACCTTGTGAGGAGTTGCAATGACGGTTCTTTTATCAAAAATATAAGGTTTGAAAGAATGAACAAAATCAGCTCCAAATGACGGTGGTGTGTACGCATTTGCCACTTGATACATTCTAAGACCTAATAGCATCTTTTGTTCATTTCCTGTAAATTGCCAGCCATAATCATGAGGGTATAAATAATGGGGCGATATGAAAAGTTGGTATCCCTTATTGATGGCAGTTCTCATTAATAGTTCAAGTTTTTGTATGGTATTGTTTCGTTCAATAGTTCCTTTAGTCAGATGATAGCCTCTTCCCCCAGGACTCATAAAGTCATTTTGTGGGTCTGTGATTACAATGGCAGTATTATTGGGATGTGGTTTAAACGGCAAATTACTTACCTCCCTCGCAGCATAAGCTTGCGGAAATGTTTGTTACCTGTTCAGGAAAGATAGAGAAGTTGTTTTTTAAAAAGTTCAGCATTGACACGACAGCCGCATCGAACAAGTACATAGTCATTAAAAACTCTATAGGCATCTATATGTATTTGTAGTTTGTTTAGTTCACTTTGTTATAGAAAATTAGTGTGCAACTTTGACGAATGTTTCCAGAAGGTACTTGTTAAGCTAACGGGGGCGTTTCTGTAACAAGGCAGGAACGCTTTTTTGTGTTGTGCTAAAGTGGCAGGTTAGTGTAGTGAGTCAAAAGCACGTCTTCATTAGACGTTCATAGACGCTCAGAATGGCTTGTGTGGTGTTTCGTGCTGTCCTCCCTCCCCTTTTATCCATTTCCACTTTCATCTTCGTCATGATTGAATCTGAGGGTATTCTGTAAGCCTACAGCGAAAATGGTGTTGGTGATGTTCTTCATTAATCTCTATAAACCAATTTGAGACGATATGCGTCTCATTTTCTCATTTTCCAATAAGCACGCATGCTAGGTAAATTGCCTATTGCTAAATAGGTCAAGTCTTGATGATTCAGAAACCACACTCATTCACAAACTAACATTTGGTAAATATTCGACACGAAACAAATAAATGCTATGATTTAGTGCATTAAAGGGGTAAATCAAGTAGTAAAAATCTGTTTAAGTTCGACAATGATATCCGTTAGCACTGGTGTATCCATGAGTTACAGCTAGTGTTTCGATAAGGTCGTACCGTTTGGAGACGTATATTGTCTCTAAACGGACATGAGGATAGTTTCAAAAGGATACTTTTTGCAACGCATTTTTCGAAACGATAGAAAAAGAGTTTAGATAGTCTCACATGGTATCAATTTGATTTTTGGAACGTATCAAAAATAGTATTGACCCTATGATACACTTTATGTATGATAATAGTATCAAATAACAAGGTGGAATTAATCATGGACAACAAAGAATTCGGATATGTACGAGTAAGCAGTAAAGACCAAAATGAAGCAAGGCAACTAGATAGTATGTATGCCCTTGGAATCGATGAGCGGGATATTCATATTGATAAGAAAAGTGGTAAAGACTTCAATAGACCTCAATACCAAGCTTTGAAAATGCGTTTGCGTAAAGGTGATACATTATACATTCATTCCTTAGATAGGCTTGGTCGTAACAAAGAGATGATTCTAAACGAGTGGAAAGATATCACCCAAAACATCAAAGCACATATTGTTGTGATTGATATGCCATTATTGGATACACGGAAATACAATGATTCAATCGGTTCTTTTGTAGCAGATTTGGTACTACAAGTGTTATCATGGGTTGCTGAAGAAGAGAGAACTAAGATTAAGACTCGTCAAGCTGAAGGCATAGCTTCAGCAAAGGCACAGGGAAAACACCTAGGAAGACCTAAAACATCTATTACATCTGAATTTGAACAGGCTTATAACCAATGGAAAGCGGGAGTTATCACTGCAGTTGAAGCAATGAAGAAATCAAATATGACTAAGGCTACCTTCTATCGCAAGGTTAAGGAATATGAAGCAAGCTAAAGAGACTCCCAAACAAAGGAGTCTCTTTTCTTTTGTTGATGATATGGGGGCGTATTTTTAACGTTTTCTCGGGGGTGATGAGCGGGAAATGGGGTAGGCTACCTCATCTCCGCATCCCAGAAATCTAAAGATGCCGAATCAAATCAAGTAATTCAATAACCTTCTATAAAAAACTTCATATTTATGAGATCAAAGGACGTTCTAGCACATATTTTTCAATAGCCTTTTATTTTCAATCGCTGTCTTTTTTATCCTTTTCTTGTAAAATGGGGGCTCTTCGAGCGCGGCGGACCAAGAACTTCTGACCAAATGATGGCGTTAACTAACGTTTTTTGTTCAGGAGCTTCGATTGGATACAATTGGTCCTCAATCTCTAAAAATTCAATCCCCCTCTGCAACACGTCTTTATCCTGAGAGGTGCTGTTCAAGGAGGCACTCCTCCCTGCCCTCTGATGGGACTGAATGGATCGTTGCTGAACAGGGGAGGCGTGTTTACCAGCCGTGCTTGCTCTTTGACTTTTCACTTTTTCCTGAGACCTCAGCCAATTCGAGAAAAAAGGCCGACCTGCCCCTGACTCTTTACCTTTTTTCTTTGATTGAGTATAAATGGCTGAGATGACGCCTACGATAATCGCTATAAGTATCGTCTCCATAACCTTTGCCTCCCTTCAAAGCTCTATCCCTATTGTCCGTCTTTCTTGTCGCCCGTCATTTTTCCGATCGATCCCCTCATGTCAGTATCAGCTGAAATATTTTTAATGTTCATGTAGTCCATTACCCCGATATTCCCAGTTTTCAAGGCTTCTGCCATCGCAAGCGGTACAGTTGCTTCCGATTCAACTACTTTAGCTCGCATTTCCTGAACACGAGCCTTCATTTCTTGTTCAAGTGCAACAGCCATAGCACGACGTTCTTCCGCCTTTGCCTGTGCAATTTTCTTGTCTGCTTCTGCTTGTTCTGTTTGCAGTTCAGCTCCAATATTTTTTCCGATATCGACATCTGCAATATCAATCGAAAGAATTTCAAACGCAGTCCCTGCATCCAACCCCTTTGATAAGACAGTTTGCGATATCAAATCAGGATTCTCCAAAACCTTACTGTGACTTTCAGCTGAGCCGATCGTGCTTACAACGCCTTCACCAACACGGGCCACGACAGTTTCCTCACCTGCACCGCCAACAAGACGTTCAATATTGGCTCTAACCGTAATTCTTGCCTTTGCTTTTACCTCAATCCCATTCATCGCTACACCAGCAATAAACGGCGTTTCGATTACCTTTGGATTAACACTCATTTGGACTGCTTCCAATACGTCACGCCCGGCAAGGTCAATTGCTGCGCATCTTTCGAAGGATAATGAGATATTTGCCCGATGTGCAGCAATCAAAGCATTTACAACCCGATCGACATTACCTCCTGCTAAATAGTGACTTTCCAGCTGATTGGTTGTAACATTCAAGCCTGCTTTGTGCGCTTTAATTAGCGGGTTAATAACACGACTTGGTGTAACACGGCGAAGCCGCATTCCTACAAGCGTAAAAATACTTACATGAACACCAGCTGCAAGGGCCGAGATCCATAACATAACAGGCACAAAAGATAATAACACCGTCAAAAAGATTAGGGCTACAATGATAATAGCTATTACAAAAATCGTCCCATTTGTCATCAAATGCTCCTCCAATCACAATTTTCTTACCTTTCTCTCTCTGACTACTATACGTGCACCCTCCGCCTTTACGACCTTCACTTTTGTATTTTTAGGGATAAAGTCTCCCTCACTAACAGCGTCAATCCGTTCTTCATTAATAATAACTGTTCCAGCAGGGCGAAGGTTAGTTAAGGTTATGCCCTCAACCCCTAAGAGATCAGTACGATTACGATTCGAAACATAGCCATCCTCTTTTCTGGCGGAATCAAATAGAATCATCCGATTAAACAAGATAACTTTTTTATTAAATACCTTTACCATTAAAAAGAATACCAACACCGAAATAGATAGAGCAATTATCAATGAAATACCCATCTGTAGACTGTTTTCCCCCGCTAAGAAAAGACTGGTTAGTAACAATGCCACGCCAAGCGTACCAGAGATCGCCCCCGGGAGAAAAAGTTCGAGAAATATAAGGATAATACCAATGACAAATAAAGCAATTGTTCCATGATCAGCAAAACCCGCCTGAAAATGTCCATAGAAGAAGATAATTAATGCAACCAAGCTGATAAATCCCAAAAATCCGAACTTAGCAGAAAAAAGCTCAAGTACAATTCCTACTCCTGCAACCGTTAACAGCAAAGTGATAAAAATGGGATTTAGTAACACCCCTGCCATTTACATCCTCCCTTCTACAAGCTTTTAGTTAATCATACTCTATACGGTTTGTATTAGACTAAAGTTTCATTATTTGTTTTATCATTTATGAAAAACGGAAAAGACCGCAAGCATTACGCTTGCGGCCTCGTATCGGTATTTTATGAAAGGTGTTGTTGTACAAGTTTATTTACAAGTGATCCATCTGCTTTACCTTTTACTTTTGGCATAATCGCAGCCATCACTTTTCCCATCTCTGCTTTTGAATTTGCACCGATTTCAGAAATTGTTTCCTTGACAATTTCGGACAGCTCATCTTCCGAAAGCTGTTTCGGCGTGTACAGCTCAACAAAGGTTAATTCTGTACGTGTCTTTTCAACAAGATCTTCACGACCTGCTTTTTCAAATTCATGGAGGGAATCTTTGCGTTGTTTTAATTCGCGAGAAAGGACCGTCAACTCTTCTTCTTCGGATAAATCGTGCTTGCCAAGCTTTATTGCTTCGTTTTGCACAGACGCTTTAATCATCCGAATAACTGAGAGTTTGTCTTTTTCCTTGTTTTTCATCGCTTGTTTCATATCATTATTTAAACGCTCGAGAAGACTCACTTAGTACACCCTCTCTTAAAACTTACGTTTTCTTGCTGCTTCAGACTTCTTCTTACGTCTTACACTAGGTTTTTCGTAGAATTCGCGCTTTCTAGCTTCTTGCAAAGTACCAGTTTTAGATACTGTACGTTTGAAGCGACGAAGAGCATCTTCAAGCGATTCGTTTTTACGAACGACGGTTTTAGACATTCTCTTTCCCTCCCTCCGAAACACAACACACTAACATGAATCCATGTACCTTGCAATTATAATATAACCTTGAAACAAGGTCAACTGTATTTCATCTCATTAAAGCTCATTTTACCAATTTATATTCTAAGGTAACTGACAAAAAACAGATCGAATGAACTATTTATTTCTACCTTCTTTATGCATGTCCCTCAGTTTCCAGCCATAGAATGGATGAGGAGGGCTGAGACATGCTGTTTTTATTATTATTTATTTTTTGCATTTTATTATTTATTTTTGGAATGAATATTATTCGAATTGGATTATTCAACATATCAGCAGATAAGCTGAAAACATGGCTTATTAAACTGACGAATACACCATTTAAAGGGATGCTGACCGGTACGTTTATTACGGCCCTTTTACAAAGCAGTACAGCGGTCATGGTAATTACAATTGGATTGATTTCCGCTCGAATCATGACCTTTCCGCAATCAATCGGAATTATCCTTGGGACCAATATTGGAACCACCTTTAAAACAGAGTTAATTACGTTTGATATTGATGCAGCCATACCCCCGTTGGCCATCATTGGTGCTGTCCTCCTCTGCATTCATAACAAAAAAGTCCGAAGTATTGGCATGCTTATTTTGGGTATTGCCTCAGTGTTTACTGCCATGAAAGGATTTGAATTTCTAGCACAACCGCTTACATCACTGCCATTTATTCATAGGTCATTATTATCGCTGAATGACAGTATATTCATGAGCATTTTAACAGGTGCTGTTATGACAACCATTATCCAATCTAGTACAGCCATGACTGGAATTGCAATGGGATTTTTAACTGCGGGTCTTTTGAAGCTTGATGCCGGCATAGCAATTATGCTTGGGGCAAATATCGGAACATGCATTACTGCGATTATTGCTTCGATTGGCGGAGGTCAGGAAGCAAAGCTTGCCGCTTACGCCCATGTTTGGCTCAATGTTATTGGTGTACTGCTATTTATTCCACTTATTCCGACCCTGACTGCCCTTGCACCGCAAATTGCAAATCATAAAGATGTTCAGTTGGCTCATATTAGTGTGATTTTTAATGTTGTTACTTCTCTCATCTTCCTTCCATTTGCTACTCGGTTTGGGAAAATGATCTTATTTTTGCACAAATAATAGACAATTAGAAAAGAAAAAGCGCCCGTTTAGCGACTAGTGTACGTCGCTAAACGGGCGCTTGAATTAGACAGTTATCTATGTTAATTTTTTTCTACATAGCTGCCTTTGCTTCTATTTCATCGTCGACAACCTTTACAAATTCCCCTTCATTAAAAGGATAACCTGCTTTGGTCAACTTAACTTTTACAATTTTTCCAATCATCTCATCATTTGCAGGGAGTAGGACCCGCAGATAATTATCAGAAAAGCCTTCATATAAGCCGTTTGCGCGACCCTCATTATAATGAGCTTCTGGGATCACCTCAAGCACTTCCCCTTCAAACTGGGAAGCATATTCCTTGGCAAGCTGGTCTGAAAGGGTAATTAAGCGATGGACCCGCTCATTCTTTACTTCCTCATCGACCTGGTCCTCCATCCTAGCTGCAGGGGTCCCAGTACGTTTCGAATACGGGAAGACGTGAAGTTCAGAAAATTTATGGGCTTTAATAAAATTATAGGTTTCCATAAATTCCTCTTCTGTTTCTCCCGGGAATCCGACAATTACATCTGACGTAACCGCAAGCCCTGGTAAAACCTCTTTCAAGCGGTCTAATCTTTCTCCAAAGAATTCCATCGTATATTTCCGGCGCATTCTTTTCAAGACGGAATTTGAACCAGATTGGATTGGTATATGCAAATGACGAACAATAATATTCGAATCATTAATGACCTCAATTACCTCATCTGTGATTTGACTAGCTTCAATTGATGAAATCCGCAGCCGCTTCAATCCTTTTACTTCTTTTTCTAAATCCCTTAATAGCATTGCAAGATTATAATCCTTCATGTCTTCCCCGTAACCGCCTGTATGGATACCTGTTAACACGATTTCTTTATAGCCGGCATCTACGAGCTGTTGGGCTTGGTGAATAACTTCTTTAGGATCACGTGATCTCATTAAACCGCGCGCCCAAGGAATAATACAAAAAGTGCAAAAGTTATTGCAGCCTTCCTGTATTTTTAAAGATGCTCGAGTTCTGTCTGTAAAAGTAGGTACGTCAAGTTCTTCATACACCCTGTTTTTCATGATATTATGAACACCATTGATTGGCTGACGTTCTTGTTTGAATTGTTCGATATAATCAAGCATCTTGACCCGATCCTGTGTCCCAACAACAATATCTACGCCTGGAATCGCCATTATTTCGGCTGGAGATGTTTGCGCATAGCAGCCAGTAACACATATAACCGCATCAGGATTTTTCCTGACTGCACGGCGAATAGTCTGGCGGCTTTTCTTATCTCCAGTATTTGTTACTGTACATGTATTAATAATATAGACATCGGAGGTTGATTCAAACTCAACCCTGTCATAGCCTTCTTGTTTAAACAATTGCCAGATTGCTTCAGTTTCATAATGATTCACTTTGCATCCAAGTGTATGAAATGCCACTGTTGGCATATAACTCACCCCAATAATTCAAAATGATAGGAAATCGCTGCAAGTGTATATAATGGAGCAGTTTCCGTCCTTAAAATGCGTGGACCTAATCCACAAAGATCGAAGCCAGATTCCTTTAACAGCTTGATCTCCTCTGGTGAAAGTCCCCCTTCAGGTCCAAATAATAATAATAGAGATTCACCTTTTTTTACTTTTTTAAGAGTCGAAGCGAAAGTGGATATTTCCCCATTTCTGCTTGCCTCTTCATATGCTGCTAATTTATAATCATACTTTTTACTCAATTGAAGTAGTCTATTAAAGTCAATGGGACGGACAACTTCAGGACAAAAAGACCGATGTGATTGTTCAGCTGCCTCTTTGGCAATTTTCTGCCACCTTTCAACCTTTTTAGCTGCCTTTTTTTCATCCCATTTTACAATCGACCTGGCAGCAGAAAACGGGACAAATTCATGTGCACCAAGTTCAGTTCCTTTTTGGATAACCCATTCAAGCTTGTCTCCTTTTGGAAGCCCGCTGGCAATGGTCACAAAAATAGGTAGTTCTGAAGTTTCTTCCTTCCATTGTACAACGTCTGCAGCAACATATTCATCGGTAATTTCTGCAATTTCACAGACAGCTGTTTGTCCCTGTAAGTTTACACAAATGATCTGGTCGCCTACTTGCATCCTCATGACCTTGACAATATGATGGCAGTCTTCTTCCTCAATAAAAAACCGATGATTATTTGCCAACTTTTTCACAAAGTAGCGCTGCAAACAAAGCACCCTCTCTAAAAACAAATTACTTCCCGTTTTCTAATTGTACTAATAAATTTTCCATTTTAAAAGGAGGCCGTTACCAGCCCCCAGCATCACTTAGAAAGTTATTTTTTCTTGGCAATAAGTGCAACCCAATCTTCCATGACAATCGACTCTTCGATTTCAAATCCAGCTTGGATCAATGCATCTTTAACCTGATCTTTTTTCGGCTGAATAATACCGGAGGCAATAAAATGCCCACCCGGATTGACCACCCGGGCAACATCCTCTGTAAATCTGAGAATTACCTCAGCAAGAATGTTTGCAACCACAACATCGGCTGCTTGATCTTCTACACCATCTAGTAAATTATTTTGTGAAACTGTTACACGATCATTCACTTTATTTAACTTGATATTTAGTCGTGCAGATTTTACCGCAACTTCATCTAAGTCAAATGCCCTTATTTGTTCAGCACCAAGCATGGCTGCTGCAATGCTTAGCACACCAGAACCGGTACCAACGTCAATGACTTTATCATCGCTCTTAACCGTTCTTTCAAGTGCCTGTATACACATTACAGTTGTTGGATGAGTACCCGTACCAAAAGCCATTCCAGGGTCTAATTCGATAATCAGTTCATCGCTGCTGACTGGACTGTATTCCTCCCATGTTGGGACAATCGTGAACCTTTCAGAAATCTTTACAGGATGATAATATTTTTTCCAAGCAGTTGCCCACTCTTCTTCATGTACTTCGCTGATGGTTACTTTATTAATTCCAATATCGATATTATAAATGATCAAATTATTAATCGAATCTTTAATAGCCTCGACCGTCTCGCCTAAAAAACTGTTAACAGGTAAGTACGCTTTAACGATAACCCCTTCTTCGGGGTAATCATCCGGATTAAGTTGGTAGATTTCCCCAAATTGATCTTCTCTTTCTTTCGTTAACTCAAAAGGATCTTCTATTACTACACCGCTCGCTCCTGCTTCGTGTAATATATTTGAAATTGGTTCAACCGCCTCATTTGTTGTATGAATGCTGATTTCAGACCATTTCATTTCTACCAACTCCAATCCTTACTCACCTTTAAAGGCTCTTTTTACTTTCGAGAAAAAGCTTTTTTCATGTTCTCCAAGGGGGACAGAACCACTTACGTCAGAAAACTCCTTTAATAGTTGCTTTTGTTTATCAGTAAGCTTTGTAGGCGTTAAAATCCGTACAAGGATATGTTGATCACCTACACCGTATCCACGAACGTTTGGAACGCCTTTTCCTTTTAAACGGAATTTTGTTCCTGTTTGGGTACCCGCAGGAACCTTCAACTTCACTTTTCCATGTAGGGTTGGGACCTCAATTTCATCCCCTAATGCTGCCTGTACAAAAGTAATCGGCATTTCACAATAAATGTCATCGCCATCTCGTTCGAAAAACTCATGCTCACGTACATGGAAAACAACATATAAGTCTCCTGATGGGCCTCCATTTGTTCCGGCTTCCCCTTGACCAGCCATTCTTAGCTGCTGACCATCATCAATCCCAGCTGGAATTTTCACATGAATCTTCCGGCGCTTTTTCACTTTTCCCTTGCCACCGCAAGTCGAACATTTTTGTTTAATTTCTTTTCCTGTCCCATTACAGTAATGACATACACGACGATTTACAATTTTTCCAAACGGTGTATTTTGTTCTACATTTAGTTGACCTGTCCCATGACAGTGTTCGCAGGTTTCAGGCTTTGTTCCTGGTTTAGCTCCTGAACCGTGGCATGTATCACAGGTCTCTTCTCTTGGTATCTCAATATCGGTTTCTTTACCGAAGGCCGCCTCTTCAAAAGAAATGGTCATCGTGTATTGAAGATCTGCACCTTGCCTTGGCGCATTTGGATCCCGTCTTCTCGAACCACCACCGCCGCCGCCAAAAAAGGTATTGAAGATATCTTCAAAGCCGCCAAAACCACCAAAATCTCCACCGCCGCCGAAACCTTGGTTTGGATCCGTATGGCCAAACTGATCGTAATGTGCCCTTTTTTGGTCATCACTTAATATTTCATATGCTTCTTTTACCTCTTTGAACTTTTCAGCCGCATCAGGCTCTTTATTAATATCTGGATGAAACTTTTTTGAAAGCTTTCGATAAGCTTTTTTGATTTCATCCTTAGAAGCGCTTTTACTTACACCAAGCACCTCATAGTAATCCCGCTTACTCATTGATTACCACTCCCGAATCTGTCACATAAAAATTATTGTAACATCCACTCGATAAAACATGCAATTTTTTTATGGATGTTTCTCTATATAGAAATTTGTCGAATCGTAAATGAATAAAGCCATTGCACTTTTAATCCAAATGATGAAAAAAAGTCAAAGCCCATGACTTTGACTTTTTCCCAAGCTGTTTCGATGATTATTTGTCGTCTTTTACTTCTTCAAATTCCGCATCAACAACATTGTCGTCTTTGCCTTCAGTTCCTTGACCCTGTGCTCCCTGTTGTGCTTGAGCTTGTTTAGCTGCTTCTTCATAAAGCTTAACTGATAAATTTTGGACGATTTCCTGTAAAGCTTCTTTTTTGGAGCGTATTTCTTCAAGCTCATTTTTCTCAATTGCAGCTTTAAGAGCATCCTTAGCTTCATTTGCTTTAGCAACCTCTGAAGCATCCACTTTTCCTTCAAGATCCTTCAATGTTTTTTCAGTTTGGAAAACAAGCTGGTCTGCTTCATTGCGAAGCTCAACTTCTTCCTTACGTTTTTTGTCTGCCTCGGCATTCTCTTCCGCTTCTCTGACCATTTTTTGAATTTCTTCATCAGAAAGACCTGTGGAAGATTTAATTGTAATTTGCTGTTCCTTATTTGTGCCAAGGTCTTTTGCACGAACATTAACGATACCATTTTTATCAATATCGAACGTTACTTCAATTTGTGGAATTCCACGCGGTGCTGGTGGAATATCCGATAATTGGAAACGGCCAAGTGTTTTGTTATCTGCTGCCATCGGACGCTCCCCTTGAAGAACGTGGATATCAACAGCTGTTTGACTATCTGCTGCTGTTGAGAATACTTGTGATTTAGAGGTTGGAATCGTTGTATTGCGATCAATCAATCTTGTGAATACACCGCCCATTGTTTCAATTCCTAGTGAAAGTGGTGTTACGTCTAGTAAGACTACATCTTTTACATCACCAGTAATGACACCACCTTGGATGGCAGCTCCCATCGCAACTACTTCATCAGGGTTAACACCACGATGTGGTTCTTTACCTGTTGCTTTTTTAATTGCTTCTTGAACTGCTGGGATACGAGTTGATCCCCCTACAAGAATAACTTTATCGAGTTCAGCTGAGGATAAACCAGCATCGCTTAAAGCCTGACGAGTAGGACCCATCGTCCGTTCAACAAGATTTGCAGTTAGTTCATCAAATTTCGCTCTTGATAATGTTACTTCAAGGTGAAGTGGGCCTGCTGCCCCAGCTGTAATAAATGGTAAAGAAATTTGGGTTGTAGCTACACCTGAAAGATCCTTTTTGGCTTTTTCTGCAGCATCTTTTAACCGCTGACCTGCCATTTTATCTTGTGCAAGATCAATTCCATTTTCCTTTTTAAATTCGCTGACAAGGTAGTCAATAATAGCCTGGTCGAAATCATCCCCACCCAAGCGGTTATCCCCGGCAGTAGCTTTTACTTCAAAAACGCCATCGCCAAGTTCTAGTATGGATACGTCAAATGTACCACCACCAAGGTCATAGACAAGAATGGTTTGGTCCTGATCTGTTTTATCAAGGCCGTATGCAAGAGCAGCAGCAGTTGGTTCATTGATAATTCGTTCAACTTCTAAACCGGCAATTTTCCCTGCATCCTTCGTAGCTTGACGCTGGGCGTCGTTGAAGTATGCTGGAACTGTTATAACTGCTTTTGTTACGGGCTCTCCTAAATAATCTTCTGCATATGACTTCAAGTACTGCAAAATGATCGCAGAGATTTCTTGTGGAGTATATTCTTTGCCTTCAGCCTCCACTTTGTGCGCAGTTCCCATATGGCGCTTGATCGAAATAATTGTATTTGGGTTTGTGATTGCCTGACGTTTGGCCACTTCCCCAACTTGACGTTCCCCATTTTTAAAAGCAACAACTGATGGTGTTGTCCGATTTCCTTCTGGATTTGGAATTACTTTTGGTTCCCCGCCTTCTAGAACAGAAACACATGAGTTCGTTGTTCCAAGGTCAATACCAATAATTTTACTCATAACCTTTTCCTCCCAATTTTCAATATGTAAATATTATTGATTTACTTTTACCATTGATGGACGAATGACTTTGTCCTTTAACAAATAACCTTTTTGGAATTCTTCAATGACAACATTCGACCCAAACTGCTCATCATTTCCCTGCATAACAGCTTGATGTAGATGTGGATCAAACTCTTTACCTACCGCTTCAATTGGCAGTAAACCTTCTTTTGTTAATGCATCTACCAAACCGCGGTAGACCATCTCCATTCCTTGCTTTAATGATTTTGCTTGTTCATTATCTACTTCCATGATTAGTGCCCGCTCAAAGTTATCAACTGCAGGCAAGATATCTACAATCAACTTTTGGGCTCTATATTTTTCGCTCGCCTCTGCTTCTAATCTTGAACGTCGGCGGAAATTGTCAAAATCGGCTTGAAGTCTTAGGTAGCGGTTTTCAAATTCTGCTACTTTCTTTTCAAGTTCATTATTTTTTTCTTGTAGTAATTGAATTTGATCGGAACCTGCCTCTTCAGATTGAACCGTGTTTTCCTTTTCTTCGGCGAATATGGTTTCTACTGTTTTATCCTCGGTAAGTTCAACATTTTCATTATTTTGTTCTGTTAATTTTTCATCGTCAATTGTATTGTTTTTATCAACTGTCAACTTACTCACCTCCCTTAAAGGTTCTTTTATTAAAAATCTATATCAAAAAAGTATTTCATGGAAAGAGGGATGGAACAAAAAGGAATTCCACCCTTATTCAATATCTCCAGCGTTATTTATTTTGATACAAATTTGTCAATACAGATGTTAAATCACTACTTAAAAATTTCAATAAACTGATAACCCGTGAATACTCCATTCTCGTTGGTCCCAAAATGGCTATTGTCCCTAATTTCTCTGTTCCAACGGAATAGGTAGCAGTAATCAAGCTGCAATTTTCCATGGCACTGCTATTGTTCTCCGTACCAATTTTGACATTTATTCCGGTTGGATTCTTCTTAATTAAATCATAAACCCAATCCTCGTGTTCAATCATGTTCATGAGATTGCGGATCTTATCTAAGTCATGAAAATCCGGTTGACTTAAAATATTTGCTTTGCCGCCAAAAAACAGCTTCTCATTTGTTGGCATTTTAAATGTTTCTGCAACAGTATGAAGCATTAAATCAAAATTTTGAATATGCTGCCGTAACAGTGCAGCAACTTCTTTGTAAATTTTATCGTTTAATTCTTTCAGCGGTACGTTCATTAGGCGGTCATTTAAAATATTTACCGTCTTTTCCAACTCACCAGCATCAATCGAAGCCGGTAGGTGCAAAGTACGATTCTCAACGTGACCTGAATCCGTTACAAAAATAGCCACAACTGTCTCTTTATTGATTGGAACAATCTGGATTCGTTTTAGTTTATTGACACTTGCTGCCGGTCCCAGAACAATCGAAGTATAATTGGTTAACTCCGATAAGATCTTTGCAGACTTTTGGATTATCTTTTCATACTCAAAAATTCTTTCAGCAAAGATCGATTTTATCGTGATAATTTCTTGTTGATTCAACCTTTGGGGTGAAAGCAAGTGGTCAACATAATAACGATACCCTTTTTCAGATGGAATCCGCCCCGAAGAGGTATGTGTTTTTTCAATAAACCCCAAATCCTCCAAGTCCGCCATTTCATTACGAATCGTTGCAGAGCTAAAGGAGATACCCTTTTTCTTCGACAGGCTTCTTGAACCAACTGGCTGTGCGGATTGAATAAAGTCATCAACAAGAACTTGTAAAATTAATAATTGACGATCTGTTAACAACATTCATCACCTCTGTTAGCACTCCTCAAAGCCGAGTGCTAATTCTACTAATAAATTATCAAATTTAAGGGGATGGTGTCAATCATTAGATATTCCCAAGAAGGATTGAAATACTTCATTTCCTAAAAGTCGGCCTCTTTTAGTTAAATATATGTGCTCATTGCTGACTTCTAGCCAGCCTTTTTGAACAAGACTAGTTAATTCATTTTGAAATAACGTAATTGGATCGATTCCGAATTTGTAGTTAAACTTTCTAACAGAAACTCCTTCTGTTTTCCGTAATCCTAAAAACATTTCTTCTTCCATTTGCTCTGCTTTTGTTACTTTGTGTTCTTCTAATACTGGGAGTTTACCGCTTTCGATCTGGTCCATGTATTTCTTTATTGGTCCCAGATTGGACCTTCGAGTGGATTCAATATAGCTATGTGCTCCAGCTCCAAAACCGAAATACTCCTCGTTATTCCAATACGTCAAATTGTGTCTGCTCTCAAAGCCTGGTCTTGAAAAATTACTGATTTCATATTGATGAAACCCATTCTTATCCATTTCTTCCATGAGAAGCTCATACATTTCCGCTTCAATGTCTTCCCCAGGCGTAAGAAGTTTCCCTTTTGTCATTAAGTTATAAAAAACTGTTTTAGGCTCAATGATGAGGGAATACCCGGAGTAATGGGGTATATCCAAAGTAAACGCCTGCTGTAAAGTTTCTTTAAAATCAGCAATTGTTTGACCTGGTAAACTAAAAATTAAATCAATACTTATATTTTCAAATCCTATTTCCTTGATATCTGCAATAGAACGGTACACATCACTTGCACGGTGTGCTCGGCCGATTTGCTTTAATAATTCGTCATTAAAGGTTTGGACACCAAGGCTGATTCGATTAACACCGGCATCTTTTACTATTTGCAATTTTTCATGCGATAAATCCCCTGGATTTGCTTCAAATGTAAATTCAACTCGTTCACTCATTGGTAAGTTATTTCTAATTGTTTTACATAAACGGTCAAGCTGCTTTTCATTTAGTGCCGTAGGTGTGCCACCGCCAACAAAAATCGTTTCAAGTTCATCCTCTTTGTATTGTTTATATGTTAATATGATTTCTTGCTCAAGGGCTTTTAGGTATTCATCCACTGGCTGCCCCTGCAAAAACACTTTATTAAAATCACAATAATGGCAAATGTGCTCACAAAAAGGTATGTGAATGTATGCAGACTTAATCATTGGTTTTCACCCCCATGGTTTGAAGCTCAAAGATTATTTTCGTACGATGAAAAAGAGGCCAGCACCACCGACTTCGGCTTGTCTAACCCCTTTTCGTTTCCAATTTATTTCTTTTGATTATTATCGTCCATTTTTAATACTGCCATAAATGCTTCCTGTGGAACTTCAACGGAACCAACCTGTTTCATCCGCTTTTTGCCTTCTTTTTGCTTCTCCAATAACTTCCGTTTTCGGGAAATATCTCCGCCGTAGCATTTAGCTAAAACGTTTTTGCGCATTGCTTTTATCGTTGATCGGGCGACAATTTTTTGGCCGATGGCTGCTTGGATCGGTACCTCAAACTGCTGTCTAGGAATTAATTCTTTTAATTTTTCAACAATGATTTTCCCACGTTCATATGCAAAATCCTTATGAACAATAAAACTTAGAGCATCAACAGTTTCGGTATTTAACAATATATCCATTTTAACCAAACTAGATGGTTTATAGCCAATTAGCTCGTAGTCAAAGGAAGCATACCCCTTTGTGCTAGACTTTAATTGATCAAAGAAATCATAAACAATCTCTGCTAGAGGGATATCATAGGTTATCGTTACACGGTTTTCACTGACATACTGCATGTCAATAAAATTACCCCGTTTTTGCTGACAAAGTTCCATAATCGCTCCGACATAGTCGTTTGGTGCCATCATCGTTGCTTTTACATATGGCTCTTCAACACGGTCAATTTTTTGCGGGTCAGGCATATCAGATGGGTTGTCCACTTTTATTTCTGTTCCATCCGTCATAACGACATGATAAATAACACTAGGTGCCGTGGTGATTAAATCAATATTAAATTCACGTTCAATCCGTTCCTGAATAATCTCCATATGGAGAAGACCAAGAAAACCACAGCGGAAACCAAATCCCAATGCTTGAGATGTTTCCGGTTCAAATTGAAGGGCTGCATCATTAAGCTGGAGCTTTTCTAAAGCATCACGTAAATCGTTAAATTTCGCATTATCGATTGGATAAAGTCCGCAATAGACCATAGGGTTCATTTTACGATATCCAGGAAGGGGCTCTGTTGCTCCATTTTTGGCGTTCGTGATCGTATCACCGACATGAGTATCCCCAACATTTTTGATCGAAGCTGACAGGAAGCCTACATCCCCTACTGTCAGCTCATCACATAAAACGACCTTTGGAGTAAAAACTCCAACCTCATTCACTTCAAACTCTTTTCCGGTTGCCATCATTTTGATTTTGTCGCCGACCTTTACTGTTCCTTCGCTGACACGAATGTAAGCAACTACGCCACGATAAGCATCGTAAAGGGAATCAAAAATGAGTGCTTTTAATGGGCCTTCTGGGTCACCGGTAGGAGCCGGATTCTTTTCTACGACTTGTTCAAGAATCTCCTCAATCCCAATACCTGCCTTGGCAGAAGCCAGAACGGCTTCAGAAGCATCCAAACCGATTACCTCTTCTATTTCATTACGGACTCTTTCAGGGTCAGCACTTGGCAAATCAATTTTATTAATTACTGGCAGTATCTCAAGATTGTTGTCAAGGGCAAGGTATACGTTTGCAAGTGTTTGTGCTTCAATTCCTTGTGCTGCGTCAACAACCAATATTGCTCCTTCACATGCGGCAAGACTGCGGGATACCTCATAGGTAAAGTCGACATGTCCCGGTGTATCAATTAAATGGAAGATATATTCTTCTCCATCTTTTGCTTTATATTTTAATTGAACTGCATTTAACTTAATAGTAATTCCTCGTTCTCGCTCAAGGTCCATGGAATCCAAGAGCTGGGCCTTCATTTCACGGGATGAAAGTGCATTTGTCTTTTCCAATATACGGTCAGCCAATGTTGATTTTCCATGGTCAATGTGGGCTATAATCGAAAAATTTCTTATCTTTGCTTGTCTTTTTAGTTTTTCTTCTCTGTTCATGGTCGTTCACTCCTACTATACTCGCGCATGTACACTATTGTTGATTATATCAGCAGGATTATTAAGATTCAATGTAAAAGAAAAGCAGTACCGAATGGAGGTACCGCTTTTTTGACGATTATTTTGCAATTGACCTAATAATTTTTTCCGAGCTGTTTGAGATTCCGTCTGACAATTTTTTTCCCATTGAGGAAAAAAGGTTAAACGCATTCATTTTTTCAAGTTTTTGCTGTTTGGCAATAATATCGTGGCTCGAGCTGTCATTTTCTAATAAAGAAGTATTCATATTAGGAGCCTTTATAGTGAGGTTAGAATCACTATTACCTTTAATTTCATGGATGCCATCATGAGCCATTTGCATTCCTGCTAAAACGGAAATGAACATCAATGCTACTATACAAAAACTTTTAAGCATAAACATCCTCATAACCGAACACCTTATCTCTTTTTTTGGTAAAAGCTTGGCTAATTTCTCTACTTTATTCATATGATTTTACTAGAGTTGATAGAACCTGGATCTTTACTATAGCCATTATCTCGTATAAAATCCTGCATTTTCCTGATTAACGGTGTGATGCAGGGAAGCATTTAATCCACTGCCAATAAGATGTGCCATATCCTCAATAAATACATCAACTTCCTTAGGGGTTACCATCAAATTATGTCCTAGAGGTGAAAGGACCTCATAGATCAATTTTCTTTTTTCTTCATCCTCCAAGGTTCCGATCATCCCCAGGAAGGTTTTTCGATGCTTTTCCTCTGGCAGGTCCTCATCAGTTAATTTTTTGCGCTCCCCAAACTTCATTCCAGCTGGAGCAAGCGCACGGGAAGGTCGGTTTCCTTCTTTCATTTCTTTTCCAAAATGCTTTAAGATAAAATCAATGGTATCACTCGTAATAGAAACAGCATCTACCACAGTTGGGACACCAATGGCGATCACTGGAATCCCCAGCGTATCTTTACTTAATTCCTTTCTTTTATTTCCTACACCTGACCCCGGGTGAATTCCTGTATCAGATATTTGAATCGTTGAGTTAACCCTTTCAATCGATCTCGATGCAAGTGCATCAATGGCGATAACAAAGTCTGGCTTTGTTTTTTCAACAACTCCAAAAATAATATCACTTGTCTCAATTCCAGTTAACCCCATTACCCCTGGAGACAAAGCACTAACGGAGCGATACCCCTCTTCAACATTCTCCGGTTGCAATTGAAACAAATGCCGGGTTACCAACAGGTTTTCACAAACCATTGGTCCAAGTGCATCAGGTGTAACATTCCAGTTTCCAAGCCCAACAACAAGACAAGAATCGGTTTCCTTTATGCCTGTTCCTTTTAAGAAATAGGCAAATTCACTTGCGAATATCTCCTCCACCTTTTGTTGCAGCTGGGTATCCTGCTCACGAATCCCTTGAACTTCGATCGTTAAATAGCGGCCTGCTTTTTTCCCCAACTGAGTTTCTCCCTCACCAGATACCTCTACTAATGAGATTTTTATATCATCAATATCTTTTTCTTTAATTACTACGCCTTCAATTTGCGAAAGGTTCTCTTCTTGTTCCACTGTGCCCCTTTCGGCGAGTACCATCTCTCTTGCTTCTATTGCTAAGTCAGTCCTAACAGAGTATTTACTTAAATCTACTGATTCCTTCATGTTCCTCACTCCATTTCAAGTTTCCATCCACTCATAACTATTTGCTATGGTAACCTTATTTTTAAAAAACATTCAGGGATATCAGCTTGAACTTCAATCAAGTATTGCAATATACGTCCGCGTTTGATAAAATATCATTTGTTCTTAATTATTGTTTATGAATGTTTAGTCGAGTTCATATAGTCTCGATTCTTTGTAGGAGGTGAACCACCGGATGCCAAACATTAAATCTGCTATTAAGCGTGTTAAAACAACCGAAGTACGTAACGCTCAAAACACAACTGTGAAATCTTCAATGCGTACTGCAGTTAAAAAAGTTGAAGCTGCAATTACTACAAATGACAGCACTACTGCTAAAAATGCATTTGCAACTGCTGCAAGTCAATTAGATAAAGCTGCTGCCAAAGGTCTTATTCATAAAAATGCAGCTGCTCGTAAAAAAGCTCGCTTGATGAAAAAATTAAATGTACTATAAGAAAAAAAACGATTCCGTTGGGAATCGTTTTTTTCTTATACATTAAAGTATTAATTTTTGAAGGAAGATAACTGTCCAGCTACAGCGCCCAGCGCCTAGTGTACTTCGCTAAACAGGCACTTCTGCTTTTCTATTTCAAATGAAACAAAAACATTTCAATTAAAAGCGATTTATTCATCCCGCCTGTTTTCATCTGATAATCAGCCTCTGCGAGTTGCTTCATGATTGCAGCTAATTCCTCATCTGTAAACTTTCCAGCCTGCTGGACAGCCAATTTTACTCGGAAAGGGTGTGTTTTAAGGTAACCAGCGATTTGCTGCTGTCCATAGCCCCTTCGTGCCAGCTCTTTTACTTGGTAGATAAGCCGGAACTGTCCGGCAAGCACAGCCAGAATTTTAATCGGTTCCTCATTTTGCTTTATTAAGTCATAATAAATTCTCAATGCTTCATCAAGTTTTCTCCCGACAACTTTATCTATTAGCGAAAATATATTTTGTTCTAGAGATTTTGCCACTAATTTCTCTACAATGCTTGTATCAACTATTTTGGTATCTGTTGCATATAGCGCTAATTTATCTATTTCGCTTGTGACCATGAATAGATTGTTCCCTACTAAAGTAATCAAAAGCTCGACCGCATCTGTTTTGATTTCGATTCCATTTTGTTTCGCTCTTTCTTTGATCCAGCCTTTTAATTCCTGCTCATTCAACTTTTTGGCTTCAACCGTCACTGCTGCTCTTTTTAATTCCTTCGTAATTTTTTTCCGTTCATCAAGTTTTTCATACGGAGCTGACAGGACGAGAACAGAAAATGGGGCTGGTTCTTTTAAATACAACTCTAATTTGGATAGATTATGTATTACCTTTTCCTTTGTTTTCTCAGCCGTTAAAAAGGCTGGATTATGTAAAAAAAGAACCTTTTTTTCACCTATAAACGGAAAGGTCTCAGCATCTTCCAATGCAACTTCAATTGGTGTTTCCTCCAAATCATAAATAGAGAAATTAAAATCCTTTTCATCCTCATTTAAAATATGATTAAGTAGCATCTGTTTCGTTTCATTAATTAAAAATGCCTCTTTTCCAAATAATAAATAAATGGGAGCGATTTGCTGCTGTTTTATTTGTTTCCATATTTCTAATACCATTTTGTCCAGCACCTTCAATTTTTCAATTTACATTCCTATCGTAATGAAGGTTGGACAATAATACAAGCATAAAAGAGAATTAGCGCTTTTCGGATAGGCGCTAATTCCCAATCTATATTGAACGTCAGTACATTAGGCCCTAGAAACCTAAAGTGGCTGACGGAGTTCCTGTTTGTAATCTTAGTGTGGCATTCTATCTGTAAACTATTTGTGTAAACTCTTGTCAGTAAAGGAAGGGTAGATTTTTATTTTCAAATCCTTTATACTATAATGGAAATATAGGAGGGGTCGACTGTGAACGAATTTGAACAAAATGTCCAAAGTAAACGTAACGATGCTACTGATTCAGCCGTAGGTTTTTCCTGGTCATTTGGCTTTTTTGCAATTCTTTTTATTATTGCGACAGTCATTAAATTAATCGGATCCTGACGTTTGCGTCTACATAATTTTGGGGGCGGACTGCATGCTAATGCAGTCTTTTTCTTGTTTGCTTATTTATGCTTTTGATTTTTTTGTATTCTATGGTAAAAAGGTGAAAAAGGTTCCTTTTCCATTAAAAAAATGATAAGTAATCTCTCCTTGTTTATCTGTTCGGAAAATAGTCGAACCGGTTTTTGTTAATTTATCAAGTACCTCTTGATGGGGATGCCCAAACCGATTTTTTTCGCCTGCTGAAATAAGTGCAACCTTAGGTTTAAAGCTGTTTAGAAACATTTCTGAACTTGAAGTTTTGCTGCCATGGTGGCCAACCTTCAAGACATCAATTAAAATGTTAGGATATTTCTTAACAACCTCTTCCTCTCCCTCCTGATCCAAGTCTCCTCCAAAAAACCAATTAAGCCCGCCTATACCTGCTAGAACGACAATCGAGCCCCTATTTCTTTCACCTTTAAAGTTTTTTTCAGGAGAAAGAATAACAAAACGGCTAGCCCCTCGTTCCCATTTGTTTCCGGCTGATACAAACACAACCTCGACCCCTCTTTCTTCTGCAGCATGAATAATTGATCTTTCAGTCTCTGATTGATCTACAACCTCCGGCATTAGAATTTGCTTAACCTTTAGTTCCTTCAAAATGGCAAATGTCCCCCCGATATGGTCAGTATCCCCATGTGTAAGAATCAATTTATCAATTCGGGTAACTCCTTTCCCTCTTAAAAAAGGAACAACCACATCTTCACCAGTCTCAAAGGTTTTAGCGCGCCTTTGCCATGGTTCTGCAGGAAATTGTAATGTACCGCCTGTATCAATAAGGTAATTTCCTTGTCCAAAAGGAAGATGAATGAGGATGCTGTCGCCTTGTCCAACATCGATCATTAACACCTCTCCAAATGGATTCAGCAGATTCCAGCCTGTAGGCATGAATAATAAAATAAAACATAAAACGGCTATGATGGTACCTTTCCTCTTTCGGCTTTTTTCTTCCCATAAAATAAAAATAGTAAAAAGTATGACCGTATCAATCACTAGAAAAGGAAGCCCTGGCCTGCCTGGAGTAAAGTCCGCAAATGAAAAACCACTGAATAAATGGGTAATGTTATTGGAATATTGAACAATTTTTGCAAACGTAGTCATTAATGGCATTGGGACTGATCCAAATATGATTTGTAAAAAGAAGAGGAAATACACACCCGGGAGGAAAAGATAAGAATATAAAGGGATAAAAATCAAATTGATGAAAATGCTTAGCAATGAAACCCCAAAGAAATGGTATAACATAAAAGGAAGTGCTGATAATTGTGCGATTACAGTAGTTACCAACATGCGCGTAATATTGTTGTGATACTGCTGTAGGATGGATGGGCCCGATACAATGATGGCGGAGGTAACGGAAAAGGACAGCTGAAAACCAACATCAAATAAAACCATTGGATTCAGCAAAAGAAATAAAGTAAAGGCAATACTTAACGCATCGATGGGGAGCAGCTTCAACCTACTTTTCCACTTTATTGTGGCCATAACGAGGAAGATCGTTACCACAGCACGGACTACAGAAGGAGACCCTCCCGTCAAAACAGCATATACCGGAAGAAATAGCAGAATAAAATTAGTCATATGCTCTCTTGTTACACCGAGACGAATTCCGAAATAAAAAAGCATTCCAACTAAAAGGGCAACATGCAGACCAGATATTGCCAGCAAATGTGAAATCCCTGCCTTTTGGTAATTTGTAAGAAGCTCGGGGGTCATTAAGCTGCGGTCACCATAAATTAGTGCGCTGGATAGTGCTGCTACCTCAGGAGGAAAATGCTCTTGAAGATAGTGAATGCCTTGGAAGCGCACTTGTTTAATTAGGGTTATTACATTCAACTTTTTAATGGTGCAATTTTGTAGTGGCATTTTTTTACTTTCCAACAGCCAAAATACTGAATTTCTGTTTAAATACTTTCGATAATTAAAGGCATTTTCATTTTTTGCTTGCTTTGGCTCTTTTAGGGAACCAGTTACCCTACACATTTGTCCATAAAAGTTGCTAGTTTCCAGTAACCTTTTTTCCTTTTCTGATTCTATCTTATATCGTAAAAGAAAATTTTCGTGGGTTTTTATGTCTTGAGCTTTAATTTGAAGTAGATCTCCATCAATAATCGGATCCTCGATATATTCGAGATAAAAGAGGGTTAAAGTTATTGGGGTTTTTGTTTTATTATGGGTTAGTGCGAGTTGCGAAGTCAAAAGGGACAGAAGAAAAATACTTACAAGAAATAGTAATTCAAAGCTGGTAAACCGTTTATATTTGACTAAGATAAAAATATAAACAAGCGCTAGAAAGAAAAAAAGCAAAAGTGATTGCAAAGAACATAGAACACCAAATAGAGAAGCAATACCAATATAAACTAATCTTCCATTCATATTTTCTATTCTCCATGTAGAATGAATGTAAGGCAGACTCCTAGAAAAGCGGAAGCGCCCGTTTAGCGCACGACAGGACTGGAACACCGACTGAGATAAGGTGAAACTTCAATCAGCGAGTGCTTTTCTCGCTGATTGTTAGTTGAGCCAACCGGGTTTTTACGGGCAGTTGAGAATCTACTGCCCGTTAATACGCGGCAAAGGAAACACGAAGCGCGTTAGCGCATTCGTGCTTGACTTATCGTAGGGAGGTGGGCGAAGTCCACTAGCTCGCTGGGCGCTAGAGCTAGACAGTTCTCTAAGTTCAAAATTTTATACTTCCTTTTTTTGAATAAGAGGAGTCACACCCTCAATGGTTAATTTTTCGAAAATCAATCAATTGGTCTTTTAATTCAACATGTTCAACTCTTACATCGGCCTGTTCGAAAAGCTCGATTGCATATGGATGATTTTTGTAATCTACTGCATAATAGACCCTTTTAATCCCCGCTTGTATGAGCGCTTTGCAGCATTGGAGACACGGAAAATGGGTTACGTAAATCTCAGCTCCTGCAGTTGGAACACCGAACTTCGCACATTGTAAAAGTGCGTTCATTTCAGCGTGAATGGTCCGAACGCAATGGTTGTCAATGACATAACACCCTTTATCAATACAATGGTCTCCCCCGGCAATCGATCCATTATATCCTCCTGCAATGATCCGTTTATCCCGGACAATGGTGGCACCAACCATTAGTCTCGTACATGTGCTTCTTAATGCCAGCAAATGGCTTTGTGCCATAAAATACTGATCCCATGAAATTCTATCCACTGTCCACACTCCCTTAAATATCGATCGTTATCCTCTATTAGTTTACTTTTAAAAGATTGAAGGGGTCAAATGAAAGTTATTCACTATTAAATGGAAATTGATTCCTTTAATTTTTCAAATGTTTTATCTCCAATCCCACTAATTTTTTTCAAATCCTCAACCGCTTTGAATGGACCATTTTCCTGACGATATTGGATGATAGCTGCTGCTTTCGCCGGTCCAATCCCAGGTATGTTTTGCAATTCATTTTCATCTGCCTTATTGATATTGATTTTCCCAGTACTTTTTCCCGCACTATTTGTCGTGCCGGATGGAACAGAGTCTATAACAGGTGAGCTGCTATTTGCTTCACCTTTTGCGGGAATATAGATAACCATTTCATCTTGGACATGTGCAGAAAAATTAACTTGGCTTTGGTCTGCTTTGTCGGTAAGTCCCCCCGCTCTCTGGATTATATCAAATACTCGTTCCATTTGATTTGAATGATAAATCCCCGGCTGTTTTATTTCTCCTTTCACATCCACAATAACAGTCTCATCTTTTTCAGGTTGTTTTGTTTGATCCTTTTGATCTTTTACTGCATCAACTGAAGCCGGATTGTCTTTCTTATCACTCGAAGCAACGTTTTTCCCTATACCCGTCAATTGTTGTTCTGTGGAAGCTTGGGGTTGATATAGATAAAAATAATAAAGACTGCCTAAAACTAACAGTACTCCTGCGCCCAGAAAAATCTTATGTTCTGCTAACCATTCCTTCACATACAATCATCCTTTCATAGGTATAATTCAATATCGATTTTCATATGGTTATAAAAGAATCTTTCGTTTAAGGAGGGTTGGAATTATGAATATAGGTATCATTGGTACTGGAAATATGGGAAGAATTTTAGTGGAGGCCTTCATAGACGGAAAAGCGGTATCCCCTACATCATTAATGATTACAAATAGGTCAAAATCAAAAGCATTAATGCTTAAAAATAAATATAAGGGAATTAAGGTGGGAAGGAGTGCAGGGGATGTCGCTGCTGAGTCTGATTTAGTATTTGTGTGCGTAAAACCGCTTGATGTCTTTCCAATTTTACAAGAAATATGCCCATTCCTTACTAAAGAAAAGTGTCTGATTTCGATTACTAGTCCAATTAGTACAGAACAATTAGAAAAAAACGTCGAATGTTCAGTTGCAAGGGTGATTCCGAGTATTACAAATCGAGCTTTATCAGGAGTGTCCCTTTTAACTTATGGAAATCAATGTAACCCAGTTTGGAAGGTATATGTTCAGCAGTTATTTGCAAAAATCTCGGTTCCAGTTGAAATCGAGGAAAAAGTAACGCGGGTTGCTTCAGATATTGTAAGTTGTGGTCCTGCTTTTTTTAGTTATTTGATACAACGATTTATTCAAGCTGCAGTAAGGGAAACCGGAATTGAGGAAAGAGTGGCAACAAAGCTGGCAAGTGAGATGATTGTTGGCTTGGGTGATCTTTTAAAGCAAGGACATTATACATTGCCGACATTATTGGATAAAGTCTGTGTAAAGGGCGGTATAACAGGCGTTGGGATAAATATAATGGAAGAAGAGTTAGGAGATGTTTTTGAACATGTCTTCCAAGCCACACACGAGAAGTTTAAGGAAGATCTTGAAAAGGTAAAATTGCAGCTTTAAAACAATTAATTCTCTATGAAGACTAGAAATTCCTGCTTGTTCATGAATTTTTTTATAAAAAAAATAGCTAGCCTGCTTTACCACGAAAAATCAAAAGTATTTTGTGACTTGTTGATTTTTCGTGGGAGCCTTTATCTGACTACTTTTTTCGTGCCATAAAAAAATTTCTTTCTGAATCTGACCGTGGTGGTTTTTCCTCAAAATCAGCAGTAATTTCTAGGATCTCAAACCCAGTCTCCTCCAACCACAGTGAATATTGATCAATTGAAAATGTCCGCTGTTCATGAAACTCATCAATACGATTGTATTTTCCATCACGTTCATCCAGTACAAAAAAGCTCAACTCATGTTCAACGCTGTTTGGATGCTCCCCGGGAAAACTATCCCAGATATAGGCTACATGCTCATCGTTTAACGTAAAGGTATGATCAATAAATTGCTCGGTTATTTTAAAAATGGAGTGTACATCAAAAAAGAGGATACCATCTTTTCGCAAATTTAGTGCAGCTTTTAAAAAAGTATTTACTACCTTTTCTTCTGTCTGTAAATAGTTTAACGAATCGCAAAAGATCCCAATCATATCAAAAGACCCCAAACCTTCCAATTCTGCCATATCCTGCTCAAAAAAAGGAATTCTAAGTCCTAGCTCTTCTGCTTTTGCTCTGGCAACTGAGAGCATATCCGACGATAAATCTACCCCCGTAACATCAAACCCCCGCTTGGCAAATCGAACAGAGAGCTCCCCTGTTCCACAAGCCAAATCAAGCAATGACTTCCCCTTGAAATCATATTGATGTAAGCGTTCCACAACAAAGTTTACCCACTTATCATACGGAGCATCCTGCATCAATTCATCGTAAAGATAAGCAAATTGTTCATAACTCATGGATTAATCACACTGCGAATATCTTCTAAAGGAGCATCACCCCATAGACGCTCAAGGTTATAATAAGTCCTTTCATCACGAAGGAACACATGAACGACAACATCTCCAAGATCAAGCAGCACCCATCTTGCTTCATCAAAGCCTTCGATTCTTTTCACAGTAAATTGGCTTTCTTCGGTCTTTTCTTTTATCTCTCTTGCAATTGCTTGAACTTGTTTATCCGAGTTTCCATGACAAATAATGAAATAATCCGCAATAAGCGAAATCCCTTTCATATTTAGGGCGACAATATCCTCAGCCCGTTTATCATCTGCAGCCTTTACTGCTATGTTTAGTAGATCACGATTGTCCATTCAATCAATCCTCCTTGTTCATTATGAGATCATTGTAGGTATGAAAAGTATCAGGATATATGGCTTGATTTTTTTTCATTAAAAATATGATTGTATTTTGAACTGCCTTTATTAAGGCTGTATTTAAATTTAATTTGGCCAGTTCTCTAACCTCTTCCACTCCTGGAAAGTGGCGCCCCGGCTCAATATAGTCCGCTAAATAGATGACTTTTTCAAGTGTTGTCATTCCCGTTCTTCCGGATGTATGATAACGGACCGCTCCCAGAACCTCTTGGTCCGTAATTCCTGCTTCATGCTCTGCTAAATATGCTCCAACAGGAGCATGCCATAATTCCATATTAAACTCAAGTAATTCTTTTGGCATTCCTTGAGTAATAATTATTTCTCTCATTTCATCCTTTGGACGAAATTTTGCATAATCATGAAAAATAGCAGCAAGTTCTGCTTTTTTTTCATCCACACCATATTGCTTTGCCAAAGTAATGGCAGTATCTGTCACACCCAATGTATGTTGATACCGGTGTTCCGTCAATTGGTTCTTAACGATCGTTAAGGCTTGTTCACGTTCCATATAAGTGGTTCTCCTCGATATATTGAATAACCGAATCCGGCAATAAGTAACGGACTGGTTTCCCCTTTTTTAGTCTTTCACGGATGATGCTTGATGAAACCTCCATTGCTGGAACGTCCACATAAATAATGGGAAAGATCGTATCATGATTATATTCAGGCCTCTCAACGCCAACGAACTGAACTAACTGGACTAATTCGTCAATTTTATACCATTTAGGCAAATATTCAATCATATCTGCTCCAATAATAAAGAAAAATTGATGGTTTTTATAATTTGCCCTGATAATTTTCATTGTATCAACCGTAAAAGAGGGACCGTTCCGTTCCAATTCAATCGTTTGTATTCGAAATTGATGGTTTCCTTCAATTGCCAGCTTTAGCATTTCCAAACGATCTTCATTTGTGATCGATTTCGATTTCTGCTTATGAGGGGGTTCCTGGTTGGGCATAAACCATATTTCATCAAGATCTAGGGCTGAAAGAACCTCATTTGCAATTAGAAGATGACCATGGTGGGGCGGGTCAAAAGTTCCTCCCAAAATCCCTATTTTTTTCATGATGACATGGGCCCTCCTTTTTGTTCCTATTGGGGAAGCGTTAATTGTTTATGTTCAACAGACTCTTTGTAAAGAATAATTGTATTTCCAATAATTTGAACAAGTTCAGCTCCTGTTCCTCCTGTCAACTGCTCTGCAACAGCTGTTTTATCTACCTCACAGTTTTGCAGAACACTAACTTTGAAAAGCTCCCTTGCTTCTAACGCATCTGAAATTTGTTTGATCATATTTTCGTTTACTCCACCTTTCCCTACTTGAAAAATAGGGTCCAAGTGGTGTGCTTTTGACCTTAAAAAACTTTTTTGTTTACCAGTTAACATAGTTTGCGCCTCCAAGCTGCTTTAAAACATTTTCTTTCATTCTCTGGATATCAGGAAAAATCCCCGTCCATTTTTCAAAAGCAAGCGCCCCTTGATATACGAACATATCGATTCCATTTTGGACACTCGCTCCCCGGCTTTTAGCTTCCTGCAAAAATTGGGTATATAGCGGGTTGTAGATAATATCACATACTAGTACCTGCTTTTTAAGATTCAAGAGGTCAACAGGCTGTTCTGAAACCTTCGGGTACATCCCAATCATTGTCGTTTGAATAATTAAGTCATAATTGCCCAGGCTTTTATTTGCCTCATCCAAAGAAATGGCTTTAGATGGTATCGGAAATGGGCAATCTTCCACTAGCTGCAAGGCAGTTTCAACTGTTCGATTGGCAATATCAACGGCAATGGGAGCATCCTTGGCTAACGTAAAATAGATTGCCCGAGCAGCCCCGCCGGCACCAATGATCAATATCCTTTGATCTGATAGTGAAGGAACAGAACCCTCCAAACCTTTGATAAACCCTGGACCATCCGTATTATAACCAATCAGCATTCCGTCTTGATTGACAACTGTGTTAACAGCTCCGATACTCTTGGCTAATTCATCAACACCATCTAAAAAAGGAATGATTGCACTTTTATGTGGAACTGTTACATTAAAGCCACCGACTCCAATTGACGTCAGTCCCTTAACAGCAGTCTCCAAATCATTTGGTTTAACTTGAAAAGGAAGATAGGCGGCATCAATATTATAGTGAGTAAATAAATCATTGTGCATCAGCGGTGACATCGAATGACCAATCGGATCTCCCAATACAGCAAAAAGCTTCTTCACAAATTTTCTCTCCAATCCCCTTGTTTTCGTTTTTATTTTAAAATTTTTTCTATCCTAAATAAGTGATTTTCTTATTAGTGTCTGTACCCCTTTTGGTGCGTAAGCAATTACTTTAGCCCCTGGTTCATTTACTGTAATCCAGCCAAGACCGGAGAAAACAATATCTGTCTTTGGCTCTTTAATGAAAAATTCTTGTTTCACCAACTCTGGAAAGGAATCTAATTGATTTTTTCTTGGTGGAGCCAGCATTTCCCCAACATGCTGATTATATAGTTCGTCTGCATTTTCCATTTTAGTGCGATGAATCAAAACATCATTCGAAACATAGCAAACAAATGATCTTCTGCCTCCACTTACGTAATCGAACCTTGCTAATCCTCCAAAAAACAATGTTTGACCTTCATTCAATTGAAAGACTTTTGGTTTTATTTCTTTTTTAGGCGTGATAATTTTTAAATCTTTTTTTTCTACAAAGTGAGCCATTTGATGATGATTAATAATTCCTGGTGAATCAATTAACGCCCTGCCATCATCTAAAGGGATTTTGATAATATCCAATGTTGTACCAGGGAAATGAGAAGTTGTGATAACATCTTCTTCACCCGTTACTTCTTTTATAATTCTGTTAATAAAAGTAGATTTCCCAACATTTGTACACCCTACAACATAAACGTCCTTACCATTCCGGGATTCATCTATTGCTGCAGTTGTCTCTTTAATAAAAAGGCCTTTAGCGGCACTGACAAGAAATACTTCTTCAGGTCTTAGCCCAAGATCCTTTGCTTCATGTTTCATCCAGCGAATTAATTTGCCATGATTAACGGATTTTGGAAGCAAATCAACCTTATTTCCAACTAGCAAAATCTTATTACTACCCACAAAACGATGCATCCCTGGAATCCAGCTTCCGTTAAAATCAAATATATCGACAATCATCACGATAAGAGCATCACTTTTACCAATTTCATTTAGAATTTTTAAAAAATCATCATCAGTTAAACTTACGTCCTGAACCTCATTATAATGCTTCAAACGAAAACAGCGCTGGCATATAATTACTTCTTTTTCTAATGAGGATTTAGGTGCATAGCCTAATTCATTTGGGTTTTCTGTTTGAAGTTTGACACCGCACCCTGTACATACATATTGATCTTCACTCACACTTTAATCCTCCCATTGAATCATACCTTTTTTTCTAAACCAATTTAAAATTCTCCGTTCAACAAATCGGTTGAGTTTTGTAGCAATTCCGTCTGTTTGTGCAACCGGCACAACTAAAATTGTATGAAACCCGCTCCGGTTTCCCCCAAATACATCTGTCAATAATTGATCACCAATAACCACGGCCTCTTCCTTGTTAATTCCCATTTGCTTAATGGCTTGATGAAAGGCCCGTCCCAGCGGTTTTTTAGCCCGAAAAATGAACGGGATTTTATGTGGATCTGAAAATGACTTAACTCGGTTTTCCTTATTATTGGAAACAATCGTCACAAGAATATGATTTTTTTTCATATTTTCAAACCATGTCACTAACTGCGGCGGCGCTTGGGGACGATCCCATTCAACAAGTGTATTATCTAAATCCGTAATAATCCCTTTAATCCCTCTAGTCTTTAATTCATTAGGAGTTATATCCAAAACGCTTTTAACATGCTCATCCGGTAAAAAATGCTTTAGCAACACAGTACACCTCATTAAATTAAATCAAATTCACTTTTTTCTAACATAAATGAATAACGTCTATCATAACACAATCCGCAAGTTTTCTTTCCTATTACGCATAAGTCCAGCTACCCCTCTGCCTTCGCCCTTTAGGGCTTACCAACCGGAGAGTTTTCTTTATATCATAACCAATTTTACCCTTTCTTTCAAAGGAAAAACCGACAAGAGCTGATATTCCAAATTCTTACGAACTGAAATAAATGTCGAATCGCCCTACTAAGATGTCAAATTCAAAAAACTTTTCGACAACCTCTTAATTTTTTCAACACTGTGGATAATTTTATTAACATTATACCCATTGCCGCAACCGTTTTCTGTATATTTATAAACAAGTTAGCCACAAGTTATCCACTGCTATCTGTGGATAACAAGAACGGTTGTTCTAAAACTTTAAATTTGGTAGATTAAGGATAAAGAGTCGTACCTACAATTTTATGCAAAATGTGTTAAGTTAGAACGATTGTTTACGGGAGGTGAAAATGGCATGCGCAAACTTTCAGATGAATTACTGATAGAGTCATACTTGAAAGCAATCGAGCTAAATTTAAGCACCGAATTTATCCTCCTCATTGAAACTGAAATTCACCGGCGTTCATTATCCAACAAAATTAAGATTTCCTCTTAATCTTCCCTCTGCCCAAATGGGCTTTTTCTTTTATAGGGAGCAACACGATCATTTAGATACCAAAAGTTCTACCATGTCTCACCTAAAATAGCCGATTCTTTCACCCACCTTTACTTCCAGTGGTATTTGAATCGTGTCTATTTGAAAAGTTCCTTTCTCAAACAGTAAAATCACAGTGGAACCAAAGCTAAAATAAGCCATTTCCTCCCCTTTGTTCAGTTCACCTCCTGGATGGGTTATTTCAATCGAATTGACAAACATCGCTCCTACCTTTACAACAGCCATGAAACCATAAGCAGTTTTTAATTCCGTAATAACTCGATAGTTTTTTGAAAGCGGTCTAACGCCATATTTCAATCCCCATTTATTAACTGGGTAGGATTTGGAGCCCAAAGTCCATTGCTTGGTAATCTTTCCTGTTACCGGGCTATGGATTCGGTGATAGTGGCTTGGACTTAAATAAAGTATCAGATAAGTCCCATCTAAATATTTTTCTAGCACTGTTTGGTCACCCAGCATTTCCTTCACCGAATAAATTTTTCCCTTCACTTCCATTTCGCTTGTTTCTTTAATCATGCCGATATCTTCAATAATCGCATCAACCGGGCTAATGACAGAATTAGGCAGTAAATCAATTTTTCTCACACCTGTTTTTAACTTTCGTGTAAAAAGATCATTTAATGTCAGATATTCCAATATAGTTTTGTCCATCTCCGCTTGGTTTAATTGATATATTCTTGCAAATGATGGCACAATAAAACGACTTATCGGAGATCGAGAGAACCATTTTAGGATACTTGAAGTAAATCTTCCATTTGTAAGTTCAATCAATAGACGATATAACAGCTTTCTCAATGTATTCCCCCCAAATAGTGTAAAAATTCCCTTTACGAACTAGCATAAAACGCTTAAAATTAAATAATATATAGTAAATCATTCCAATTTTGGCGAGCAATTCATCATGATAATGGCTTGATTTCCCCCAATAAGCCCCCTTTGATCAAGAGATAAAGGGTAGGAATTTATGCATAGGATTACAAACAGCGAAGCGCAATTCTTTCCTTTTGTCTGTTGTTAATAAGGAGTTGAGAAGAATGTTTTTTTTAGAAGTCTTAGATGTCACAATCAAAAAATTAAAGTCTCAAACCGCAAATTTAATTACTTTAGGAAATTTAACATTAGGCGGTTTTGCGATTATCTTTAGTGTCAACGGAAATTTGCGGCTAAGCTTGCTGTTAATTTTTATTGCAGCTCTTGCCGACCGTTTTGATGGAATGATTGCCAGAAAGTTTAATATTGAGTCAGACCTAGGAAAACAATTAGATTCCATGAGTGATATTATATCATTTGGCATTGCACCTGCTCTATTACTGTACCAAGGAATTATACACGATTTTGGCGGACCTGGTACATTTTTCACTATTTTTTATATTGGATGCGGTGCATTCAGATTAGCTCGATTCAATATTTCAGAAAGCAATGGTTATTTTACTGGCTTACCAATAACCGCAGCAGGCTGTTTAATCACCTTGAGCTTTTTAGCAATACCTTACTTTCCTGCTCAAGTCTTTTTATTCTTTATGATTATTTTATCTTTCCTAATGGTTGCATCCTTTAAACTCAAGAAAATTTAAAAGCGGAAGCGCCTTAAACGTATGCTTTCTTACCTATAAATAATGACCTATTTTTGCCATCCTATCGATGAGAAAAATAGGTCATTTTTATGAAAATTCAGATACCGCAAATAAAAATTAGCTGGACAGACACAAACCCAAGAATTCTTTCATAGGAATGAGTTATAGGCGATAGTCCTTAAGGAAAGCGGGGGTGGATGTTCATGTCCGGCATCTTGACTGCACTTGGTTACTTAGTGAAGGAGTTTTTATTTCTCGTTTCTTATGTAAAAAACAATGCTTTTCCCCAACCTCTATCTGCGGCAGAGGAAAGAAAGTATTTACGTTTAATGGCAGATGGGGATTCCCATGCTCGAAACATTCTAATTGAACATAATTTACGGCTTGTTGCCCATATTGTAAAAAAATTTGAAAATACAGGCGAAGATTCTGAGGATTTAATTTCCATTGGTACAATTGGTTTAATTAAAGCCATTGAAAGCTTTTCTGAAGGCAAGGGAACAAAGCTGGCTACTTATGCTGCCAGGTGTATTGAAAATGAAATTTTGATGCATTTACGAGCCCTTAAGAAGACAAAAAAAGACGTTTCCTTACATGACCCCATCGGCCAAGATAAAGAAGGGAACGAAATTTCTTTAATTGATGTACTTAAATCGGAATCTGAGGATGTAATAGACACCATCCAATTGAACATGGAGCTTGAAAAAATAAAAAAATACATTGATGTTCTTGATGACAGGGAAAAGGAAGTCATTATTGGCAGATTTGGACTTGACCTTCAAAAAGAAAAGACCCAACGTGAAATTGCCAAAGAGTTAGGAATTTCAAGAAGCTATGTTTCGAGGATTGAAAAGCGGGCGTTAATGAAAATGTTTCATGAATTTTATCGAGCAGAAAAAGAAAGAAAAAACAAAGGGTAAGCAGACAGGACTTCTTAATGTGATGAAATAGGTAAACATCCGTAGGCTTGAGAGACAATTGAAAAGGGTTTCAAAAGCTTCACTAGAGCAGGAGAATTATTCCTGCTCTATCCTTCCGCTTGCCAACACATTGTTCCAGCTTTTCCCTCCATCGATTGACTCATATAAATCATTCTTATAGGTAGCAAAAGCAAGTTTATTTTCATTTTTTGGGTCTACTGCTAAATATGTTACGGGATTGTCGTAATCAAGGAATGGAAAAACAACATTTGCCTGTTCCCCTGTTTTTGGGTTAACTTTTTTCAGTAAAATCTTTTTATCCTCGACACTTGAATATAAAATTTCATCCCCACTAAAGGTTAATGCCGTAATCATATCCGGTCCAGTGATGGCTTTCATTGTATTCCCAAAATCCTCTGAATAAAAGATTCCTGTTCTTGTCGACATTGCCATAATATTTCCATCTTTCGAATGAACGGCAATTGTTCCAAATGAGTCTGCAGTGAAATTGGTTAATGTACTTTTACTCCAATTTTTTCCACCATTTTTTGAAAAATAAATACCTGGATCAAGTTTATCAATTGGTCGTTCATTAATTAGATAGATTCCATTTCCAGAGAAGCTAGCTGACACAAAATGAAAATTCCCTTTTCCGTAAAAAGCCAATCTTTTTAGGGTTTTCCCTTTATCAGTGCTTTCAACAAGACCAAGCGGATCTTTTAAGCCTGCACCCTTTTGTGGATGCCCGCTTGATAAAAATCCTGCTTCTATCGCTTGAAGGCTCATATAATCATGCTTATTTGCTGAAGTTTCCAGCCATTTTGAATCCAAATAAAATTTTAATCCATCATTGGTCGCAATATAAAGGGCCTGATCATTTCCCGGAAATCCGATCCCGCGAATTTGACCCAATTTTTGGTTCTTTGCAGGAACAACTTGAAAATGGACCGCTTTTACTTCTGACTTATTTTCTTGATTAGAGGGTTTTGTATTTTGATTTGTACATCCTGCAATGACGAAGAAAGTGCCGATTAGTATGGAAAGAAAGACTTGCTTTTTTACAATCAACTTTGTTACCTCCTGATACCGTATATGCCATAATTCGAACATTTAGAATTCTTTAAAATGTATTCCATCCACTTATACCCTAGTCCCCATACAGTTGTCAAATATTCATCTAAATTATACTTTATTTTTTTTAAAAATTTAGAACAAAAAAAGCATCAACCGCTGATTGGTCAATGCTCACCATTTTTTCTTATAAATAAATTTTTTAAACTTTGATAACTGTCTAGCTACAGCGCCCAGCGACTAGTGTACTTCGCTAAATGGGTCCTTCCGCATTCCTATTATTCAGCACTTACTTCTACAGCAATAACACAACCAATCGCCCCAGTGATGATAAAGGACATTATAACCAAAAATAGCATATTCCCCCACCCCTTTTACAAATTTTTGCTTTTTGTTACATTCGAATTTACCCTAATTCTACGATACTTATATTTAAAAATTTGTGAACATTTTGTGACATTTTCAAAGTATTTTCTTTTTTAGAAAAATAAGCATAATGCATGCTTATTATTTCAAGTAATCTTCGTTATCTTCCAATTCAAGAAGCTTTGCACGACACTGTTTTACTTGAATAAATAATAAAAGTGAAACAGCTATAAAGGATGTTGATGCAATCATCATAATATTTAAATCCATCGTAGTTTTTATGTCTGATGGTATAATGACTCCTAAATAGAAAAACACCCCTGCGGCTAACAAGATAACTGCGAAGCGTTTTAGATCAATCATTTTTTCGGAAAGAAGCTTTGCTTGATTTTTCATAAGTGAGTACAGCACCCGCTTTCTTTAAAGTCTACAAAACTACTTTATCATAGAAAGCATGGCTTAAGAGTATGTAAATAATAGAAAACCCGCCCTGTCTGCATGTTAGGCAGGGACCGGTCTGCATCGATTACCACTAGGTAAAAGTTAAATCTTCTTTATCTAAAAGCGAACAGAAATACACAGATCATCTACTAAATTACCTCACAGTTATCTATCTTTATTTGCTTAACGCAGCCACAATCTTCATAACCAATGTTGCCGAATGTAGTGCTGCTTTATCTAAAAATTGGTCGAAGGAAATATTAGACTCTTTCCCGGCAATATCGGATAATGAGCGAATAATGACAAATGGGGTTTGAAATTGATAAGCGACCTGGGCAATTGCTGCTGCTTCCATTTCTACTGCTTGCAAATTCTGAAATTTTGTCCGGACGAAATCTACTTTCACGGGATCATTCATAAAGGAGTCTCCTGTTGCAATCAACCCTTTAACAACCTGTATACCCTCGATTTCCCGAGCAGCTCTTACTGCTGTTTCAATCAACTTTTCAGTTGCTGGAAATGCTGCTGGAAGCTGTGGAATCTGACCATACTCGTATCCAAATATAGTAACATCAACATCATGATGACGGACTTCAGTCGAAATAACAACATCGCCGACATCAAGGGAAGGATTAAAACCACCTGCAGAACCAGTGTTTATAATGCAATCCGGTTTATATTTTTCAAGGAGAATTGATGTTGACATAGCTGCATTAACTTTACCAATACCTGACCTAAGTAAGATCACTTCTGTACCATGCATTTTTCCAAATGTGAATTCACATCCGGCCACTATATTTTGAGTTTTATCCTCAATATGATCTCTTAATAGGGTCACTTCTTCTTCCATTGCTCCAATTATAGCGATTTTCATGTTTGTACCTCTTTCTTTTTCTATTCATGCATTGCAGTCACTATTTTACCATTTTAACCAAGATCATGAAAATCGACACTTCGGAAACAACTTCCGCCGATATGTTCTTATCACTATTTCCACCGGAGTAAAAAAAAGAAATCGATTGCTTGTGCAAGTGATAACAAATAAAATAAAAGAAAAGTACAATCAAAATAAAGGGAGGTAAAAAATCTGTTATGAACATTGAATTTGATTTGATCGAGGATAAAATTGAATTTTTTGAGGCGACAAACCTTAAAAATCTCGAAAAAAAAATTGCAACCCAAATTGACATAAACAAAGCCATTTTGCTGGCCGTTAACTCTGTGTCCCATCAAATGCATGTTAATGAAAACGGGCAAACCTATTTTACAGCGGTTGTTCATTTTAAAAGAAAAAAATAGGATGGCTCATCAGCAGCCATCCTATTTTTTTCTTTACTATTATTGCGAGATTTGTTGTACATTTGTTGCTTTCCAGCCTTGACCCTCAACCCATTGGAGATTAACGCGATATTTTTTCTGTTTGTTGTCTTTTGGTGAGATCGTCCCTACTGACCCATTTGGGGTGCCTTTGTCGCTTCCTAGGAACCATACAGTCATATTCCCTTGGTCCACCCCTGTAGCAGCTGAGATCGCCGCTAGCATTTGCTGCCAATCTGCAGAACTGGAATCATAATTCGTCGTATGCTGCCCATTACTTGATGTTGCAGCAGTAGAACTTGAACCAGGAGTTTCAGGAGCTACAGCAGTAGAACTTGAATCAGGAGTTTCAGGAGTTACAGCAGTCTGGAGTTGATCAGAAGAGTTGTCCCCTTTGGTTGTATCCGTTTTTGCGGCATCGCTCTGACTTTGGTCCTTTGTCTTTTCTTTTTGTTGATTGCTAGTTGAGCTTTTTTCAGTTGATGTTTTATCCTTGTTTATTTTTACCGATTGTTTTTCGGCAGTTGTTTTTTCGGCAGTTGTCTGTACCTCTTTCTTTGACGCCGTCTTATCATTTCCAGATAAAAAGATCGAGTAGGCGACAAAACCAATTAATAAGAGAACAACGACAATTAAACCATTCAAAATAAAATTTGTCTTCTTTCTTTTAGCCCTGTAGCCCGCACGTGAACTACCTTGAAAATCTTTACTCAAAATAACCACTCCCATTAATAAGGATGACAACATTCTATCATGAGTGAATGAAAACTTGAAGTAATTTATCGTAGATTTACATATATTGGATGTATATTTTGTTATTAATTGTCATGTTCATAGAGCATTTTAACTACTTCGGCAAATAATTGATTGACCCCGCCTTCATTGCCGGGAACATCCAAATTTACAGCCACTAGTACATATTTTGGTTGATGATAGGGAAAGTATCCGGCGAACCATTTATTATGAAGCTGGTTTCCATCCTGGTATTTTCCCGTCTCTGCCGTTCCCGACTTTCCTGCCACTTCATAGGGAAGATTTTGAAACCATCTGCCTGTACCTTTAGTGTTCACGACAACCTCCCTTAGGAGCTTCTGGAGCTTCATGGCGGTGTAGGGCGAAATCGTTTCACCCAGCAGTTCTTTTTCTTTAAAATCGATCATGGTCGTCCCATTTTTATATTCAATTTTAGAAGCAGTCCGTACCATCTTTTTTTCCCCGCCTCTTGCAATTGTCGCGAGCATATTAGCAACCGCTAAGGGGGTAGCTCTTACTTCATGCTGGCCTATTCCAGATTGGGCTGCAAAGTTTGCATCAACTCGCTCTGAGTTTGTTAAATAGACCCTTCCGCTCTCTTCATCAGCTAACTGTTTAAACTGATCAGTATGGAAGACAGTCCCTTCCCAGCCAACAGGGCCCACAAGGGACAGCTTTCTAGCATACTTTTCTAATATACTTGGGTCAATATCCTTTAACTCCTGAGCAAGCTGACCAAAGGTGTGATTGCAGCTCCTGGCAAAGCTATCAGAAAAGTTCAGCATCCCATAATTATAGACTTTTTCTGGTTCTCCATTAATTTTTTTACTACAATCAAATAACCGGTTTGGTGATACAAGATTATAATCGATTGCAGCTCCAGCTGTGACCGTTTTAAAAATGGAACCGATGATTTGCTGCTTAACCATCATATTTGTAATCCCGCTTTGCATATATGGATTCTGTTTATTAATACTTGGGCGGGAGACCATTGCTAAAATACTGTTATCTTTTAGATCAAGGAGAACTAATCCACCCTTTTTGATATGGAAGGAGTCTACGAGCTTTTCTGCCTGTTGCTGAATCTGTTTATCAATCGTGGTTCGAACATTGACAGGATAAAACGGATTAGCTGGATCTGTATAACGAACATTTAAGCCATAAAGTGGGCCACCTGCACCGTCAACGTGGTAGATAAGCTTTGCTTTGCCTTCTGGAAGGAGAAATTCATCAAAGCTTTGTTCCAGTCCAGATACACCAATAATTGTTTTCTCTGCCAGCTTCTTATCAGGGTATCTTCTTTTCAATTCAGCTGGATTTTCACCGACAAGGCCAATTAGCTGCTGACCAGGAAAGGATCGCCGCTCAAAAACCTTTTCAACTGCAAGCACACCCGGTATTCTCAGTCCATTAATTTGTTTTAACTGCGATTCAGAAAGCTCGAGCGGTGTACGTTCCCCCCCGTAGACAATTGGCTTGCTTGCTTGCTCGACCGCTTTTGTAAGAAATTTACTGGGGGTTTTTACAATACTGGCAACTTTTCCTACATCCCATTCGATCTTTTTTAAAAAGGGAAACAGGATGAGGACAGATACTTTTTTATCTGCCAGCGGCACGCCATTTCGATCGGTAAAATTCCCCCTTCCATTATCGATGACCAATTCCTGAGATCTTTGTTTTACACTTTCCTCTAATAGGTTAATATGATGTTTTGAAAAAGTTTCGGTTTCAAATAATTGGATTTCCATTAATCGGCCTACTAAACCAAGTAAACAAATAGTACAAAACAACAACCAGCCTATGATCCGTCTTTTTCGCATAAAAAAACACCTCATCAAAAGTTTTGACGAGGTGCTGTCATTTCAAACAATCTTACTAAAACAATCTTTAGCCAATCAAACTTTTTTCTTATTTGATTGTAACGATGCGGACACTCATTTCGCCGCCAGGGGTTTGAACTGATACTTGATCCCCAACTTTTCTTCCAAGCAAGCTTTTAGCAATTGGAGAATCGTTTGAGATTTTTCCTTCAAACGGGTCCGCCTCTGCACTGCCCACAATTGTATAGGTTTCTTCATCACCATCAGGGAGTTCAATAAACGTAACAGACCTTCCTAAAGAAACAGTATCACTTGCGACTTCGCCCTCTTCAATAATTTTTGCATTACGAATCATGTTTTCAATCGTTGTAATCCGGCCTTCAACAAATGCCTGCTCTTCTTTTGCAGAATCATACTCGGAGTTTTCCGACAAATCACCAAAGCTTCTTGCAATTTTAATCCGTTCAACCACTTCTTTTCTTTTGACCGTCTTTAAATATTCAAGCTCTTGAGCAAGCTTCTCTTTTCCTGCTAGTGTCATTGGAAATACTTTTTCAGTCGCCAAAACCATTCACTCCTTCTAGTCTTCACAAATCCCCATTAGAATTGTGTATTTAATATATGTACAAAGATATGTCATTAAGACAAAAAATATATAGCAGCGCGTTCTCTAGTGAGAACGCGCAGGAATCATAAGTTCTAAAATAAGTATTTTTCTATGCTATTGTGTCATAAAAATGATTTTTGTTCAAGAATTGTTTTAATTTTAGTAACCATTAAATCAATTGCTACATGATTATGCCCGCCTTCAGGAATAATAATATCAGCATATCGTTTTGTTGGTTCAATAAACTGATTATGCATCGGCCGGACTACATTGACATATTGTTCAATGACAGAGTCAATTGAACGTCCTCTTTCTTTAATATCACGCATCAGGCGGCGAATAATTCGTAAATCAGCATCTGTATCAACATAAAGCTTCATATCCATTAAATTACGCAACCTAGCGTCCTCAAGCACTAAAATCCCTTCGAGAATAATTACATTTTTCGGTTCAACCTTGATCACTTCGTTTGAACGAGTATGCATCGAATAATCGTAGACAGGCTTGTCAATTGGTTCATACCGTAAAAGCTGTTCTATATGCTTAATTAACAAATCATTGTCAAACGCTAGCGGGTGATCATAATTTGTTTTGAGCCTTTGTTCAAACGGAAGGTGACTTTGATCTTTATAATAATAATCCTGTTCTAGGATTAAAATAGAATGACCTTTGAAGCTTTCATAAATTGCTTTTGTGACACTCGTTTTACCCGAGCCCGATCCTCCTGTTACACCGATAACAACGGGTTTGTTGTGCATGAAGCTAGTTCCCCTTTCGCATCATGTTGTTAGGGAAAACCGGCCTATCCAATTTAAATTGAACGATTTGCAGAGGATGACGAGCTGCATCCAGCTCCTGTCCATCTTCATCCCAAATTTTATCGATCACATGTGTAAAGTTTTCAATTTCCGGCCCGAAGAATTCGACTTCTTCGCCTGGTTTAAAGTGGTTACGCTGCTGCAATGTCACCATTTGCGTTTTTTCGTTATAAGCTAACACTAGTCCAGCAAATTCGAAACTTGTCTTCTTGCTATGATTGCCAAACATTTGCTCTTTATACCCCGGAACCCCTTCAAAAAATGAGGATGCCGTTTCACGGTTGGCACATTTATCAAGTTCGTCAAGCCATTCCTGTTTGATAACAAAATGATCCGGATCTAAACAGTACGCATCAATGACTTTGCGGTAGACACTAACAACTGTTGCGATATAGTGAATCGATTTCATTCGACCTTCAATTTTTAAGCTATCGATACCAATCTCGATCATTTTTGGAATGGATTGAAGTAAATTTAGATCTTTAGGGCTCATCGCAAATGGAGCGTCACTTTCAGCAAAAAGAGCTGTTTCATTGCTTTTATCTGATTTGTACAAATCATAATCCCAACGGCAGGACTGACAGCAGCCGCCGCGGTTTGAATCTCTTGCTGTCATATGGTTACTTAATGTACAGCGGCCAGAATAAGCAATACACATTGCTCCATGGACGAACGTTTCAATTTCAATATCAACCTTTTCCTTCATCTCGAGGATTTCTTCCGCACTCGTTTCACGGGCAAGCACCACACGCTGGGCGCCTTCCTCTTTCCAAAATTGGATTGTTTGCCAATTCGTAATCGATTGCTGCGTACTAATGTGAATTTCAATTTCGGGTGCAATGCGACGGCATGTTTCAATAATAAGCGGGTCAGCAACAATAATCCCTGCAACACCGGCTTCTTTTAATCCTTGTAAATATTCTTCGATGCCGTCAATATTTTCATTATGGGCAAAAATATTGGTGGTAACATAGATTTTCGCACCATATTTTTTGGCAAACTCTACGCCCTCTTTCATTTCTTCAAAAGTAAAGTTGTCTGCGTTTGAGCGGAGCCCATATTCCTGACCTCCAAGAAAAACGGCATCTGCTCCATAGTGAACAGCTATTTTCAACTTTTCAAGATTACCTGCAGGTGCAAGAAGCTCCGGTTTTTTAACAATTACCCTCTTCCCATTTACAATCTCGGAAATCTTTTCCTTCACTGTACTCACGGTCAAATACCTCCCATCACTAATTAATAAACTGTTTCCTTGAAAAAGAACCCTGTATCAAATGAACGATTCTCGGGCTGGATTTTCTCCAGTTGGACTAATAGTTCAGCTTTTTGATCATCATATAAATCCGGATCTTCGCTATATAGGTCAACTGCTTTTCGATATGCTCTGGTTACAGCAATAAGATAGTCTAAATCCTTTAATATCCCATCTATTTTAAATGAATCCACACCGGCTTCTAACATATCTTGAAGCTCATCAATGATACAAACATCATTTGGACTCATGATATGGGTGCCATTTTCATCTTCGAAAATCGGATATTTATTTCCGCGTTCCTTATCATGTAAAAACATATCTTTTTTGTGTTTCCGGTTCTCAATCTCCATTACTTTGCCCTGGTACTCAAAATAGTTTCCGAGCAAGGTACGCTTCGATTGGAACATGCAGGTCATACCATGAACTAATACTTCAATTTCGACTTCAGCCTTTTCGGCTATTTCTACAATCGCATCCATGTTAATTTCACGGGCAAGTACAGCACGTTTTGCTCCTTTTCTTCCCCAATAATTAACAGAATACCAATTGGTGCCCAAGGTTTCCGTACTCCAATGCAGCTTCATTTCTGGAGCTTCCTCGCGTGCGGACAATAAAACAGCAGGATCTCCAAAAATGACTGCATCAGCTTTTGCTTCAACGGTAAAGCGAAGATAATCCTTCAATTCTTCTAGCTTTTCATTATGAAAAATTGCATTCATTGCAACGTAAACTTTTTTACCCTTTGAATGTGCAAGCTCAATAGCTTTTTTCACATCTTCACGATTGAACTCACCAGCAAGACGCAAGCCGTATCGCTCTTCGCCAACGACAAACGCATCTGCTCCAGCCTCAATTAAAGGCAGAATATCATCTGTTGTATAGGGTGTTACTAATAATTCTGGCTTCTTCACTTCATTTCACCTCTTTTTTTACTAATTGCGACCCCGTCACCGACAGGTAAAATGACCGTATAATACCCGGGATTACTCATCAACCAGTGGTTAAATCCATCTATTTTCTTAACAAGATTTCGGGTTCGCTTTGATTCGATATCCGTTTCACAAACAAGCCCTTTAAATAAAACATTGTCTGTGATAATAACTCCATCTTCTTGCAGATACTTTGAATACATTTCAAAAAACCTTTTATATTGACCTTTTGCTGCATCAATAAAAATTGTATCATATGGTCCCTGTTCACGAATTTGGTCTTCAACCTCGAGCGCATCCCCTTTAATTAAGGTAATGTACTCAGCTTTTCCGGCCCTTTCAAAATATTCTTCAGCCAGCTGATACCGTTCAGGATCCCTTTCAATTGTTACTACCTTTGCTGTAGTGACAGCTGCAGCCATTCTAAGCGCAGAATAACCAATAGCTGTTCCTACTTCAAGGATCTTTTTAGGATTTTGAATACGTAAGATTTGCAGCATCGCTTCAATCCCTGCGAGCTCCATAATAGGAACATGATTCTCCCGAGCGTAACCCTCCATTTCCTCTAATAAAGGGTCTCGTTCTGGAATCAGACCTTCAATATAAGAATGCAGCTTTCCATTTACCAAGCTGCCGTCACCTCTATCCTACCAGAAAAGCGGAAGCGCCCTTAAAAGGGCGTTTCTCAGAAAAACAAATGTTTTTCCTTTGTGCAAGGCACCGTTTCCGGAGTTTAATCTTATAGAACCACAGTTATCTAAATTTAAAGAGTATTTTTTCTATATAAGCATTATTGCTTTTTCTGTTGTTCTTTAGACATGAAAAAATAGCGTTCACAGAAAAGCGGGTGCAACCGGACCTTCTCCGAATTACGTCGAAGGACAAACTGCTACATCCATGCGATACTGTGGGGTACGCTATAACTCTTTTATAAACAACTTTTTCTATTTTAACATAAATAACGGAGAAAGTGAAACTTAGTGCTATTTTTCGCTGGAAATATACTTTGCTTTTTCCCGATTATGTTCTGCTAATGTTTTTGAAAAAATTACACTGCCATCTGCTGTAGCTAAAAAATAATAATAATCAGTTTGAGCTGGATAAAGTGCAGCCTCGATTGAAACCTTGCCCGCATTAGAAATTGGTCCCGGAGGCAGACCAACATTTTTATAGGTATTATATGGTGAATTGACTTCTAAATCCTGGTAGAGTACTCGCTCTTTGTGCTTCCCTTGTGCATAAAGAACGGTTGGATCTGTTTGGAGCGGCATTCCTTTTTGCAGCCTGTTATAAAAAACACTTGAAATTTTATTGCGATCAGCTTTTACGCTTGCTTCTTCTTCAATTAATGAAGCCATTGTTATTAACTGATGTGTGGTAAGTTGTTTTTGCTTAATTTGATCCCTGTAGGCTGCTAATACTTTATTGGTTTTATCAAGCATAACCGTTACTATTTCATCTACAGTAAGATTTGACTTATAAAATGGATAGGTAGCTGGAAATAAATAACCCTCAAGGGGATACATAATTTTGCTATTAAAAATGTCATTTGTTAAAACTTCCGGATATTTGGCCACAAGTGTACTAACATACGTTTTATCATTTAATTGATTAAAGACATCACTTTCCGGCTTATTAATTGCCTTTGCAATTATTTGGGCAATCTCCTTTAGCTGTGTTCCTTCCGGAATCGTAATTGTGACAACTGGATTTACTCTCCCCGCTTTTAGGTGATTGATGATTGTAGATACACTCATGGATGGGCTTAGCTCATAGGAGCCCGCCATAAAAGCCGACTCGTTTTTTAATTTAACATAATAGGTAAACACCCGTGCATCTTTTACAATTCCTTTTGACTCCAAAATACTGGCGATCCCGGTTATTGTCGTACCTGCCGGAATTTCAATGATTTTCTGCTCCTTACTATTCGGTGAAACTGGATTAAGCGCAGTTTTTATGTATACGTATCCCCCGCCCGCAATAATGGCAGCTAATAAAATAATCGAAAATGAAACAAACAGCACAATCCTTCTAACGGCTCCTGCTTCCTTATCGTCCTCCAACACTTTTGGCTGAATGATTTTTTTTGTTTTCTTATCGTCTTCAGACACCTAGACTTCCCCCCTGAATTCCACTTCGTACCTTTTCTCTACAAAACGTTACCATCCCTAAAAAAACCATTTGCATTGCAAATGGACTTTGTAATAATTTGAGCATATATGGCGAGAGATGTCAATTAAACACGAAAAATGGCACCTGCATTTTTACAGCTGCCTATTACCTTGTTATAAAAATCTATAAACAAACTTTCTTCTTTACATTTTTTAGATTAAAACAAACCGGCCATAAGGCCGGTTTTTACTAACTGTTATTCTGCTTCTTCCTCTTCTTCAAGGAACGTATTTAATACTTCTTCAATCATATCCCATTCTTCGTCCGATTCGATTGGCATTAATTCGCCATCTTGGCCATCTTCTGTTGGGCTGAAGGCTGATGCGTGAATCTCAATATCCTCTTCATCATCTTCCTCAGCACCAACTGGATAGTACAGTACATAGGATTTACCAAATTCATCAGAATCAAAAGTAAATAGAACTTCACATAATTGTTCATTACCATCATCATCTACAACTGTAATATGCTTTTCATCGTGGTTCATCATTTCACCTCATCAATTTTTGCTATCAAGGTACCCTTGTAAAATCATCATCGCAGCCATTTTATCAATGACTTTTTTCCGTTTCTTTCGGCTTACATCAGCTTCAATCAACACTCGCTCGGCGGCCATTGTCGTTAGACGCTCGTCCCATAAAACTGTTGGGAGAGAAAACCTATTTTCTATTTCACTTGCGTACCGCTGGCTGGCCTCACCGCGCGGACCAATAGTTCCGTTCATATTCTTAGGGTATCCGATCACAACGAGTTCGACATCATACTCTTTAATTATTTCACCAACTTCATCAAAACCAAACTCGTTTTTTTCCTCATTGATTTTGAGTGTTTTCAAGCCTTGTGCTGTCCACCCGAGTTCATCACTCAAGGCTACTCCGACTGTTTTCGAGCCGACATCTAATCCCAACGTGCGCATTCATTAACCCTCTCGTTGTTTTTTTAGGTAGGACTTTACCAATTCTTCAATAATTTCATCACGTTCGAGCTTCCGAATAATATTGCGGGCATCCCGGTGACGCGGGATATATGCAGGGTCTCCAGATAAAAGATAACCAACGATCTGATTGATTGGATTATACCCTTTTTCCTGCAAGGCTTCATACACTTGAAACAAAACTTCATTTACATTTTGTTCAATCGGTTCTTCAGGAAAATTAAATCTCATTGTTTTATCAAATGAGCTCATTTCATACACCTCGCATTTTTAAAGGAGATAATAGTTACCTACATTTTACACTACTTCAAGCTATTATCAAATGGATTTTACCCATTCATCAACAAATAGGATTGCTTCATCAAGTTTTTCAGGGTTTTTACCGCCTGCTTGAGCCATGTCAGGGCGCCCGCCGCCGCCGCCGCCGCAAATCGCTGCCACTTCCTTAATTAATTTACCGGCATGGTACCCTTTTTCAATTAAATCCTTTGTCACAGCTGCAATCAAATTCACTTTTCCCTCACTAGCACTGCCTAGAACAATGATCGCAGACCCTAAATTTTGCTTAATGTCATCCGCCATATTTCTTAAGTTATTCATATCTGCTGCTTGAACCTTTGCTGCTAAAACTTTGACAGCGTTAATTTCTTTAACATTTGCAAGGAGATTACCTGCTTCAATATTTCCAAGTTTAGCTGCCAATGATTCATTCTCACGCTGCAGTTGCTTCATTTCAGCCATTAAACCATCAATTCGATTTGCTATGTCCTTTGGATTTGCTTTCAATCTTTCTGCAGCATCCTTTAATAAGCCAACCTGTTCATTTAGCAGGTGATAAGCTGCTTCCCCGGTGACAGCTTCAATCCTTCTCGTTCCAGCCCCAATACCAGTCTCAGAAACAATTTTAAATAAGCCAATCACAGCTGTGTTTGGTACGTGACACCCGCCGCATAGCTCAAGGCTAAAATCACCAACTTTAACAACCCGAACGATATCACCATACTTTTCACCAAATAGGGCCATTGCTCCCATTTCTTTTGCTTCAGCAATTGGTTTATAAGTAATGTTGACTTCGGTGTTTTTCCAAATTTGTTCGTTGACAATTCTTTCTACCTGCTCCAGTTCTTCCGGTTTTACTTGACCGAAATGGGAGAAGTCAAAGCGCAGTCGATCAGGTTCAACAAGGGAGCCTGCTTGATTAACATGCTCACCAAGAACAGTCTTCAACGCCCTTTGCAGCAAATGGGTTGCTGTGTGGTTTTTAATAATTTTAACGCGATTTGCTGCATCAACCTTTGCAGAAACTTGAACATTCGTTGTTAACGTCCCTGCTTCAACAATTGCTTTGTGAAGATTTTGGCCATTCGGCGCTTTTTGAACGTCTTTAACAGACACCTTAAGACCAGAAGCTTCTAATGTTCCAAAGTCGGCAATCTGCCCTCCGCTTTCGGCATAGAACGGTGTAATATCAAGGATAAGCTGTACCTCTTCACCACTGGCTGCTGCTGTAATAAGCTCACCGTTTTTGACAATTGCTAGTACAGTTGAAGTCGTTTCGAGCTGGTCATACCCTACGAATTTACTTTCAACCTTAATATCGCCAAGGACACCACCTTGAACATGCATTGAATCTACATCCTGTCGGGCTGCTCGGGCACGTTCACGTTGAAGCTCCATTTCTGCTTCAAACCCGGCATGGTCTATTTTCATCCCTTCTTCTTCGGCATATTCCTCCGTTAATTCAACAGGGAAACCGAATGTGTCATAAAGGCGGAACACATCTGAACCGGCAATCAAATTATTGCCCTTTTCCTTCTCATTCTTCATTACCCCTGCTAAAATAGCTAACCCTTCATGAAGGGTCTCATGGAAGCGTTCTTCTTCGTTCCTGATGACCTTTTCTATAAAGTCGGTTTTTTCTTTTACCTCTGGATAAAAATCAACCATGATTTCTCCGACAACCGAAACAAGCTCATACATAAATGGACGGTTAATATCAATTTGCTTCGCATAGCGGACAGCACGGCGCAGCAAGCGGCGCAACACATAACCGCGGCCTTCATTCGATGGCAATGCACCATCGCCTACAGCAAAGGCAACTGTTCGGATATGGTCAGCAATAACCTTAAAGGAAACATCCGTTTCTTTATTAACCCCATATTTCTTCCCTGAAATCTGTTCAGTTGCCTGAATGATCGGCATAAATAGGTCGGTATCAAAGTTGGTCGGAACATTTTGCACAACAGATGTGATTCTTTCCAAACCCATTCCTGTATCGATATTTTTCCGAGGCAGCGGGGTATACGTCCCATCTGGATTATGGTTGAATTGTGAAAATACTAGGTTCCATACCTCAAGGTAACGGTCATTTTCACCACCAGGGTAAAGTTCAGGATCGTCCGGATCATTCCCATATTCCGGGCCGCGGTCATAGAAAATTTCTGTGTTTGGACCGCTTGGACCTTCACCGATATCCCAGAAATTTCCTTCCAAGCGAATAATCCGCTCCTCTGGGATACCAATTTTCTTATTCCAATATTCAAATGCTTCTTGGTCTTCGGGATGAATGGTTACAGACAAAAGTTCTTTGTCAAAGCCAATCCATTTTTCATCTGTTAGAAACTCCCAAGCCCATTCAATTGCTTCCTCTTTAAAGTAGTCACCAATCGAGAAGTTGCCGAGCATTTCAAAAAATGTATGGTGACGGGCTGTTTTTCCGACATTTTCAATATCATTTGTACGAATCGATTTTTGGGCATTCGTAATTCGTGGATTTTCCGGTGTAACCCTGCCATCAAAATATTTCTTTAATGTAGCCACACCACTGTTAATCCATAATAATGATGGATCGTCATGCGGAACAAGCGAAGCACTCGGTTCAATAGCATGCCCTTTTTCTTTAAAAAAGTCTAAAAACATTCGGCGAATTTGTGATCCAGAAAGATTTTTCATTTAAAAAGCCTCCTTATATGATTGTCTGGAAGAAGCGGCATTAATGCTTTCCCTTTTTTGAAGAACACAAAAAAGCTCTCATCCCTGACAGGGACGAGAGCTAACTCGCGGTACCACCCTGATTATGGGCACTTTAAAAGATACCCATCTCTCAAAAATGCCTTAACGCGGCACTAGCGGCAGTGATTAGCTGCACTCAGGATTAGCTTTCCGTTATTCTTCATCTAGAACTTCTTTCAGCCGTGGAAGTTCCTCTCTTACACACATTTGTGTTACAGATGGACTATAACATACTCGATCCTTCAACACATTGAATTGTTCACTTCTATAGCCGAATTATAGCCAGCTAATAAGGGTTTGTCAACATTTCGGGCGATTATGGGGAGGATCGCTTCGTTTTTCCACGTACAAAATGGTTTTTTATATGGGAAATGGCAACCTTAAGGACAACTAAAATCGGTACAGCTAATAGCAGCCCTACAATCCCGCCTACCTCTCCACCTGCGGTAATCGCAATCATAATAATCAATGGATGCATATGAAGGGTTTTTCCAACTATGTACGGTGAAAGGATATTCCCTTCAAGGAATTGCAGGACAATGATCGTGACAATCGTAATGATGACCAATTTTACTGAAACAGTAGCTGCAATAATTACTGCCGGAACAGCGCCAATAATAGCACCAAAATAGGGAATTAAATCAGTAACTCCAATAATGATCCCCAGAAGTAATGGATATTTTAAATGAAAAAACCAAAAGACAAGCGCAGACATTCCACCAATGATGACACAAACAAGCAATTGGCCCCTAATATAGCTTCCAAGTGATTCATCTACATCCCTTAGAAAATGTAGCCCTTGCTGCCTCCAGCTTTTTGGAGTCAAATACCATACGGCTCTTTTAATCAAATGAAAATCCTTCAACATATAAAAGGCAATAAACGGAATCATCAAGATCACTAATGCTGAATTTAAAAAGTTCAGTAAATAATTAACGAGAACGGTTAAGAACGTATCAAGTTTTTTCTCAAAAGCATCAATGCCATCATTCATTCGCCCTTGGAGACCATCAGGCCATTCAGAAGTATGGGTTTGAATCATCTTAATCCAACCACGGTATTGTTCCGCTAGTATAGGTGCACTTTCCGATAAGTCTTTAAGTTGGGTAATAAAAACGGGAATTCCTTTATATAATGAATAGCCAACGCCACCAAAAAAAAGAAAATAGATCAAAAAAATGGCCCATCCTCGATTAAACCCTTTTTCATGAAGCTTTTCCACAATCGGGTGAAGCAAGTAAGTAATGAAACCAGCTATGATAAATGGAATAAAAACTAGTCCTGCCACCTTTAAAATTGGCATCCAAAAAAAGCGAATTTTTAATAACACATAAATTGAGCTTAGTAAAAGGAGAAGAAATCCAATGCGGTAAAACCATTTTACTTGTATATCCAACGCACATTCCTCCCTTATCTTTGTTATTTTAGGAAGAATTACTAAAAAATATACAAAAAACCCCTCTCATACTCTAAGAGGGGTTCACCTATTAACTAAGTACTCGTTTTATTTTCTTCTGCCATTGCCTCATTTGCCAGTTTGACAGCATATTTGTTCTCTGAGCAATATTATAAGCTGCCACACCGGCACCAAAAGCAAGTGCAGTCGATACCATCCTATTCATTCGCCTCACCTCTTTTATATGGTGTAACGACGATCTTCTTCCTCAAACAAATCATCAAGGGAGCTTAATGATCCATCCTCTTCGACTTGATGGGTATATATGAGTCCCTTTGCAACTGTAAGCTCAATAAAACAATTCCAACAATAAAATTGATTTATCCCGATTTTCCCAATATCTTTACTCCCACAATTTGGACACTTTAACATAAAAAAGACACCTCACGTATTATTTACGTCAACGATGATGGCATCTTTTCCGATTGCAGGGGGCAAATCGGTTTCAATCACTTGTTTCCCTTCCGTGATATCCGTAAAGAAACCATCTGTAACTTCATACCCTATAATAGTGCCCACTTCTTCCTGAAAATATACATCTCGTACTAAACCAAGTGATTCCCCGCTTCTGGAAATTAACATCTTTCCGGTTAAGGAATTTTGATGAGTACATGTATATTCTGGCGTTAATTTTAGCTTTTCAAGCTGCAGGGAACCATCGACCATAATCCCATCCCATCCAAACGAGGAGACCTTATCAATAGCTAAAAAATAAGTTTGTTTGAAGAAGGTTCCTCTCTTTACCAATAAACCTGTTACCATTCCGTTAGCAGAAATGGCTAGATCACATACATCCCCAATTTTCAATCCGTTTCTTTGGTTGTAAATTGGCATTCCTTTTAATAACGAAAATGTCCGCAAGGAGTACTCCCACCTTTCCGAACATTCATAGTTTCAATCAATCATCATAAAATCATAAGGGGTAACGTTTTCCATGCCAATCATCGGATCGGTGTTCATTAGCATTTCCTCATATGAAATGTCTTCCGGGGGACTTTCAGCTTGGATTTTCTGGTTTGCGGCGGGTAAAGCTTCTTGCAGCTTTTCACATAACGTGGTTTGCCGATTCTCTTCCTCCGCTCTCTCTACTCCCATTCGTAACGCAGATTCTTCGCCGCATAAAATCAGAAACTGCTTACTTCTTGTTATAGCTGTGTAGATTAACTTCCTCCTTAGCATTCGGTAATAACTTCTCGAAATAGGAAGAATTACAATTGGAAATTCACTGCCCTGCGATTTATGAACAGAACAACAATAGGCGAGCGTAATCTGGCCTAAATCCTGGCGGGTATAAGTGACTTCATTACCTTCATAGGAGATGATCACCATGTCTTGTTTTTCCGTATTTTCCTTTGCATAGAAAATAGACACAATTTCACCAATATCTCCATTAAAAACATTGTTTTCCGGCTTATTGATCAACTGGAGTACTTTATCGCCAATTCGATATTTAACATCACCAAAAGCAAGCTCCTTCCTCGTTCCATTTGGATTTGGGTTAAAAATCTCCTGGAGCAGGAAATTTAAACGGTCAATTCCGGCTGGGCCCCGATACATCGGTGCAAGAACTTGGATATCTTTAACTGAATATCCTTTGGTCTTTGCATTTAGCGCAACCTTTTCAACCACTTGAGCAAGTTGCGTGGTTGTACATCTGATAAACGAGCGATCCGGCTGCTGCATCGTAATATTTTCGGGCAAATGCCCATCTTTAATTTCATGGGCAAGCTCAATAATTGATGACCCCTCTGCTTGACGATAAATATCAGTTAACCTAACCATCGGAATCCGTTCAGAAGATAATAAATCCTTTAGGACTTGTCCAGGGCCGACAGATGGTAATTGATCCTCGTCCCCTACTAATATCACTTGGATATTTTCCGGAAGAGCTTTAAATAATTGATTGGCAAGCCAAATATCAACCATTGAAGTTTCATCAATAATCAGAAGCTTTCCCTCGAGTGTATGTGCATCATCATGGTCAAAGCTCTCGGTCCCATTAAAACCAAGTAAGCGATGAATGGTTACCGCTGGAAGTCCTGTTGACTCACTCATTCTTTTCGCTGCTCTTCCTGTTGGGGCAGCAAGTAAAATCGGGAAATTTTCACCCTTTTTATGATAATCCTTTGGGTCTAGTGAACATCCATGCAATTCGGCATAAAGCTCAACAATTCCTTTAATGACCGTTGTTTTCCCTGTTCCGGGCCCACCTGTTAAAATCAGCATCGGTGCCATTAATGCAGTTTGGATGGCATCCTTTTGAGTAGGCGCATATTGAACTCCCAATCGTTCCTCCAAACTGCCGAGAGCAAGTAAAAATTCTGATTCTGGAAACTGATCCTCATACTCTGTTTGGGCAAGAATACGTTTAATGTTTGTTACAAGACCTTTTTCCGCATAGTTTAAAGAAGGTAAGTAAACTCGCTTTTCCTCCACAACCAGCTTACCTTCTTCTCCAAGCTTAATGATTTCGTTGGAAATATCGATAAATTCAATTTGATCTCGTTGGTTTTCTTCAAGAAGCTGTTTTACTTTTTCCAACAAATCCTTGGTTAAAATGTATACATGCCCATTTTGGATACTTTCATTTTCTAACGTATATAAACAACCAGCTTTAATTCGATCGGGGTGATTCCCTGAGATCCCAAGCTGATAGCCAAGCTCATCCGCCCGTCCAAAACCTATCCCCTCAACATTCTCAACTAGCTGATAAGGGTTTTTTTGAATAATTCCAAGTGTTTCTTCCTTGTATGCTTGATAGATCCGCATCGAAAGCTGAGGCCCGAAACCATATTGGTTTAACGCAACCATTATCTGTTCAAGTCCCTGATTTTCCATTAACGTATCATAAAGCAACTTTGCCTTTTCAGGAGGGAGCTTCGGAACCGAATCAAGTAGGGAAGGCTGATTTAGAATTTTGGAAATGGCATCCTCACCAAGTGCTTCAACGATATTTTCAGCCGTTTTTTTACCAATCCCTTTAAACATTTCACTTGATAAATATGCTACAACTCCCTGCTTTGTGTGCGGCATATCTTTCCGAAAATGGCTGGTATGAAACTGCAGACCAAACTTAGGATGCTCTTTAAATCCGCCATAGAATATATACGTTTCCTGTTCATGAATTTTTGGAAAGTACCCTGTAATGACAGCTTCTTTATCTTCATAGTGTTCGTTTGTTTCTTCAACACGGATTCTTAAAACCGTGTAAAGATTTTGTTCATTATGAAAAATGGTGACAAGATGCTTTCCCTTAATGAATTTTTCCTGCTCAGAAAATAAATCGAGCGAATCCTGGCCCTCCATCCAACTCCCACCTTTTAAAATTTTTAAAAAACTACTTCCCTAATTCCATTAAATTTTTTACAGTGTTGGCCAGTTCGTGATCCGGTTGAAGCTCTAAAGCTTTATTGATCATTTCACTTGCTTTAGCTGAATCCTCTTTTAATATGTAGGCAACCCCTAAATTATAATAAGCATCCGCATGATCAGAAGCGATTTCTATACATTTACTAAACTGAGCGATTGCTTCATCAACCAACTCAAGCTGGGCAAGACACAATCCATACTGGAATAAGGCTTCCACATCATTTTGATTAAGTTCAACGCTCCTTTGTAGATAAGGAAGAGCAAATCGCCCTTTTTCTAGCTGAATTAAGGACATGCCCAGCATAAAAAAATTATCACTTGTTTCTAATCCCTTTTTCATGGCCATCTCAAACATATTTTTTGCTTGTTCAAATCGTTCGCCGTTGTAATGAAGATTTCCGATACTATAATAGGCTGCAGCTGCGTCCTGATCAATGGCAATAGCCTTTTCATAAAACTTCAACGCCTTTTCTTCATCCCCAACGGCTGCTAATACATTCCCAAAATTGATATATCCGACAGGATCTTTGGGATTTTCAGTAATAGCGTCGTTAAAGGCTTTGGCTGCTTCTTCCATATTTCCATCTTGCATATATTGAACACCTAATAGGTTTTTATCCATAATCATATTTACCCTCCATCCGTCCTAACTGAAAGTATACCATAATAGAAAAGCAGAAGCGCCTGTTTTGCGACGTATAGACTGGAGCACACCAACTGAGATAAAGGAAACACGATGAGCGCAAGCGAATCGATGTTGACTTATCGTAGGGAGGGGGGCGAAGTCTACTAGTCGCAAGGCGCTGGAGCTAGACAGTACTCAAACTTCAAGGGGATTTTTTGTGCACGAAAAACCCCGTTTTCCTGGGAGAGAAAACGAGGTGTATTTTATCCTACATAAGTAAGCTTTTTGCCATTTTTGAAGACTTGGTCGATTGTTCCGCCTCCAAGGCACTCTTCGCCTTGATAAAAAACAGCTGATTGTCCTGGTGTTACTGCCCTGATTGGTTCATGGAAAGTAACTTGTACTTGATCACCATCTAACAGGCGGACAGTCACGTTATGGTCTTCCTGGCGGTAACGGAATTTTGCAGTACATTCAAACTCGGTAGGTTTTGTTTTGTTGGAAACCCAGCTGATTTTGTCCGCAATAATAGCATTCGAATAAAGCTTCTCATGATGAAACCCTTGACCTACATAAAGGACATTTCGGTTTAGATCCTTGCCAATTGAAAACCATGGTTCACCAGAACCGCCAATCCCCAGACCATGCCTCTGGCCGATTGTGTAATACATTAATCCATCATGTGTGCCCTTGATTTCACCATCAAATGTTTCCATATTCCCCTTCTTAGCGGGGAGATAATGGCTTAAGAATTCTTTGAAATTCCGCTCGCCGATGAAACAAATTCCGGTGCTGTCTTTTTTCGCAGCGGTAGCTAGACCGGCCTCCTTCGCAATTTCGCGAACCTGCGATTTCTCAAGCTCGCCAATCGGGAATAAGACCTTGCTGATTTGATCCTGTGATAATTGGTTAAGGAAATAGGTTTGATCCTTATTTTCATCAAGACCACGGAGCATTTTATACTCCCCGTCCCGATAGACAACTCGTGCGTAATGCCCTGTGGCTACATAATCAGCACCAAGGTTGATGGCATGCTCTAAAAAAGCTTTAAACTTAATTTCTTTGTTGCACATTACATCAGGATTTGGGGTTCTGCCTGCTTTATATTCCTCAAGGAAGTAGGTAAACACCTTATCCCAATATTGTTTTTCAAAATTCACTGCATAATAGGGGATGCCAATTTGGTTGCAGACGCGAATAACATCATCGTAATCTTCTGTTGCCGTACAAACTCCATTTTCATCGGTATCGTCCCAGTTTTTCATAAAGATGCCGATCACGTCATAGCCTTGCTTCTTTAACAAGAGAGCAGCAACAGAGGAATCAACTCCTCCTGACATACCAACAACAACCCTTGTATCCTTCGGGTCTTTTCTTTCCATTTAGTCCACCTCGACTTTCAAGCTTGAATGATCCTGAAAGTATTTATTTTCTCAGACGCATCACAATTTTTGCAGTTTCATGGGCAGCTTTAACAATCTGCTCTTCTGTTGTGTTAAAGCCAAAGCTAAACCGAATTGAATTGATCAAACGCTCTGAATTTTCTCCAAACATTGCAACAAGTACATGGGAAGGTTCAACTGAACCAGCTGTACATGCTGAGCCACTTGATACTGCTATTCCAGCGATGTCTAAATTGACAAGCATCGCTTCGACATTTGTACCCGGAAAACTTAAGTTTAATACATGCGGCAGCGAATCATCAAGCGATCCGTTTAAGGAAAATTCTACATCCTGCTGCTTCAGTACATTTATAAATGTTACTTTAAATTGATTGAACTTCGCTCTCTTCACCGCACGTTCTGCTTGAGAAAGCAGGACTGCTTCACGAAAGCCGACAAGGGATGGAACATTTTCTGTTCCTGCCCGTCTTTTTCGTTCTTGATCACCGCCAAAGGAACGTGGAGCTAATTTTATATTTTCCCGTGCAAACAGGAAGCCAGTTCCTTTTGGACCATTAATTTTATGGGCAGAAACTGCTAATAGATCAATAAAGCTTTTATTAACATCAATGTCTTCAATCCCATACGCCTGAACGGCATCTGTATGAAAAATGGCTTGATGGTCTTCAAGGAGTTGACCAATTTCTGCAATCGGCTGCAACGTGCCTACTTCATTGTTGCCATACATAACTGAAACGAGAATGGTATCCTCTCTTAACGAGGCTTTAAAATCATCAATAGAAATTTTCCCTGTTTCATCAACAGGCAAATAGGTGACTTCAAAACCCATCTTCTCTAATTTTTGACAAGCATGAAGGACAGCATGGTGTTCGATTTGGGTTGTGATAATGTGCTTTCCGTTTGTTTGATAGCTTTCCGCAATCCCAAGTAACGCCATATTGTCTGCCTCAGTTCCCCCACTTGTAAAAATAATTTCGTTTTTCTTCGCTCCAATACTAGATGCCAATGTTTCACGGGCCTGATCTAATAAGTGACGAGCTTCCCTGCCGAAGGAGTGTATGCTTGAGGGATTTCCAAAATTCATATTCATTGCTTCAAATATTTTCTCGGCCACTTTTGGATGCATTGGTGTTGTAGCGGCATGATCGAGATAAATACGTTCCATTCCTACACCTTCAATTCCCTAATAGTTTGTTCCTTTTGTTCCTTTATTTTCCTTAAATATAAAACATGTAACCTTCAGAAACAACATCATCACTATGTTTTGCTAAATCATCAATTGTCGTACTTTCAAGAACATCTTTAATTGCATCTCTTATTCGGATCCAGAGCTCCCTCTTTGCAGGTTCTTCATCTTCAATACCTTCTACAGGAGTTATTGGACCTTCAAGGACACGGATGACATCACCTGCGGTAATATTTGTCGGTTTATGAGCAAGAATATAACCACCGTATGCTCCGCGAATACTTTTTACAAGGCCGGCATTTCTTAATGGTGCAATTAATTGTTCAAGATAATGTTCCGATAAGTCATTCGATTGCGCTATTGATTTTAATGAAACGGGCCCCTCCCCATGTCTTTTAGCAAGCTCAATCATAATAGTTAGCCCATAACGTCCTTTAGTTGATATTTTCATCAACTAACACCTCTTTTCGTTTTATTACTATCATTTACAACTTCATTCTTATTTTTTCGATTCCAATTTCGCAGTAAAAAGCTCGTCATTTTATCCATTTGCGGAAGCGCAAAACCTGCCATTGGACCAATAACAGCACCGTAGAAAATGGTACCCCAATTCGCGGGTCCGCCTAATCTCCAACCAATTACTAATGCCATTACTTCAATTGCTGCTCGAACATTACGAACCTTCCAGCCTGTTTTATTTGTTAATGCGATCATTAGGCTATCCCTTGGTCCAGCACCTAATCCCGCTGAAATATAAAGTCCCATGCCATAGGCATTTAAAAGAATTCCGACTAGAAACATCATGAACCTTCCAAAAAAAGAATCAGGTGTTATCATAAATGGAAGCATCATATAAAAGTCAATAAAAATTCCACAAGCCACCATATTTATGAATGCTCCTATATGGGGAATTTCCTTAGAAATAAGTGCGGACGCGGCCAAAATAAGGAACCCCATTATGATTGACCATGAACCAATCGAAAAGCCTAAATGGTTATATAGCCCGACATGGAGAACATCCCAGGGGGTTGCACCCATATTACTCTTAATTAATAAGACAATTCCTAATGTCATAATCAGTAAACCTAGAAAATAGACCACAAATCTCTGGGTAACTTGGCCTTTTCGTTTCTCAAGCATCTTTTTTCTCCCTATGGAAAAGTAATGTCCCTAATTAAATACTAACAAAATCCTTAGTAATTTGATAGGTATTAGAAATTATAACACATTCTTCTTTCATATGCTTTTTGAAGCTGAAATGTTATGGTAATGGTATAAAATATGTTTGAAAATATTGGAGCGAATAATATGGTACAAAAACCGTTAGCATTTCGAATGAGACCTAGGACAATTGAGGAGGTCGTTGGACAGCAGCATTTAGTCGGCAGTGATAAGATTATTGCGAGGATGGTAAAATCGCGGCAGCTAACCTCGATGATCCTCTATGGACCACCTGGAATCGGCAAAACTTCGATAGCCAGCGCGATTGCCGGCAGCACAAACTACGCGTTTCGAGCTCTCAATGCAGTGACAAATAATAAAAAGGATATGGAAATTGTTGCCGCAGAGGCGAAAATGTCAGGCAAAGTAATTTTGCTCTTGGATGAAGTCCATCGCTTGGATAAAGCCAAACAAGATTACTTGCTTCCTTTTTTAGAGAACGGAATGATTACCTTAATTGGGGCAACAACCAGTAATCCCTACCATGCCATCAATCCTGCGATTCGCAGTCGCTGTCAAATCTTTGAATTAAAACCATTAACACCTGATGAAGTAAAAACCACCCTGATCAGAGCAATTGAAGATGAGGATCGGGGCTTCGGAAAGTTAAAGCTTGAAATCTCAACTGAGGCATTAAACCACTTTGCCGCGGGATCAAACGGTGATGTAAGAAGTGCTTTAAATGCGCTTGAGTTAGCGGTATTATCCTCGGACCCAAATCAAGAAGGTCTGATCATAATTGATTTACTCACTGCTGAAGAATGCCTGCAAAAGAAAAGCTTTGCCCATGATAAAGATGGTGATGCCCATTACGATGTCTTATCTGCCTTTCAAAAATCAATCCGCGGCAGTGACGTTAATGCGGCCCTCCACTATTTAGGGAGACTGATTGAAGCGGGTGATTTGCCAAGTATTAACCGGCGCCTCTTAGTTATTGCCTATGAAGATATCGGCCTCGCAAGCCCACAGGCAGGCGCCCGTACGCTTGCAGCGATTGAAACAGCAGAGCGAATTGGCTTTCCAGAGGCAAGGATTCCGCTTGCTAATGCCGTAATTGAATTATGTCTTTCCCCAAAATCAAATTCGGCCGTGTTAGCCATTGACGCAGCTCTTGGTGATATTCAAAAAGGGATTGTTGGTGAGGTCCCCGACCACTTAAAGGATGCTCATTATAAAGGGGCTAAGGAGCTAGGCCGAGGGATTGATTACCTATATCCGCACAATTACGAAAACGGCTGGGTAAGACAGCAATATTTGCCGGACAGAATAAAAAACAAACACTATTATCACCCGAAAAAGACGGGCAAGTTTGAACAGGCACTCTCAGGAGTATATGAAAGATTAACTAAAAGTAAACAATAATGTTCAAAAGAAAAGGGCCTGACTGACTACTCACATCAGTCAGGCCCTTTTGAGACTTTCTTACTTTTTTATACAGCGATATCTCTTTTTTTGAAAACATAAAACGCCAGAAATTGAAAAATAAAGAAATAGAGTAGCAGCATTATGATCGAAAAAGGTAAGGTCATCCCTTCAACCATTGGAGTTCCTTCAAAATATTGCATTAGATCTGTGTTAGCGAATAAAGTATATTTTGCCCAAGAGAATTTTAGGGATAGCAATTGTGTTAATTGACCTCCCGTAAACATTAAAAATATTGATAAGCCGACCGCAAGCGAACTGTTCCGAAAAACAGCCGAAATCATAAACGCCATCGTTGCCAGCATGATCATATTAATTGAGTTTAATCCATAATTGATCAGCAGATGAATGACCATATTTTGCTCGCTCACTGTTCCATTATAATAATTTAAATAAATCGAAGTCTTATCAGGGCCTCCGAATAAAATGTATCCAATTGCCGTGGAATAAACAAATAAAATCGCCAGCATTACTATTGCAAACAAAAGCACTGTTATATATTTTGAGAGCAAGATCTTCCACCGGCTGATCGGCCTTATTAAGAGAAGTTTAATCGTTCCCCAATTAAATTCACTCGCAACAATACCTGCTGCAATGATGATGGCAAATAATCCTGCTAAATTAATTAGCTGTGTGGTGTCATTTACAAGATTCCAAAGATGATAGCTCATTTCAGGAGGAATATGATGGTTGATCCTATAGGCGTTGGTTGCGATCTGCTTTTGAAAATATTGCTTTTCTTGAGGGGAATTGCTGTTCTCCAGTTGCTTTTTCAGCGCATCATTCTCCTGCATTAGAATTTGTTCCCAATTTTTGTTTTCCTCAATATTATTGCCGCTCCGTTCAAACTTTACTATAGCCGAAAAAATCGAGGCAACAATCAAGAGAATGGCAATCATTACATATGTACCCGGCCGTTTAAAAATCTTCATCCATTCATTTTGGATTAAACCAATCACGAATTCTCCTCCCCTTTGTCAGCCGTTACTTCGAGGAAACGGTCCTCCAGTGTTTTTGTTTCTTCCTTTATTGCAAAAATCCGAATGTTCGCTTCAACCAACGTTTTTACAAGCTCAGGGATTTCATCCTTGTTCATTTGGGCCATTATTCCTTTTCGTGAAGTAGTAATCCTCCGGTCAGGATAGTTTGCCTTCAGTACAGATATAGCTTTTTCACTTGGAATTACTTCAAATTCGTACACGCTTGCTTCTCCATGAACAAATTCCTCAACAAGTTGTACATCAACAAGACAGCCATTTTGAATAATTCCGATCCGATCGCACATCATTTCCATTTCAGATAACAAATGGCTTGAGACGATCACAGCCATATTTTTTTCACGTGCCAGCAGCCGTAAATAATCCCGAATTTCCCTAATACCGGCAGGGTCCAGTCCATTTGTCGGTTCATCAAGGATTAATACTTCAGGATCGTGCAAAAGACACTGCGCTAGGCCAAGCCTTTGTCTCATCCCAAGTGAATAGGTTTTCACTTTATCATCAATCCGCTTTGTTAAACCAACTCGTTCGACAACTTCATTAATTTTGGCTTTTGATATCCCTTTGAACATTCTTGCAAAATGAACAAGATTATCATAGCCGGTCATAAATTTATACATTTCCGGATTTTCAACAATGGCACCAATATGACTGACCGCTTCTACATATTTTGTTTTAATGCTTGCTCCGGCAATAGTGATATCTCCCGAGGTGATTCCCATTAATCCGACCATCATTCGAATTGTTGTCGTCTTTCCTGCTCCATTCGGACCTAAGAAACCGAATACTTCCCCTTTATTAACATGAAAACTTATGTTATCAATAATGGTCCTTCCTTTGATCACCTTTGTTACATTTTTCAATTCAACAATTGTTTCCAAGCTCCGTCTCCTCTCTTAGAACACTGTACTCTGATAATTTTACTATAAGTTGCTGAATCTGGAAATTTGAATAGGACTAAATTTACGTTCAGGAGAATAATTCTTTTCTTGTAAAATTAGGTATAATTACCTAAAATTATAAACAAATCAAGGATTGGAGATGTGAACATGGCTTTTAAATCTCGAACTGAATCAAAAGAATTAAAGCTTCTTAGAACATTAAATTTACGAATAGATTTACCTGTTAAAGACTCAAAAAATTATCATAATCTAGAAAAAGGCTATAAAGGTGAGCAAAAGTTTGACGAACTGTTAGCTCCGCTTCCAAATAATTGGCTTACTGTAAATGACTTGTTGCTTAAAAGTGACAATAATTATTTCCAAGTTGATTCCATATTAATTTTTCAAGGAACAATCCATCTGATTAATGTAAAAAACTACGAAGGCGATTATTACATTGAAAAAGATCGTTGGTATTCTACATATGAAAATGAAATAAAGAATCCATTAGATCAATTAAAACGCAGTGAGATCTTATTCAAAAAACTACTTCAAGAGTATGGATTTAAATTCTCAGTTGAATCATACCTCATCTTTGTAAACCCCGGCTTTTATCTTTATAATGCTCCAAGAAATTTACCTGCCTTTTTTCCAACACAACTTCAACGCTATATGGACAAAATAATATCGATACCATCAAAACTAACTGATAGACACGTTAAATTGGCAGAAAAATTGGTTTCACTCCATTTAACAGAATCCCCATTCACACAGTGCCCTGATTATCATTATGAAAAGCTAAAAAAAGGGATAACTTGTGTTTCCTGCCATTCATTTATAGCTTTTTTCAAAAAAAACATAGTAATTTGTGATAAGTGTGGTTGCAAAGAGAATGTAGAATCAGCTGTTTTACGGAGTGTAAATGAATTTATATTACTTTTTCCAGATAGAAAAGTAACCGTAAGTGCTATTTCAGATTGGTGCAAAATTTTGTCAAGGAAAACCATTCGGAGAATCCTTTCGCAAAATTTTAAATATATGGGGTGTAGTAGTTCTTCTTTTTACGTAAAAGACGGGGAGATTGAATAATAGTTGTATTTAATCTCGTTACCATCGAAGCGTTTTTTCTTGTTTATGGGTAATTAGTTTCTCTTCTTGTTACCATCGAGACGCTTTTGCTCCCCTAATGGTCACGAGTTTCCCTTTCTCGTTACTATCGAAGCGCCTTTGCTCCCATCATGGTAACAAGATTCCTTTTCTTGTTACCATCGAAGCGCCTTTGCTCCCATCATGGTAACAAGATTCCTTTTCTTGTTACCATCGAAGCGCCTTTGCCCCCCTAATGGTCACGAGTTTCCCTTTCTTGTTACCATCGAAGCGTTTTTGCCCCCATCATGGTAACAAGATTCCTTTTCTTGTTACCATCGAAGCGTTTTTGCCCCCATCATGGTAACAAGATTCCTTTTCTTGTTACCATCGAAGCGTTTTTTCTTGTTTATGGGTAATTAGTTTCTCTTCTTGTTACCATCGAAACGCCTTTGCTCCCCTCATGGTAACAAGATTCCCTTTCTCGTTACCATCGAAGCGCCTTTGCACTTGCCATGGGCACAAGATCCCTCTTCTGATAACATTCGAGATGCTTTTGTTCTGTTCGACTAGATCTCTTATCTTCAGTCTGCTTTTCAGGTTATTTCCTAATCTAAATAAAAAAACCCAAAACTATAAGTTCTGGGCGCACTGCTTATTTTTCATCCTTAACACGCATAATTTTAATATCTTTGAGTAATTCCCTCACCACGTAGCTTGCCATAATTAACCCAGCCACGGATGGTACAAACGCGTTCGAAGAAGGAGGCATTTGTGCCTTTCTAATTTCAGCATTTTCATTACCGACTACTTTTCTTACATCTTCACGAATAACAATCGGGCTTTCATCTGAAAAAACAACCGGAATCCCTTTCCGAATCCCTTCCTTACGAAGCCTAGTCCGAATAACCTTTGCAATTGGGTCGGTATGCGTTTTGGATATATCCGCAATTTGAAAGCGGGTTGGATCCATTTTATTCGCAGCACCCATACTGGAAATAATCGGGATGTTACGCTTCAAGCATTCCTTCATCAAATGAATCTTATATACAATTGTATCTGATGCATCAACCACAAAATCCAAATTATAGCCAAAGATTTGCTCATATGTCTCTTCCGTATAAAACATTTTTAAAGCAATGACCTCACACTCTGGATTAATGTCTTTTATCCTGTCCCTCATTAAATCTGCTTTTGGCTGGCCGATCGTTGACAATAAGGCAATTACCTGACGATTGACGTTTGTTATATCGACATCATCTTTATCAATTAAAATCAGGCGTCCAACACCGGAGCGGGCCAGAGCCTCGGCAGCAAAGGAACCGACACCGCCAATTCCGAGAACAGCTACCGTGCTGTTCTTCATGATTTCCAGCCCTTCTTTGCCGATCGCCAATTCATTCCGTGAAAATTGATGCAACATATCATTCACTCCATTATAAAAATTCGCTTATGTTTCTTTTTCCCGTAAAAAAATATATCATACATCCAACTAAATGCAAGGACACTAATCGATGGACGCTGGAGTTAAACTGTTATCAAAGTTCAAAAATAAAAATTCAGATTAACAAAAAAAGCCCCCGCTTTTTAGACAGGAGATATCTTTAAAAAAAACAGAAAGAGTCCCGATCGTGCCGTCGCTTTTGAACCTTAGTTTTGATCCCGCACTCAGCAGGTGGGTGTCCTGTTTCAAGCTATTGTAAGTCCCCTTAATCCCGAAAAGATTGGGGCATTTACGCTACTTAAAAACTCCAGACTCCCGTAGATAAAATGTTCGGTCAAAACTTCAGGTATTACCACGTACACTTCAGGACTCTTATTTGATTGTCCTTATTCTAGCATAAATGAAAGCGCTATTCAACCTCTACAAAGTAGGCAGACTACTTATTTTTTTTAACATTTAGTGACAAGTGAAGTTCCCTTAATTGGGCCTCAGATACTTCCCCAGGGGCATCTGTCAACAAGTCGCTGGCACTAGCCGTTTTAGGGAATGCAATCGTGTCACGCAAGTTTGTGCTGCCAGCGAGCAGCATTACGAGACGGTCCAAGCCCAAGGCAATTCCGCCATGTGGTGGTGTACCATATTCAAACGCGTTCATTAAGAACCCGAATTGTTCATTCGCTGCCTCTGGAGTAAAGCCAAGTACGCTGAACATCCTTTCTTGAATATCCCGTTCAAAAATTCTTAAAGAGCCACCGCCAAGCTCGTACCCGTTTAAAACGATATCATATGCTTGGGCATGTACTTTTTCCGGCTCAGTCTCAAGGAATGGAAGATCCTCCCGGAATGGCATTGTAAATGGATGATGGGCAGCTTTATAACGGCCGTCTTCTTCTGAGTACTCAAACATTGGCCAATCCGTAACCCATAAGAAGTTGAACAAGCTTTGGTCAATTAAATTTAACTCTTTGCCAAGCTTTAATCTTAGTGCGCCTAACGAATCTGCAACAACATTCTTTTTATCTGCAACAAACAGCAGCAGGTCTCCCACAGTGGCCTCAAGTGTTGCTGTAATTCCATTGAGTTCATCCTCTGAAAAGAATTTTGTAATTTGACTCTTTAAGCCATCTTCTTCGACCTTAAACCAGGCAAGGCCTTTCGCGCCATAAACAGCCGCAAATTCAGTTAAAGCATCAATGTCTTTACGCGAATATTTTTCGGCTCCGCCTTTTACATTAATGGCTTTTACCTGACCACCCTTTTCAACAGCAGCAGTAAATACCTTAAAGCCTGAGTTTTTAACAACTTCTGAAAGATCAACAAGCTCCATGCCAAAGCGGGTATCTGGTTTGTCAGATCCGTAACGGCTCATTGCCTCATCATAGGTCATCCTTGGGAATGAGATTGGATCCTCAATTCCTTTTACTTCTTTCATCACTTTGGACATCATGTTCTCCATTAAACCCATAATATCTTCCTGCCCTAAGAAGCTTGTTTCAATATCAACCTGTGTAAATTCAGGCTGACGGTCTGCACGCAAATCTTCATCACGGAAGCAGCGGGCAATTTGGTAATAACGCTCAACGCCGCCAACCATCAACAGCTGCTTAAATAACTGTGGTGATTGTGGAAGTGCATAAAACTCACCTGGATGCACGCGGCTTGGGACTAGATAATCGCGGGCTCCTTCAGGCGTACTTTTTGTTAAAATCGGTGTTTCAACATCCAAAAAGCCTTCAGAATCAAGAAAGTTTCGAATTGCTTTTGTTACCTGGTGACGCATTTTTAACGTATTGAAAATAACTGGGCGACGGATATCCAAATAACGATATTTCAGCCTTACATCTTCAGATACTTCTGTGTCATCAGATATTTCAAAAGGTGGTGTCTTTGCTGCATTAAGAATCGTTACAGACTGAGCCTGAACTTCAATTTTTCCGGTTGAAATGTTATCGTTATAGGTTGATTCCTCACGGGCAACAACCTGCCCTTCAATACTAAGTACATATTCACTGCGGATTTTTTCGGCTAATTGCAGGGCTTCCAATGATGTTTCCGGATTAAAAACTACTTGAACAACACCGCTCCGATCCCGTAGGTCAATAAAAATTAATCCGCCTAAATCACGGCGAGTTTGCACCCACCCCTTTAATATGACCTTCTCACCTACCGCTGTTTCTGGTACTTCTCCACAAAAATAACTTCTGCCAAACATAATATGATAATCCTCCTCTTATACTTGCAATTCCTGAAAATATTTTATAAATAAAGCTAGTTCAATTTCTACTTGTTCACCTGTTGACATGTTTTTTAAATTGATCTTATTATTTTGTAATTCATCTTCACCAAGAACAGCCACATATTTTGCCTTTAGACGGTCGGCAGCTTTAAACTGAGCCTTTATTTTCCGATCCAAATAGTCCCTTTCCGCCGAAAAGCCAGCCATACGCAGCTCTTGCAGTAATCCAACCGTATAATCCTTTGCTTCTTCGCCAAGAGAAACTAAGTAACAGTCAATTCCTTGATTCGTATTTAGTTCAATTCCTTCGGCATTAAGAGCGGCAATGAATCTCTCAATACTTAAGGCAAAGCCGATTCCTGGTGTTTCCGGACCGCCGATTTCTTCAACCAAGCCATTGTAGCGTCCGCCGCCGCAAAGGGTCGTGATGGCACCAAAGCCTTCTGCATCACTCATAATTTCAAATGCAGTATGGTTGTAGTAATCTAATCCGCGGACAAGGTTTGGATCTACCTCGAACGGAATCGTTAAAAGTTGTAAATACTGCTGAAGCTTATCAAAGTAGCTTTTTGAGTAGTCATTCAAATAATCAATAATTGACGGAGCTGTCTTCATCAATTCGTGATCATGATCCTGTTTACAATCAAGAATTCTCAACGGATTTTTGTCCAATCTTTTTTGACAATCATTACAAAATTCACCGATCCGCGGTTGAAAGTGGCGAACAAGCGCTTCGCGGTGAGCGTGCCTGCTCTCCTTATCGCCTAAACTATTAATAACAAGCTTAAGTTTCTTAAGCCCCATTTCTTTATAAAGGTTAACTGCAAGCGAAATAACCTCTGCATCAATCGCAGGATCATTGCTGCCTAAGGCCTCAATTCCAAATTGAACAAATTGACGAAATCGGCCGGCTTGCGGGCGCTCATAGCGAAACATCGGTCCCATATAATAAAGCTTTACAGGTTGATTCGCATTGCCAAACATTTTTTTATCAACAAAAGCTCTTACTGTTGATGCGGTTCCTTCTGGCCTTAAAGTTAAATCACGATCACCGCGGTCTTTAAATGTATACATTTCTTTTTGGACAATATCGGTTGTGTCTCCCACTCCCCGTAAAAACAGTTCTGTATGTTCAAAAATAGGGGTGCGGATTTCATGATATTGATACTTTTCGCAAAGCTCTCTTGCTTTAGATTCAATCAACTGCCACTTTTCCACTTCACCTGGCAGAATGTCTTGAGTACCTCTTGGGATGCTGATAGACATATAGGCTTCCTTCCTCCTTAAAAATATATAACACAACAAAAAAACTCCCATCCCTTGTTTTAAAAACAAGGGACGAGAGTTATTATCCCGTGGTGCCACCCTAGTTGAAGTGCTGATCATCCTGCACTTCCGCTCTTTCCGTTAACGCCTGGTTACGTTCTCCTCCTACTAGAGTCAAGCTTTTTCAGAGGGAAGCCTTCGGAGTGTTCAATTCATTAAGCCAGCATGCAGAAATGCTTCCAGCCTAGGGCATTTCCTCTCTAACCATGTGTATCACTTAACTACTATGCTCCATCATAGGTTTACATCATAAAGTTATTTTAATTATATAATAATACGAAGCAAATGAGAGAATGTCAAGATCTCTCTAAATGCTTTTTTAATTTTTTCACGTCTCCTAATGATAACCCAAATTCAGACGCAAGTTCATAAGCAGAGGATTGCTGCTCTTTTTGAATTATATCATGAAAATCAACTCCAAAAAGACGGCTTTCAGCTGAATGTGCATTCATTCCCTTTTCACTCGATCTCATCCATTTCACCATCCCATCTCTCTTTTCATCCATATTGTGCCCATTTGCCCGGATAAACTTACAGGCTTTCATAGAAAGTTCCCGGATATCTGTAAAACATAGGAATGATTTTCAAGTCTATATAAGATAAAATAAAAACTAGTGAAACTTTAAAGGGGGAAGAAGAATGGGGAAAAAATTAGCCCTTGTTTTGTTATGCATGTCATTATTATTCCCTGCTTTTCAGACCCAGCCTGGGCTAATTGCTGCAAACCGCTCTGTTACCATTACATCTAACTCCATAAACGTTCGTGAAGGTCCGGGCTTAAGCTACCCGCTTATAAAACAAGTGAAAAGTGGAGAAAAGTACTCTGTTATAAAAGAGAAGAATGAATGGAGTCAGCTGTTACTTTCAAACGGTCAAAAAGGCTGGGTAGCTAATTGGCTCTTAAAGGAAAATAAAAGCAAGGGCTCGAAAAATTCGGGTGATACGGAATACTCCAATGCCATAGCAAACACAAATAATATCAGAGTTCGCTCCGGTCCGGGAACGAGTTTTCAAATCATTGGTCACTTACATAAACAACAGGAAGTAGCAATCCTTACCAGAAATGAAGATTGGTATGAAATAAGCTTTTCTAACCAAACAGCATGGGTAAACTCACAATTCGTTGACACGGACGGCAATGATCAAGTTAAAAAAACCTCTGATGCCACTACCGCGTCCAAAGGAATAGTGGGAATGGTAACGGCCAATGGTTTGTATATCCGAAAAAACGCGTCCTTGACTTCAAATATAGTGGGAACTGTAAATAAAGATCAAAGTTTTCCTATATTAGCAGAGATAGATAATTGGACAAAAATTGAATATAGTCCAGGAACATTTGGCTGGATTGCTAGCTGGTATCTCGATAAGGATACCCCTCATCACACTACAGCAGGACAAGCTGTACAAGAAAGCAAAATTACAATTCTTGAGGATGGAACAAATATCCGAAATAAGCCAAATTTACAATCTGATGTGGTCGATCATGCAAACAATGGTGATCACTTCCCGATTGCAAAAATTGAAAACGAATGGTATCAAATCAAGCTTAAAGACGGTACGAACGGCTATATTGCAGGATGGATGGTATCAATTGACGGATCTGCTCCCCGGATTGAAAAACCAGGTATTCAGAGCTATCTTAACAACAAAACAATTGTGATTGACCCAGGGCATGGCGGACAGGATAACGGTACGACTGGACCAGGGGGAACTTTTGAAAAAAATCTAACCTATAGAACGGCAAATCTAGTTTTTGCAAAATTAAAAGCCGCGGGGGCAAACGTGTTGTTAACGAGAAACGGCGATAATTATATCTCTCTTTCCTCACGAGTTAATTTTGCAAGTTCACGGCAGGCAGATGCTTTTGTCAGTTTGCATTACGACAGCAGTTTAGACTGGAACACCAGGGGGATGACAGGCTATTATTACCATTCCGATCAAAAACAATTGGCTGATTCACTTTATTCATCTGTTCATAATCAGACGAGGCTAAACGGCCGGGGTGTACGGGTTGGGGACTACCATGTAATCCGTGAAAATAGTCAAAATGCGGCTCTACTCGAGCTAGGCTATTTAAGCAACCCTGAGGAAGAGATGAAGCTAAATTCCGGGCAATTTCAGGAAAGTGCCGCAACCGGTATCTTTTTGGGACTCGCCCGCTATTTTATGGACCATTGAAACAGGTTAATTTGACCTGATTTAATGGTTTTTTTTAGCAGCTTCCCTTTTAAAATTTGATATGAACCATTTTTGGGAAAATATGAACCATTTTCAACTAGTTATGAACTATTTTCCAAAGATTATGAACCATTTTAAAGTAGATATGAGCATTTTGCCAAATCATGGTATTTAAAGCCATAAAAAAAGCCTGACACCTAAAAAGAGTGTCAGACTTTCTATTCATTTACTTTCGACAATCACCGTAACAGGACCATCATTTACTAAGGCTACATCCATCATTGCTCCGAACCGGCCGGTTTCAACATGAACACCTTTTTCCCGGATCATTCGATTGAAAGCATCATAAATTTTCACAGCCTGCTCCGGTTTTGCAGCCTCCGTAAAATTAGGCCGTCTCCCCTTACGGCAGTCACCGTATAAAGTAAACTGGGAAACGGATAGGATTTGTCCTCCGACATCAAGTAAAGACAGATTCATTTTTTCTGCTTTGTCTTCAAAGATACGAAGGTTAACAATTTTATCAGCTAAATAGGCAGCATCTTCCTCGTTATCATCGTGGGTAACGCCAACTAAGAGGACTAATCCATTGCTGATTTGGCCAAGTACTTCTCCGGCAACCGTTACACTTGCAGCCTTACTTCGTTGCACCACTACTCGCATTGCTAGACTCCTTTAACTAATTCATCATTCTGCGGACAGAATAAATATCAGGTATTTGTTTAATCCGCTCAACAACCTTTTGCAAATGACTGACATTATGAATTGCGATTGACATATTGATGGTAGCCATTTTATTACGATCTGTTTTCCCTGAAACTGCTGAAATGTTTGTTTTTACTTCATTGACAGCTTGAAGGACTGAATTTAATAACCCGCGCCTATCATAGCCGGTTATCTCAATATCAACATTATATTCCTTGCGGTCATTCAGCCCTGTCTCCCATTCAACTGGGATAAGTCTAGATTGGGCATCGGTTGAATCAATATTTGTACAGTCTGATCTGTGTACAGAAACCCCCCTGCCTTTCGTGATAAAACCAACAATTTCATCACCGGGGACAGGATTACAGCATTTAGAAAGACGAATTAACAAATTGTCAATTCCTGAGACACGGACTCCGGATTCACGCTTTTTAGACGAAGGAAATGACTTTAAATCAGAAATTTTAGTGGCAATGTTATCTGATTGTTCTTGATCGCGCTTTTTACGCCATTTCTCAGTTAAACGATTGGCTACCTGAAGTGCTGTTACCCCGTTATAGCCAACGGCGGCGAACATATCATCTTCATTTGTAAAATTAAATTTACCGGCAACCTTCTTAAGGTTTTCAAGCGTTAGAATTTCTTTTGCATCAAACTCCATCGACCGAATTTCTTTTTCGACTAATTCTCTTCCTTTGTCGATATTTTCTTCACGCCGCTGCTTTTTAAAGAATGCACGGATTTTATTTTTTGCCTGCGAAGTTTGCGCGAGCTTTAACCAATCCTGGCTTGGCCCATAGGAATGCTTGGACGTCAAAATTTCGATGATATCCCCCGTTTTAAGCTTGTAATCAAGGGTCACCATTTTTCCATTTACTTTTGCTCCAATCGTCTTATTTCCTATTTCCGAGTGAATCCGATACGCAAAATCAATTGGAACAGAACCGGCTGGCAATTCAATTACATCCCCTTTAGGAGTAAAAATAAATACCATGTCCGAAAATAAATCGATTTTTAGCGACTCCATGAACTCTTCTGCATTAGCAATGTCGTTTTGAAATTCAAGAATTTCTCTGAACCAGGTTAGCTTTTCCTCAAATTCATTGCCGTCTTCCAGTGACTTACCTTCCTTGTAAGCCCAATGGGCGGCAACCCCGAATTCAGCAATACGATGCATTTCAAATGTACGAATTTGCACTTCCAGTGGATCACCCTTTGGCCCGATAACAGTTGTGTGGAGGGATTGGTACATATTCGGCTTTGGCATCGCAATGTAGTCTTTAAACCGTCCCGGCATTGGCTTCCAGCAAGTATGAATAATCCCTAACACGGCATAGCAATCTTTAATGCTATTCACAACGATGCGAACAGCTAGTAAATCGTAAATTTCACTGAATTGTTTATTTTGCAGCACCATTTTACGGTAAATACTATAAATATGTTTTGGTCGTCCAGAAATATCTGCTTTGATGGACACTTCCTGCATCCTGCCACGGACTTCAGCAATGACATCATCTAAATATTGTTCACGCTCTGCACGCTTTCTCTTCATTAAGTTTACAATCCGATAATATTGCTGTGGATTTAAATATCTTAATGCGATATCCTCTAATTCCCATTTAATTTTGGAAATACCAAGACGGTGAGCAAGAGGCGCAAAAATTTCCAGTGTTTCGTTTGCAATGCGCCGTTGTTTTTCAACAGGTAAATGCTTTAATGTCCTCATATTATGGAGCCGGTCGGCAAGCTTTATCAGGATAACTCGAATGTCCTGTGCCATCGCAATAAACATTTTCCGATGGTTTTCTGCCTGCTGTTCCTCGTGGGATTTATATTTAATTTTCCCTAACTTCGTTACACCATCGACAAGCATGGCCACTTCTTCATTGAAGACTGACGCTAAATCCTTTAATGTAACGCTGGTATCCTCGACAACGTCATGAAGAAAACCCGCAGCAACCGTAGCAGGATCCATTTCCAGATCTGCAAGAATTCCTGCTACCTGAATGGGATGAATGATATAAGGTTCACCCGATTTTCGATATTGTTCACGATGAGCATCCTTAGCAAATTCATATGCCTTTTTTACTAATTCAACATTCTCATCATTTAAATAGGCTCTTGTCTTGTCGATGACTTGTTCGGCGGTTAACATTTGATCATTCGCCATGAAATCACCTTTTATTCATTTCGTTATTTAAATTTCATTCTATGATTAACTGCTCCGAAAAAAGGTTATCCGCACTTTTCATTTCGAAGAAGGTACTTATAATTTTATATTAAAATTAGAATGATTGTTATTATTATCGAAAAAAAATGCTCAGATGTAAAGGGATTACCTCTTTTTTTATACGAATAGTAGCAATCTTGTCGAAAAATGTCTAATTTTCATGATTATTGATCGAAAAGCAGCAGTGTCCGAAGCTTACTCTAGTGAAGCTAAACAGTTTTAAAAAATGAGAGCACTCTGCTTCCGAGCGCCCTCACTTTACTACTAAAATTCCAACAGTGTTAAAACATCATAGCCATCAAGATTTTTTCTTCCTTCCAGGTAAGACAGTTCAATTAAGAAGGCAATCCCGGCAACTACTCCGCCTAACTCCTCAACTAATTTAATCGTTGCCCCAATAGTGCCACCTGTTGCTAAGAGATCATCAGTAATAAGCACACGCTGTCCAGGCTTAATTGCGTCTTTATGGATGGTTAAAACATCCGTTCCATACTCTAAGCCATAGTTTACTTTAATGGTTTCGCGAGGAAGCTTTCCTTCCTTACGAACAGGAGCAAAACCAACTTCAAGGGCATATGCCACAGGGCAGCCAATAATAAAGCCGCGAGCTTCAGGACCGACAACCAAGTCAATCTGTCTTTCTTTAGCATAACTGACAATCTGGTCGGTAGCATATTTAAATGCTTCACCATTATCCATAAGAGTGGTAATATCTTTAAATTCAATTCCCGGTTTTGGATAGTCTGGCACAATCGTAATAAATTGTTTTAAGTCCATTCCTTTATTACCTCCTCATTCATAACTGACACTTCCAGATATTGATTGAACCAGTTTTTTAATTGCTGAAAGGAAGAAAACAGCAATTCATTTTCAAGCGAATATTGTTCCTGTTTTAATCGATAAGTCGTTGAGTCAGTTAAATCGCGCTTTTGCGCTTGTCTTGTTAAAGTAATTAGTCCATTGTTTATTGTAACAAACTCCAATTCATAAAACACCTTTGACATAAAGAAAATCGTCTCTTTGGACCATCCGCGTTTTTTGGCGATCACATCACCATATTTAGTCAAATTAATAGTTCCTTGCTGTAAAAGGAGTGCATAATACCATTTAAAATGATCACGTGTTGGAAAAGTGCTTAGGAAATCACTTGATTTTTTGAAAAAACACGCATAAATTCGGGCAGGCTTTTTGCCTTTTATTAACTGACAAATGATGTCCTTTGAAGGCGGAAGGTCAACAAATATAATGTTTGCATTGGAAATATCCACAGATTCAGCATTTTCCTTAGCATTGATTAGAATGGCATCCTTGTTGCCGCGCGATGTGAACTTTTCGTAATGTTCACTATCGAAAAAAATCCATTGGCGGTTTTCTTCAGGTACCATTGAACGAAGATTCTTTAAGCGACTACCACCTCGATAATCAAATAACTGCCATGATTTCACAGCAACATCCTGTACAAAAATTTGCGGCTTGCGAACATTATTCCACTCATTAATAGCTAGTTCACCAATTAATGAAATCTTTTCGATTGGTGAAATGTGATCTGCTAGTGATCCTAATCCAAACCCTACACCATCAAGGCTTGAACCACTTTGTTCAATTGTGATCTTCAGATGATTCTGTTCGCTGCCAATTTTCCTCATGTTTGCTATTTTGGCACCTTCAACCAATACTTTTGGCTTTGGGTTATCCACTCCAAACGGAGAGAGGAGGTTTATTTGATCAAGTGTTCCTAAATCAATTGTTTCAAGCTGGATTTCAGAATCAAGCCAAGTGACCGGGATATAGTCCTCCTCGGTTAATTGCTCACTAGCAAGTTGATTCAACCGGGAACGCAGATCGTTCACGTCGTCTAATTTCAAGGTCATTCCTGCTGCCATCGGGTGCCCGCCAAAGTGGGGAAGAAGTTCACGGCAGGTGGACAAATTTTTAAACAGATCATATCCAGCGATACTTCTTGCTGAACCTTTTGCCAGGCCTTTCTCAAGATCATAGCTTAATACAATCGTTGGACGATAATATTTTTCTACAAGTCTTGATGCTACAATCCCAATCACACCTGGATTCCATCCCTCCCTGCCGATAACCAATACCTTGTTATCCTCGACTGGAAAGTTCTTTTCAACCTCTTCGATCGCTTCTTCTGTTATGGAGTTGACGATTGATTGCCTCGTTTTATTTAAGCCTTCTACTTCCTCTGCAAGGGCCTGCGCCTCATCTGGATCATCTGTCAGCAACAGTTGAACAGCCAGATCGGCATCCTCAAGGCGGCCTACAGCATTAATTCTTGGTGCAAGCGTATATCCTATTGTTTCTTCGTTTATGGACTTATGGTCGACGCCAGCGCGTTTAAAAATGGCTTTGAGACCAATATTTTTTGTTATTCTAAGCTTTTCTAAACCTTTTCTGGCGATCAGTCGATTTTCTCCTGTTAAGGAAACTAAATCAGCAATCGTTCCAATTACGGCTATTTCCAGTAAATGTTCCGGAACCTCACCATATAGGGCTTGGGCAAGCTTAAAAGCTACGCCAACACCAGCAAGCTCACGAAAAGGATATTCGCTATCCGGGAGTTTTGGGTGAATGATTGCAAAAGCTTCCGGGAGTACAGGTCCAAGTTCATGATGGTCCGTTATAATTAAATCAAGGCCAAGCTCTTTTGCAACATTTGCTTCGTTGACAGCAGCAATCCCTGTATCCACGGTAATAATTAACTTGATTCCATCCTCGGCCGCTTGACGAAAAGCCTGTTCATTAGGGCCGTAGCCTTCTCTAAATCGATTAGGAATATAAAATTGAACATTTGCTCCTAATTCACGGAGTGTTATCATCAACAAGGTTGTACTGCTGACACCGTCCGCGTCATAATCACCGAAGATTAGAATCGGTTCCTGGTTTTTAATTGCCTGCTGAATACGATCAACCGCAATGCCCATTTCCTTAAATAAAAACGGATCATGAAATTGATCTTTTCCATATAAAAAATACCGTGCTGCATCTACGGTATCAAGGTCACGATTGACAAGCATCGACGCAACAAGAGGTGTAATTTTCATATCATTAACAAGTGTTTCGATTTTTTGTTGGTCAGTTGTGCGTACAATCCATCTAGTTTTTGACTTTAACATACGTTCACCCCTTAACTTTTTTATTATACAGGAGCGGAGTTTCGCTTTCAAATAATCAATTATTTTGGAAATTGTTTCGATTCTTGCACAAAAGAGAAAATACCACCTTGATTCCCGTGTTCGGGCTTTCCCCAGGCCTGGAAATCAGTCAGCACTACTTGATTTCAAAAGAAAAACCGCAGGAATCCTGCGGTTATACTTGCGGCTGATCAGAATATTTTCGTTTTTCTTTAACAGTTCTGATAACACCTTTCTTTTTAAGCTCCTTGCCTTTCATGACCACCCAAAGCGAAGCGGCGATAAAGACAGAGGAATAAACACCCACCAAAAGACCAACAAGCAAGGCAATTGAGAAGTTGCGAATTGACTCGCTTCCAAAGATCAATAAAGCAACAACACATATCAACACAGTAAAGACTGTGTTCAAGGACCGTGTTAATGTTTGACGGATACTGACATTGACAACATCCAAAATATCCTGGAATGTTTTAAGTCGTTTTTTCTTATGCATGTTCTCACGCATCCGGTCAAAGGTAACAATTGTATCATTAATAGAATAACCAACGATGGTGAGCACGGCAGCAATAAAGTTTAAATCCACTTCCAGCCTCGTGATACTAAAGAAAGCTATCATAAAGAATGCATCATGGAGTAAAGAAGCGATTGCGGCAATCGCCATTGGCAATTCAAAGCGAATCGTTACATAAATAATGATTCCGATAGAGGCTATCAGTAAAGCAATGAGTGCATTTTTAGCAAGCTCTTTTCCGATTGTTGGTGAAACGGTACTAACGTTAGGCTCTGAACCGTATTCTTTACTAAACGTACTCTTAAGGTTAGCAATCTCGTTTTTCGTCAATACCCCTTTTAAGCGGGCTGCCCCAATATTCTTTTTATTTCCTGAGATAACGATATCCTCTGTTTTTAGATGAAGCTTATTGAACGTGCCTTGAATCTGCTGAGTGGTGAGCGGTGTATTAGACAGCACTTCGACCCTTGTACCACTAGAAAAATCAATCGCAAGATTAAGCTTGAAAATTATCAGCAATACTAATCCAAGTGCAAGCAGCACTCCAGATAATGTAAAAAATTTCTTTCGATGCTTCATAAAATCAATCTTGTCAAATCTGGTTTTAAGATCAAGTGTATCAACATTTTCATCTAGGCTGTGAATATTCGCTTTTTTAACACCAAACCAACCTGGCTTTTTGTTTAAGACACGGCTATGAACCCAAAGTCCAAGCAGTAGACGTGATCCGTAAACAGCCGTTAAAAAGCTCATTAAGATACTGACAATCAACATGGTAGCAAACCCTTTTACAGAACTTGTCCCATAGAAAAACAATACCGCTGCTGTCAAAAGGGTTGTTAAGTTGGAGTCCAGAATCGCAGAAAATGCATTCTTTTCTCCCGCTTGGAATGCTGATTTGAGCGATTTACCTACCTTCAATTCTTCTTTAATCCGCTCATAGGTAATGATATTCGCATCAACAGCCATCCCGACCCCGAGGATAATCGCGGCAATTCCCGGCAGCGTTAACACCCCGTTCATCCAATCAAATATCAGCAAGACTAAATAAATGTAAATACTTAACGAAACACAAGCAATAAATCCTGGAAAACGATAATAAACGAGCATGAATAAATAGATAATAAATACACCAATGAGACCGGCAATGACTGTTTCATTTAATGCCTGTGCACCAAATTTTGCTCCGACTGATGTAGAGTAAACTTCCTTCAATTGAACTGGGAGTGCCCCTGCATTTAACAGGGAAGCCAAGGTTTGAGCTTCTGTTGCAGTGAAATTACCAACAATTGAAACCGAATCCTGGGTAAAAACCTCTTTAACCGTTGGTGCCGATAAATACTTAGGATTCTTCTTGGTTATTTCATTTTTAAAGGAATCCTTCCCTTCGACAAAATCAAGCCAAATAACGAGAAAGTTATTTGGGGTCATACCAACAATGTCCTTGGTTACTTTTTGGAATTTACTAGCGCTTTTTAACTTTAAGGAAACGCTTGGTTTCCCGTTTTCATCAAATGTTTGCTTTGCCCCGCCTTGAACCAAGTCCGTTCCATCCATCATCAAGCGGTCGTTTGCATCTCGAAAGGTTAAATTGGCTTGAGTCGATAAAATTTCCCGGGCTTTACTCTGGTCAGTAACACCCGCTAACTGAACACGAATCCGGTTGTTTCCTTCGATTTGGATGCTAGGTTCACTGACACCCAGAACATTAATCCGTTTGTCAAGTGCCTTTGCGGTACTTGCCAACACATCTTTGTCAATTTTTTGTCCTTTCTTAGCAGGATGAACCTCGTATAATACTTCAAAACCGCCTTGAAGGTCTAACCCAAGCTTCAAATTGTTTAAAATGTTTTTTGTGGTTGTCCCCATCAAGCTTCCAAGAAGTAATAAAATCAGGATGAAGGCAACAATTCTACTGCGTTTTACCATTATGTACAGTTCCTCCTTAGGCTAAAAGCCAAAGCCTTTAAATACTAAAGGTCATTGTTTTCATTATGAAATAAGTTGGAATAGCTGTCAATTTCCCATAGAAAAATAAGGTCCTATTTAAGGAGCTGTTTCCAGTCTTCCTCGTCATTTAACGAAAACTCAGTGGCTTTGTATGCCTCTATTGTTGCAAAACTTATATAATCACTTACTTTTACTGACAAAATATCCTGAATCACTTGGTGTAATTTGATCTCTCCAGTTGCTTTTTTCCATTTCTTCTTAAGAAGGAAGTCCCATAGCTCCGGTTCTGAAATTGCCTTATAATCAAGTAACCGAAATTCCTCAAGTTTACTTTGTAATGCAGGCCCTACTTGACTGCGAAAAAATTCATAGTTATTTTCTATTTCCACACTGCTTGCCTCCCCTGGAATCAAAATCAAATATTCTCCTCCTTGTCATGCTTTGTCCATCTCGTTGCATATAGATAATTGTATATGAATTCTTCTTTTTTGAGAAGGAGGGAAGTTGAATGTCAAAGTTTTTAAAAGGAACTTTTATTCTATTACTAGCAGGGTTCATTACTAGGATTTTGGGCTTTATTAACCGAATTGTTATTGCCCGGAGTATTGGCGAAGAGGGCGTTGGACTATACATGATGGCTTTTCCTACTTTTATTCTTGTCGTCACCATTACGCAGCTTGGACTTCCCGTTGCCATTAGTAAAAATATAGCCGAGGCTGAGGCAAAGGGCAATCAAGCTGAAATTAAAAAAATTCTTGTTGTCTCACTTGCCACCACATTAGGCCTGTCACTTATTTTTACACCTGCCTTGATTTTACTGGCACCTTTTTTATCAGAGTCACTGTTTACAGACCAAAGAACCTACTATCCACTCATCGCGATTGCCCCTGTCGTGCCAATTATTGCAGTATCTTCTGTATTGCGAGGTTACTTTCAAGGGAGACAAAATATGCGTCCTGCCGCTAACTCGCAAATTTTAGAGCAGGTGGTTCGAATTACCCTAATTGCCGTTTTGACCAAAGCCTTCATTCCATATGGGATTGAGTATGCAGCAGCTGCTGCAATGGTCTCCTCGGTTATCGGAGAACTTGTTTCACTAGTATACTTAATAACTACTTTTAAAATAAAAAAGCGTTTTAAGCTCCGTAAGCATTTTTTCCAATCCATCCATTCAGGAAAAAAAACATTTAACGAATTGATGGAAATTGCCATTCCCACTACAGGAAGCAGGCTAATTGGATCCGTTGCGTGGTTTTTTGAGCCGATTGTGGTTTCGCATAGTCTAGCCATTGCAGGGGTTGCTGCTGTAGCGGCAACGAAGCAGTATGGTGCATTAACAGGATATGCCCTTCCATTATTAATGCTGCCCTCCTTCGTCACCTATTCATTAGCTACTTCGCTGGTGCCGGCCATTAGTGAGGCTAATTCGCGGAAAAACTATCAATTAATTGAATACCGACTTCAGCAGGCACTGCGATTTGCATTTTTAACAGGAGGACTAGCTGTTATTGTTCTCTACGTGCTGGCCGATCCTTTAATGCAGCTTATGTATAACTCGACAAAAGGCGCTTTCTTCATTCGTCTGATGGCTCCATTTTTCTTATTTTACTATTATCAAGGTCCCCTGCAGGCTGTCCTGCAGGCTTTAAATCTGGCGAGGGCAGCAATGATCAATAGTTTGATCGGTGCTGTTGTTAAAACGGCTGTTATCTTTCTACTTGCCTCCCAGCCCTCCTTCGGAATTACTGGAGCAGCCTTAGGCATCATGGTTGGGTTTGTGTTGGTTACAATCTTACATTTTGCAACTGTGTTAAAAAGAATTTCCTTTTCTTTTTACATACTAGACTATCTTAAAGCCTTTCTGGTCATGGGTGCTTCTGGCTGGCTTGGTTACTGGATTTTCAGCAACACCCTCATTAATGAGCATCTGGTGGTTCGCGTCTTAGCATCAACCACATGTATGACAGTTTCCTATTTGGGATTACTCCTGTTGATCGGGCTCCTTAAAAAAGACGACCTAGAACGGATCCCATATATAGGCAGCCTCTTATCAAAGCTGGCTCTCTGGTGACTAAAAAAGAGGATCGCAGTAGTTCATGCATCCTCTTTAAGATTCGTCCATGATATCAATGTAGAACTTTCCATTCTCAAAGCTGCAAAAAGAAATTTGCTTTATATCCTGATACCCCAGCTTTCTTAACTCCTGCCGCAGCCATAGATTTGTTTTATGGATTCGTTCTAGGTTATCTTCATTGATACATCCGTCGATAATCAACGGGATGGTGATATCCCCAAGCTGTTGGTTGGCTTTTTCTTCCTTTTCAAAAACCGATAATTTTCCGGAGGATTCAAGGATTGCAAATTCAACGTCTGAAATTCTGCGGATATCCTTTTCGCGTAATTGGAGTAATAAATCATCAAAATTGTAACGCTGTTTTCGCATCGCATGCTCATCAATCTTTCCCTGATTAATAATAATCGTTGGCTTTCCATCAACTAAATCCCGAAATCGTTTGCTCTTTAATGAAATGATAGCAAAGATGATTTGCATCAACATTAACAGCAGCATTGGCAGGATTGAATGGGATAATGGGTCATTTGTATCTTCGATTGCTATAGCCGCCATTTCGGCAATCATGATAAAAACGACCAAATCAAGGATGCTTAATTCACCAATTTCTCTTTTTCCCATAATCCGAAAGATAAGGAGAATTAAAAAATATAGTACAATCGTTCGGAAAAGTATGATGAAATGTTCTTCCATTTTTGGTCGCCCCTTTTCAATCTCTATTTTTTATCAAAACATACAAAAAAATAATAGGAAGTTGATGCCATTTTAAAAGAAAAGCGGAAGCGCCCGGTTAGCGACATACACTTACTGGGTACTGGCACCTATTGTATGTCGAGGCTAGACAGTTATCACAGTTCCGAAATTCATACTTATCTTAAAATAAAATTCTACTTTTTATACCACCTGAATATGCTTGTACTAGGAAAGAAACTGTTTATCTGTTGTGGGATTAAACAGTTGGAATTTTGCCTAAAGGCATAAGAAGGGGGAGAACAAAAATCGAATCAAAAAGCTTTGGAACTGCCGTACTATACGGCCTCATTTTTATTTTTGTTTTTGCTGCCCTCAGCAGCCTGATTATTTCCTTCATTCTCAGATTCACATCTGTTCGTGAAGGATCACTTCAATACATGACTACTGCCTTATCTTTTATTGGGCTGTTTGGCGGTGGGTTTTTATCAGGTGGGAAAAGGAAGCAAAAGGGCTGGTTAATTGGCGGGATAACGGGGTTGTTTTATTCGCTTGTCATCTTTTTGTTTCAATACTTAGGATTTGACCACCTTTTTAATGTAGAACAGTTAATTTACCATACTTGTTATACACTCATTGCAATGATGGGTGGAATTTTAGGAGTAAATATGTCTTCAAATAACTCTCGAACAGCATAGAAAAGGAAGCCATCTTTTGGCTTCCTTTTCTTTACATTATTAATCTTTTTTAGCTAATTTATCTTCTGGGGCGGCTTCCACTACATCACGAATGGCAGAGCGCTCATAAGTAAGACGACTGCCGTCGCCGCATTTAATAACAGCTTTATTGTCATCGATTGAATCGATAAAACCATGTAATCCACCAATCGTAACGATTTTATCACCCTTTTTAAGACTACTTTGCATGTCTTTAACGGATTTTTGACGTTTTTGCTGCGGGCGAATTAATAAAAAATAAAACAACACAAACATTACAATCAACGGTAAAATTGTTCCAAGATTTCCCAAATTTGTTTCCCTCCTTTCATCTATTAAAAATTCTTTGCGTCAGGCTTGTTAAAGCCATAACGTTCAAAAAATTCTTCTCTAAAATCACCAAGCCTATCTTCCATTATAGCTTGTCTGACCTGTTCCATCAATTTTAACAGAAAATAGAGATTATGATAAGTCGTTAACCGAATTCCGAATGTTTCGTCACAACGAATTAGGTGACGGATGTAGGCTCTGCTGTAATTTCGGCATGTATAGCAATCACAATCTTCATCAATTGGACGAAAATCGCGGGCGTATTTTGCATTTTTAACCACGAGCCTTCCGTTGCTGGTCATAAGTGTCCCATTCCTGGCAATCCGTGTTGGCAATACACAATCAAACATATCAATGCCGCGAATTGCTCCATCAATTAACGAATCTGGTGAGCCTACCCCCATTAAATAGCGGGGTTTATTTGTTGGCAGCAATGGGGTTGTAAATTCAAGCATACGATTCATGATTTCTTTTGGCTCGCCAACTGATAACCCGCCAACCGCATAACCTGGAAAATCAAGCGATACAAGGTCGTTTGCGCTTAGCTTGCGGAGCTCTTCATATTCGCCTCCTTGGACAATACCAAAGATCCCTTGTTCATCCGGACGCTGATGTGCATTTAGACAGCGTTCAGCCCAACGCGAAGTTCTTTCCACTGACTTTTTCATATATTCAAACGTGGCCGGGTAGGGCGGACACTCATCGAATGCCATCATAATATCCGAACCAAGCGCATTTTGGATTTCAATTGCTTTTTCCGGCGACAAAAATAACTTGTCCCCATTTAAATGATTACGAAAATGAACGCCTTCCTCTTCAATTTTGCGAAATTCACTTAAACTAAAAACCTGAAATCCCCCGGAATCCGTTAAAATGGCCCGATCCCAATTCATAAATTTATGCAGTCCGCCTGCTTCTTTTATAATTTCATGCCCTGGGCGAAGCCATAAATGATACGTATTACTTAAAATAATCCCAGCGCCCATTGTTTTTAATTCCTCTGGCGACATGGTTTTAACCGTTGCAAGTGTTCCTACCGGCATAAATGCCGGTGTATCAAAGGAACCGTGGGGAGTATGGACTCTCCCTAATCTCGCACCAGTTTGTTTATCTGTTTTTATTAATTCATAACGTATGGCAGTCAAAAAAACTGTCTCCTTCCATTCAGATGTTGCTTAGATAATTAACATGGCATCACCAAAGCTAAAAAAGCGATACCGTTCCTTTACCGCCGTTTCATAGGCATGCAAAATATTTTCCCGTCCTGCTAATGCGCTAACTAACATCACAAGTGTCGACTTTGGTAAATGGAAGTTGGTTATTAATCCATCTATTGCCTTAAATTCGTAGCCTGGATAAATAAAAATATTGGTCCAGCCGCTGCTTTCCTGGAATCCCCCGTCATTTGCCGAAGCAATCGTTTCAAGGGTCCTCGTTGACGTAGTCCCGACTGCAATGATTCTACCACCTTCGCCTCTCACTTCATTCAATAAGCGCGCGGTTTCTTCGGAAATCATATAAAATTCAGAGTGCATGTCGTGCTCTGTGACTTCCTCCACACTTACTGGCCTAAATGTCCCAAGACCAACGTGTAAAGTAATAAACGCAATATGTACGCCCAAGTTTCTGATTTCGTCCAACAGCTCTTCTGTAAAGTGGAGTCCTGCCGTTGGTGCAGCTGCAGACCCAAGTTCGCGAGCATATACCGTCTGGTAGCGGTCGCGGTCTTCCAATTGCTCATGAATATACGGTGGGAGGGGCATCTCCCCTAATTGATTAAGGACCTCGAGAAAAATACCCTCATATTTAAATTGAAGAGTCCTACCGCCATGATCGGAGGTATCCGTGCAAACGGCTGTTAACACACCTTCACCGAATTCAATTTCAGACCCCACTTTGATTCTTTTCGCAGGCTTCACGAGTGTTTCCCAACGATCATCCTCAAGCTGTTTTAAGAGCAGCACTTCAATTTTTGCTCCGGTATCTTTCTTAACACCAAAAAGGCGTGCCGGCAGTACTTTTGTATCATTTAAAACAAGGCAGTCACCTGGTCTTAAATGCTCTTTAATATCTTTAAAAATCGAATGGTTGATCTCACCCGTTTTTTTGTTTAATACTAATAATCTACTGTCAGTCCTGTTTTTTAACGGGACTTGGGCAATTAATTCTTCAGGCAAATCATAATCAAATAAATCTACTTTCATGGATAACACCCTTACATTTTGTTTTTTATCTAAATCGGCCTAAAAAATGAAAGATGACCGATAAAATGATGCTGATGACAATGCAGGTAACAACCGGAAAATAAAAGGTTGCATTCCCTTTTTTAATCAAAATATCGCCGGGGAGCTTGCCTAAATGCAAAAATGGCATAAGAAAGCCGATCACAAAAATAATCGCACCGATGATCATGAGCGTTTTTGATAAACCAGTCAATCCAATGGCACCTCCATATGGAAATGTTGATAGACTAAGGGGGTAACCACTCGTCCTCTCGGTGTTCTTTGCAAGAACCCAATTTGCAGCAAATAAGGCTCATAGACATCTTCAATTGTTTCTCGTTCTTCTCCAATCGTTGCGGCAATGGTATCAAGGCCAACTGGACCACCGCGAAACTTCTCAATGATTCCTCTTAGCAGCTTGTGGTCAATATGATCAAGACCCAACGGATCAACTTGAAGCCGCTCTAATGCTTCAGCAGCTAACACGTGATCAATATTCCCATTTCCTTTTACTTGGGCAAAATCCCTGACTCTCCGCAACAAACGGTTGGCAATCCGAGGTGTCCCTCTTGATCTTCTCGCGATTTCTGATGCTGCAGATTCACTTATTTCGGTTTCGAATACTTCAGCAGTTCGTTTAACAATACTTGTTAGTTGATCTTCTTTATAATACTCGAGTCTGCTCAAAACTCCAAATCGATCCCGAAGCGGAGCCGAGATTGCTCCCGCTCTTGTTGTGGCGCCAATTAGCGTGAACGGCGGCAAATCAAGACGAATCGAGCGTGCACTCGGCCCCTTCCCAATCACAATATCAAGGCAAAAGTCCTCCATCGCAGGATAAAGGACTTCCTCAATTGACCTTGGCAGGCGGTGTATTTCATCAATAAATAAAACATCCCCCGGCTCAAGTGCAGTAAGAATCGCAGCCAAATCACCCGGTCTTTCGATCGCTGGTCCCGAAGTAGTCCGGATATTCACTCCCATTTCATTAGCAATAATCACGGCTAAGGTTGTTTTTCCTAATCCAGGCGGCCCGAATAAGAGGACATGGTCTAATGCTTCCTGCCGAAGTTTTGCTGCCTCTATAAAAATTTCTAAGTTTGCTTTTATTTTATCCTGACCAATGTATTGTTTTAAGTTTCTAGGTCGAAGACTTTGTTCGATACTACTATCGTTTGGATCTGCCTCACTCGACATAATTCGTTCTTCCATTGATGATCACCCTATTTTAAAAGCCTTTGCAAGGCTTTTTTAATATATTGATCGGTCGACAACTGTTCATTTCTTAAATCAGGTGAAATCTTTTTAATTTCCTTATCCGTATATCCAAGTGCTTTCAAAGCCAGAATTGCTTCTTCAAAGGCTACCGTATCCGCTTGTACTGGGATAGTCCTGTCATCAACATTAAATAAGTTTGGAAAAAAGTCAGGTACAATATTTTGCAACTTTCCTTTTAAGTCAAGAATCATTTGCCTGGCTGTTTTTTTCCCCACTCCCGGGAATTTTACCAGAAAGCTTTCATCCTCTTGCTCAATCGCCTGAACAACCTGTTGTACTTCTCCAGATGCAAGAATAGCCAGTGCACCTTTTGGTCCTATTCCAGAAACACTTAGTAATTTTGTAAACAAACTTTTTTCTTCCCTTGTTTCAAAACCATAGAGGGCAATGATATCCTCACGAACATATTGAAACAAGTAGATAATAACGTTCTGTTTTATTTTACTAGAATAAATAAATGGGTTCGGTGTTGAAATTTGAAAGCCAAGACCATTATTTTCAATGACAATGTACTCTGGACAAACAAACTCCACCGTTCCCTTAATAAATTCAAACAATGCTTTTCTCTCCCCCAGCTTCGTCCCCATCTCTTTATTATCTGTATACCGATGGGCGTTGATCAATTCTTCGATGCTGTATTTATTCTATCATATATTGCTTAGGTTGAAGAGTAACTAACTAAAAAACCAGGCTGATCATATCAGTCTGGTTTTATCGATCAGTATGTTTATCCTCCATCAGTGGAATACGGCTTGAAGGTCTCTAGTACCTGGACATAGCGATCCTTTGTTTTTATCGGGATCCCATCGAGCAATTCTTTCTGTTTAATGCTTTCAAGTTTTTTAATATCTATTTGAAAAAAGGATTGAATAATTTTTGATTGTTCGGGTCTTCCATTAAATATCGATAACACACCTTTATGGGTTATGCCAAAATACCCATTTGTTTTTAGCAATGGTGAAATATCATCAATTTCCTTGCTAAAAACAATTTCCTTTTCATCAATGTCTTTCAGCTTCCACTGATCATATTTTGCCCAAAAGTTTTCAATTGAATAAATGTTCTCTTGGACAACTTCATAACTAACTTCACCATTGAGATAGATTCTCTCTAGGACAATCTTCATGTGCAGAGGTTCCGTCTTTTGGGTGTCCATTTTAGCGGCGGAGCCAACCATAATTAAACCTGGTGCCCTTCCAATAAGCATGAAGAGAAAAACGGCGATTGCGGCAGTAGTGGCTTGCTTGAAAGCCGTCCTATTGAACCTCATGCATGATCACCTCTTATTCTAAAAATATATTCTTTGTTCCGTTTATAGTTTAGCCTCTTTTTGCCAATCTATCCTGCCTATAAAATAAAAGTGGAAGGCCGGTTAATATGGCCCTCCACTTTGTTTTTTATTTCGTTCCAGCCCTGACTCCTGTTTGATTATTTCGGTCACGGCTAAAGGTTCCTTCATCGGTAATTACTGTTACTGCTCTGTTATTGGCATAGGGTTTAACAGCTTTTTGAATCGCCTTCTTCGTAGAGCCTGCCTTGCTTTTATCGATTAAATCAACAGAAATTAATACGGATGAACCATATACAACAGAACGAACATTCTGAACATTGTTCACTGCCAAAACCTTTTGACGGATTTGGTCTGATATTCGCCCAAGTGTTTGAGGATCTGTTGTAGTGCCTGTATTGTTTATATTTTGATTTAACTGATCATGGTAATTAACATCGCCTGTACTAAAGCGGTTATCCTTGTTTAAAAATTGGTCATGGGCACTAAGCGGCTTTGTCGGATTTGGAGGGTTTCCATTTTCATCCCGGGTTTGAAGTGCTCTTCTCTTTTGGCTGTCAGTTACTTGATCTTCAGCCCCTAGAGTATGGTCCATGAATTCCGTCATTGGTCCATCATTGTCTGCAAACAACCCTGAAGTATTATTTTGGTGATTCTCATTCGAATAATACCCGATTGGACGGACGTTATCGTTAGTACGTTCATTTACACCCGAGCGATTATTTCCCGCGCATCCTGAAGCTCCCAACAGAGAAATGACTAAAAAAGGTGTTAACAAATGTTTTTTATTCAAACGAAAAACCCCCTCGCTAACATCATGAGCAAATAAAATTGCTCATTTTTAGAGTGTTACTGCATGGGGAATTCCATTCTGACAAAATGGACCAATATCATAGTCAGATATCAATTTTTGCCAATTTCTTTTTTAATTTTTCAACAAACTTTCGACGTAAAGAGAGCTGATTCAGCGTTAATTCAAGAACATACTTATAATAATGATGATTTTCATGCTTTTTTTCTCTTAGAATTCGGTTCCACTCCCGGAAAATATCCGTTGGAAACGCTAATGCATATAAAAATGCTCTTGCCTTTAAAAACTTGCTTATTTGTTGATATTGTGAAAGCTGGTCAATTGACCAACCAATAGAAGGAAGAATCCGATTGGCATATTGTAATAAATCAATGGATTCAGGTCCGATGTGAATTAAATCAAAATCAATTAAGTGTAAGTTACCTGAAGTATCCCGCAAAAAATTATGATGGGCCACATCACCGTGCAAAATAACGTAGGGCTCTTTGACAAAAAAGCTTTCATTTTCTTTCATTCCATTTAAGGAAAATTGTGCCCATTCTAACAGTTCATTTAGGCATTGTTCATTTAAAAAATAACAAATTTGGGAACAATTCCGCTTGAAAATCCTTAAACGCTCCGACCATTTTGCATGCAGGTCACTATAGGGAAGCAGCGTCTTATATCTGGTAACACACGAGGATGTGACAAAATGAAATTCCTCTAAAAGTCTAAGCCCTTCTTTACGGTTTTTATGTGAATAAAATGTAAACGGCCTTGGATGGGGTTCAAGGTACTCCATGCAGCCAAAATATTCTCCTTCAAAAAAAAGCTGTTCTTTCACAATTTCCGGAACATAAACATAGGTTTTTTCAAACCCCTCCTGGCGAATTGTGCCGGTAAATGTCTCTTGTATTATTAATTTTTTGTATTTAGAGTATCCCTTCACTACATAAGTGTTTTTCTCTGTTTTAACAATATAAACAGAATCCCGAATTTGCTCCATTTTTACAATTGGTTCCTTAAATTGCTGTCTGAAATAGGAAAGGAGACGATTAAAATAATCATCTCCTCCATTTTTAATAACTGCCATTTTCATCACTTGCGTCAACATCCCGCGGCATCCCATACGGTCCAGTTCCCATTGGCCCCATTCCATATGGATTCATAAATGGAGGTTGTGCAAACTGAGATGGAGCTGTATATGGTGCCATATAAACAGGAGGAGTAGTCGGGACAAAGGTTGTTTGCGGTACTGCAGGTGGTGCGCCACAGCCACAGTCAGCTAAACCGCCAGTAGCTACGGGTAATGGACCACCTGGATAAGGCTGTGCTCCTGCACTCTGCATCATGTCAGATGATTCATACTCAACATGTGTTCCTGGACCCATTTGCGGATACCCGTAAGGTATTTGCCCATATGGATAGTACGCTGCAGGGTTGCCATATCCGGGTGCCATTGCAGGATTTTGATAAGGATCTCTTGGACTTTGCTGGGTCGGGTATTCCCCCTGGTATCCTGATGCTCCTGCTGGGTAACCTCCCTGCATTTGTGGGTAACCTGGGTATGCTCCTCCCTGGTAGCTACCTGGCATTTGCGGAGAAACTGGATACGACCCGCCTGGGTAGCCTCCCTGTACTTCAGGATTGCCCGGATATGCTCCTCCTGTCGGATAACCTCCTTGCGCCTCTGGGTATCCTGGGTATGTTCCTCCTGGATAGCCTCCCTGCATTTCCGTATTTCCTGGGTATGCTCCTCCGGCTGGATAACCTCCTTGTGCTTCCGGATAGCTTTGGTATGCTCCTCCGGTTGGATTTCCCGAATAGGCTTGCGCTTGATAACCTGGCTGTGCCTCTGGAAATCCCGGATGGCCACCTGTAGAATAGCCACCTGGAGCTGAAAATCCTTGATAAGGTACTGGTTCATAACCTGCCGGCATTTGCCCCCCCGGTCCCATTCCCGGCTGAAGATATTGTGTTTGAACCGGGTATCCTGGGGTTTGAACAGGTCCACCGACAACTGCACCAGGATTCATAAATGGCATTTGCTGCATAAAAGATGAGGAAGATTCATCCTCAAAATGCATTGGCATGTAGGCAGCTCCGCCAACTGCCGGCGCAATCCCTGGTCCCGCCGGAATAGTTCCATGTGGCATAGGCGTTGCACCTGGAAACTCTGCATATGGCATAACTGCACCCATCGGGTAGCCAAGCGGTGGGCAAAATCCAGGCCCTGGCATTATAGGTGTAACTGGAACGCACTCAGGTTCACACACCGGCTGTTCCATTACTGGCGGAGGTGCTTCGACGACTGGAGCTTCAACGACTGGAACCTCTTTCTTAGGGACTTCCTTCACCTTAGGAAGGATGTTCACTGGTGCAGGCGGCGGCTGTGGTTTAGGCTGTTGAACGGTCATATTTTCCATGTTCATCATATAATAATTATTTATATCAATTTCTGGGATCACTGGAGTAGGCATTTTAGGAATATAGGGTGCTTTAGGTGCTTCTTTTATTGGGATTTCCTTAATAGGAGCTTCAACAATCGGCATTGGTTTTGGCTGCTCTTTTGCAAACGGATGCTCAGCAATGGGCATTTCTTTTTTTATTCCTTGATTGATTGCTGCTCCGGGTTTTGTCCCCATTGGCATTTCTTTCTTAATCATTCCACCTGTTGTAGGGACTTTCACTTTCATTCCGGGCATAATCATATCAGGGTTGCTGAGCTGTGAATTCATCTTTTTCAGCTCTTCAAAATTCACGCCGTACTTCTTGGCGATCTTCCAAAGAGTATCCCCTTTCTGTACGATATGGATCTTCACACTATTTCCCTCCTATGGCATAAGTCCATATAGTGTATGTGAGAATGGGCAAAGTGCTAATCTTCTTCAGAAAAACTTATGCATCTCTTTTTCAAAATATGATAATGGACAAAAAAAAGACGAAGCAGGGAATAATCCTGCTCCATCTTTTAGGTTTCATATCTTTTAACTTTGATAACTGTCTGCCTTCGACACATAAGACGAGGAAAGTTTCGGGCGTTTTCGCTTTTCTATTTTTTATGCAAAATTCAGCATTTTTTCTAGTGCTAGTATAGCCTTGGTGGCAATTGTTTCTTCAACCTTGATAAGTTGGTGTTCTGACTCTTCAATCGTGTCTAAACACCAAACCAAATGCGGAAGATCGATTCGATTCATGGTCATGCAAGGGCACATATTTGGATTTAACGAAACAATTTTTTTATCTGGATGATTTTGGATAATCCGATTCACAAGGTTCATCTCAGTACCAATCGCCCATTCAGATCCAGGTTCTGCACTTTCAATTGCTTTAAGAATATAATTAGTGGATCCGGCCATATCCGCCAGTTCTACAACTTCACGGCTGCATTCAGGATGAACAATGATCTTCATGTTTGGATATTGAGTTCTCGTATCAATGACATTTTGGACGGTAAAATTTTCATGGACGGAGCAATGTCCCTTCCATAAAATAACTTTTATTTTCGAATAATCTCCATCATATTCAAGTGTGTTCGTAATTGGATTCCAGACAGCCATTTCGTCTAAAGGTACCCCAAGCGTGAAGGCTGTATTTCTGCCAAGGTGTTGGTCAGGCAAGAATAAAATCCGTTCTTTCTGATCAAATGCCCATTTTACCATTTTCTCGGCGTTTGAGGATGTAACCGTTGCCCCGCCATGCTCACCAACAAATGCTTTAATAGCAGCAGTTGAATTTACATATGTCAATGGCAGTATGGTGTCACCGAATTGTTCCTGCAGCTTTTCCCATGCTCTTTCGGTCTGATGAATATCTGCCATATCTGCCATTGAACAGCCTGCTCTCATGTCAGGTAAATAGACCTTTTGGTTTTCAGTTGTTAAAATATCAGCTGTTTCGGCCATAAAATGGACTCCACAAAAAATGATAAATTCAGCATCTTTATTGGCTGCGGATATTTGCGCTAATTGTAAGGAGTCTCCAGTAGCATCAGCAAACTGTACAACTTCATCTTTTTGGTAATGGTGTGCTGGTATAAATAACCTTGATCCCCATTTCTCCTTGGCATCTAAAACCCTTTGCTCCAGTTCTTCACGTGACATCTGTCTGTATTTTTCTGGAATAACGATCGTTCTTTGTAATGATGACAAGATACTCATTCTATTCCCCCCCTTTATCCACATTTACTCTTACACTAATATCAAGTGCTTTATAGGAATGTGTCAACAATCCTAATGAAATATAATCCACCCCTGTATCCCGGTAGGAAGCGAGGTTGCTTAATTGAATTCCGCCTGAGGCTTCGGTAATAATTCCAGCCGGAACTAATTTTATAAACTCGTTAATTTCATCAGGAGTTCGGTTATCAAACATGATCACATCCGCACCCGCATTGACTGCTTCAATAACCTGCTCCTCGGTTTCAACCTCGACCTCAATTTTAACCATATGTCCGGCCTTTTCCCGGACAGCTTCCACTGCGTTGCGAATTGAACCTGCAAAGGAAATATGATTATCCTTTATCATTACGCCATCATATAGACCAAAGCGGTGGTTGAAGCCTCCGCCCGTGCGGACAGCATATTTTTCAAGCATTCGGAGTCCTGGTGTTGTTTTCCTTGTATCACAAATCTTTGTATGGGAGCTGTTCAACGTTGTCACGGCTTTTTGTGTTAACGTTGCAATGCCGCTCATCCTTTGAATAAGATTCAAAATAACTCTTTCTCCCTTTAATAAATCAGCAATTTTCCCGGATGCCGTTGCAAATTGTTGACCACTCTCAATCGGATCGCCATCTTTGACCAGTACATCTGTTTTAATGTCCGAATCAAACAACTTAAAGCCGGTTTTAATAATTTCCTCCCCGCAAAAAACCCCTGCTTCTTTTGCTATAAAAACAATTTTTCCGTTTGTACCATCTGTAAAAATAAGATCTGTTGTTATGTCCTGTTCGCCGATGTCTTCTATAAAAAAGCTCTCAAGTAGCGAAGATAGTTTGAATTTGTTCATGATCTTTTTCCCCTTCTCGTTTTCGGATATGTGAAATGGTTTGTTTTATCCAATTGCGATCATCTTCAAAGGGATAGTCATTTCGATAATGACCCCCGCGGCTCTCTGTACGCTCTAGGGCAGAGTCTGTAATTAACTCTGCAACAAGTACCATGAAAGCTCTTTCTATATCTTGGGAAGTATAGCCGTCCAAGTTTGTCATTTCATTCACTTTAAATTGGGCTAACCAGTTTTTCTGTTTGATCAGCATTTCACTGTTACGGACAATACCTACCCGGGCCATCATATTATTCTGCAAGGTTTTCAGCTCTGGTAAATTGGCTCGTTTTTGGAGGAATGAATCTGATATCTTTTCAGGTTCAGCAGTTAACGGCTTTAAAGGTGCTTCATTAATCCATTCAGATAGCTTTTTCCCTTGATATAATCCTTCTAGCAAAGAATTACTGGCTAAACGGTTTGCACCATGAAGACCTGTGCAGGAAGCTTCACCAATCGCAAACAACCCGTCAATCGAAGTCCTTCCAATTAGGTCCGTTTTGATTCCTCCCATTAAGAAGTGGCTTCCGGGGACGACAGGGATCCTACCCTGAGATAAATCAACTCCATTTTCTGTGCAAATCTCGGTAATGGTTGGAAATCTTTTCGTAAAGTTCGGAATACAGCGAATATCTAAGTAAATATTTACCCCCTTACTTACATATTCATAAATCTTTTGCGAAACAACATGCCTTGGAGCAAGGTCCTTTAAAGGATGGACTCCCTCCATAATTGGAGTACCATCGTCGGTTACAAGAATCGCGCCTTCTCCCCTGACTGCTTCTGATACAAGTCCTCTTGTTTCTCCATCTATATACAACAATGTTGGGTGAAATTGGTTGAATTCCATATCAACAATTTCTGCACCAGCCAAATAGGCCATTGCAATTCCATCACCAGTTACTGTTTCTGCGTTTGAGGTGTACGTATATAATTGCCCGCATCCGCCTGTTGCAAGAATAACGTGATTTCCATAATAAGCTTGAATTTCTCCATCAGGCTTTTTCCCTTTAACTCCGATACACCGATTTTCTTTTATAATAAGTTCATAAGCGAATAAATCTTCTTCAATTTTTACGTTTTCCTTTAGTTGACTAATTAAATATTCAACCACATTTTTTCCTGTGGCATCACCGCCGCTATGGACGATTCTTTTCTCACTATGTGCACCTTCCATACCCAGCAGCATTTCACCATTTTGATCTTTATCAAAAACAGAACCTTTCGTGAAAATTTCACGAATAAGCGCTGGTGCCTCATTAACGATGGCTCGGACAGATTCCTCGTTGTTATAGAATCTTCCTGCTTTCAACGTGTCAATAAAATGCTTGGAGGGATGATCTTGTTTACCAAGAGCAACTGCAATACCACCTTGAGCAAGATATGAATTTGCATTTCTCACCTTTGACTTTGTGATTACTCTCACATTTATATTCTTACTAAGAAGGGCTGCTAATTGTAAGGCGGCAACTCCGCTGCCAACAATTAAAACATCATCATACGTCATTTGATAGCCTCCTAAATTTACAGGTGTCTTGACATCTATATTTACATAGATTTAAACTAATGACAAGTACTTTTCCCACAAAAAAATGTTTTGGAGGGTATTATGATCTATTTCGACTTTGCTGCGACAACTCCGTTAGATATTGAAGCTGCTGAAGTGTATGTCAAGGTAGCAACGGATTTCTTTGGAAATTCAAACAGCCTCCATGACATTGGCTCACAAGCCGCTGGATTACTCGAAAACTGCCGCGAGGAGCTTGCCGCTCTTGTAGGAATTGACAAAACAGGACTTTTTTTTACCAGCGGTGGATCTGAGGGGAATTTTTTGGCAATTGAGGCTTTGCTTTCGACAATGGAGAAGGAAAAAAACCATATCATTACAAGCATTGCAGAACATTCCTCCATCCATGGTGCATTGAAAAGATTGGAAAAATGCGGGTATACGGTTACTTATCTTCCTTTTACAGAAGAAGGTATAATTGACCTAGACAAAGCAGCTGCTGCACTCAAACCGGAAACCGCACTACTAACGATTCAACATGTGAATTCAGAAATTGGAGCCATTCAGCCAATTGAAGAAATAGCGAAGATATGCAGGGCGAATAACATTCTATTTCATAGTGATTTTGTTCAGTCATTTGGAAAATTGGATCTGAAGAAGGTGGCACCGCTTGTAAGCAGCTTTTCCTTCTCGGGCCATAAAATATATGGGCCAAAAGGAACAGGAGCTGTGTACATTAACCCGCAAATCGGCTGGAACTCCTTTTTTCCTGGCACCACACATGAAAAAGGCCTACGACCGGGCACGGTAAACGTTCCCGCTATCGTGGCAATGACGGCTGCTGCTCAAAAGATCATTGCCCAAGCGGGTGAGGCGGAAAAGAAATTCGAATCCCTCCGCCAAGTATTTATCGAGACGATCAGTCCCATTAAAGAGTGGGTAAATATAATCGAGGCAAAAAGTGATAACCAGCTCCCAAGTATCATTGGATTGACGATTTCTGGGATTGAAGGCCAGCTGTTGATGCTGGAGTGCAACCGTCAGGGATTTGCTATTTCAACAGGCAGTGCCTGCCAGGTTGGCATGCAGACTCCGTCAAAAACGATGGAGGCATTGGGATTAGAAAACGAACAAGCGAAGGAATTTATTCGGATTTCATTTGGTAAAACAACAACGATTGAAGAGGTTCAAAAACTCGGGGAAACAATAACGAATATTGTCAACAATATAAAGAAGCTTCATTATTAACTTTGGGAGGATTCTCTCTACTATCTATAAGCAAATCATTTAGGAGGAATCTATGGCTGAGCAAAAAAAATTATTAGGCGAAGAAAGACGGACTTGGATTTTGCAGCAGCTAAAGAACACCACTTCTCCTATAACCGGAAGTGAACTAGCTGTTAAAACAAATGTAAGCCGGCAAGTTATTGTTGGAGATATAACGATTTTGAAAGCAAAAAATGAACCCATTATTGCGACCAGCCAAGGGTACTTATATTTAAAGCAAAATGCTGTTATCCAGAATTTTGAACGGACTGTTGCCTGCCGTCATTCACTTGAAGACACAGAACGAGAATTGAATTTATTAGTCGACCACGGGGTAACTGTTAAAGATGTCAAGGTTGAGCACCCTGTTTACGGTGATTTAACAGCTTCCATTATGGTTTCCAACCGGCAGGAAGTAAAACAGTTTATGGATAAATTAAGATCCACAAAAGCTTCACTTTTAGCAGAACTGACAGGCGGGATCCATCTCCATACACTAGCTTCAAGCAGCAAAGAAGCCCTATCTAATGCAGAAGCAGCATTGGGCGATGCAGGTTTTTTAATTAACGCATGAAAAAAAGGATCCAGGTTTAAAAAATAACCCGGATCCTTTTTTTAATTAAAATCAATCAGGAAGGACGGATAGCTTCCCAACAGTCTTACTCCGCAGCCCAAGGCTTCCAATTCTTCAATTGCCCCCGGAATCAAAACGCCGTCAAGTTTCATACCAATATCAATAATGAAAAAATAATTGCCAATACCAGTTTTCATAGGCCTTGATTCAATTTTTGACAGATTGATTTTTCTCCATGCAAAAGCGGACAATACCTGGTGCAGGGCGCCTGCATAATCGTCTGGAAGTGTCACCATAATCGTTGTTTTATAGCCGATTAAGCCTTCCTTTACTGCTTCTAAATCATAATTTTTATGGGACAGGATAACGAAGCGGGTATGGTTGTATGCAAAATCGTGAATATCCTTCTGAACAATCACTAAGCCATATTCCTTTGCTGCCTGCTCATTAGCAATTGCAGCTATCATTAATTCAGGATGTTCCTTTACCATAACTGCTGCACCGGCCGTCGAGGAAACACTCTCAATAGATGCCTCTTTAAAGTGGCTTTGTAAAAATTTATGGCACTGGGCAATTGCATGAGAATGGCTATAAACTTTTGTGATTTCCTTCCATTTCTCTTGGTTGTCTGGATGGACCATAAAATGTTGTCTAATCGGAGCAGTAATTTCCCCAATGATCGGTATTTCAACCTCTCTTGTTAAATAATCAAGTGTAATCGGCACTGAGCCCTCCAGTGCATTTTCAACTGGAACAACAGCAAGCTCCACTTCCTGATTTTCGACAGCATCGATACAATCTGGAATTGTCCGATATGGTAGATGGTCAAGACTCGGGAAAAATCTGCTCACTGCCATTTGGGTAAATGTAGCCTTTGGACCAAAATAACCTACTTTCACAATTTCCCTCTCCTTTTTCATATGTACAGCTCTATCTAAAATCAAATTAGAGTGCTTCACTAGTACCTTACGCACCCGTTCCGAGCACTTCCACTTTATCAACAAATTCTAATTTCCTAAGTTCTGCAAGAAAATCCTCAATATCCCCGAGGATATTAGATGTGTTAATTGACATGGTAACGTTCGCCCTTCCCTGCAAGGGAATCGTCTGGTGAATGGTTAGAACATTGCATCCAGACGAAGCTACAACACTTAATAGCTGGGATAATGTACCTGAGCGATCCTCGAGATAGAAGAAAAGCGTAACTAACCGCTCTTGTTTTATCGATGAAAACGGAAAGACCGTATCTCTGTATTTATAAAAAGCGCTTCTGCTTAAATCGACGCGATGAACAGCATCCCAAACAGATTCTGCTTTCCCTCTGTCAAGCATTTCCTTGACCTCGATTGTTTTTTTCATGGCTTCAGGTAAAACATCTTCACGCACCAAATAAAATTTTTTATCTGATTTGTCTGCTCTCATCTCTCCACCTCTATAATATCGGAAGGCTACTCAATAAACTCGAATTCAAAGTCCATTAATTTAACAATGTCACCGTCTTTCGCTCCTCTTTTCCTTAAGGCATCATCAACACCAAAACCTCGAAGCTGACGAGCAAAGCGGCGAATAGATTCTTCCCTTGAAAAATCGGTCATTTTAAACAGTCTTTCAACCTTTTCCCCAGATACCACAAATGAACCATCAGACTCTCTGGAAATGGTAAAGGGATCAGGTTCCGCTTCATGCTTGTAAAGTACACGATGGACACCAGTATCCTCTTCCTTTTCGAGTGGGAATTCTGGCGTTTTATCAAGCTTATCAGCGACCACAAACAAAAGATCCCTTAAACCTTTCCTTGTAATGGCTGAAATTGGAAAAACAGGGGTATCATCTGTTAATTGCTGCTTGAACGTTTCTAAATTTTCTTCCGCTCCAGGCATGTCCATTTTGTTTGCAACAATAATTTGTGGGCGTTCTGTTAGTCGCAGGTTATATTCCTTCAATTCATTATTGATCGTTATATAATCCTGGTACGGGTCCCTGCCTTCAATTGCTGCCATATCAATCACATGAACAATAACTCTCGTACGTTCAATATGACGCAAAAATTGGTGACCTAAGCCAACCCCTTGATGGGCACCTTCAATTAATCCCGGCAGATCAGCCATAACAAAGCTCCTGCCATCCTCTGTTTCGACCATGCCAAGATTCGGAACAATTGTTGTAAAATGATAATCAGCAATCTTCGGTTTCGCCGATGAGACAACTGATAATAACGTCGATTTTCCAACACTCGGGAAACCAACCAAGCCTACGTCTGCTAGGAGCTTTAATTCGAGAACCACTTCACGCTCCTGGCCTGGTTCTCCATTTTCAGAAAGCTCTGGCGCCGGGTTAGCAGGCGTTGCAAATCTCGAATTGCCTCGTCCCCCTCGGCCGCCTTTGGCAACAACGGCACGTTGTCCATGCTCAACCAAATCAGCAATTACTTTCTTTGTCTCTTCATCAATTACAACTGTACCAGGTGGTACTTTGACAATCATGTCCTTTGCGTTTTTCCCATGCATATTTTTGGCCATCCCATGTTCACCGCGGGGTGCTTTAAAATGATGCTGATAACGGAAATCCATTAATGTGCGCAGTCCTTCATTTACTTCAAAGACAACATCCGCACCTTTTCCACCGTCACCGCCCGCTGGACCACCATTTGGAACATACTTTTCACGGCGGAAGGCAACCATTCCATTGCCGCCATCTCCACCTTTAACAAATATTTTAACTTGATCTACAAACATTTTTTTCCTCCCGTCTGCACTAGTTGTTTATCTGAAGACGGATGTTAATCGCCCGCTTTTAGCCATTGCTTACTGGCATAAAAACTTCAAACGCGAGTTCGTGTTCAGAAAATTCCTTCACCGTGATAACTAAATCGATTGTACAGGTTTCGGCTAGGAACTTTTCTATCCGTGCTTTCTGCTTTATTATTCCGCTAAAATCAAAAAAGAAACGAGCCCCACCTTTTTGGGAATCAATTGAAATAGCTAAGTTATTTTCATCCAAGGCATGAATTGATCCATTTAAGCAAGTAAAGAACTCCTTTGTCCATTCCGTTAGCGCTAATTCATTAATGTGAAGCATACCGGACTCTTGAAGCACCTCATATTCTAAGTGGAAGATATTATTTTCCCAATTTGCTCGAAACATTAGTGATGCAAATTTAGGAATATGTAAATTGGAAAGCTTTGTTTCATGCTGTGACTCGATGACAATTTCATCAATGATTGCCTTAGCCCGGTCAATTCGATTTAAATCTAAGTTTCCTTTGATTAACTGCAGTTTATTTAACCAATCATGCCGAGAATGACGCAGCACCTCGATCATATTCCATTCTTTTTCCATACGTGCACTCCTACTTTAATTGTCAGAAAACTGTTTGCTTAAGTATATCAAAAAAGTTGGCTGGAGTAAGTAGTTTTATGTATTTCATTCCTTTTGAGGTAAAGAAAACTCGCCGATTGGCAAGCCCCTAAGGGCGAAGACAGAGGCATAGTTGCCCTTATGCACAATAATAAATGATAAACTTTCACATTGAAAGTTTATCATTTATTATTAGCCAAAAAAGAAGCACGTTTGAAGAAGTCTCACTCTGTCGAAGGATCGAGCACGTTTAAAAAGAAAACTCTAACCAATCGGTTAGAGTTTCATTTTGACAACTTATGCTTCTTGAGCTACTGGATAAACACTGACCTTTTTATGGTCACGACCAAAGCGCTCGAATTTTACGATACCGTCAACTTTTGCGAATAGAGTATCATCTCCACCGCGGCCCACGTTTTCACCTGGGTAAATTTTCGTTCCGCGTTGACGATAAAGGATAGAACCACTAGAAACAAATTGACCGTCTGCACGCTTAGCACCAAGACGCTTTGCGATTGAGTCACGACCGTTCTTAGTAGAACCTACTCCTTTTTTAGAAGCAAACAACTGAAGATCTAATTTTAATAGCATTTATTCCACCTCCCACTTTTTGAAGGTTATTGTTAAGTTCTTTCCGTACTCTTCCTCAATCGTTTGTAATGAAATAACCATACCCTCGAGAAGAAGCTGTACTTTCTCAAATATGTCTTCCGGCAGTTTTTCCGGAATAGTACAGCGGAGAAAGCCATCCTCACGATGCTCAATCACAGGGGTAACGCCCGTTAAGGCATGGACTGCATTAATTGCGCCGACGGAAACAGCAGATACGCCTGCACAGACAATATCCTTGCCCCGCTTGGCGAAAAAAGCATGTCCGCTTATTTCAAACGCCTGGATTTTATCGGAATCAGTACGAGTAATCGTAATTTCGATCATCTATTTGCTCAACACCTTACGCGTTGATTTTCTCGATGACTACTTTTGTATACGGTTGACGATGACCTTGCTTCTTATGATAGTTTTTCTTGGCTTTGTACTTGAAAACAATGATTTTCTTTTGACGACCTTGTTTTTCAACTTTAGCTGTAACCGTAGCGCCTTCAACAACAGGGCTTCCTACTTTTACATTTTCTCCGCCAACGAAAAGAACCTTATCAAAAGTCACTGTTTCGCCTGCTTCAGCAGTAAGCTTTTCGATGTAAATAGCTTGGCCTTCTTCTACTTTCACTTGCTTTCCACCAGTTTCGATAATTGCGTACATGAACTGCACCTCCTTATAAACTCAGACTCGCCAATTACAGGCGCTTTGCATTTGCAAAAACTTATTACCTGTTCTGTGCGGTTGTAGCACGGGTGCTACAAACATAACATTAAAATCCTATCATATTTAGGGAAAATGGTCAATAGAAATCATTTGTTTTAATTGATAGCTCATCGATATTCCCAAATTGTTTTACATAATAATATGGAATGACAGATGGTTGGATGTCAAATAGCACTTTTAAATGGGTCGTATCTTCAAAATAACTTTGATACGTTTTGTTTGGTCCTTCAAATCTCTCTTTCACTTCCTGGGTTGCCTCCACTAGGACGGCCTCAAATTCCGCATGGCGGTGTTCAAACAACTCTCGTTCAAGCCGAAAGGCCACCGTTTCTGCACTCAAGATCCTTCCCGTCCCCTCACATACAGGGCATTTCTCCTTTAATGCCTCTGACAGAGAGACTTTGGTTTTTTTTCTCGTTAACTGGAGAATTCCAAGTGGAGTGAACCCGATCAGTCTCGTTCTCTTTTCATCCTTTTTGCATTCCTGTTCCATTGTTTCAAAAATATGTTGCCTGTCGTTATCTTTTTTCATATCAATAAAATCCACCAGAACCATTCCGCCCACGTCGCGAAGACGGAGCTGCCGGGCGATTTCAATTGCCGCTAGCTTATTGGTCTTTACAACTGTATCATCGAGCTCAATTTTTCCTGAAAACTTGCCCGTATTCACATCAATAATCGTTAGAGCCTCTGTTTCATCGAAAATAAGATAAGCCCCGTTATCCAGCCAAACGACTCTTTTTAATGCTTTTTCAATTTCATGTTCCACTCGGTAAGCTGAAAATACATTTTCCTTTTGCTGAAAATAATGAAGCTTAACCGTGCCTTTTTTGATCTGTTCACAAGATTCAAGCTTTTGTTTGAAGGCCAGGTCATCAACAATCACTTCTCCAGAGGTCATTTTGCTGATGGAATCCGTCACCATCTCCGTAAAGGTATCCTTTTGAAATAGTATGCCGGGATGGTTTAGGGCCGATGCGTTCTGCAGTATCTCCTTATAGCTTACACGCAATTGCTCCAATTCTGCTCGGAGTTCCTGCTCCGTACAGCTAATACTGGAAGTTCGAAAAATAATTCCTTCGTCCGCTTCTTTCATTTGCTTTCCAAGCTGGCGGAGAAGGGATTTTTTCGTTTCATCCGCGATTTTTTTTGAAACAGCCACATAACGTCCATGAGGCATATAGATAAGATTATCTCCCTGTATTTCAATGATTCCTGTTACCTTAGGGCCCTTTGTCCCGGTTGCATCCTTTACAATCTGAACGAGAAGCTTTTCACCTTGATGGACAAAGGCTGAAACACTCTTTTTCTCTTTTGTCGCTTTATCTTCCGCAGCTAACACATAATTTGCGAGCAGATTACGCTGTAAATATGCGTTTTTTCCTTCCCCGATTTCAACGAAAGCTGCATTCATGCCTGGTAAAACCCTTGTCACCGTACCATAAAAAATATTTTCAACAAGTGAACGCTGATCAGGGCGGTCAATCACCAGCTTTTCCACCTGATTATTGATTAATAGGGCATACCTTTTTTCCCTTGCAGCGTAATTAATAAGTAATGTATTCAATCCAGCTTCCTCACTTTTTCTTGCTTGGTCTTTTCCTGTCTAACTACGACGCACAGGAAGTGCTAGTGCCGACGTGCCGCCTGGACGGCGGGCTTTTAGTCGGCCAGCGCCCAGCGACTAGTGTACTTCACTAAACGGGCGCTTCCACTTTTCTATATATATTATACCGAAAAATTAATAAGAAAATAGGAGGTCGCTGATTTTATCTGTCACTCGTTTTTCAGTAAAATATGCATGGAGCACTTCATTTTCGTCTAACATTCTTTTTTCATTATCCAAGCCTTCAATAATGATTGGATGCTTGCAGCCCCGTTGAAATCGCTGTAAAACCTGGATAAGCATTTCTTCTTCCTCTGCTTTGATCGGAACAAGTATATGTGGACCATCTATTTTTCCATAATAACGCTCCAATAAAAATCTCATAAACACATAGCGGCGCTGTTTCCATTCATGATACAGCGAGAAATATAAGAAAGCGATGACTACCCAGACATTTACGTGGTTCGGCGCCGTGAACAGGATCAGAATGGCAAACAAGCTTAAAAAAGTGGTAGAAATAAGTAACGTCAAACGATGCGCGTCGGGAAACGGATTTTTTAGTGATAACAATAAAAATACAAGTTTTCCGCCGTCGAGCGGCCAGATTGGAAAAAGATTAAACAGTAAGATCATCAAGTTATAGTCAAGAAAAAGCTGAAAAAGATCATTCGGAATCCAGCCAATTCCTTTCAAAAAAAACGCCAGTCCAACCATCCAAACATGCTGCAGGGGGCCTGCCACCACAACAAGAGTTTCTTCCCGAAGCGGCCGATTTCCATGTTCATCCATTTCCGCAACCCCGCCGAAGGGCAGCAAGGAAATTTGTTTGATTCGCCACGAAAAAAAAGAAGCCGCAGCAGCATGCCCCATTTCATGTATAAAAATAATCAACATTAATAAGCAAACCTCTAAGAAATGGGCAGTCACAATTGAGGCAGCAATGACGATCCATAAAAGGGGATGTATATGAATCTGCCGTATTAAAACACCTAGTTTATTCAAATTGAATCACCTGAATGGGATCAATAAAATGATCTCCTTTTTTTATCGCAAAGTAAAACTCCCCTTTTGATTTATCTACGCCAGCAGAGCCGGAAACTGTGCCAACTTCTTTGCCTTTGTCAATATATTCATATAAATTCACTTGAATCGATTCAAGATTTCCATACCAGGATTCCGTTTGATCTGAGTGCTGGATAATGACCGTCTTGCCCAGTCCCTCCTTTACACCGGCAAAACGAACCATTCCTTCGTTCATTGCCTCTACCTTTGTTCCTTTCCCCGTTTCAATCATGATTCCCTGGCCATTTTTTTGAAAATTTTCGAGAATCCTCCCTGAGGCGGGGACAGCATACTGCTGATTTGCAGCAAGATTTTTGTTCGTTTTCTTGTCCGTAAATGGGAGCAACGCCAGCGGCTTTCCAAATTTGTCTTCATACCAATTCGATACAGTTGCAAATTGAAATTCTGTTTCCATTGTTTTTTTCACCACATTTCTAGCGGAATCAAGTGTCGCTGTTTGGTTACGAAACAATATGGCAATGACAAGAAATAAACATGCAGAAGCTAATATCTTAAAAAGGAACACTTCTTTTCGAAATAAAGGATGTATCTCCTCTTCCGGCCCGCCACCCTCATAAGTAATAAGTTCATTAAAGCCGGGCGGCTCGTCCTCAGAAGGTAATGCAAACAGACGCTCCGGTTTCGGGCTGTTTCCTATTCTTTCTTTATCTTTTCTTCTTTTGGCAATTCGTCGACGAATATCATCCGATCTTGATCGCACTATACCATCCATCCTTCCATCCATTACCCACTTTTTGTACAAGTTTATGTCCGGCCCGTCCAGAGTATGACATAAAGAAAAGTAGAAGCGCCCGTTTAGCGATGTAAACTGGGCACTTGGGCAACACGAAAAAAGCCTGATCCACAGCAGCGGATTAGGCTAGATTTATAACTATTTAGCTCCAAAGAAACTTTTCAGTTTGGAAAAAACACCTTTTTTATTGTCTTCAAGCGACTGAAGCGGAATTGATTCCCCAAGTATTCTTCGAGCTATGTTCCGATAGGCAATGGATGCTTTGTTATTTGGATTAAGAGCAATTGGCTCCCCGTGGTTTGATGCCTTAATGACTTCATCATCATCAACAACAATCCCAATTAATTCAATTGATAAATGCGCTGTGATTTCATCTACGTCCAGCATATCCCCGTTCTTCATGAGATGATTGCGGATCCGGTTGATGACTAATTTAGGCGGCTGAACACCCTTCTCTTTTTCAAGTAAACCAATGATTCGGTCTGCGTCCCGAACGGCTGAAACCTCAGGTGTTGTTACAACAATTGCTTTATCTGCACCTGCAACTGCATTTTTGTAGCCCTGCTCAATCCCTGCTGGGCAGTCGATGATGATATAATCATAATCCTGCTTTAGGGCATCAATTAGTACTTTCATCTGATCTGGTGAAACAGCAGTTTTATCGGTCGTTTGTGCTGCCGGAAGCAAATACAATAGATCATCAAAACGTTTATCCTTTACCAACGCCTGGTGAACTTTACATCTGCCTTCCACAACATCAACTAGATCATAAATAATTCTATTTTCAAGTCCCATAACTACATCCAGGTTCCGCAGACCAATATCAGTATCTACTAAACAGACTTTTTTCCCTTGAAGCGCTAATGCTGTCCCAATATTAGCAGAAGTAGTTGTTTTACCAACACCGCCTTTACCAGATGTAATGACAATTGCTTCTCCCACTTTAACGTCCCCCTTCTAATCTAGTTAGATTAGGTCTTAGATGCATTAATCCTTGTAATCTATCAATTACAATTTTATTATTTATATCTATATAAGCACATTCCATTTCGTGTTTTTCTTCGCTGTTTGAGTAATCAGGTGCTCTATTTAAGGAATCACTAATGCGTAATTGAGATGGTTTCATACTTGAAGCAGCAATCACGGCTTGGTCATTTCCATAGCAGCCTGCATGGGCAACCCCTTTTAAAGCTCCCATAATAAAAATATTGCCTCCCGCTTTAACCGTTCCACCCGGATTCACATCACCAATAAGCAGCAAATTACCTGGCACCTCAATAATTTGTCCTGAACGAACAATTTTCGTAATGGTGACCATGCCATTTTTCTCTCGCTGTTTGTCGGCTTCTTCCTTGGTGATCACTAACGAGTTAATTTCTTCGACGACAAGCTGCTTTTTTTGGCGGATCAACGCCTTTAATTCACCCTGTTGAGTGCTGGTCAAATATCGATGACCTGTTTCAAGCTTGACCGGGATTAACGCGCGGTCTTCATTTGTTAATAAGCCTGCTGATAACTTCTCATCTAACTCTTTTGTTAATTCTTCAAAGGAACAATCATCGTTTAAATGTAAGGTTAACCCATCCTTCGTTCCTTTTATCGTAACATTTTGCCATTTTTTCATGAAGAGTTTCACCCCAATATAGAAAAGCGGAAAAGAAATAAACTGCGCTATGCAGCTTATTTGGATCTTCTATCAATCATTTTTCCTCGTTTAGAATTCGACAAAAAGGTAACAAACTCCTCTTTTCGAAAGTAAATTGAAAATTATATTAGTCAGCTCGTAAATTTTCTGCGAATTTTTCAAATTGTCGTTTTAATGGATAGGCAGCAATGATTAGAAAGATTGCATTTAAAAGTAGTGTTGGGATGAGACGCATGTTTAAAAAACTCGTAAAATTCATTGCTGTGATCCCGATTAATGTGTTCATTTCGAAAACAGCAATCTCTAATAATGCAACACCAATGAGAGAAACAATGGAGGTTATGAGCAGATTGACCTGCAATACCTTCATTATTTTTAAAACAATGAAAGCAATAAAAGGGTATAAAAATAAATAGATACCAAGAATTTCTGTGAAAACGATGTCAAATAATAGCCCAAAAATTAGTCCATAAACAATTCCATGTTTTGCACTTCCATAAACGGTTAAAAAGAATATCGAAATTATTAAAAAGCGAGGAACCAATATCTTTTGAGCACCAAAAAGGTCTGCAGGCAAAAACTGGACAAATAAACTTTCAAAAATAAACAAAAGTAAAAATAAAAGAGGGAGGAGGAATTTTTTCACAAATTCTCCCCCTTTGGTGCTCCTAGGTCGCTGGCTGAAGGCTGTGTAGTATTTCGCTTAATAACAAGTACATTTTCAATATCATAAAAATCGGCCCCAGGATTAATATAAGCAGTCTGATTTAATCCATATTGATCTGTCTTGACACTGACGACTTTACCTATTAACAATCCAGGTGGAAAAACGCCACCTAAGCCTGAAGAAATGACTGTCTGTCCTTTTTTCACTTTTGCATCATATGGGATCCTTTTAACTAATAGCTGTTTTTTCTCTTGGTCGTAGCCTTCAACAAGTCCATATGCATTGGCTTCGCCTTGAATAAAGGCAGAAATCCGATTTTTCGGATCTAGAGCGCTTAATAATTGGACAGTTGAGCTAAACTGATTGACACTTTTTATTTTTCCAACCAACCCAGTTGCTGTCATAACAGCCATGTTTTGCTCAATACCGTTGATTTTGCCTTTATCAATAATTAATAATTCATGCCACCGATCAGGATTCCTACCAATGACAGTAGCAGGTAATGGTTTATAATCACTCAGGGTCTCTTTTTCACCTAATACATCACGCAATTGTTTGTTGTCTTTTTCAAGCTTCTGTACCTGCGCTTCTAAGCTGACTAGTTTATCAACACGTGTTTTCAATTGTTTGTTCTCTTGATATGTATTTTGCAGATCCTGAAAATCACCAAAAAAGCCTACGAGATACTGTGTTGGCTTTGAAACCAGGGATTGAACCCAGCCGGAGGTATCTTTTATAAATTGTTCCGGCCAGGTGGGCTGACTCCTCTCCCTTAAAGAAAACCCAATCAATGCCACGAGAATAATGATGCTGACAAGCAACACAATTAACCGTTTATTCAAGAAAAATTGTGGCATGATGATACACCTCTATTTTTGGACTTTTATCGTGAGTCTTTCGCTTTATTTTTAAATAAGTTTATATGATCCAATGCGCTTCCGGTTCCCATCGCAACGCAATCAAGCGGATTCTCCGCAATTAAGACAGGCATTTTTGTTTCTTCACTAATTATCCTGTCCAAGTTTCGTAGCAAAGCACCTCCGCCAGTCAGGACAATTCCCCGATCCATAATATCTGCTGCTAATTCCGGTGGTGTTTTTTCAAGTGTGTTTTTGACTGCATCGACTATGGCAAACACAGTGTCCCGAAGTGCAGAGGAAATTTCCTTTGCTGTGATTTCGATCGTTTTCGGTAAGCCTGTCAATAAATCACGGCCGCGAATTTCCATATTATCAATGCCTTCCGGTTCCCCTGCCGAGCCAATTTCCATTTTGATTGTTTCCGACGTCCGGTCACCAATCATTAAATTATAATTTTTACGGATAAACGAAACAATCGCTTCATCCATTTCATCACCGGCAATTCGGATCGATTGGCTTGTGACAATTCCGCCCAAAGAAATAATTGCTACTTCTGTTGTTCCACTGCCAATATCGACGACCATACTTCCGGTTGGCTCCCATACAGGTAAATTGGCGCCAATTGCTGCTGCAAACGGCTCTTCAATTGTATAGGCATCACGGGCACCTGCGGCACGTGTAGCATCAATTACTGCTCGCTCCTCGACAGCGGTAATTCCGGATGGAACACAAATCATTACATATGGCTTGCTGCTGGATAAAAATCCTTTACTCTTCGTTGCTTGTCGTATGTAATACTTCATCATTGTAGCTGTAGTCTCGTAATCAGCAATAACCCCGTCCTTCATCGGTCTTAAAGCGACAATATTTCCAGGCGTACGCCCGATCATATTCTTCGCATCACTACCAACGGCAACAATTTGTTTTGTATCTGTTTGCAAAGCCACTACTGAAGGCTCGCGAAGAACGATTCCTTTTCCTTTTACGAAAACAAGGGTATTCGCCGTCCCCAAGTCTATTCCTAGATCTCTTGAACCAATTCCAAACATAGTTGTATCTCCCTTTCTGATACGAAATGCATTTAAGTAAAGCTATTTATTCAGTCAAAAATAACTGACGGTTTTTTAGAAAATCGTGTAGTAATTACGAAAAGAGTCCTAAAAAATCATAACCCATATTATAGCCTAACGTCAAAAAAAATCATAGTGCTATAAATAACCTTTTTCCTTTAAGGAGACAAATTTATTTTCTCCAATGATCAAATGATCAAGCAAATCAATGCCAATTATTTTGCCGCAATCAGACAGCCTCTTTGTGACCTCAATATCTTCGCGGCTTGGTGCGGGATCGCCCGAGGGATGGTTATGCAGACAAATAATGGAGGCAGCAGAACGGCGGAGAGCTTCTTTATACACCTCGCGAGGGTGCACAATCGAGGCATTTAAGCTGCCGATAAAGACAGTATGCTTATGCATGACTTGATTTTTCGTATTTAAGTAAAGGCAGACAAAATGTTCCTGGGTGAGGAAACGCATATCATTCATCATATACTTGGCCCCGTCCTCCGGGGAGCGGATAATATAGCGTTCATTGTAAGCAAGATTGGCAACTCTTCTTCCTAATTCTACAGCTGCAAGGACTTGAATAGCTTTTGCATGGCCAATCCCTTTAATCTCGGTCATTTCCTCTAATGAAGCCGACTTAAGCAGCCGCAATCCTTCAAATTGGGTGAGGAGGCGATTGGATAATTGCAGAACCGACTCCTCTTTTGATCCGGTGCGAAGCAGAATCGCTATTAGTTCATGATTGGATAAGCTTTGCGGGCCATGCTGCATAAAGCGCTCTCGTGGTCGTTCATCCTGTGGAAAATCGCGGATCATTAATCCATTTTTCGTGGACATTCTTATTCCTCCTTTATTAAGGAGTTAAGAAAAGCGTCACTTTTCGTACGGTAATTGGTAGCCTAGCTTTTTTAATTCGCGGATCGTCCTTGAAACAGGCAAGCCGACAACCGCAAAATAATCGCCGCTTATTTTTTTGACCAGCATACTGCCAAGTTCCTGGATGCCATAAGCTCCTGCTTTATCAAGCGGTTCACCACTTTGCACGTACGAGATGATCTCGTCATCCGTTAACTCCCAAAATAAAACTTCTGTTTTCTCATAAAAACGAGCAGTACCATGTGGTGATAAAATGGAAACGCCTGTGTAGACATCATGCTGGTTTCCTGACAGCATTTTCAACATGCGAACAGCTTCAGCATCATTTTCCGGCTTGCCTAAAATTTGCCCATGTATAACGACGATGGTATCGGAGCCAATCACATATGCGGCGGAATGTGCCTGAAAAACAGCCTGTGCCTTCCGCTGTGCCAACTCCATCACAACTTCGGACGGGGATAAGCCGGGATCAAAGCTTTCATCTACTTCACTGCTTGAAATTTCGAAGGTTAAATTTAGATTTTGCAGGAGTTCTTTTCGCCGTGGAGAAGAAGAGGCTAAAATGAGGGTTTGCATAAAATCACCTTACCTTTTTTGTATCATTGGGAGATACTATCTAATCGTACCAAACTTTCGTTCAGCAAACAATTTATATCTTTAAAATTTGCTACGTTTCCGAAATATATACTTAGCTTCCTTTGAAAAAATAAAAAGGTCTGTCCAGTTTTGAACAGACTAAAATTTCCCGATCATTTCCCAGAAAATAATCCAGCGCTAATTTGTACTCTCCGATTACTTAGCAGCACGATTAAAGTGAATAATAGACAGCCAAAAATGTTAATAGATGCTGCTGTGCATTGACAATTGCTTTATGATCCTTCTTCTGTTGATAATCTTTTACTTGGTTGATGGCTCTGGTTATTTCTAGTTTTAATGCAATGATTTTTTTATCTTTTATTCCCTTGCTATCTATTTTCGTCAGCTTTGTCTCTAGTCCGCTTAGTGATTTCAATTCAGTACTCGGAAAGGTACCTCCAGCCATCTTGTTTGATGTTAAATTGGTTAGGAGCGCAATAATGGCCAGGGCATTTTCCATGAAGCTTTTTTCACTCGAAGTTAGGTTCGACAGGTTCTTTTCAGGAATCGTTACTGTTTTAGTGAATACACCATCTATACCTTTGTGTTTATAAATAGTGCCAAGGCTTCTAGCATTATCAAGTGAATCAGCAGCACCAAGAAATAAATAGTATTGTCCATTCATCTCCAGCGTTTCAGCAGGAATCCCTTTTTTAATTGTCTGACTGGCCATTTGATCTGCCGTTTCTTTCTTAGTAAAAACTCCTCCTTGAATCATATAAGCTTTCAGCGGCTGTATTGTTGCAGCAACTTGGCTTTTGCTGTCGTTTATTGGAGAATCCTTTTTTGGCGCTGGCACGGCTGGAGCTTCGACTGCTGAAGATTTACCATGGTCTGTAATTACAAGCTTCAGCATCAAGACTCCAAAGCTTGTCCCTAGCAGCACAGCAAAAACGACAGATAAAATAATCGGTTTAAACGGGCCGGTATTTTTTCTCTCAACCTTAGATAATGCAGGCAATCTTATACTTTTCTTTTGTTTGGACGCTTTTGCCGGTGATTTATAGAGGCTGAGTTCACTTTGGGTTTCAGCCTGTTCTGGGAGAATCCAATCAAAGCTCTCATCGTTTTGCTCTTGTGTTGCTGCCGTCTCGACGATCGCGTCATTGTCTGTTTGTACAGAATTGATTTCAATTGAATTCAGCTTGTGTTCTATGGTTGCCTGTTCTTCCTTCGGGTTCTTTTCCAGAAATGGCGTTTTTTCACCATTAATTTTAATAGTAATTGTTTTGCCGCTGTTAAGCTTGTTCACGATCAGTACTCCCTTCTTTCCGGACAGCTTAATTTGTTTTATCCTATCATAAAGGCAAAAAAAAATAACAAGACTTTTGTCGTCTTGTTATCGAAGGATTTCGCCAAAATATTGGCAGTTTCGTTGTTTAGGGCGTTTGGGTATTAGCAAATTGACTTAATGGATTTTCCTTGTTTGCCGGGGCTGGATAATCCACTTTTGGAAGTTGCTTTTCAAGATCAGTTAATCCAGGTACATAATATGCAGCCACAGTAAGAGTATAGGTAAGTGATTTGCGTTCCTGATCAAGCGAAGTGATTTCGCTATTACCTGTATAGTTTATCGCTTCAACTACGGTAATCCGTTTCAAATCCTCAAGCGTGTTGATAAACTTTTCTAAATCCTCATAATGTGGTGATTCAATACTCAATTGAACAGTGAGTTTATTTATTGCCGATGGCGTGGATGACTGAGCTTGATTTGGACTTTGGGCATTTTGCTGCTGTGCAGACCCAGTTGTTGTTTGCTCACTTTGCTGTAGAGTAGTTGTGTTAGACGAATTGGTTTGGCCAGGGTTGCTGTTCGATTGAGTTTGGGGCGTGCTAACAGCAGTGTTCGTCTGAGCACTCGCTGCCACTGCTTGTCCACCATCGGTGAAGCTCATCGATTTGATTTGGCTGTTAGAAACAGCTTCAGCTTGCTGCAGGTCTAAGATAAACTGATCCTGGAGAGGCTTAACGGGAATCTCCTTTTGCAGTTCTGTTGTATTTTCATTTCCTGTCTCATTGTTTCCAGTCTGTTTTTGCTGCATTGTCTCTACTAGCTTTTGTTCCGTTTGTAAGGTCTGCTGTTTGACCTTTAGGTCAGATTTTAACGGACTCAGAAAATAAAACTGCAGCAAAACGATATAAATGACCAAAATTAACACAGCAGCAGCAAGGATGATTTTTTCTTTAGTAGAGAATAGGATCTTCATGACCCAAAACCACCTTCCTCATCGCTGCCATTTTTCTTTGCCATGTCAATTGCTTTCTTAACAGAGTCTCTGTTGAATTGAATTTCTAATTGTCCCGTATACCGAGGCAAATAATTTTTCGTCGCACTGTTTGTATTTGAATCTACTATTGCTTCAGTAGAAGTGCTTGCTGGATTAGATGCAGTAGTGGTAGAATTCGTTTGATTGCTTGATGTTGATGCTGAATTAGAATCACTGCTGGAGGAGTTTAACGAGTTTAAGCTTACCTTTTCGATCCAGCTTGAGTGATTAAGACTATTCAAATAATTCGCAGCCTCGGTTGGTGTATCGAATTGAACGGTAATTGTCACTGTTCCAGTTTCATTATACGTAAAAGTTTGGATAAATCCGCGTTCTGGGAGCAGTGCAGTCAGATGACGCATGACTGGTATTGTTTCAATTCGGTTATTATCAGCCCAATCAATGGCCGTCTTTAGTTGATTGGCAGAATTGGCTGAAGCTGAAGACCCTTGTTTTTTTTGCAATTGTTCCTCAATTTTTTTCGTCATTGTAATTTGCTTGTCAATTGATTGAAACGTATCTTTCGCTGTATGAATTTGAACATAATAAAGAATTGAAGCTAGTAAAAATAGACCAACCAAAATGGCCAAAATAATTAGCAAGCCAAGCTTTTTCTGCTCTTTTTGGGGTAATAAATTAATATCTACTAGCATCATTTCACCTCTTTTAAAGCAAGACCTAAAGGAAGATAAAATTTATACGGAAGCATTTCAGCCTTTCCGTTTGCTGTTTCCCCGAAATCAAGCCTGCTTACAGGAAGATCATAGCGATCCTTCATTTCTTTATCTATTAACTGTAGAAGCGGATGATCACCGCTAATCAGAAAATTGGTTACTTCTTTTTTCCCGTTATATAGTGAATAGCGATAAAAATCCAGCAGCTTATTAATTTCGTGGAAAACATCTTCAAATTCCATTGCAAGATTTGCTTCGCCAAGGTATTTGTATTCCACACTGCCATTACTTTGTTTCATTTCCCAATTTTTAGTTTCATAGTTAAGGGGAAAACTTCGCATGACATAGGGTGCAGCAGCTTCAAAAACACACATATTAACATTTGTCAAATCAAACTGAACAGAACAAAGAACTTCATTTTCTTTTGCCTGACCTAATTGATGATACAAGCGATAGATTGCAAGTGAGGAAATATCAGCTGCAATCGGATTTAGCTTCAAATCGGAAAGTAAATCAGCATATTCCATGACGCATTTTTCTGGAGCCGCAAACAACAACAGGTCTTTCGTTTTTTCATTACTTGTTAGTGGGAAGGTATCAAAGACTGGATCTTCAAAGGGAAGATGAATGCTGGAACCCATCTCTAAATACAAATACCCATGAATTTCATCATCCTGAATTTCAGCAGGGATCGAAACCTTCCGAATAATCACAAGCGAATCCGGAACGATAAATCGGACCTGACGCCGCTGAATTTTCCATTCATCAATACACTCATCTACTATATTCGCCAATGATTCGGCATCGAGAATTTTTCCGTCATTAATAATCCCAGGCGGCAGAAACCGTTCGCACCACCGCTGGGCTGTTGGAGGGTTAGCTTGTTTTAACTCGAGGAAGCGAATGGAATGGTCATTGATAACAAGATTCACAATTCGGTTTCTCAGTGAAAAGAGGGATAAAGCCATTAATCATAACCCCTTTTTAAATCCCATTCGTAAGGAATCGTAAATACAAAGCAATTAGCTGTGATCCCCAAAAATAGGAAGTAAGTGTTCCTGCCACAATAAATGGTCCAAACGGGATTGGCTGACGTTTCTTCGCCAATTTGAAAAGAAGCGCAAGAATGCCAAAAACAGCACCATATAAGGTAGACAGGAAAAATGATAGTAAAAGCAGTTTAAAGCCGAGGACAAAGCCAATTAAACTAAAAAGTTTAATATCGCCGCCGCCCATCCCGCCTTTACTCACAAACGCAATAAGCAATAACAGTGTAAAGCCAACAACTGCCCCAACAAGGCTGTCCCACCACGGCGTTAACGGCCACAAAATCCGTTCAAATAAACAAATCCCTGCAAATACCAGCAAAATTTTATCAGGGATGATCATATAAGCAATATCGGAAACGGTGATGATCATAAACAAAGAAATTAACGTTAAAGCGACAAGCAGCTCCCCTGACCAGCCAATCACAGCAGGAGCAATGGCAAACAAAATGCCTGTCAGCAATTCCATAAGCGGATAGATAGGAGAAATCCGCGACTTACAGCCGCGGCATTTCCCCCCTTGAATTAAATAGGAAATGACTGGAATTAGCTCGTAAGCCTTCAACTGATGGCCGCAGGTTGGGCAGGATGATCGTGGTTTGACGATCGACTGGTTAATTGGGACACGGAGACCGACGACGTTGAAGAAAGAGCCAAGAACCAAACCATATAGAAATAACATTAAAGTCATTATCATTACGGAAGTGTTACTAAGGATTTGTCAAGGCTTTTGACATCTGTAGCAGGAATATAAGTTGTTTCCGTACCCCCAGTGGGAATATCTGATACTAATGTTACTGTATAAACAGCGGTGCTATCATTTGTAGCTTTTGTTTTAACATTTACAAGTGATTTGGTTGTATTATACCCTTTACCGGATGGGTCCTTAATTTCATCAATTACCCCAGCTGTCATCATATCAGACAGTTTTATATCCTGACCAGTGGTATCTACTTTTACATTATTTTGAGATATATATAATTTAGAAGAATTTACCATTTGCTGAGCGTTGGCAACGTGTGCATCCTTCTTTGAATTGTTCATAATATTCATAACGGATGGTACTGCTATTGCCGCAATAATTCCCAAAATAACAATAACCGCAAGCAATTCAATTAATGTAAATCCTTTTTCATTTTTTAACTTTTTCTTTACCATTTGTATCATAAACTCCACACTCCTTAATAGTCCTATTAACCTATGTATATTTCTCTATTATTATATAGAAATTAGTAGAAAAAGAGAATCAAAATGTTAACGTTTCATGTAATTTCCAGTCGATATATATCAGATATTTTGTAATTTTGTAACATTTTACGATTTTTGTTGGAATTGATTGTACATATCAAACATTGGGACCATGATTGCCATGATAATAGTCCCGACAAGCACAGCTAAAAAGACAATCATAATTGGCTCAATTAGAGACTTAAGCTTGTCCGTGCCGATTTCGACTTCTTTTTCATAGAAATCAGCGACTTTACCAAGCATGGCATCGAGTGCACCTGTTTCCTCACCAATCGAAATCATTTGCGTTACGAGCGGGGGGAAAACCCAATGTGCCTTCATTGGCACGGTCATCGACCGTCCCTTTTCAAGCGAATCATGCGCTTCACGAATCACCTTGGCAATGACTTCATTTTCAACAACCTTTTCAACAATCTTCATTGACTGGAGAATCGGTACTGAACTGGAAAATAATGAGCTCATTGTCCGCATCATCCTGGCAATGACTGCCTTTTGCAGCATTTTCCCAAATATAGGCATCCGGAGCATGATATAATCCAAATAATACTTTGTTTCCGGTTTACTGCGTAAGAATGAAACGAAGGAAATAATAGCAATCATTACAAGCACAAACAGCCACCAAAAGCTTTGCATAAAGTCGCTCGCAGACAGAACAAATCTCGTAATTGCCGGCAGCTGGCTTCCCATATCAGCAAACATTTTTACAAACGTTGGAACAACCGCCACTAACAAAAAGATAACTACTCCGATTGCCATAATTCCAATCGCAAGCGGATAGGTAAGCGCAGAGACAATTTTTTGCCTGGTAAAATGCTGCTTTTCAAAGTGCACGGCTAGACGCTCAAGTGTTTCATCAAGATTACCACCTGCTTCTCCTGCTTTCACCATATTAACAAACATGGGGGTAAAGATTTTCGGGTATTTGGCAACAGACTCGGAAAGTGGATTTCCATCCCGGAGCTCCAGCTCGATTCCAGCCAATGCTTTTTTTAAATGCTTGCTTTCTGTCTGGGCGGCAAGGATCCCTGTAGCATCTACAACAGTTACTCCTGCCTTGATCAACGTCGCAAATTGCCGTAAATAGATAACAAAGTGCTGGAGCTTAACCGGGTTGCCAATTGTGATGTCCTTTGTAAAAAAGGTTTCGGGAATTTCCGTGATTTCAATGACGCGAATCCCATCTTCCTTTAAATTGGTCATTGCCTCTCGCATGCTAGTCGCATTAACGGTGCCCTGCCGTTTGCCCTTTCGGTCCCTGCCTGCGTATTTAAATCTGGCCATTTAAATGAATTGCTCCTGTAAAAAAGGCTCAGCGGCTTTTCTGTCGATCAGGCCTTTGCCGATTAATTCATTAATGCTTGTTTCAAGTGTATGCATGCCCTGGGCCCGGGATGTTTGCATCACACTTGAAATTTGGTGGATTTTTTCATTTCTGATCAGGTTACCAATCGCTGCGTTATTAATCATAATTTCAGTTGCCGCTACCCTGCCTTGTTTATCAATCCTTGGAAATAGCCGTTGTGAGATAATCCCGACTAAAACAGAAGCAAGCTGAACTCGAATTTGCGGCTGCTGTGCTGGCGAGAAAACATCGATTATCCGATTAATCGTGTCCGGAGCACTCGATGTATGCAATGTCCCTAAAACAAGGTGGCCTGTTTCAGCTGCTGTAATCGCTGTTTGAATTGTTTCTAAATCGCGCATTTCGCCGACAAGAATCACATCAGGATCCTGACGAAGAGCTGCGCGCAGGCCATTTGCAAAGTTTTGCGTATCAAAGCCAATTTCACGCTGGTCAATAATACAGTTTCCATGGCGATGAAGATATTCAATTGGGTCTTCAAGCGTAATGATATGGTGCCTCATCGTTTGATTCATGTAATTGATCATTGCGGCCAAGGTTGTTGACTTTCCGCTACCGGTAGGTCCTGTAACAAGAAATAACCCCTGCGGTTTTTCAACCATTTTTGTCAAGACATTGGGTAAATCTAACTCTTCTAGCGAAGGGATTCTCGATGGAACGACCCGTATCGACAACGAAACGCTTGTCCGCTGATGATAGGCATTGACACGAAACCGAGATATTTCAGGAAGACCATACGAAAAATCAAGCTCCCCTTTTTGCTTGAAATCCTCCCAGGATTGGACAGGGATAATCGCTTTCGCCATCCCTTCCGTATCCGCAGGCGTTAGGACCTCTTTTCCGTACCTTTTTAGGTCTCCATTGATACGCATGACTGGAGGAACACCGACTGTTAAATGCATATCAGAAGCTTTTAATTCAAAAGCTGCCCGCAGTAACAAATCAATTTTTTCTTTCATTCGATTACACTCCTACTCCAAGATTGCTACGCGTAAGACCTCTTCCGTTGTTGTCAATCCTTGCTTTACTTTTAACAAGCCATCATCCATTAGGAAAATCGTTTTATTCATGATCGCAATATCCCTTAGCCTCTGAAGTGATTCTCCGTTCATGATTACCTTCCGCATCTCATCGTTAATTACAAGAACCTCTTGAATAGCAATCCGGCCTTTATAGCCTGTCATATTACAGGAAGAACAGCCTTTACCTCTTGAAACTTTATCAAGTTTGAGACCGCGTTTTGCAAAAATTTCTTTCTCACGCTTTGATGGCTCTTGCACTTCTATACAATCTCGGCAAACCTTGCGAACCAGCCGCTGTGAAACAACCCCGCTTAAGGAGGCAGCTAATAAAAATGGTTCTACTCCCATATCAAGCAGCCTTATAACAGTACCCAATGAATCATTTGTATGAAGCGTACTTAAAACTAAGTGACCTGTTAACGAAGCGCGAACTGCGACTTCAACTGTTTCCGAATCGCGGATTTCTCCCACCATGATAATATTTGGATCCTGTCGGAGGATCGAGCGCAGCCCAGCTGCAAACGTCATCCCAACATTATGATTTACTTGAATTTGATTAATACCTTCCAGCTGATATTCAACTGGATCTTCAATCGTGATTATATTGACTTCCTCACTGTTCAACTCGTTTAAGGCAGCATAAAGGGTCGATGATTTTCCGGAACCAGTCGGACCTGTGATCAGCACAATTCCCGTTGGTCTTGAGATCAAATCAGTAAATCGCTTTAAATTAAGAGAGTTAAAGCCAAGCTTATGAATATCATTTAAGCTTGTTCCCATATCAAGAAGACGCAGAACAATTTTTTCTCCGTAAATGGTTGGCAGGGTCGATACTCTTAGGTCAATCGGATGAAGCTCTAAATTTAATTTTATCCGCCCATCCTGCGGGATTCGGTGTTCGGTGATATCCATATTAGCCATGATTTTAATTCTGGCTGTCAGGACGCTTTGCATATGACGCGGCAGCACACGCTCCACCTTTAAGATGCCATCAACACGGTAACGAATAAGCACCTTTGTTTCCTGGGGATCAATATGGACATCGCTGGCTTTTTGGATTGCTGCATTCGCTAAAATCTGATTGACCAGTCGTACGACAGGCGAATCCTGATCGGTAACATCCTCTTCCTTGCTTTTTTCGATTTGTACCTCACCAAAAAGTTCTTCAAATCCTTCGTCAATATTGTAATATTTATTAATTATTCTTAAGATATCATCCTTCGTTGCGATCGCTGTGTCGATTTGAAAACCTGTTGACAGCCGTAAATCATCAATCACAAAGAAATCCATTGGATCGGCCATTGCTACAAAAAGCCGATTGCCATCCTTCCTTAACGGAACCATTAAGTTTCGCCGTGCCGTTTCTTTCGAGATAAGTGAAAAAAGCGAGCTATCAAACGGATAGCGGTATAGATTGACATGCGGAATCCCCAACTGAAATTCCAACACTTCAATCAATTGCTGCTCGGTAATAAAGCCTTTTTGTAATAAGGCATCACCAATTCTTTGGTCTGCCGGTTTATCTTTTAGTGCTGCTTGCAGTTGTTCCTCTGTGATCAACTCCGCTTCAACTAGTAGATCACCAAGTCTTTTTCGTGTTTGTTTCATCTCATCACTACTTTATTTAAGAATTATTTTGAGCCTTCATTTGGTTTTCCCCATAGGTCACTATCATTGGTACTTTGTGACGTTATATCATTTGTTGTATTCGTTTGTGTACCCGTCGTTAGTTCTGTGGGTTGACCTGTTTGATCTGGATTAGCAGGAGCAGGCTGTTGGTCAGTTTGAGAGGCATGATCGGTCGAATTTCCAGACTGTGCTGCTGGAGCATTTAGGGCATGGATTTCAACCCGATATTCTGGCGGATAGTAGTCATTCCCAATGAGCTCACTTTTGATTAATATGTCGCCCTTATAGGTTTGACGGTAAACCGCAGCTGTCAGCCCATTATGGCCGGCATTCTTTACCATTGTTTGCCCTGGAGTTAGCAATGGACTATATTGGACAATTGTTTTTGGCATTAATTTTTGCTCATTTTTTGTTGTAATTTTATATTCATAGGAAAGCTTTGCACCCTTTAGGGTAACAGTCAGGCTGTTTCCATTAAGTTGTAAGTCAAGCGTATACTTTGTCTTATTAGGATTAGAAAAGGCCAGATCCATGTTTTGGGTGAAATCCACCTTAGCCTCATCGCCAAGATGAGCATAAGCAGGCAGCTCATTGCCAATATTTCGTTCTTCAATTGCAAAATTTGTCGGCAATATCGCTTGATAGATTCCTGTAGCAATAATACTAAGTGTATCAGTGCTTAGCGTTTCAAGATTCTGTTTCTTCGCAAATTCTAGTAATGAAAACGATGCTTGTGCAGGAATTTCTATTTTTGAAATAACAGTCAGAGCAGGCTGCAGGTCTTCTGGGAGTTCTTTAGAACTAACTGTTGCTTTACTTAGGACGTCTTCCTTTTCCGCTTCTGCTGGAACAGATTCACTCACAGACTTTTCAGCAACTTTTATAGAAGCCGTTTGCTGTTGGTCCCCTTTTTTCAGCTTCCCAATAGCCTGTGAACCAAAGTAGGCAGAGCTAAAAATAACAGCCGTACAAATAAACAGAATGAGGAACAATTTGACCATTTGCTGATTCCTTTTCAAGATTGCTTCCCCTCCTTTTCGTGAAAGGAAATAATCGGAATTTCATCTAAATCATCAAATTGTTGGGCAGGATTGGTACTAGTTTCATTGCTTGATTTGTCCTCAAGTGAAATTACTGGAATCTCGTGTTCATCAATTTCTACTATTACTTCTTGATTCTGAACAGTTTTTGATTGATCAACACTTTTATCTGAATCTTCAACAAGCAATCCCTCTATTTCAGATAGGTAATCGACTTCATGCATGGGTTCCTCGATAATATCACTATGTTCTTTTTCCATTGATATGCTCCGATTCAGCAAAAATGAAATATCTTCGTCTCCTGTTTCAACTGTCAGAAAATCGCTTTCTCTATTCTTCTTAAATTCATTTTGAGACTTCTTTTCATCATTAACCTTTAAAATATTAATAGGTTCGAGTTGTTGTTTACCCTTACTTTGATAAACATTTTCACGACTTACAGCAGATTCCATTTCTGAATTTATGAAGAAATCCTCATCTTCCTGCTTCGCTAAGAAGTCGTCTATAGCATATAACCACTTTCCCATTCGTTGATCCATTAGATATGTACCAAAAAGGATAAGAACAATAAGGATTAGGCTGGTAAGCAAAAAAGAAAAAGAAGCTGTCGCTGCCAAACCACCTAAGGCTAACAAAAAGCTTGTAAAAACTAAAATTATTTTTCCTTTTTTAGAAAAACCAAGTGGTAAAAAATAAACGATTAGCATGACAAAAAGCATGGAACCAAATGCCCAAAAAAATTCGTCCATTCATTCACTCCCTTTGGTTCGTTTAAATCTTTAAAACTATGTTTTTCATCAAAATATCCAAAATATCGCCTAAATACAACACAAATTTGACAAAATTCGTCTTCAAATAATTTTATTACAAGCATAACAAATTTAAAACATTTTTGGAATTATTAATAGAGGAAAATATTAGTTGTGTATAACTTGAATATTCACAATAATAAAAGTTGTTAATTGTAGTTAATTTGGACTATTATATAATTGAAAATTTATGGATATTTTTAGGAAATATTAAAAAGAAAGCGAAAAATATTCATGTATAAAAATAATGGAAATAGTAACAACTTAGATACACTTAACACCAAAACGATTGTCAATCAATGTACTAACATTGGGCCATTAGCCCGGACGATGGAATCGATGCTACTTATAATTAAACCTAGGAAAAAACCGGATCGATATGAATCGGTTTTTTCTTTAAACTATTTTTACTTATTCAATTCATAATTATTAGATTTCATTTATTTTAGTTAATCTCACGAGTAGGCTCTGATGTAATCATATCTTGAATAGCTGTGCTTCCAGTTCCGTTATCTACAAACAGTGGTGAATTATCATAATTAATCTGGACAAATGTAAATAGATAAGTATTGTTGTTTCCACTTGATGAAATGGAATTAGCAATGATCGACCCCTGCATCGTAGCATTCAGGTTGACATTTGCATATGGTGCATAAATCATTTTTGGATCTGGAATTGCACTTCCATTTAAATTTATACTTGTTGCATCTGTAATAAGATGACCCTGAACCCCATTCGAATTATTTATTGTAAAACTTGAAATATTGGTAGCATACATCGAACCATATATTATCCCATTGTTTAAGCTTGATCCTGATCCCAATCCTTGACAAAAGACATAGAGCTTTTGAATATTCCCATCAGGATTAATAATACTGCCAGAACCCATACTCAAACTTTTTACGTAGATTGACAGCTTTCCGGTCCCAACAATTTTGATCGTTCCATTACAGATAAGGTTATTTACAGCAATACTTCGGTTAACATTCCCTACATTGATTGTCAGAGTGGTGCCGGCATTAACCGTCAGATTATTAAAAGACATGTTTCTATTCATTGTTAAGGTTGTATCCGCAGATAAAATGTCTGGGGTCGAAGAAATCGAAAATAATGGGAAAGGCGGGAGATACGTTGGTGTTTTTAAATTATAATTTATACTAGTATTATTTGTATTTACACCCGTTAATTTGACATTCGAATCACCACTTAACAAATTTGTCCCCAGGGATCCGGTGACGGACACATTATGCAAAGTAATCGAGCCATAAAAAAACATGACGGTACTTGCCGGGATTGTAACAACACTTTTTGGCTTCCATGTAACATGGAATACCTTCGTCACTGTCCTTGAGCGATTGTTGATTTTTCCTGTGGAAGTTATTCGATAATCATTACTATACGAAATAGGAATATCGCTAGGCACCTTTTCTATCGTTGTCTGCGCTGTTGGCTGCTGCCCAAAAGACTGTTCAAAATTATTATATGGAATAACCTGACCTAATTGCATGGCTGCATCAACACCATTAAAGAAATCAGTTAGATTTGTTGCTTGGCTGTAGACTGTATCAAGCTGTTTACTGATATCATTCATTCGGTAAGTTGCTCCAGATTCGGCAATATAATAAGTAGATTCGTAATTTCTTTCAACTGAGCTCATTTTCATGTTGCTGGTTGCAAGTGACAATATGCTTAATCCCATAACTGATAACACAATTAGCACTAATAAAACGACAACTAGGGCAATGCCATTTTCATTAGCTAGTATCTTTATTAGGTGAAGCTTTTGCTTCATCATTCCCACCTAATTTCTTATAAAAATTGTAGTTGAAAGAGTGGTATGCGGGGCATTATTTGCGGATAAACCCTCAATGGTTATTGTAATTTGTTTGTTAGTCATTTGAATGTTAAATTGCTGTATGTTGGTGATTAATGGCTGATTGTTTTTATTAATCGTGTTGTTAACCAACTGGTATACATCCGTATTATTTATGGTCAATATATTATTGGTGACACTTACAGTGGACGCTTTTCTAATTTCTTTCGTAATGATATCTAAAGCTAGACTGACATTCTCTTGATTCTGAATTTCAGTTGTTTGAGTAGTAACCTGCTTTTGACCGAATAAATATACTGAAGAAGCGAGTAGCAGGATAATTGATAGAAGAGCGGCTGCCGCCAATACTTCTACTAAAGTAACACCTTGTTCAGTTTTCATCATTTAACCTCAGCTCTATTTTTTCCAAGGTAATGCCAGCTCCATTTGGGCTTCCTCTTTTGTTTTTGTACTATCCTTGTAAACTTTTACTTTCGCAACAACGGACTGATTTCCACTGTCAGCATATATAAACTGAACAGATATGTAGTGGCCATCGCTATTCTTTTCATAACAGGTACCGATGGAACAGCCGTTAACCACTTGATTGTACCCGTTATTTACCATTGGAACCGCTAAACTATCGATTGATGTTGAAGAGCTAATCAAATTTTCAATGGTTTCTATATTTGATTCGGCTAAATAGGTCGAACCAATGATATCTTCTGAAAAGCTATTAATACGGGATGATTGAACAAACATGGTGAGGAAAGAAAGAATTAATATAAAAAAGATCGTAATTGATGCTAAAATTTCGATTAATGTCAGACCTTTTTCCGTGAGAAAGTAAAAAGACACTTTCTTTCCTTTTATCCTTTGCATTTATTCACTCCTAAAATAATCAACTAAACGATGGGATTTTTATTTTACAAAATGAGAACTTCTCATATTTTTTTAGTTTAGCAGGCACATTATCTCTTTATAATTCGGAATATACCCACAAAAATTCCAAAATTTGAAATTTACCTCAATTACCTAAAAATCACTCAAATTTTAAAATACACCGAAAAAGTCCCTTAAAAGGGGATAATACCTCATTATTCTTTACAAAAAACGAGATCAGGGAAAGCACCGATTTTCTAGATAATTCTACAAAATACAACATACCTGTTTTATATTCTAACAATTTGTTACAGCTTCTAAAAGAACTATTTATTTACATTTCTTAGAAAAAAACTTTAGGCACAAGATAACATACAAAAAGGCTGATTCAACTGAATCAACCCTTCCTTTCCAAACTTTCAAAATCAAATAGGCACTACTAATAAATGGTTAGCAGCACGGACTTCACTTCCGAAATAAAGTAAAGCGAGCCTGTGATCACAAGAATGCTGTCTGCTGATAGATTATTTATTTCCTTGCGAATCACAGACTGCCAATCTTCATTCGCGAACTTATTCGCCGCCTTACTGATATTAAATAAAGTTTCAGCTGATGCAGCGCGCGGAAACTCAAACGAGACAAAGGTAATTTTATCTGCCACTTCATCCAATTTACCGATCATTTTATCCAGCTTTTTATCCTTCATTGCGCAAAATATGATGTGGATTTCTCGGTCGTGATAGCGCTGATTTAGTTCATGGACGAGTGCTGTGATTCCTTCATCATTATGAGCGCCATCCAGCACTACTAACGGATTTTCAGAAACGACTTCAAATCGCCCTGGCCAATAGGCACTTGTTAAACCAGTTTTAATTTCCCCTTCGTCAAGCTTGTACAAGTGGTGCTCGTTTAAGTATAAGGCTGCCATCACTGCTAGTGCAGCATTTTCAGTCTGATGCTCGCCGATCATCGAAATCTCAATCTCTTCTAGAGTGCCTGAAGACAATTTTAAAGAGAAACGTTCCCCCTTCGGAAGCGACGTATGATTCTCAACAGTAAAGTCCTTATTTATTTTAAACAGTGGTGCTTCCATTTTTTTAGCCTGTTTTTCAATTACCCCTAATGCATCCGGTCGTTTAACTGCTGTAAACACAGGGGTACTCTGCTTGATAATTCCCGCTTTTTCAAAGGCAATTTCTTCATAAGTGTGCCCAAGAATATTGACATGATCAAGACCAATATTCGTTATAATCGACAACATAGGTTGGATGATGTTCGTCGAGTCAAATCTGCCGCCGAGGCCAACTTCAAAGATAACGATGTCTACTGGGTGCATTTTTGCAAAATAATAAAAAGCCATCGCCGTGATTACTTCAAATTCGGTTGGTCCGCCGAGCTCGGTGCCGTCTAATTCATCTGCAAGCGGTCGAATGACGTTGGCTAATTGCAAAAGCTCCGCATCACTTATCGGTTTTCCATTCACGCTAATCCGTTCATTAAACTGTTCGATGTATGGGGAAGTAAAGGTGCCGACTGTGTAGCCGCCTGCCTGTAAAATCGAACGAAGAAAGGTGACGGTTGAGCCTTTACCATTTGTCCCACCGATATGAACGGCTTTAAGCTCCCTTTCTGGATTTGCTAATTTCTCCATCATCCATTCCATTCGTTTTAAACCTGGTTTAATCCCTAATTTTAAACGGGCATGAATCCAATCCAGTACTTCTTCATATGTAGCAAACATGTAAGTCCATCTCCAATTGTTTGATGAAAAAAACACGGTAAAGACGAATCCCTCAAAGCAGGAAAATTCCTGAATTGGGTAACATAAAAAGTTTCTCTGTGACCGAACTTGTGGGGAATTCCAGAGTAAGGTAACATAAAGGGCTTCTATGTGACCGAACTTGTGGGGAATTCCCGAATTGGGTAACATAAAAGGCGTCTATATGACCGAACTTGTGGGAAGTTCCAGAGTAAGGTAACATAAAGGGCTTCTATGTGACCGAACTTGTGGGGAATTCCCGAATTGGGTAACATAAAAAGCTTCTATGTGACCGAACTAGTGGGGAATTCCCTAATTGGGTAACATAAAGGGCTTCTATGTGACCGAACTTGTGGGGAATTCCCGAATTGGGTAACATAAAGGGCTTCTATGTGACCGAACTTGTGGGGAATTCCCGAATTGGGTAACATAAAGGGCTTCTATGTGACCGAACTTGTGGGGAATTCCCGAATTGGGTAACATAAAGAGCTTCTATGTGACCGAACTTGTGGGGAATTCCCGAATTGGGTAACATAAAGGGCTTCTATGTGACCGAAAAAGGCTTCTATGTGACCGAACTAGTGGAGAATTCCGGAGTAAGGTAACATAAAGAGCTTCTATGTAACTGAACAAGAGAAACGCCTTTACTCAACATTAACCCCTTAATTCACTAATCCGTGCTTCAACAACAGCTCTCTTTTCAAGATAATCCTGTTCCTTGGCACGTTCTTCAGCAATGACATTTTCTGGTGCTTTTTTGACGAAGCCCTCATTGCTCAGTTTCTTTTGAACGCGTTCTACTTCTTTATCTAATTTACCTTTTTCCTTTTCAAGGCGGGCAATCTCTTCGTCAATGTTAATCAAGCCTGCAATCGGGAGAATAATCTCTAAACCGGTGATGACGGCAGTCATTGCTTTATCCGGTGTCTCCAAGTTTGTGCCCATTTCCAATTCTTCCGGATTACAAAAACGCTCAATATAGGCACGATTCTTTTCAACCACTTTCAATATGGCGTCATCCTTCACCTTAACAAGCATTTTGATTTTCTTGCTCATTGGCGTATTCACTTCAGCACGAATGTTGCGGACAGATCGAATCATTTCCGTCAACAGCTTCATTTCTGACGCTGCCTGCTCATCTGTAAACTCGGGAACAACAACCGGCCAGCTGGCAACGGTAATTGATTCTCCTTGGTGTGGAAGGTTTTGCCAGATCTCTTCCGTAATAAACGGCATAAACGGATGAAGCAATCTCATCGTTTGATCCAACACATAAGCGAGGATTGAACGAGTCGTTTTCTTTGCAGTTTCATCTTCCCCGTACAATGGCAGCTTCGCCATTTCAATATACCAGTCACAGAAGTCATCCCAGATAAAGTTATAAAGGGCACGGCCGACTTCCCCAAATTCATATTTCTCAGAAAGTCTTGTTACATGTTCAATCGTCTCATTTAGTCTGGTTAAAATCCATTTATCGGCAACAGACTTTTCACCGTTTAAATCGATTTCTTCGTACTGAAGGCCATCCATATTCATCAAGGCAAACCGGGAAGCATTCCAAATCTTATTGGCAAAATTCCAGGTCGCTTCAACCTTCTCTGTGGTATAACGTAAATCCTGACCTGGTGAGCTGCCTGTAGATAGGAAGTATCTCAAGGCATCGGCGCCATATTGATCAATGACATCCATTGGATCAACGCCATTGCCAAGCGACTTACTCATCTTACGGCCCTGTGCATCACGAACTAGACCATGGATTAACACGTCTTTAAACGGACGTTCACCGGTAAATTCAAGGCTTTGGAAAATCATTCTTGATACCCAGAAGAAAATGATATCGTAGCCGGTAACAAGAGCATCTGTCGAAAAATAACGTTTAAACTCTGCGGATTCCTTATCTGGCCAGCCTAGAGTCGAAAATGGCCAAAGGGCTGAACTGAACCACGTATCTAATACATCTGTATCCTGCTCCCAATTTTCGATATCGGCTGGAGGCTCATGATCAACATAAACTTCACCAGTTTCCTTATGATACCAAGCAGGGATGCGATGCCCCCACCAAAGCTGGCGGGAAATACACCAATCGCGGATATTTTCCATCCAGTGCAAATACGTTTTTTCAAACCGATCTGGAACAAAGTTCACTTTCCCTTCGTTTTGTTGGAGTGCAATTGCCTGGTCTGCGAGCGGCTGCATTTTTACAAACCACTGCGTTGATAAATAAGGCTCAACAACAGCCCCGCTCCGTTCGGAATGGCCGACAGAGTGCATGTGATCTTCGATTTTGAATAAAATACCCATATCCTGAAGGTCTTTCACAATCTGCTTGCGGCATTCAAACCGATCAAGTCCCTGGTATTTTCCAGTCTTTTCATTCATCGTTCCGTCTTCGTTCATCACAAGAATCCGTTCTAGATTGTGACGGTTGCCCACCTCAAAGTCGTTAGGGTCGTGTGCAGGGGTTATTTTTACAGCCCCAGACCCAAAGTCCATATCAACATATTCATCCGCAACGATCGGGATTTCACGGCCGACAATTGGCAGGATCACTGTTTTGCCAATCAGGTGCTGATAACGCTCATCCTTAGGATGGACGGCAACCGCACTATCACCTAGCATTGTTTCCGGCCGAGTTGTGGCGACTTCAATGCTGCCAGAACCGTCGGCAAGCGGATAATTCATATGATAAAATGCCCCTTGAACATCCTTATAGATAACTTCAATATCGGAAATTGCTGTTTTTGTGGCCGGGTCCCAGTTGATGATATATTCACCACGATAGATAAGGCCTTTTTTATATAATGTAACAAATACTTCACGGACTGCTGCCGATAATCCTTCATCAAGGGTAAAACGCTCACGACTGTAATCAAGCCCTAAGCCAAGCTTAGCCCATTGCATGCGGATATGGGATGCATATTCTTCCTTCCATTTCCATGTTTCCTCAACGAACTTTTCTCTGCCTAGATCATAACGGCTTTTCCCTTCGCTGCGGAGCTTCGCTTCGACTTTTGCCTGCGTCGCAATCCCAGCATGATCCATTCCCGGAAGCCAGAGAACATCAAAGCCCTGCATCCGCTTCATTCTTGTAATGATGTCTTGTAATGTCGTATCCCAAGCATGACCAAGGTGCAATTTACCGGTAACATTTGGGGGCGGAATGACAACTGTATAAGGCTGTTTATCAGCATCGTCCTTCGCTTCAAAAAACTTGCCTGCAAGCCACCAATCATAGCGCCCCTTTTCGATCGTTTTCGGGTCATATTTTGTCGGCATTGTTACATCCTTTGTATCCATAAAAAAACTCCTCCTATTTCATTTCAAATAAAGGCGGTGTGAGCAGACCTAGCAAAATGTATTTTATCCTGATCTGCTTTTGCGGCGCTCCGCCCCTTTTCCACAAATAAAAAAACTCCATGCGTCATAAAAGGACGAATGGAGTTTGCATCGCGGTACCACCTTTTTTCCAATCAAATGTACGATTGGCTCTTCATTGAATAACGGATTTCATCCGTCTTCCACTACTAGGATCAAATCCGTTGGCGGAAGAAGCTCAAGGGTGACGTTCCAATGTTCTGCTTAGGAAATCTTCCAGCTGTTGATTTCCCTCTCTTAAAGCAGGCGGGCATTGTACTCTTCCCTATCAGTGCTTTATGTTTATATGTACTTTGAGAAATGTCTAGCACGTGCCCCAGCAACGAGTATACTTCGCTAAACAGGCGCTTATGCTTTTCTTTTAATATACTATCGAAAAAAGGGGAATCTCGTCAATAATGATACCCAATTTTTTAATAAATTATTCACGGAGGAGGAAATGGTGTGTACACACAAATGGAGGAATATACATAAACTAATCTGGTAAAAGAGCTAAGAAGAGGTGGTTTTAGTGAAAAGGAGATTTAACAAGTACACCATGCCTGTCTGGTTCCAAAATCTTAAACGTATATTCGGACAGTTTGTTATTCCGATATGTGTTTTCCAAGGAATTCGGACAATTTTTCTGCCCACAGTTTTTGATGTATTATTATTTACTTTTCTGATTTTATTGGCACTCGCCATTTACCTTGAAATTATTTAAGGAGCCCTCTCCAAGTTAGGATTCGGGGGCTCCTTCTTTTGCTTGTTGCTCTGATAGTTGACTTGATGGTTGGCTGCTTTCTGCAAATTTCATTGCTACATATTCAGTATTCTTAAGATGCCAATATCTTCGCTGCAGCTGTTTTACAAATTTCAATTCATTTCGCTTATTTGGTTCTTTGTGGTAATAATTTTCGACGATTTGAATTATCTGGACTGGATAGGCAAGATAGCTTAGAAACAGCAATTTCTCATCAGGCTTAAAGGGAAAGTATCGATTATAGTGATGAATCCAGTCAATACATTCGTCATCTCGTTTTGGGCGGGTATTTAAGGTACGTGATAAAAACGGTAAAATATCTTGGATCGGTGAACCATACCCTGCCTGTTCAAAATTGGTAAAATAACCATAGCCCCGCTCATCATATAAAAAGTGCTCACTCGATACTTTCCCATGATTGACCACGGTTCTAGCTTTCTCCTGTTCCTTTGTACTTTCAAACCATTCTTCAAATTTATCTTTTGAAAACCGAAGCGCTTGACCAATTTCGTTAAAGTAGAGACAAAATAATAGTTCAAAAGGTGACATATACATTTTTTTTTCGCATTCTTCTACAAATCCATCTAAAAATTCCTGGTTTTTTTCCAACTGGCGAATTGTTTTCTCATAGTGCTCTGTTCTTTCTTCCTTTTTAACATTGATTTCCTTTGCACTTAAGGTATGAAGCCTGGCTAATTCGCGAAAAAGCTGCCTGTGCCTTTCATTTCGTGTTTCATTCAACTCATTTGGAAGCCACGGCATTAAATAATATAAGTCCCTTTCATGAAGAATGGCATATCTGCCGTCAGCCGTTGGATAAATAGGGACAATCCGATTGTAGCCCTTTTGATAAAGAGTATGAACATGCCGAATAAAATCGGTCCCTGAGTGCGGCACTATTTTTTTTAGGGCAAATGTTCCCTTCCGTGAGTAAATCTTTCGAACCTTCCCAAAATCCTCAACAAAATAGGGTTCAATTTGATAATGATCAAGAATCGGGCTAAGTGCAGCCAACCGATTAGAGTCAATCATGAAAACTCATCTCCAAAAAGAACGGTGAGCAGGCATGAAGCCCGCTCACCAGACTTCTACTTAAACTATTTTTTTGCCATGGCGATTGGAATATATAAGACCTGCCCTTCGTGCACATCTTGATTCAACTCAAGTTGATTGACGCGAAGAAGATTTTGCATTGTGACATCGTAGCGCTCGGCAAGCCGGTCTAATGTATCACCTTTTTGGACAATGCAAACCTTTAGCTTTGCTTGATCATCACCAACTTCTTCTTTTCTGGCAAAAAACTCAGTTAGCGACATACTTTTCTTTTTCGTTAATTTTTCTATAACTTTGCTTTTAAAGGTTTTTTTAGGCAAAGCTTCTGAAGTTGAACTAGAACTTGATGATGAACTTTCTTCAGCCATAATCACTTCTGTTTTTACAATTTCAACCATTTTATGTTTGTGATCCTCAGAAGTAATTTCAACTTCCCGAGCTTCTTCGTTTCGATCTGTATAATGGTTTGCTACCGGTTCGGTAAACTCCTCATGCGATGACTGATAGGGAAAATTAGGATAGGCGCTGAACTCGGCAATGCTTTCCTCTTCCGCCTGTTTCCTTGCCTCCGCAACAAACAAATGCTGATCGTCTTTCGAACTATTTTCAGTGTCATAGGAATGTTCATCGTCTTCAACCGGTTGTTGTTCACCAACACGATTAAGTACCTCAAAATTTTGCGTCTCTTCCTTCGACTCATTTTGCTGCGTTCCATATAATCCACTAATCGTAAGCTCTGCAGACAGCTTTAAGCAGCTTCGCTCTGGAAGAGTATAATCGAACGATTCAACCATGACATCAATATCATAAATACTTTGAATTCGATTATTTGGAATCGTAATATCGACTGGGAAGCGGTGGGAAAAATCACAGATGCCTTCATCCCGTTCCTCAACCGTTTGCACATACTTTTGGGCTGATTGATTTTCATCTTCGCTCGAATTACTTTCAGCGGAATTTCTATATTCTCCGGTTAATTCTAAGGATCCACGGATGGTGACGTACTGATCATTTTCCTGGATGGTTATGTCGGGATCAAGTGAAATCGAAACAAGCTCTGCGACTTCCTGTCCTTTTCTAAACCACAAAGATTCCTCCAGGGAAAATCTTAGCGAGGATTGATTATCCTGAGACAAAGCGACTCCTCCTTTCATTTCCATGCATTTTAAAATCACTATGTCACTTACACTCTATGAAATTGACAGTCTAAATATGATAAAAAAGCATTTCGACCGAAAAAAACACACTCACCAATAAGTGAGTGCGCAGTAGTATTTCTTTTAGTTATCTTTGAGCAATTTGCTGGCTGTCATATCCTTTTAAAATTTTATAAATTTCTTCGGTGTATAGATCGATTTCCGTCGTTTTGCTTCTGGCATTTAACAGGATTACGATCGAGGTTTTATCCGGGTAATAGGCATGCATGGAATACCAGCCACCTAAAACGCCAATGCTGTACACCATCGATTTATTGCTATAAAGGCCAAGACCGTAAGAGGAATGGGGTGAAGGGGTCAGGACTTGCTTAAGACTATCCTTTGAAATAAGCCTTCCATTCATTAAAGCCTGGTCATATTGGCTTAAATCATAGGCTGTCGTATAAATGTCACCGCAGGCAAAAAGCGGATAAACACTCAAGTATTTTGTCGGTTCAATCTTGTTATCCTTAAGCGTATAGCTGACTGATGTATAAGGTACAGGATGTTCCTTGGTAATAAAACCTGTTTCTTTCATCGGGACCTTGTCCAAAATATTGGTTTGAATAAAATCATGGAGATTCATTCCTGTAACTTTTTCTACAATAAAACCCAAAACGATATAGTTTGCGTCAAGGTAATCCCATTTGGTCCCTGGTTGAAACTTCAATGGTCTTTTCTCAATTTCCTGAATAAGCTTTTGCGGAGTAGTATCTCCTTTTTGCCAATGTAATGCCTGAATTCCAGATGTATGCGTTAAAAAATGATAAAGCCTTAGATTGGCTCCATTAGGAAAATCAGGAATATACTTCGAAACCGGATCTTGAATGTTCAATTTACCTTGTTCTTGAAGCATCATGATACTTGTTGAAACGAATGTTTTCGTGACCGAACCGATTGGAAAGGTAGTTGATGGTTGATTCATAATCTTTTTATCCAAATCAGCGTAACCGACACCCTCATTAAAGATAGGATGACTTCCCTTTACTACTGCGACCACTCCACTTAAGTTACTTTGTTGTAAGTAGTCCCTGATGCTTTGGCGGATTTTCTCTTCCTTCGCTTGCAGAGAATTTTGTATTTTCACTGTTTCAATCTGTTTTGTATTATTTTCTTTGGCCACACTCATCTTAATGTCTTGATTTCCGCATGCGCAAAGTAACAATACTAATACTGTGCTGTAAAGAAGAATATTTATATTCTGTAGAGTCACTTTGTCATAACACGTCTTTCTTTTTTGAATATTTCCACAATTAATTAATTATAGCATATCGAAATAAGGAGAAAGGTTTATTTTTTGTAAAAAACACACTCACCAATAGGTGAGTGCGCGCGTTTAAATCTTATTTTAATTTTGAAAAAGCCTGCTCTGCAGCTTGGATGGTCTTTTCAATGTCTTCATCCGAATGAACAGTAGAAAGGAAGATGCCCTCGAATTGTGATGGAGGCAGGAACACACCGTTATTCGCCATTTCCCGATAATAGTTTGCAAAGAATTCAAGATTCGATGTTTTTGCTTTCTCGTAGTTAATAACATTTTCATTTGTAAAGAAGAGACCAATCATTGATCCGGCGCGGTTAAAGGTATGTGGAATATCATACTTTTCAGCCGCTTCATTGATTCCTTTTTCCAGCATATCCGCTTTATGGATAAACCCTTGATAATCTTCGGGTGTTAATTGACTTAACGTCTCAAACCCTGCTGTCATTGCCAACGGGTTCCCTGAAAGTGTACCCGCTTGATAAATCGGACCGCTAGGAGCAATTTTCTCCATAATTTCAGCTTTACCGCCGAAGGCTCCTACTGGAAGACCACCGCCAATCACCTTGCCAAGACAGGTAAGATCCGGCGTGATATTGAAATAGCCCTGGGCACAATTATAGCCAACCCGGAAACCGGTCATGACTTCGTCAAAAACAAGCAATGCACCGTATTGAGTCGTAATTTCACGCAAGCCCTCTAAAAATCCTGGCAGCGGCGGGACTACACCCATATTTCCTGCTACTGGCTCAACAATGATACAGGCAATATCTTCACCATATTTTTCAAACATTGCTTTAACACTTTCTAAGTCATTGTAAGGCACTGTAAGAGTGTTTTGGGCAATCCCCTCAGGAACACCCGGACTGTCAGGTAAACCGAGTGTAGCTACGCCTGAGCCTGCTTTAATAAGCAATGAATCCCCATGGCCGTGGTAGCATCCTTCAAATTTCAAAATTTTATCACGTCCAGTGTAACCTCTGGCAAGACGTAAGACACTCATTGTTGCCTCTGTACCGGAAGATACCATCCTGATAATTTCAATAGACGGAACTCGCTCCTTCACGAGCTTAGCCAGTTTGTTTTCCATTATGGTTGGTGCACCAAAGCTTGTACCATTTTCAGCTACCTTTTTCAGTGCCTCTACCACGCGATCATTGGCATGACCAAGAATTAGTGGACCCCATGACAAAACATAATCAATATATTCATTGCCATCAATATCATAAATTTTTGAACCTTTTCCTCTTTCCATAAAGATCGGATCCATATTAACTGATTTAAAAGCACGAACAGGACTGTTAACACCGCCTGGCATGAGAGTTTGAGCTTCTTTAAATGCTTCAATTGATTTAGTGTATGAACGCATCAGTTTCCCTCTTTTCGGATGTATAGGATCAATAGGTACCATTTGTCTCCTTTTGGTGACCGTGTTTCCAACTAACTTAGCTTACTTTTCTTCTTGCAGCCAGCGACAAGCGTCTTTCGCATGATAAGTGATAATGAGGTCTGCACCTGCACGTTTCATTCCGAGCAGCATTTCGAGAACCACAGGTTTCTCATCAATCCAGCCGTTCAATGCCGCTGCTTTCACCATTGCATATTCACCGCTTACATTGTAAGTAACAATCGGAAGGGTAAAATTATTTTTTATATCACGAACGATATCAAGGTATGGCATACCAGGTTTTATAATTAAAAAGTCTGCGCCCTCAGCAACGTCTGATTCTGCCTCTCTAAAGGCTTCCAAGCGATTGGCTGGATCCATTTGATAGGTTTTACGGTCGCCAAACTGTGGAGCTCCTTCTGCAGCTTCACGGAATGGTCCATAAAAAGCAGATGAATATTTAACAGCATAGGACATAATCGGAATATCAATAAAACCAGCTTCATCCAAACCAGCGCGGATGGCAGCAACAAATCCGTCCATCATGTTGGATGGAGCAATAATATCGGCACCTGCCTTAGCTTGGCTTACGGCAGCTTTCACGAGGAGATCGAGGGATTCGTCATTTAAAATTTTCTCTCCTGATACAACTCCGCAATGACCATGACTTGTATATTCACATAAGCATGTGTCAGCAACTACGATCATTTCTGGATATCTTTCTTTAATAAATCGAGTTCCCTCTTGGATAATCCCGTGATCGTGGAAGGCCCCTGTTCCGCATTCATCTTTTGATGCAGGAACACCAAATAAAATAACCGACTTGATCCCAAGTGAATTGATTTCTTCCAATTCAGGCTCTATTCTGTCTAGAGAGTGTTGGAAAACTCCAGGCATGGAAGATACCTCTTTACAAATATTTTCACCTTCAACAATAAAGAGCGGGTAAATAAAGTCCTCTGCCTTTAAATGATTTTCTCTTACTAATGCACGCATGTTTGCACTAGTACGCAAACGGCGATGACGTGAAAATTGAAGTTCCATATACTATACCTCCATTATTGATCTTCAAGATAGGCATTCATACTTTTGATCATTTCTTCGACAGTATACACTTTAGGTGAAGCATGAACAGAAAAACCGTACGATTTCAGTTTTTTCTCTGTTACCGGTCCAATACATCCGATCAAACAGCCTTCAAGCTGATTTTCAAGCCTGTATTCCCTAATAACATCCATAAAGTGGTCAACTGTTGACGAACTTGTAAACATAAGTATATCCAGCTGTTTTTCGGCAATCATTGTTGCCAGCTTGGTTCGGCTTTCCTCGGGCATATAGGTTTCATACACGATTGCTTCATCAACAGTGGCTCCACCATTTCGTAATGATTCTGCTATGTAATCCCTTGCAAGATTTCCTTTAGGAACAAGCACCTTTATTCCACTGTGAATGTTTGGTAAAAATTCCTCAACAAAGGTTTCTGCGACAAACTTACTTGGCAAAAATTCTGCCGTTAATCCGTTTGTACGAAGCGATTCCGCTGTCTTTTTACCAATAACAGCAATTTTGGGAAAGGTATCCAGGTTTTTAGTTCCAATTAAGGTTATGAATGTTTCAACGGTTACCTTACTTGTGAAAATAATCCAATCATATGTATGCAGTGTTTCTAGCAATATGCGAAGCTTTTGGCCGACTTGCACCGGTCGAAAAGCAATAAGAGGGATTTCGATCGGAATCCCTCCAAAGCCTTCAAGCAAGCGTGAAAAAGATTTTGCTTCCTTTTTGTCTCTTGGAACAAGAATTTTTTTATTCTGCATGGGCAATGATTTTATCATTCACCATCAAGCTCTCGTTTAACCCTGTCAATCAAGTCTTTTGCCCCTTTTTCAATGAGCAAGTCAGCAGCTTGGTTTCCAAGTTTTTCAGGATTTTGCCCTGTCAATTCTTCTTTATAAACTTCTTTTCCATCAGGAGACGCTACTAAAACGTTTAGAACCACTTCATCTGCTTCGTTAATATGGGCAAAGCCACCAATCGGAACCTGACAGCCGCCCTCCATTTTTTGCAGGAAAGCCCGCTCTGCCCGCACTGCTCTTTCCGTTTTCTTGTCTGTGAATTTTTCAAAAAGGTCAAGCAGCTCCTGATCGTCCTGTCGGCACTCGATTGATAATGCCCCTTGTCCGACGGCAGGGATACAAAGATCAGTATCTAAAAATTCAGTGACAACATCTGATGCCCAGCCAAGCCGAGATAAACCAGCTGCTGCAAGAATAATCGCATCGTATTCGTCGCCTTCCAGCTTGCTTAATCTTGTGTCTACATTTCCACGGATCCATTTAATTTCTAAATCTGGCCGAGCATTTAATAATTGAGAACCGCGGCGCAGGCTGCTGGTACCAATAATGGATCCTGGTTTTAACTCTTTAAATGAAACATTATCTTTTGAAATGAGCGCATCCCGGTGATCCTCACGGAATGGGACACATCCGATCGTAAGGCCTTCCGGAAGTACCGCTGGCATATCTTTCATGCTATGTACAGCCATATCAATTTCTTTATCTAGCATGGCTTGTTCAATTTCCTTCACAAATAAGCCTTTTCCACCGACCTTTGAGAGAGTAACGTCGACAATCTTATCTCCCTTTGTGACAATTTCCTTTACCTCAAATTCAAATGGACCGCCGAGTTTTTTAAGCTGCTCGATTACCCAATTTGTTTGTGTTAACGCTAATTTGCTCTTTCTAGACCCGACAATGATTTTTCGCATAGCTGCCTCCTGCTTCTTATCCCGCATTAACGGGCAGTATAAAAAGTTAATTAAAAATAAAATTTCTAAGTACGGCTAACTGCCCGTAAATGCCCGATTGGCTCTACTAACCATCAGTGTGGGAAAGCATCCCACTGATGGAAGTTTCGCCTTATGAGTACCATAAATGGAAAGATGATAATTGACCAAATAAAAAAAAGTTGATTAAAACAATCAAGAAAGATCCGACATTCCACAATGCCAAACTTTTCCCCGACATGCCCTTCCCTATCTTTAAATACAAGTAAATGCTGTATCCAGTTAAAACAATAAAGGATCCAAGCACTTTGCTGTCATACCAATGTACCCAAGGAACTTTGATCAAAACCCATTGAACTCCTAATATCAGTCCTAACATCAGCATTGGAACACCGATAACGGCTAATACATAGGATAAATGTTCAAGTTTGTTTAAATCTGCTAACCTTACTAGTCGCGTTCCCCATTTTTTCCGCTTCAGTAAGTCGTATTGAATTAAATAAAGCAAGGAAAACACAAAGGAAAGAGAAAAGGCTCCATATGATAGAATTGCCATTGTAATATGGATCAGCAACAGTTCAGATACTAGCTTTTGGGCAACAATGTGGGATTGGTATTGTACAGGGGCGAAGGTATGGATCGCCATAACAATAAATCCAAGTATATTTGTAAAAAATACAATAAAATCCATTCTTAGTAAACGATTGATTCCAAGTGAGAGTGTAACAAGTACCCAAGCATAGAAATAAAGACCCTCAAAAATAGTTAGAACAGGAAATCTTCCAGTGTTCACCATATATAAGCATAAAAATGCCGTTTGTAAAACCCATACAAATGCAAGTAACCAGAAGGCAATTCGATTTGCCTTCCGGTTATGATGAATGAAGTCAAAAAAATACAACAATACGCTGAAGGCATAAAGTACGACTGTTAGCTCATGCAGTCGTGACATATAGATGTCAACCATCGTATTACCTCTTATGACTGAAAGGAAGCCTGAGGATTTTGAACCAAAGTTTTTTTGGTTTCGGCTGCCTTTGGTTGTTGCTGATCAACAAGATCTTCAATATTAAAAATCTTCATAAATAAGTCCAAAGATTTACTAGCATCAGGTTTGGCAGCCATTTCTTTAGCTTGGAGAATCGGGTCTTTTAACAGCTGATTAATAATACTTTTTGTATGTTTACTTAAGACTTTTTTATCATGCTCGGATAAATGCGGGATTTTTCGTTCAATGCTTTCCATCGTTTCTGCTTGAATAGACAGCGCTTTTTCTCGTAATGCAGAAATGACTGGGACTACCCCAAGCATTCCAAGCCACTGCTTGAATTCAACAATTTCTTTTTCAATCATAATTGATATTTTTTCAGCAGCTTTTTTGCGCTCCTGCAGGTTTGCTTCAACAATGCCTTCCAAATCATCAATATCATATAGAAAGACATTTTCTAATTCGGCAATTTGCGGATCCAAATCTCTTGGTACAGCAATATCTACCATAAATAGCGGCTTGCCCTTTCGCTGCTTTACTACTTTTGCAACTGTTTCTTTTGTAATGACAAAGTTCTTAGAACCGGTAGAGCTTATTAAAATATCAGCATCCACAAGAGAGCCCTCGAGTTCTTCCATCGTTTTTGCTTGTCCGGCAAAACGACCTGCAAGATCAATCGCCTTTTCAAACGTTCTGTTAATGACTGTTACTTTTCTTACACCGCTTCCATGCAGGTTTTGGGCAGCTAATTCACCCATTTTTCCTGCACCTAAAATAAGGACGTGCTTATGGTCAAGCGAACCGAAGATCTTCTTCGCTAGTTCCACAGCAGCGTAACTAACAGAGACAGCGTTTGTACCAATTTCTGTTTCAGAATGGCCGCGTTTTGCAACTGTTAATGCCTGTTTAAAAAGACGGTTAAATACTGTACCGGTAGTCTCACATTCTTGTGCCTGTAAAAATGCCGTCCGCACCTGTCCGAGGATTTGTGTTTCACCTAATATCATTGAGGTTAAACCACAGGGAACCTTTAATAAATGTTCTATCGCTGCGTCTTCCTCATAATAATTTAAAAACGGAGAAAACTCCTCTTGCTCAAGACCAAACCATTCAGACAAGAATTCCTTAATATAATAGCGGCCAGTATGTAGTTGATCAACAACTGCATAAATTTCGGTCCGATTACATGTCGACAAGATAATATTTTCGAGAATACTCTTTTTTGTTTGTAATTTTTTTATTGCTTCCCCAAGATCCGTTTCATTAAATGTTAACCGCTCACGAATTTCAACAGGGGCAGTTTTATAGTTAACACCAATCACTAAAATATGCATTACTTGCAAGACACCCCCACAACAATAAGGATTACATTATATCTATTATAATTATACCACGCATTATTTTAACTTTAGTCAAAATAATGTGAACAGAAAACGAAAGGTTATGTTACGATAATTACGACTAAAATTGCTTAATTACGACAGTACTTTCTATAGTACAGTAACAAAAAATTAACAATATTTCAAGTGAACCTTTTTGGAAGTGGTGGATTCATGAAAAATCAACGAATATTCCCGGGGATTATTTTAATCGGGGTTGGAGCTTACTTTTTTTTACAGCAAACAAGCATAACTATGATGCCACAATTGTTTACTTGGCCTACATTAATGTTGATCATTGGAATTGCTTTTTTAGGTCAAGGTTATATTGGAAAAGATTATGAGGCCATTCTCCCTGGGGTAATACTAGTTGGATTTGGACTATATTTTCACGTCCTTAACCAATATGCTTTTTGGAGTAACCAGGTTGGCTCATTTGTACTAATTGTTGCCCTTGGCTGCCTTCTCCGTTATCAAAAGACACATTCAGGTTTATTTCAAGCAGTTCTTTTTCTAATTTTATCCATTATTTTGTTGTTTTATGATAAAATCTCAACTTATTTCGGTCTGCTTCAAAACGGAGTTTCAATGGTGTGGAAGTTTTGGCCTCTTGTCCTAATTGGAATCGGATTTTTTCTTCTCTATAAAAGAAAGAAATAGCGCTTAGCCTCAGTACTAAGCGCTTTTTCTTTAAAAGATAAGAATGTATAAATTTTTGACTTTGAGAATTGTCCAGCTTCGACGCACAGGAAGTGCTAGTGCCGACGTTGCCGCCAGCGCTTTTAGTCGGCCAGCGCCCAGCGACTAGTGTACTTCGCTAAACAGGCGCTTGCGCTTTTCTTATATATAGCTTTCCAAAACCGTCCAAGCTTGATCCTTCCCCAGTCCTGTTTCAGAAGAAAAGAGAATAAGATGGTCACTTTTTTCAAGGTCCAATGTCTCTTTTGTGACCTTTAAATGCTTCTGCCATTTTCCTTTTGGAATTTTGTCAGCCTTTGTGGCGATCACCACACAGGGAATTTCGTAATGCTTCAAAAAATTATACATCATTTGATCATCTTTTGAGGGCGGATGTCGTAAGTCCACGATTAATACTGCTGCCTTTAATTGCTCTCTGCTCATAAAGTATGTCTCAATCATTTTCCCCCACGCTTCTCGTTCCGATTTGGAAACCTTTGCGTAGCCATAACCGGGTACGTCCACAAAATGAAGAATTTCGTTGATTAAGTAAAAATTTAATGTCTGGGTCTTCCCTGGTTTTGAAGAGATCCGTGCTAACCCTTTCCGGTTTAGCATCTTATTGATAAAGGACGATTTCCCGACATTTGACCGCCCCGCTAACGCAAACTCAGGTAATGTTGTGTCAGGGTATTGGGCAGGTTTTACCGCACTAATGACAATATCCGAACTTGTAACTTTCATTCAGCAGCACCTTCAACAAGGGCATGACTTAATACTTCATCGACATTAGAGACAAGAACAAATTCCAAATCATTTCTTACGGTTTCAGGAATATCATCAATATCCTTTTCATTGTCCTTTGGAAGAATAATTTTTGTTAATCCTGCCCTGTGAGCACCAAGTGACTTTTCCTTTAAGCCACCAATTGGTAGAACTCTTCCCCGTAATGTGATTTCCCCTGTCATACCAACCTCTCTGCGGATCGCTTTTCCTGTTAGCGCCGAAACAAGTGCAGTTGCAATTGTGATTCCTGCTGAAGGCCCATCCTTTGGAACGGCTCCTTCAGGGACATGAATATGAATATCATATTTTTCGTGGAAATCTTCGTCAATCCCAAACTCCTTCGTTTTTGAGCGAACATAACTAAAGGCCGCTTGTGCTGATTCCTTCATAACATCTCCCAGTTTACCTGTTAAGATAAGTTTTCCTTTTCCAGGTGAAAGAGAAACTTCAATTTGCAGTGTATCCCCGCCGACTGTTGTATAGGCTAGTCCAGTTGCTACCCCTACTTGATCTACCAGTTCAGCCTGTCCATAGTGGAACCTTGGTTTTCCTAAAAACTCTTCAAGGTTCTTGTCGGTAATAACAACACGCTTTTTATCGCCAGAAACCACGATTTTGGCTGTTTTACGACAAATGGATGCCAATTGCCGTTCGAGACTCCGAACACCTGCTTCACGTGTATAATAGCGAACCACTCGTAAAACCGCTTCATCACGAATTTGTAAAGTTCCCTTTGAAAGTCCATGTTCTTGAAGCTGTTTTGGAAGCAAATGATCTTTTGTTATATGAACCTTTTCAATCTCAGTATAACCAGCAATGGAAATAATCTCCATACGATCAAGAAGCGGACCAGGAATGGTAGCTAAGTTATTGGCTGTTGCAATAAACATTACCTTGGATAAATCATATGGTTCTTCAATATAATGGTCACTAAAATTATTGTTCTGTTCTGGGTCGAGTACTTCGAGCATGGCCGAAGAAGGGTCTCCACGAAAATCGTTCGACATTTTATCAATTTCGTCTAGTAAAAAGACCGGATTAACCGTTCCTGCTTTTTTCATTCCCTGAATAATCCGTCCAGGCATTGCGCCCACATAGGTCCTTCGATGACCCCGAATTTCAGATTCATCGCGGACGCCGCCAAGGGATACTCGAACAAATTTTCGTTTTAATGATTTTGCAATGGAGCGGGCAAGGCTCGTTTTACCAACACCTGGAGGTCCGGCAAGACAAAGGATCGGACCCTTTAATGAATGAGTGAGCTGCTGAACAGCCAAATATTCCAACACACGTTCTTTGACTTTTTCAAGTCCATAATGGTCTTGGTTTAAAATTCTTTCCGCCCGGTGGATATCAAGGTCATCTTCCGTCTTTTCTATCCACGGTAAGCTTAAGAGCCATTCAATATAATTTCGGATTACCGAACTCTCAGCGGAGCTAGTTGGAACCTTTTCATAGCGGTCAAGTTCCTTTAATGCAGCTTGTTTGACATGATCCGGCATCCCGGCTTTGTCAATTTTCTCAGTAAAGTCGGCTATTTCGCCTGTTTTACCTTCCTTATCACCTAGTTCTTTCTGAATAGCTTTCATTTGTTCCCGTAAATAATATTCCTTTTGGGTTCTTTCCATTGAACGTTTGACACGTTGGCCAATTTTCTTTTCGAGATTTAGTACTTCTTTTTCATTATGAATGATATCAATCACGCGATTCATTCGGTCTTTTACTTCAAGGGTTTCAAGGATTTCCTGCTTTTCTTTTTGCTTTAATGGCAGGTGTGATGCAATAATATCGGCCATTCGTCCCGGTTCTTCAATGTCTGTAACAGACGCATATGTTTCAGCCGATATTTTTTTTGATAATTTTATGTATTGTTCAAAGTAATTAAGCATGGTTCTCATTAATGCTTCGTCTTCAACATCTTTAATGTCTGTTTCTTCATATGGCTCAACCGTTACAGCAAGATAAGTGTCTTCGTCATGAAAAGAAAGGATCTTACCTCTTTGTAACCCTTCAACCAAAACTCGGATCGTTCCATTTGGGAGTTTTAGCATTTGTTTTACCTTTGTTATCGTGCCCACGTTGTATAAGTCATCTTCAGATGGTTCATCAATCGATATTTCCTTTTGTGTTGTTAAGAATATTAAATGATCATCAACCATTGCCTTTTCAAGCGATTGTACCGACTTATCACGACCTACATCTAAATGAAGAACCATTGTCGGATATACAAGCAGCCCCCGAAGCGGCAATAGTGGAATTAATACCTGTTCTGTTTTTTCCAATATTTAGCACCTCCAAATAAGAAATTTTACACTTGCGCTTATTAAGTAAGATTAGTCTTTGTACAAATTTTATCCTATTTATAGGTAAGTGTCTAATCTAAGGGAATTTTGTAAAAACATTCTTCAAGATGTCTTAATATGTGTCCCCCAAGATATCATCTGAGAGTTATTTTCCCCTAAAATAGAAAAAAACTTCGGATTGAATCACCGAACCGAAGTTTTTTTCTAGATTTCGAAAACTACCACTTCTTTAATGAATGAAGGAGAGGGAGTCCAATTAAAAAGATAAGAAAATAGAAGGTTTACACTATAAGAACTGTCTAGCTCCGGCGCTTTCCTTTATATCGTTTCCTTTTTAGATAATTCAATCGACGCTGGGATTGCTTCATGCTTATGCTGCATTTTTACGAGCGCTTGTTCAAACACCTCATTAAGATGGTTAACAGGCACAATGTTGATCCCTTTTATTTCACCTAGGATCGTTTGTAAATTTTCTTCAGGAATAATGACCATTTTTGCCCCTGCCTTTTTGGCTGCCACTACCTTTGGATAAACACCGCCAATTGGCTTGACATTCCCATGGATTCCAATCTCCCCGGTCATGGCAATTTCATTGTCGACTGGAATTTTATAAATTGCAGAATAAATCCCTGTTGCCATAGCAATCCCGGCAGATGGTCCATCAATTGGAACTCCGCCTGGAAAATTCACATGAATATCGAATTCATCAGCGGGCACTCCCATTGAACGCAAAACAGTTATGACATTTTCAATTGAACCTCTCGCCATGCTCTTACGGCGAATCGATTTTCCTTGGGTCCCAATACTTTCTTCGTCCACTATACCGGTAATGTTAATGGACCCCTTCTCTTTGGCCGGAATCGCTGTTACCTCAATTTCGAGAAGAGCCCCGGAATTCGGACCAAATACAGCCAGTCCATTTACTAGGCCAATGCTAGAATTATTATGAATCTTTCTTTCCATTCGAGGCGACAATTGGCTCGAGTGAATGACCCATTCAATTTCCTCATCTTTTATGTAATCACGATCATCAGTAATCGCTAACCCCGCCGCAATTTGAATCATATTGACAGCTTCCCTGCCATTTCTTGCATAGTTAGCCAACGTATTTAGCCCTGTTTCCTGGATCGACAAATTGACTTTGTCTGCCGCATTTTTTGCAACGCTGAAAATTTCCTCTTGGGTTAAGTCCCTGAAAAAAACCTCCATACAACGTGAGCGGATTGCCGGTGGAATCTCACTTGGGGTCCGCGTTGTAGCGCCGATTAGCCGGAAGTCTGCCGGTAGCCCATTTTTAAAAATATCATGTATATGGGTAGGTATTTGGTTGTTTTCCTCATGGTAATAAGCACTTTCCAAAAATACTTTTCGGTCCTCCAATACCTTAAGAAGTTTATTCATTTGGATTGGATGCAGTTCACCGATTTCATCGATGAACAAAACTCCGCCATGAGCATTTGTTACTGCTCCTTGCTTTGGTTGTGGAATCCCTGCCTGCCCCATAGCCCCTGCCCCTTGGTAAATCGGATCATGCACGGATCCAATCAACGGGTCTGCAATTCCCCGCTCATCAAATCTTGCTGTTGTTGCGTCCAATTCAACAAAAACAGAACTAGGAGAAAACGGCGATTTAGCATTCTTTTTTGCTTCCTCTAACACAAGTCGAGCCGCTGCAGTTTTCCCAACTCCTGGAGGTCCATAAATAATTACATGCTGAGGATTCGGTCCACATAATGCAGCTTTTAAGGATTTAATTCCATCCTCCTGCCCAACAATATCCTGAAAGCTAGTTGGTCGCACTTTCTCTGAAAGTGGTTCTGTCAGTGCTATCGACCTCATTTTTCGCAGCTGTTCCATTTCCTTACGGGATTCCCGATCAATGGAAACCTTTTGTGTCCTTTGATTTCTTAGTAAGTTCCAAAAATAGAGACCAATGATAATACCGAAAAATAGTTGTATAAATAAGGCGATCCCCGTCCAACTCATCCTATTCCCTCCTGCAACTAAATACTAATCAATTTCTTTTAGTATTTCCTGTAAGAAGTGGGAATAAACAAGGAATAAGAATATTGTATTATGAATAAAAGAGGCCAGGCAATTTGCCTGGCCTCTTTTATCGCTTTTAAATTTTCTTTGTCTAGCTTCGACGCACAGGATGTGCTAGTGCCGACGTTGCCGCTTTTCTATCAAGCGGATGTTTTTTTTTCTTCTTCAACAACCGTTCCATCTTCTAATATTAATTTTGGAAGGCTGTTTTCGGTAACTGTCTCTTGGGTAATGACACACTTTGTAATATCATCTCGTGAAGGTAAATCAAACATAACATCAAGCATGATTCCTTCAATTATTGAGCGCAATCCACGTGCTCCTGTTTTTCGCTCGATTGCTTTTTTCGCAATTTCTTTTAGTGCATCTTCTTCAAATTCCAATTCGACATCGTCTAGCTCAAGCATTTTTTGATATTGCTTAACGAGAGCATTCTTTGGCTTAGTCAAAATTTCAATTAGTGCACTTTCATCAAGCTGCTCAAGGCTTGCGATAACTGGAAGTCGTCCAATAAATTCAGGAATTAAACCAAAGCGAAGTAAATCTTCAGGTAAGACCTTGGAAAGTAACTCTTTATGTCCAAGTTCAAGCTGCTGCTTGTTATCAGAGCCGAATCCAATTACTTTTTGCCCTAAGCGTCTTTTAATAATGGTGTCAACCCCATCAAAAGCCCCACCGCAAATAAATAAAATATTCGTTGTATCGATTTGAATAAATTCTTGGTGTGGGTGTTTCCTTCCGCCTTGAGGGGGAACGCTCGCAACAGTACCTTCAAGAATTTTCAACAAAGCCTGCTGTACACCTTCACCGGAAACATCTCTTGTAATGGAAGGGTTTTCTGACTTCCGGGCAATTTTATCAATTTCGTCAATATAAATGATGCTCTTCTCTGCTTTTTCCACATCATAGTCAGCAGATTGGATCAATTTTAATAAGATATTTTCAACATCTTCCCCAACATAGCCTGCTTCTGTTAACGATGTAGCATCTGCAATTGCAAACGGAACATTTAAAATGCGCGCTAGTGTTTGAGCGAGGAGTGTTTTTCCACTACCAGTCGGTCCAATCATACAAATGTTACTTTTTGAAAGTTCAATATCATCAATTTTACTATTAGAATTTATACGTTTATAGTGGTTATAAACCGCAACTGAAAGCGATTTCTTTGCTTGGTCTTGACCAATAACATACTCATCCAATATTTCGCGAATTTCTCTTGGTTTTGGTACATCTTTAAATTCTACTTCTTCTTCGGTTCCAAGCTCTTCTTCAACAATTTCTGTGCACAACTCAATACATTCATCACAAATATATACTCCAGGTCCAGCAACTAACTTACGAACCTGATCCTGAGTTTTACCACAGAAGGAACATTTTAACTGCCCTTTTTCATCATTAAATTTAAACATCCTTTCACCCCTTGAAAACATCTATTCTATTCTTAAAAGCAGCGAATGCCAAACAACACTAAGAGCTTATTTATTTTTCCAGCGTTATATGTATTGCATTGTAACATATTTAGTCAATGGACGGGAAATAAAAACTCTTGTAATTGTTATGTTACTAGCTCTTGCTTTGTTTGACACCTCAAGTAAGAGATAATTTATGTACTCACTTAAGCTTAACCATTAATGAATCGATTAAGTCGGAACAACCACCACTTTTTCTAAAATTAACTATGTAGAAATTTTCCCAGTCCAATCTCCTTACCTCTATTATAATATGTAATTTGCTAATTGTATAAAACAAGACACGATTTTATCGTGCCTTGTTTTCTGTTTTTGCTTATTTTTTATTTGCAACAAGGAAATCTACTGCTTTGTTAAGCTTAAGGTCAGCTTTAATACCTTCAACCCCGCCAAGTGCAGCTTTAATATTTTCAACTGTCATGTTATACATTTCAGCCATTTTTGCTAATTCTGCATCAACATCTTCTTCTGTTGCTTCGAGATTTTCTGCTTTAGCAATTGCTTCTAATGTCAAGTTAAAACGAACACGTTTTTCTGCTTCTTCTTTCATTTGTTCACGAAGTGCGTTTTGATCTTGACCTGAGAATTGGAAGTAAAGCTCTAAATTCATTCCTTGCATTTGCAGACGTTGTTCAAATTCTTGCATCATACGGTTTATTTCAGTGTTAATCATGACGTCTGGAATTTCAACTTCAACATTTGCAGCTGCTTTTTCAACAACTGTATCACGAAGATGATGCTCTGCTTCATGTTCTTTGCTACTCTTTAAACGGGTTTTAATTTTTTCTTTTAATTCATCAAGTGATTCTACTTCATCATCTGCATCTTTAGCAAATTCATCATCAAGCTCAGGAAGTTCCTTTGCTTTAATTTCATGAAGTGTAACTTTAAATACTGCAGGTTTTCCAGCTAATTCAGCCGCATGATACTCTTCAGGGAATGATACTTCTACATCCTTTGATTCGCCAGCAGCTAATCCAACTAACTGCTCTTCAAAGCCAGGAATGAAAGAGTTAGAACCTAATTCAAGGGAATAATTCTCTGCTTTTCCACCTTCGAAAGCTTCTCCATCAACAAAACCTTCAAAGTCGATTACGACTGTATCGCCATTTTCAGCTTTGCCATCTTCTTTGACAACAAGTTCAGCATGACGGCTTTGAAGTGCTTCTAATTCTTTCGTAATATCTTCATCTGTAACGTTTGTATCGAAATCTTCTACTTCAAGGCCTTTGTATTCACCTAACTTCACTTCAGGTTTAACAGTAACAGTTGCTTTGAAGATCAGTTCTTTTCCTTTTTCCATTTGTTCGATATCGATGTCAGGACGGTCAATTGGCTCAATTCCTGTTTCATCGATCGCATTTCCATATGCTTCTGGAAGAAGGATATCAAGGGCATCTTGATAAAGTGATTCTACACCAAAACGTTTTTCAAACATGGCACGGGGCATTTTTCCTTTACGGAAGCCTGGTACATTTACTTGTTTGACAACCTTTTTAAATGCTTCATCTAAACCTTCGTTTACTTTGTCAGCACTTACTTCAACAGTAAGAACGCCACTGTTTCCTTCTAACTTTTCCCACTTTGCAGTCATTCGATTTTCCCTCCAACAATCTATTCTCATTTCATTCGTAACAAATTGGGTGAATATGTCTTGTCCATCAAGTACTATTCATTATTATGTAAAATCTTATTTTTACACAATGCAACCACTACATTATAACATAGGTTTGTTTTGTTTCAATATCCACAGCTAAATTATCGGATAAGAAATTTCTTCTATTTCCTTTATACGATGGACTGCTGCTTCTAATTCTTCTATAGAAATGTCATATTCACAGGTAAAATGGCTTCTCTGCGGTTCGTCGCCATAGTACTGTAATGCAATAAAATGGAAGCCCGCTGCCCATGCATTTGGGTCTAATGGTTCTAGAATAAATGGATACGTAATTAAAAAATGACGTTCCACTAAGCTTTTAATATTTTGAAAAAGAATCGGATCGTTATTTTCTAATTTCTCTTTTACAAGTTCAATGATCGTCTCCATTCTTGGCTGTGAACTTATTTCAGGCAGAGCGTTCGGAACAAAACTGTTTTCAAGCTTAAATTTATGGACCATCACTTCCTGATCATAGTCTTGATCCTTTAATAGATTTAAAAGCATGGTCTTAAAGAATGGATGACCCAGGTCAGATCGTAAATAGTCTTGAATTTCCTGGAGATAGGGTCGGATATTTTTATCAGTAAGCTCGGAGACAAGGAGCATTTGCTCATTTGGATCCATTAATGAATAAAGCTTTAGCTCTTTTCTGTGATCTCCTGCTATTGAGCTTCCCTCTTTTTCTTCCTCTTCGTCCGGATGCTCATTTTCAGCCATTCGTCTGCTAAATTGAAGAATGTTTAAAAAATGTTCATTCCGGTCTGGTGGTATTTCCCATTCCTCTAGTAACGCCTCAATCGTTGTGACTATTTCAGTGTATTCATGAAGCTGGATAAGGATCGTTAAGTATAGGTCAACCATTTGAAAATAATCGCCCATTCCTAATAAAAGCATTTCTTTGGCGAGATCCTTTGCTTTTTGGTAGGCTCCTGCTTCAAAGTAGGCAAGGACAAGGCCAATTAGAATATCTTCGTTTTCCGGATCTAATTCCTTGGCGCCTTCTAAATAATGAATAGCTTCATTGTATCTTTTCGTTTTCAGGCTTTCTAGACCTTTCTCGGTTAATCGCTTTTCAAGCTCGGGAAAGTAGATTACGTTATCCTTTTTCCTTACCGGTTCCCGTTTTTTCATTTTTTTACCGTCCTCAGTGTTGTATTGAAAAATAGTTTAGCATGGAAAAGAGAAAAAGACAAAACTTGACAACTACGTTATGACTGTAAATTATTTTGTTTGCAAGTCGACTTTTTATAAACATAAAAAAACCCACCTTGTTGGATGAGTTAAATTTTGGTATGTAATTAATTGGTGTAAGCAATGGCGTCCCAGGAGGGATTCGAACCCCCGACACACGGCTTAGAAGGCCGTTGCTCTATCCAGCTGAGCTACTGGGACGTATTTAATTATCAAAGACAAGATTTATTATATATTCCTCTCTATAAAATGTCAACAATATTTTATTAAAAAAGTAATGGAGAGAAAAAAGCTACTCTCTCCATTATAGTATGCAATGATTTCCAAATATGACTAAACAAAGTTACGTGATAATTCTGGAATTTTTCTTCCATTCAACTCAAAGACGGACAAATGAATTTGTCCCTCGACCAAGTCCAGAATTACATAAGTTTTCTCACGACGCTCACGTGGAAGAAAGATACTCCCCGGGTTTAAAAACAAAACTCCGGCAATCATTTCCGCTCCTAATACATGCGAGTGGCCGAAACATACAATATCTGCCTGTACTTCGCTTGCACGGTAATGAAGATTCATTAACGATGTTTTCACAGAATATTTATGTCCATGTGTAACATAAACCTTTTTTCCAGCGATCTCTTCCAATCTGTCCATCGGGTACCGAGAATCAAAGTCACAGTTCCCCCTGACGGCAACAAAGCCAGCCATATCCTTATCATCAGCCATTAACTGCGAGTCACCGCAATGGATCATTAAATCAACCCCATCACGATACCGCTCCTTCAATGCCTCAAGCTCCTTCGTTAAGCCATGACTGTCACTGACGACAAGAATCTTACTCATGATAGATCCCTATCCAAAATAGAATCCAAAACAGCATCCAGCTTTTTAATTGCCTTAGCCCTATGGCTAAGCTGGTTTTTTTCTTCGGATGGCAGCTCTGCCATTGAAAGCCCTTTTTCAGTAACCAAAAAAATCGGATCATAGCCAAAACCGTTGGTACCTCTTCGTTCTTCTAGGATCTGACCCTCACAGGTACCTGAAACAGTCTGTGTTTTTTGACCTGGAACAGCTAAAGCAAGTGCACAGTAAAATCGGGCTGTTCGTTTAGTTGAAGGTACACCGGCCAATTCATTCAATACCTTATCGATGTTTGCCTGATCATCCTTTTGTTCACCTGCATACCTGGCTGAATAAATGCCAGGTCTTCCTTCTAATGGATCGATAATCAAACCGGAATCATCGCTCATCACTATTTTATTCAGCATGGCAGCAACAGCTTCAGCTTTTATGATCGCATTTTCTTCAAAGGTGTGGCCAGTCTCTTCAATATCAGCTATCTCTGGATAATCAAGCAACGTACGAACGGCAAATCCTCTCGGTGCAAAGATCGCTTCGAATTCTCTTGCTTTCCCTTTATTTTTCGTCGCAATGACAACTTCTTTCATTAAAATACTCTCCCTTATTTTTTTCGTCTAGCTTCTATTTTTTTGGTTATTTCCTCTCCAAGTGCAGTTCTTTGGTGCTCAAATAGCTCTACTAACCCTTCCTGGCCCACTCCAAGTAATTCTTGGAGCTGTGTTTGAGAAAAAGTAGCTTCTTCACCCGTTCCTTGTAGCTCAACAAATTCTCCATTTCCTGTCATGACAATATTCATATCAACCTGAGCACTTGAATCCTCAGAATAATTGAGATCGAGAACTACTTGATTGTTTTTTAGAATCCCTACGCTCGTTGCAGCTAGGAAATCAGTAATCGGAAATTTGGAAAGTGACCGTTTTTCAACTAAGTTATTTAACGCGTAAGCCATTGCCACAAAGGCTCCAGTAATAGAAGCGGTCCGGGTGCCTCCATCTGCTTGTATCACATCACAATCGATCCAAACCGTTCTCTCCCCGATCGCACTTAGATCAACAATGGCGCGAAGTGCTCTCCCAATAAGCCGTTGTATTTCCATTGTCCTACCGGAGACTTTTCCTTTTGAAGATTCCCGAATGTTTCTTTGTTCTGTTGCTCTTGGCAACATTGAATATTCTGCCGTTATCCACCCTTTTCCTTCCCCTCTCATAAAATGAGGAACTCTTTCTTCAATACTTGCAGCACAAATCACTTTTGTATCTCCAACCGATATAAGCACTGAGCCCTCAGGATGTTTTAAATAATTAGTTTCAATATGTATAGGTCTTAACTGAACTGGTTCTCTGCCATCGACTCGCACAGCTTATCCTCCTTTGATGGGCCCAAAGCCCATTTTCATATTTATAAAAAGAAGAGGCGGCACTGGCAGTCCACCTCTTTCATTTTCATTATATAGTATAACAAAAATAGTTTGATTAAAAACTGGCTGTGTTTACTTTTTCTGGTCTTGTAACCGGGGCAGTCAACTTTTTCCCATCCTCTTTTACTAGTTCTGTTTTACCTTTTACTTCCACTACTACTTCTTTTATTCCCTGTTGTTCTGTAATCGATAATACAAGTGCATCTAATAAATGCTGGGAAACTACTTTTTCTTTAAAGCTGCCATAAATAGACTCATTAAAATTCAAGGTAACTTTCTCATTATCAACCTTTGGCGGCTCAAGAAGCTTCACTCCTGACACAAAGTCGGTTACAAGGTTAGATGAGTAACTTGGGCCCTTCACAAGCTCATCAACAACTGCTGTTATATTGTCTTTAACCTGATTGCTGACTCTGCGTGTTACAGGGACATAATAGTATGAACCTTCATCACCACCAATATAATAAACCGTTACTGGCCTTGTATTGGTTATATCAAGTGCATCTGCGGTATCAATATTGATCCCACTTGCTCTCGAAAGATTGTCACCAACCGGTGTTCCGGAAACTGGCATTTTCTTTAGCGGCTGACCAGCCAGTGAGAGCTTAACGTTTTTTATTGAATTAAATTGCGTAAGTGTCCAAGTAACTGATTGAAGTATTTTCATTTCATCCTTAGCTTGATAATTTTTAAATTCCTTTGAAAAATCAACAGATGCTACTCCATCTTTTACTTCTACAGTTACTTCAGTCCCTGCAGGTAATACGGCCTGGAATCCCTTTGGAAGCAATTCTGAAACAGGGCCGTCTGCAACTAAATATTCTAGGGCTTGTTTAGCAACTGAGGATGTTTTGGGGAGTGCAATTGTTTGTGGAACCACATAGCCATTTTTATCAACTAAATAAAGCTCTGTTTTAACCATTTCACCTGTTTTATTGTCCTTTTTCGCTGTTTCTGTTGCCTTTTTTGTAGTTGTCACAGCTGAATTGCTATCTTTTACAATCGTTACATCTTTTGGCGGATCTATTTTCTTTTGCACTTCATTTCCAAACAACCCGCATCCAGACAAAAGAAGTGATGATGCAAATACCGTTGAAACAATGGTAGTTGTTTTATTTCTGGACATATGAATTCCTCCCAAGACAGTTTGTACTATCATATATACGAGCTTGGTAGAAATTTAGACCATTTTAAAAATTGAAAATTGGACAAAAATATTACTAAAAAAAGCCGAATTTCCCAAAATCCAGACTTTGAGAAGTTCGGCCTATATGATCATAATTTTATTCTTTTCACATTCTGAATTGGCATTCCAAGCCACTCTGATGCTATTTTTGAAAAAATCGCTGTCGAGCCGGTAGTATAAAAATCATGAATAGGTTCGTCTTCACATATACTCAGCATGTCCTTGTATTGAAGAATAGCGCTAATTTCCCGGGCAGTTTCGTCACCCGAGTTGATAACATCTACTTCTCCCCCCATGAAGCTTTTGATTACCGGTCCAAGTAATGGATAATGGGTACAGCCCAAAATAAGTGTATCTAAGTTTTGATCAAGTAACGGTTTTAATGATTCTTCCACTAGTTTACTTGCAACCGATCCCGAATATTCCCCGCTCTCCACAAGTGGAACAAACTTTGGACAGGCAAGACTAGTAACAAAAAGTCTACTATTTAATGATTTTAACGCTCTTTCATAGGCACCACTTTTTACCGTTCCTTCCGTTCCAATAATGGCCACCCGGTAATTCTTTGTACTTTTTATTGCAGCCCGTGCACCTGGGTTAATAACTCCTAAAACCGGTATTGATAATTCTCTTTGGATTTCATCAAGTGCCGCTGCTGTTGCAGTATTACAAGCAATAACAAGCATTTTGATCTTTTTTTGCAATAAGAAAGTCGTCATTTCCCACGTAAATCTTTTCACTTCTCTACGTGACCTCGGACCATATGGGCAGCGGGCGGTATCCCCTAAGTAAATAATATGTTCATTTGGCAGCTGTCTCATGATCTCTTTGGCCACCGTCAATCCGCCGACTCCAGAATCAATAACACCTATCGGTTGTATCAAACATCTCGCCTCATTCTTTACGCATTTCTTGATGCAGTTTTACTAAATTTTCTTGCAGGACCTTTATTTCATTATCCGAAAAGTTTTTTAATATTTCCTCCAAGTAACATTGACGCTTTTTAATGACTTCATCAATTATTCTTTTTCCTTCATCTAGCAGGTGAATTCTAACGACGCGGCGGTCATTTATATCCTTTATACGTAAGACAAGATTATTTTTTTCCATCCTGTCAATTAGATCTGTTGTTGTGCTGCAGGCTGTATATATTTTCGTAGAAAGCTCACCAATTGTCATATCACCATCTTCAAATAACCACTGCAAGGCAACAAACTGCGGTGGTGTAATCGTATAATCACTTAAAAGCTCCCTGCCATTTTGTTTGATGATCCCTGCTATGTAGCGTAATTCCTTTTCAACATTTGCAATGATATCCCCGCCAGCTTTTTCGGGTTTCATAAATCATCCAACTCCTATCATTAAATAGGCTTCCTGATATCTTTTTGATCTAATCAAATTGTATGATTATTAAACAACCTATTAATTTCTTTTTATTTTCTACTTTTTTACGTTAAATTTCAAGAAAAAATAACAAGAAACGTTTTCGAAAAGCCATTCATCTAAAATATAAAACCGGCCTCCAATTACGGATGCCGGTCATTGTTAAAGTTCTAGCTCTCCCATACGAAGGAGCTCTACAACCGCTTGTGAACGCCCTTTAACACCAAGTTTTTGCATGGCATTTGAAATATGGTTTCGAACCGTTTTCTCGCTGATAAATAATTCACTAGCGATTTCTTTCGTTGTTTTGTCTTGTACTAACAGTTCGAATACTTCTTTTTCACGTTTGGTGAGTAATGGCTTGTGAGTATATTCATTCTCCTTCAAGTATTGTAACCCTCCTTGCCTTCGCCAGTTATGAACCGTGGGGTGGGTATATTTTTAGTCACGATATCATATGTGAATGAAACTATCGAAGTGACTGTATTTCCTTAAAGGAGAAGGAATTTGTAAAAAATAGACGTTAGTCTAGTTCTGCCTACTTGTACAATTACAGATTTAACAAAATTAGCTTGGCTTAGCATAGATAATATAGCGTTTTGGAGCGTTCCCAATATAGCGGAATGGATAACAAGTCGTTACAATTAATTCTTCATTCTGCTTCTGAAGGGTAATAATACTTGTATCCTTAGAATCTACAATTTTTGTATGGGTGATTTTATACTTATAGGATCCCTTAGAATTTTGGATAATTAACGAGTCATCAATTTTTAATTCCCCTAATCTGCGAAAAACAGTGTCACGATGCCCTGATAAAACAATCTGGCCATGCTCAGCCGGTAATGAAGAGCCTCTATAATGGCCTACTCCTTTTTCAAGGTCATCCTCGTCCGTTCCTTCAACAATTGCCAACTCCGCTTTTATTCTAGGAATCTCCAAAATACCAATTGTATCCCCAATGCTTGCTGGGCTATTTTCCCCTTTATGATTACCCTTTGGAGGATTTACCTGATTCTTTGCCACGAGTTGTTTTGCTTTATCTAAAGTTTCATTTGTTTTACTACTCACATTCATAATTTGCCATATCCCGATTCCCAATACAACAATACCAGCGATTATAATAATTTTTGGTAACCATGATTTTATTTTCATAAACGATCCTCTTTACGACACATTTTAAATAAGTATAACAAAAATGTACGTTTAATATTGTCAACGAAAACTATCCTTTTAAAAAAAAACCTCTTTTTCCTAATTGAAAAAGAGGTTTTTAAAAAATTATACTTGGTCACTGCCAAAGAAGTTTTTAAAGGATTGGATAGTTGCATCTCGGTTTAATGCAGCAATCGATGTAGTTAAAGGAATACCTTTTGGACAAGATTGTACACAGTTTTGAGAATTACCGCAATTTGCAAGACCACCGTCACCCATAATAGCTTCCAGACGCTCAGCTTTATTCATTTCACCAGTTGGATGTGCATTGAATAAACGAACTTGTGATAATGGCTGTGGTCCAATAAAGTTAGATTTGCTGTTTACATTTGGACAAGCCTCAAGGCAAACACCGCATGTCATACACTTTGAAAGCTCATAAGCCCATTGACGCTTTACCTCAGGCATACGTGGACCAGGTCCTAAATCATATGTTCCGTCGATTGGAATCCATGCTTTAACTTTCTTTAATGAATCAAACATTCGGCTTCGGTCAACCTGTAAGTCACGGACTACCGGGAATGTCCGCATTGGTTCTAAACGGACAGGCTGCTCTAAGTGGTCAATAAGTGCTGAACAAGATTGGCGCGGCTTCCCATTGATAACCATTGAGCAGGCACCGCAAACTTCTTCTAAACAGTTCATATCCCATGCAATTGGTGTAGTTTTTTGACCTTTTGTATTTACTGGATTTCTACGAATTTCCATTAGAGCCGAAATAACGTTCATATTTGGGCGGTATGGAATTTCAAATTCCTCCTGATAAGGAGCAGCGTCAGGTCCAGCCTGGCGACTTATAATAAATTTTACAGTTTTATTTTCGGACATCTTTCTCCCACTCCCCTTTACTATTAGTGTTTTTTCGTATAATCGCGAATTCTTGGTTTAATTAATGATACGTCGACATCTTCGTAATGGAGTTCCGGAGCGGATTCTGCATTAACGAATTTTGCCATTGTTGTTTTTAAGAATTCTTCATCATTACGTTCAGGGAAGTCAGGCTTAAAATGCGCGCCACGGCTCTCATTCCGATTGTAAGCGCCAAGGGTAATCACGCGGGCCAATTGCAGCATATTTTGTAATTGACGTGTAAATGCGGCACCTTGGTTGCTCCATTTTGCCGTATCATTAATATTGATCTTTTTATAACGTTGCAAAAGCTCTTGAATCTTATTATCCGTTTCTAACAACTTGTCATTGTAACGAACTACAGTAACGTTTTTCGTCATTATTTCACCAAGCTCTTTATGAAGGACGTACGCATTTTCAGTTCCATCCATTGACATGACCGAATTCCATTTTTCTTGTTGTTCTTTGACATGACGATCAAATACAGTTGATGAAACGGAATCTGAACCCTTTTCAAGACCTTCGATATAATTTAGGGCATTAGGTCCAGCGACCATTCCGCCATAGATTGCTGAAAGTAATGAATTTGCTCCTAATCGGTTTGCACCATGTTGAGAGTAATCACACTCACCACAGGCAAACAAGCCAGGAATATTCGTCATTTGATCAAAATCAACCCACATGCCGCCCATTGAGTAGTGAACTGCAGGGAATATTTTCATTGGAACTTTATGTGGATCTTCACCGGTGAATTTTTCATAAATTTCAATGATTCCACCTAGCTTAACGTCCAATTCATGCGGATCTTTATGGGAAAGATCAAGATAAACCATGTTTTCTCCGTTAATACCAAGTTTCATATTCACACACACATCGAAAATTTCTCGAGTGGCAATATCGCGTGGTACAAGGTTTCCGTACGCAGGATATTTTTCTTCTAAGAAATACCAAGGTTTACCGTCTTTATACGTCCAAATCCGGCCGCCTTCACCACGAGCTGATTCACTCATAAGTCGAAGCTTATCGTCACCAGGAATGGCAGTTGGATGAATTTGAATCATTTCACCATTCGCATAATAAACACCTTGCTGATACAAAATGGAAGCAGCTGAACCCGTGTTAATTACCGAGTTTGTTGTTTTACCAAAGATAATTCCGGGGCCTCCAGTTGCCATAATAACCGCATCAGCTGAAAAAGATTTAATTTCCATTGTAGTTAAGTTTTGGGTAACAACCCCACGGCAAACACCATCATCGTCTAATACGGCACCTAAAAATTCCCAGCCCTCGTATTTTGTAACAAGACCGGCTACTTCGTGACGCCGAACCTGCTCGTCCAATGCATACAGCAGCTGCTGTCCCGTCGTTGCACCTGCAAATGCTGTTCGGTGATACTCTGTTCCACCAAAGCGGCGGAAGTCAAGTAGTCCTTCTGGTGTACGGTTAAACATAACGCCCATCCGGTCAAACAAGTGAATTATACCAGGCGCAGCTTCACACATTGCTTTTACAGGAGGCTGATTTGCTAAAAAGTCCCCACCGTAAATTGTATCATCAAAGTGAATCCAAGGAGAGTCTCCCTCACCTTTTGTATTTACTGCTCCATTAATACCACCTTGGGCACAAACAGAGTGAGAACGTTTTACCGGTACAAGCGAGAATAACTCAACCGGTGTTCCCGATTCTGCAACTTTAATGGTTGCCATTAAGCCGGCTAAACCGCCACCGACAATAATCACCTTGCCTTTACTCATCGTGACTCACTCCCTAGATCTATAATCCATACAAAATATTATTTCTTAAAACTATTAAACAAATGCTAATATATCTTGAATTCCAATAATGGTTAACAGAATAAATACAACCATTGTTACATATGTAGATATTCTTTGCGAACGGGGTGAAATAGTGATCCCCCAGCTAACACAGAATGACCATAACCCATTTGAAAAGTGAAAAGTTGTACTAATTAATCCTATTACGTAAAACCAGAACATAAATGGTGATGAAAGAATGTTAGTCATCATGTCATAAAAATTCGTTACTGTACCCATCATGTATGCAATCTTGGTTTCCCAGACGTGCCAAGCAAGAAAAATGAGTGTTATTACGCCCGTTACACGCTGAAGCAAAAACATCCAGTTGCGGAAAAAACCCATGCGACCAACATTGTTTTTAGCAGTAAACGCGATATAAAGCCCGTAAATTGCATGGTACAACAGAGGCAAGAAAATTAAAATTAGTTCAAGGACAATTAGGAATGGAAGGCCCTCCATAACGCCTGTAGCTTTTGTAAATTGTTCCTCCCCTCTTGTAGCAAAATGATTGACTGTTAGATGCACGATTAGGAATAGACCTACTGGAATAACTCCCAACAATGAGTGCAATTTGCGATTAACAAACTCCCGATTACCGGCCACAATTTTACCCCCTTTAGTTTTGTATGATGAAAGGTTTTTCTCGTTTATTCACGGTTGTTTCAAAATTAACCTATCATCACAGTAAAAATGATGTAAAGACATCTTTTTTACAATTATGTGACAAGTCCATTTTACCCCCATCATCTTTTAGCGTCAAGAAACCGGATACAGATAATTACACAAAAAATCAAACTTTTTAAAAGTAAACGACATGTTTTTATCTGATTCGACACTCATTTTGAAATATCTTATTTAAATTCTATTAATTACCAGAAAACAGCGAAGAAGTTTCCAGTTTATTCGTCCATTTAGTTGTTACACTATGAATGTCGATTTCCAAAAAAGAAATAACTAAACGAGTAAGTACTTTTTCGAAAAAAATGTACTTACTGAAAGCGTAGATTGTATATAATAGAATGATAGAAAGAGGGGAGAGCATTGAAAGAAAATGGATCCGACGAACTTATCCTTTCCGATGAACCGCGAAATATTTCAATCTTTGGATATGAACTAATTAGGGAAGTTCTTTTACCTGATATTCTAGGAAAAGATACACCTGAAATTCTTTATTGGGCTGGTAAAAGGCTCGCAAGAAAATATTCCTTAAAAACGATTGATGAGATTATTCACTTTTTCTCGCAAGCTGCCTGGGGCGATTTAACGATAAAAAGTGAAAAAAAGGATGAATTGGAGTTTGAATTAATCAGTCCCTTGCTTGTTTCACGGGTTAAATCCAAGGCAGAGCACTTTTTCCAATTAGAAGCAGGCTTTTTAGCACAGCAAATTGAATATCAAAAAGAAGCTGTTGCGGAAACATTTGAGCACCCTGTTAAACATGCTCAAAATGTTCTATTTACAGTAAAGTGGGATAAAAGAGATAAATTAGAAAAGTGAAAGCACCCGTTTAGCGAAGTACACTAGTCGCTGGGTGCTCGGGCTAGACAAATTTAAAAACCGGGCAGAGCCCGGTTTTTTCTCATTATTAATTATGCTTTTCTCCCAGTTCAAATGAATCATGTAATGCTTCAACGGCCTTGACCATATTTTTTTCTTCTACAACAGCTGATACTTTTATCTCAGAAGTACTTACCATCTTTATTTCAACTTGACTAAATGCGAGCACCTCAAACATTTTAGCGGCTACACCTGGATTGGATATCATTCCAGAGCCAACAATTGATACTTTAGCTAGTTCATTCTCCGCTTCTATCCGGTCATAGTTTAATAAAGACTTGTTATTTTCTAAAACAGCTAATGTCTCATTTAAATCATTGGTTTTGATTGAAAACGATAGGTTTGTCATTTCCGACTCTGTCTTGCTTTGAATAATAATATCTACATTTATATGGTGTTCTGCAAGGGTCGTAAAAATAGTGGACAAGCTGCTCAAAGAATTGGCAAGTCCTAAAACCGTTACTCTTGTAATTTGATCTTCAAACGCTACTCCCCGGACAATTAAGTTTTGTTCCAATGTGGCTTCCTCCTCAATCACTGTTCCTTCGATTTTTTCCATACTTGAGCGGACCTCAAGTTTGACATGATAATTCTTTGCAAACTCCACTGCCCTCGGGTGCAATACCCCTGCTCCTAAATTAGCTAGTTCAAGCATTTCATCATACGATATATCCAATAGTTTGCGAGCAGTTTTCACATACCTTGGATCAGTTGTAAAAACACCTGTCACATCTGTATAAATGTCACATCTGTCCGCTCCAAGAGCAGCCGCTAAAGCAACTGCAGTTGTATCTGAACCGCCGCGTCCAAGGGTTGTAATTTCTCCCGTTTCGGTTACACCTTGAAATCCAGCTACAACGACAACTTTTCCGTCTGCTAATTGTTTTTCAATCGAAGTCGTTTGAATCTTGGTAATTCTCGCATTGCTATGTACTGGTTCTGTCAAAATTCCCGCCTGCCAACCAGTGTAAGAAACAGCATCCAAACCTTTCTCTTGAAGTGCAATTGCCAATAGGGCAATCGTTGTTTGCTCACCCGTCGTTAATAGCATATCCATTTCCCGTTTACTAGGCTGGCTAGATAGTTCCTTTGCTAAATTAACAAGTTTGTCTGTTGTCTTTCCCATTGCCGAAACAACGACAACCACATTGTTACCCCGTTCTTTTTCTTCTTTTACACATTGGGCTACATTTAAAATTTTCTCCACACTTCCGACTGATGTCCCGCCGAATTTTTGGACAATAAGTCCCATAATTTTCCCTTCTTTCCAAACAAATAATGACGTCTTAAGATTATCCACAAATAAAAAAGCAATGAGAGGGCATCTCATTGCTTAGAAATACGAAGAATAAACAAATCTTTCGCATACAATGTGAGATAGCTCTCCAAGACAGTTGTCTTGACAATCCAGTATTTATTCAACACAGGACCAGCAAAGAAAACAATGAGTGTTTCTTTACTTCGGCGAACATTCCCTTTCAAAGTCCTTCATTAAAGCTCACTCTTCTCCAGACCTTTACTCTTGAAGCTCGCACCTCTACCTTCACTTTACTAGTATAAAGTGATTGTAATATAAAGTTTTACTAATTATAACACAGTACCATTTTTCTGACAATCTTAAGACTCTTGTAGTTTATTTATCAGTTCAAGTGCTGCATTACTTGGGATTCCAAGGGATGTAAAATCATCCAGAGCCGCTTCTTTCATCTTTTTAACCGAACCAAAATGTTTTAACAATAACTTTTTGCGTTTTGCACCAATACCAGGAATGTCATCTAATATCGACTGAAATGCACTTTTACCATGAAGCTGGCGATGAAACGTGATCGCAAACCGGTGAACCTCGTCCTGTATCCGTTGTAATAAATAAAATTCCTGGCTGTTTCTTGCAAGTGGAACTATTTCCAACGGATTACCGTAAAGCAATTGCGATGTACGATGTTTGTCATCCTTCACAAGTCCTGATAAGGGAACATCGAGCCCCAGTTCATTTTCCAGCACGTCTCTGACGGCTTCAATATGACCTTTTCCCCCGTCAATGATAATTAAATCTGGAAGTGGCAGGTTTTCTTTTAATACCCTCGAATATCGTCTTCGTACCACTTCACGCATGGATTCATAATCATCGGGACCCGTTACTGTTTTGATTTTATATTTTCGATACTCTCGTTTATTCGCTTTTCCATCGATAAACACAACTAAGGCAGAAACAGGGTCAGCCCCTTGGATATTGGAGTTATCAAACGTTTCGATTCGATGAGGAGTAAAAATACCCAGCATTTCACCGAGATTTTCAACAGCTTTAATGGTCCGTTCTTCATCTTTTTCAATTAATGAAAACTTTTCATTCAAAGCAATTTTTGCATTCTTGATCGCTAATTTCACAAGCTCTTTTTTCTGTCCCCGCTGGGGCTGGAGTACTTTGACTTGCAGAAGTTCTTCAGCAAGAGATAGATCAATTTCATCCTGTATGAGAATTTCCTTTGGTTTAAGATGATTTGCTTTCGTATAAAACTGACCGAGATAAGTTAAAATTTCTTCCTCAGGCTCATCATAAATTGGAAACATAGAGACATCACGCTCGATTAACTTTCCTTGGCGGACAAAAAAGACTTGTACGCACATCCAGCCCTTATCTACAGCGTAGCCAAACACATCTCTGTCGGTAAAGTCAGTCATGGTCATTTTCTGTTTTTCCATCGTTGTTTCAATATGCGCAATTCTATCACGAAACTCCTTGGCCCTTTCAAAGTCCAGCTCTTCTGCGGCAAGCGTCATTCTTTCAGTCAGCTCTTTTTTAATTTCTTTATATCCGCCGTTTAGAAAGCGAGTAATCTCATCGATCATTTGTTTATATTGCTCTTCATGAACCTCATTGACACAAGGTGCCAAGCATTGCCCTAAATGATAATATAAACACACTCGATCCGGCAGGGTTGAACATTTTCTTAACGGATATAGGCGGTCAAGAAGTTTCTTCGTATCGTTGGCAGCCCCAACGTTTGGATAGGGACCAAAGTATTTCCCTTTATCCTTTTTTACCTTCCTTGTGATGATCAATTTGGGATGACGTTCAGCCGTAAGCTTAATAAATGGATAACTCTTGTCATCCTTAAGCATAATATTATATTTTGGATCATGTTTTTTAATTAAATTGATTTCCAATAAAAGTGCTTCGATATTGGAAGAAGTAACAATATATTCGAAGTCCTCTATTTCATTAACAAGCCTTAATGTTTTCCCATCGTGCGAGCCCGTGAAATAAGAACGGACGCGATTCTTTAAAATTTTAGCTTTTCCTACATATATGATGGTACCCTGACGATCCTTCATTAAATAGCAGCCAGGCTGGTCAGGCAATAGCGTCAGCTTCTGCTTTATTATATTATTCAATCTGACCACCCCTAAAAAATACTTATCCCTAAATTTTAAAACAAACCGTATATAAAGAAAAGTAAAGATTTATGGGAAAAGAAAAACCTTAGCCAGTTTTACTGACTAAGGTTCAGCTTTCTTAGATATGCTTTTCGATAACGCCTGATAAAGCTTCTTTTGGCTGGAAGCCAACAACCTTATCAACTATTTCGCCATTTTTTAGAACCAATAAAGTAGGGATGCTCATAACGCCATACTTTGCAGCAGTTTCTTGATTTTCATCTACGTCAAGTTTGACGATTTTTACTTTATCTCCAATTTCGGAGTCAATTTCTTCAAGAACTGGAGCAATCATTTTGCAAGGTCCGCACCATGGTGCCCAGAAGTCAACAAGTACTAAGTCTGAACTTGTTTGTTCAGCAAAGTTTTGGTCAGTAACGTGTGTAATAGCCATTTGAAATGCCTCCTATTTAATACTTACATACTATGGAAAGTATAACATCGTTTAAATGATGATGCTAATAATTTGTTTCGGAAGTAATATTCCCCAAAAAATGAAAAGTTATTTCCTTAACAATAAAAATGGCGGGCAAATGTGACTGCCCGCCATAAACAGTTAGGAATGAACTTTAAGTTTTCTAAATTCTTCCGTTAAGATTGGCACAACCTCAAAAAGATCGCCAACAATTCCATAATCGGCCACATTGAAAATGTTTGCTTCTGGATCTTTATTAATCGCTACGATTACTTTAGAGTTAGACATACCGGCTAAATGCTGAATAGCCCCGGAAATTCCGCAAGCAATGTAAAGATCTGGTGTTACCACCTTACCGGTTTGACCAATTTGCATGGAATAATCACAATAATCAGCGTCACATGCACCACGTGATGCCCCGACTGCTCCGCCCAATACTTGAGCCAATTCTTTCAACGGTGCAAAGCCTTCGGCGCTTTTTACACCACGTCCTCCGGAAATAATCACTTTCGCTTCAGATAAGTCAACACCCTCACTTGCTTTTTTAACAACCTCTTTGATAATAGAGCGGAGGTCGTTAATTTCAACAGAAAGTGCGGTGATTTCTCCACTTCGACTTTCATCTTTTTCTAAAGGTGCAATATTATTTGGGCGGATTGTCGCAAAAATCAACCCACTTGTGACAATTTTCTTTTCAAATGCTTTACCAAAATATATTGGTCTTATAAAAACAATATTCCCCCCAGCAGCCTCTATGCCCGTTGCATCGGAAATTAACCCAGAAGAAAGCTTAGCAGCGATTTTCGGTGTAAGATCTTTACCTAAAGCAGTATGACCTGCAATAATTCCTTCTGGCTTTTCTTTGTCAATAACTGCAAGTAATGCTTGAGAATAGCCATCAGACGAATATTGCTTTAATTTCTCATTTTCCACAACCACCACACGGTCTGCACCGTTAGCAATTAAATCTTGGCCTAAATCGCTTACATTTTCACCAAGTAATACGCCTACGATCTCTCCCCCTTCTGAAACAGTTTTAGCTGCAGCAATTGCCTCAAACGATACATTACGAAGTGATCCATCACGTGCTTCACCCAATACTAATACTTTTCTTGCCATACTTTTACCCTCCTGTATTCTGTTATATTAGAAATGTGGTAGCACCCCATTTAGCGATTCACCTAGGCGCTGGGTGCTGTGTCTAGACAGTTTTCAAAGATTAACTGTTAGACTTTACTATCTTTTTAAATAACTTTTGCCTCTGTATGGAGAAGCTGAACGAGTTCTTTTACCTGTTCATTTAATTCTCCTGAGAGAACTTTTCCTGCCTCTTTTTTTGGCGGTAAATATAGTTCAATTGTTTTGGTTTTGGCTTCTACATCATCCTCATCAAGGTCAAGATCATCTAGCTCAAGTTTATCAAGAGGTTTCTTTTTGGCTTTCATAATCCCTGGAAGGGATGGATAACGTGGCTCGTTTAAGCCTTGTTGTGCCGTAACCAAGAGTGGAAGGTTCGTTTCAATTACTTCAGAATCCCCTTCAACATCACGAGTTACCGTTGCTTTACCTCCATCAATTTCAAGTTTAGTAATTGTTGTTACATAAGGAATAGCTAGCAGTTCAGCTACACGAGGGCCAACCTGTCCTGATGCCCCATCAATGGCAACATTTCCACCTAAAATCAAATCCGCATTTTTATCTATTAAATATTCAGCAAGAACTTTGGCTGTTGTAAATTGGTCAGTATTTTCAACATCGTCTTCAATATTAATTAAAACAGCTTTATCTGCACCCATTGCCAATGCAGTACGCAATTGCTTTTCAGATTCCTCATTACCGACAGAAATGACAGTTACTTCGCCTCCATGAGCATCACGGACTTGAATCGCTTCTTCAATCGCGTATTCATCATAAGGATTAATGATGAATTCTGCGCCATCATCATTAATTTTGCCGCCTGCAATGGTAATCTTTTCTTCAGTATCAAAGGTCCTTTTCATTAATACAAAAATATTCATTGTTACCCTCCTAAAATTTTTAATATTTTTTCTCTTCCAAAGATTTAGATAATTCTTCATAAAAAAATATAATTGAAAATCTTCCAATGCATGGATAAAGCTGCATGCTATGAAGATTATTTACCCTGAAATTTGGGTGCCCTTTTTTCTATAAAGGCCTGAATTCCCTCTTGGCCATCACCCGACATAAACACGCGTCCAAATACTTCTGCCTCTTTGTTAACTCCATCATAAAACCTATTTGTCTTGGAGTAATTCAATAATTCTATTGCAGCTTTTAAAGAGATTGGGCTTTTTCGGGAAATTTTTTTGGCCATTGAAAATGCCTTTTCAAACACTTCATTTTCAGGATATGCCTGGTTGGCTAATCCAAATTGGACCGCTTGATCACCAGTAATTGGTTCAGATGTGAATAATATTTCTGCAGCTTTAGCTGTACCCACATATTTAGGTAGTCTTTGCGACCCTCCGAATCCCGGCACTAATCCAAGCTGCAGCTCTGGTAGACCCAGTTTGGCATTTTCACTCACAATCCTGATATGACAGGCCATCGCTAACTCAAGACCACCACCTAAAGCGGCACCATGAATGGCTGCAATAATTGGTTTAGGGAAATTTTCCATCCGTTCAAACAAATCCTGCCCGACTCTGCTTAGCTTGGTGAAATCCTCCTGATTATCGAAGGTTGTAAACTCCTTAATATCAGCTCCTGCTGAAAAGAAGCGCCCATCCCCATGTACAAGTAGAACCCTAATTTGATCATTAGTCTCGATCTCATCCAATACCATTGACAATTCCCGTAGCACTCCTTGTGATAATGCATTTGCAGGCGGCCGTTGAAATGTAATCGTAGCAATTTGATCCTTATATGACCAACGCAAATATTCCAAACCTATCCCCTCCCTTATGCTTTTTTTGGCAACTATCCTCCGCACCCAGTGATTAATAATTGGTGAACCTGCCTTGCTAATGCCTTCAGATCGTACTTTTCTTCATTCATCACCCAAGAGGTTGCCATTTCATCAATCGTTCCAAAGATCATTTGTCGTGCGAGGCGGACATCTAGTTCTTTTGAAAACTCCCCATTTTCGATTCCTTCCAACACAATTTTATCAATTAGCTGTAGATATCTTTTAAGTACTTCGTTAATTTTCAAGCGAAGCTCTTTGTTTGTTTGACGCAGCTCCAATTGAGTAACAATTGCCAGATAATGATCATTGGAAAGCATGGCGAATTGTGTATCTATCATTGTTAATAATTTCTCTGTTGCTGTCGTTTTTCCTGCAATTAAATTCTCAATTTTTTCTACAAAATCCCCCATCTTTTCCCTAAAAAGTGATATAAGAATATCTTCCTTATTTTTAAAATATAAGTAGATCGTTCCATCAGCCACTCCTGCTTGTTTGGCTATTTTTGCTACCTGTGACTGGTGATAACCGTTTTCAGCAATAACAACTACAGCCGCATCAATAATTTGCATATATTTAGGTCCATTTTTTTTCAAGTTTGTCTCCCCTTACTAAATGGCATCAGCTCGCTTTATTCTAAAAAAGAGAACAACAGTGCCAAATAGGAGATTTTTTTTGAAACGACTCATAGAAACTCGTTTCATCCTTATGAATGAACAGTCATTCATATTTAAATAGTATTGGATTTTAAGCCATGCTGTCAAGAAATACGGATAGGCATTTTTACAAAAATAAAGAGCCAAAAATGGCTCAAGGAATTATGCGTGTTTTTCGGCTTCTTCCTCTATTTTCTTCAAATCTTCCGCAACCAATACTCTTCTTAATATTTTTCCTACCGCGGTTTTCGGCAGTTCCTTCCTAAACTCATACACTCTTGGTGCTTTATAGGAGGCAAGATATTTTCTTGCAAATTGATTAAGCTCATCCTCGGTAACGAGCGAGCCCTCTCTTACTACCACGTATGCTTTAACCGTTTCACCACGATATGGGTCTGGAATTCCTGCTGCAACTACCTCTTGTACATCTGGATGCTCATATAATACCTCTTCTATCTCGCGGGGGTAAATATTAAATCCACCCGCAATAATCATATCCTTTTTACGGTCAACGATATAGAAATAACCTTGCTCATCCATATAGCCAAGATCACCTGTAAAAAGCCAGCCATCCTTAAACACCTGGTCTGTTTCATCGGGACGGTTCCAATATCCTTTCATAACCTGTGGGCCTTTTACAGCTATTTCACCGATTTCACCACATGGCAACAGTTCCCCTGTTTCTAAAGAAAAAATGGCAGCATCTGTATCGGGCCAGGGAACTCCAATGCTCCCTTTTATGCGCGGGCGGTCCCAGAAAAAGTTTGTATGTGTAACAGGTGATGTTTCCGTTAATCCATAACCTTCAACAAGCTTTCCCCCTGTTAGCTCTTCAAATTTCTGCTGTACCTCGATAGGAAGAGGCGCGGAACCACTAATACAAGAATCAATTGAAGACAGGTCGTATTTTTTTAGATCAGGATGGTTTAATAGTCCAATATAAATTGTTGGGGCCCCTGGAAACATGGTTGGCCGCTGTTTGTGAATCGTCTTTAAGGTTGTTTCTGCATCAAACTTTGGCAGCAAAATCATCTTATATCCCTGCATAACAGCTAAAATCATAATCATTGTCATTCCATAAACATGAAAAAAGGGGATAACACCTAAGAGTGATTCTTCACCTGGCCTACATTTGTAAAGCCAGGCATTACACATGGTGGCATTGGAAACTAAATTTTTGTGTGTCAGCATAACCCCCTTTGGAAATCCAGTCGTTCCTCCGGTATATTGCAGGATCGCTATATCCTCTTCAAAATTAAATTCGTTGGGTGGTAATGGTTTTACGGGAAGCTTTAAAATTTCCGTAAGTAAATGGGTATTCCCCTCATGCTTGGCATGAACGACAAGACCATATTGCTTTTTCTGGATAAAAGGGTAAATGATATTTTTGGGAAATGGCAAGTAATCTTTGATGGCGGTTACAACAGTATGCTGTAAATCCGTTTGGGCGATTATCTTTGAGATTCGAGGATATAAAATATCAAGTGTAATAACGGCGATTGCACCGGAATCTTTCATTTGGTACTCAAGTTCACGTTCCGTATATAACGGGTTGGTTTGAACAACAATTCCACCCGCAAACAAAATCGCAAAATAGCTGATAACCGATTGTGGAGAATTTGGGAGCATGATCGATACTCGGTCACCTTTTGTAATCCCCAAGTCTTGAAGATAGCCCGCTAAGGTAACTGCCGCATCATAAACTTGTTGAAAGGTAAGTTCTTTGCCCATAAAATGAATCGCTGTTTTATCCGGAAACCTTTTCGCAGCATGAATTAAATATTGTTGGACTGGTTTTGGATCATATTCTAAGGATGCAGGAATTTCCTTCGGGTAAAGCGTCAACCATGGTTTGAGCTCCGTCATCAATATCCCCCTTTAAATACTAAATATTCTAAATATTCTAACTCACATCCTATTATAATATAGTCCCAATAAAAAAACCATCACTGCCAAACAACAGCGACGGTTTTTCATTAACTAAAAAAAATCATATAGATTAGACCGATGATCAAAAATACTCCGCACAATCCAAGAAGCACTTTAGCCAACTTTTCCAATTTTTTCTCTCCTTCAAATCCCCGCTCCGATTACATAGGACAATCCAATTGAAATGACCATGGAAATAAACCCGACCGCTCGATTATCGTTTTGAATTTCTTCATCTACTTTGAATCTTGGAGTCAAAAATTCATAAATAAAATATCCTGCTAACAGCAGTATAAATCCGTACATCCCCCAGCCAACCATTAACAATAACGATTTATGCTCCATTATAGCGAAGTGGAAGATGTTAGCAATCCCAAAGATTTTCCCTCCGGTTGCCATTGCAACTGCAAGATTACCTTTTTTAATTTCTTCCCAATTTTTGTATTTTGTGACCAATTCAAAAATAGCTAAAAATAAAAAGATACACAAAAGTACAACACTGTAATTGGCAGCTGTTTGAATATATACATTGTCCCAAAATTGATTCATATCTCTATTCTCCTAAAGGACTTATTTAAATTCAACTACCGTAACGCCCGTTCCTCCCTCACCTGCATCACCAAACCGGATTTTTTTAACAGAGCGGTGATTCCTCAAATACTCCTGAACTCCCTGTCTCAAAGCCCCTGTACCTTTTCCGTGAATAATCGAAACCCTTGGATACCCGGCCAAAAGAGCATCATCCACATACTTTTCGACTTTATGCAGTGCTTCCTCGTACCGCTCCCCGCGAAGATCCAATTCAAGTTTAACATGAGAATCTCTTCCTCTAACAATGGCAAGCGGTCTAGTTTCTACTTGCTTCGGGGTGCTTATATATTCCAAATCCTTTTCTTTCACCTTCATTTTCAGGATTCCAATCTGCACCTGCCATTCATTATTTGAATTTTTATGAAGCAGAATTCCTTTTTGGTCAAAAGTAAGGACCTTCACCTCATCCCCAGGTGTAAAGGTATGTTTCTTTTCTTTCCGTTGAAGAGATTTTTTCGACCTATCGATTTTTGGTGCTGCTTCCTGCAAGCGTTTCTTTGCATCAATCAGTTCATGTTCTTTTACCTCAGCATGTTTTTCTATTCTCATTTTGCGAAGGTCACGAATAACTTTATCAGCCTCTGCTTTCGCTTGCTCGACAATGTCCTCTGCTTTATCTGCAGCTTTTTCATAAAGTGAATCTTTGTAGTTATAAAATTCGATCATTTGCTGTTGAAGATCCTGATGTAGCTTCTCTGCCTGCTTCAAATAGGCTAAAGCTTCTTCATGCTCAGTTTCAGCTAATCGTTTACTTTCCTCTAAGGAGGAAATCATTTTATCAATCTTGTTCGTATCTGCACTAACATACGAGCGAGCTGCTTGAATGACATTTTCGTTTAAACCTAATCGTTTGGAGATTTCAAACGCATTACTTCTTCCTGGTACCCCTAACAACAGTTTATAAGTTGGACTTAATGTTTCCACATTAAATTCGACGCTGGCATTCATAACGCCTTCACGATTATAGCCATATGCCTTTAGTTCGGGATAGTGAGTGGTGGCTATTACCCTTGCCCCTCGATTATGCACTTCATCCAAAATAGAAATGGCTAGTGCAGCCCCTTCCTGGGGATCTGTTCCGGCCCCAAGCTCATCAAATAAAGCTAGACTGTTGAAATCTACATTGCGTAAAATCTCAACAATATTGGTCATATGTGAGGAAAATGTACTTAAGCTTTGTTCAATGGACTGTTCATCACCGATATCAGCATATACAGAATCAAACACAGCAAGCTCCGAGCCATCCAAGGCAGGGATTTGCAAGCCGGCCTGTGCCATTAATGTACATAAGCCAACTGTTTTTAGCGTAACCGTTTTTCCTCCTGTATTCGGACCAGTAATGACAATCGTTGTAAATTCTTGACCAATCATAATGTCATTCGGAACCACTTCGTTGATCGGGATAAGTGGATGTCGTGCTTTAAATAAGGAGATTCTTCCTTCATTATTCATGATCGGCATTGAGGCTTTAATCTTTCTACCGTATCTCGCTTTCGCAAATATAAAGTCCAGGTCTGTTAGAACTTCAACAATGATCTTAAGCTCACCCTCATGTTCGGCTGTTTTTGCGGATAGCTCTACCAAAATTCTTTCGATTTCAACCTGTTCTTTCACGCGAATATCTTGGAGCTGATTGTTTAATTGAACAATTGCCTGTGGTTCAATAAAGAGTGTTTGTCCAGATGAACTCTGGTCATGAATAATCCCGCCATAGTGGCCCCGATATTCTTGTTTTACAGGAATGACAAACCGATCATTTCGAATCGTAACAAGCGCATCCGATAACATTTTTTGTGCATTCGATGATCGTATCATACTTTCTAATTTTTCTCGTACCCGTGATTCCGTAGAACGAAGCTGATGGCGAAGGCTGCGCAGGAGGTCACTTGCGCCATCAAGCACCTCACCGCCCTCATCAATTGCATATTTAATTGCCTGCTCGAGGTTTGTTAAAGGAAGGATGCGGTCAGTCTGCTCGACTAAAATAGGAATTTCAGTCCTTTCTTCCGCTATGTCTTCGATAAAATGTTTCATTTGCCTGCTTGTATGAATCGTGCTGGCAACCTGAACTAATTCATGCGGGCTAAGGACACCGCCAATAACCGAACGCTTAATATGGGCGCGAATATCATGAATCCCTGACAAGGGAACATTTCCTTTCATTCGCAAAACAGTCGCTGCTTCGTCCGTTTCTGCCTGCAGCCTCACAACTGCTTCAAAATCGGTTGAAGGCACGAGGTCTCTCACTTTTTCCTTACCAAGCGAGGAAGATGCCTGCTCAAATAATTGTTCCTTTACTTTATCAAATTCTAATACCTTTAATACTTTCTGCTGCATGGAGAAAAGCCTCCTTATTTCTTCCGATTATGCAAAAATTCTAGTAAGTCGTTTAGATCGAACGTGTTTAAAACAGTTGGCTTTCTAATCCAGCCTTTTTTGGCCGAAGATACACCAATCTCCATTTGTGATAATGTACCTATTTGGTGGGCGTCCGTATTAATCACGATCTTCACTCCAGCCTCCTGCGCCTTTCTTACATGCTGGGACGCCAGATCAAGCCGATTTGGATTGGCATTCAATTCTAGAACTGTATTTGTTTCCTTTGCTAATTCAATCAACAAATCAAGGTCTACATCGTAGCCCTCGCGGCGTCCAATTAATCTTCCAGTAGGATGGGCGATAATATCAACATGGACATTTTCAAGGGCTGCCTTCAATCGATTCATGATTTTTTCCCTTGGCTGTGAAAAAGCAGAATGAATCGATGCAATTACAATATCCATTCCTTCAAGCAAATCATCATCATAATCCAAGGTTCCATCAGGAAGAATATCCATTTCTACCCCGGATAGTATCGTGAAATTATCATATTTCTCATTTATTTTCTTTATTTCTTCTCTTTGCTTCAACAGCCTTTCCGGAGTAAGCCCGTTTGCTACCTTTAAATAGTGAGAATGGTCTGTAATTGCGATGTAACGGTAGCCTCGATTGCGGCAAGCTTCTGCCATCTCTTCAATTGAATTCGCTCCATCACTCCAGGTTGTATGCATATGGAGGTCACCTTTTATATCTTCTAAGCAAATTAACTCCATATTTGCTGAATACTCATCTACTTCCTTCCCATCTTCTCTAATTTCCGGAGGAATAAATGGTAGCGCAAAATGCTGATAGAACTCTTCCTCCGAAGAAAAAGTTCGTATCACCCCTGTTTCCACATTTTCAACACCATATTCACTTATTTTTTCTCCGCGTTCCTTGGCTAGCTGCCTCATCCGGACATTATGCTCCTTAGAACCGGTAAAATGATGTAATGTCGTTGTATACTCAGCAGGTTTTACAAGGCGAAAATCAACGGACACATCATATTGAAGGTCAAGGGTTATCGAAACCTTTGTTTCTCCTGCCCCAATAACCTCTTTAATATTAGGAAGACTAAGAAGCTGCATTCTCACACTGGAGGGTTGATCTGTTGCGATAATGAAATCCAAATCTTTGATGGTTTCCCTCATTCTTCGTAAGCTCCCAGCCCTTGAAAATCTATTTATATCAGACATGTTTCCTAGCTTTTCTTCAATTTGCTCGGCAATCGGCATCATATAGGCCAGCGGAAGCCTTTCCGGTCTGCTGCCAACTTGAGCAATCGCACTCAAAATTTTTTCTTCTGTTTTTTTTCCAAAGCCAGGGAGAGCTTGCACTTTACCTGTCCGACATGCTTCCTCTAGACTAGATACATCTTCAATCCCGAGTGATTGATAAAGCTTGGCTATTTTTTTGCCACCGAGACCAGGAAGCTGTAACAATGGGATGAGCCCGGGCGGAACTTCTTCCTTCAGCTCTTTTAATACAGTGGAGGATCTTTCTTTTGTGTATTCCTCGATAACAGCTGCAGTCCCTTTACCGATACCCGAGATAGATGTAAGGTCCTCAATTTCTGATAGGCTTCGTTCATCTGTCTCCAACGCCATAGCCGCCCTTCGGAATGCAGATATTTTAAACGAGTTTTCACCCTTTAACTCTAAATAAATTGCGATCGTCTCTAAAAGGCGAACAATCTCTTTTTTCGTTACTTCCATTTTTTCCACCTGCCTTTAAAGATAGCTTTTTCTTTTTTTCTAATTTTAAAAGAACAAAAGCGCAAGCGCCCGTTTAGTGGATTATGGTACAATCCTTAAAAAAACTTCTCTGCTAAAGAGAAGTTGCAGTACCAACATATTCAATCCACAATTGTTTTATTTGTTCGGAAAGAAGCGGGGTATGCTTAACAATCGCATTAGCCAGCATAGAATGGCTTAAAGAAATCTGAACAATTTCAATTGGAATTAGAGCAGCCATATATAATAGAATAAATACGATCAAGTAAACTTCACAAAAACCTAATATTCCGCCAGCCAACACATTCATCTGTCTCAAAATCGGTAAATGGGTAATAAAGTTCAACATTCTTCCAATCATTTGCAACAAAATTTTAACTGCGAAAAAAATAATCATAAACGCGATCGCACGGTAAAAGGCCGCTTCCATATCACTGCTGTTTGTTAACAACTTTAAGGTTGAATTTTCGCCAAGGTTTGGATATGGAATCCATAAAGTTAGCTTTGGCGCAAGATCATCATAGTATATATTTGCTGCAATATATGCAATAATAAATCCGGTTAAGTGAAACAGCTGCATGATAAAGCCTCTTTTTAGGCCCATAAAGAAACCCATGATCAAGATAACGAGAATAGCAATATCTAACATGGTTTAGATCAATCCTTTTCTCTTTTTATTTCTTCTTGCAGCTTTTCTAGTTGTTCTTTTATCTTTATATAATCATTGACAGCATTCACAGCGGTTAAAACAGCAAGTCTATTCACATCTAACGATGGATTCTTAGAACCAATTTCGCGCATTTTATCGTCAACTAACGAGGCTACATGCCTAATGTGATTTGTGCTTTCTGAACCTAAAATAATATATTGCTGACCATAAATATCTACGGTTATTCTGTTTTTCCGTGGGTTTGACAACGTGAAGTGCCTCCAATCAAATGAATCCTAAAGACTATCATAACACGAACAATGTCAAGTGGAAAAGAGAAAAGAAATACGGAAGGGGTGTATCAGATTGAGTAATGTTGTGTTAATTCTGGATTTGACTGAAATAATGAAAATGAAAAATTATTATGAGGGATTTCTTGCGGAGAAAAATCCTCCTGGAAGTGTTTTTTCAGCAAAAACAAAGTCATGTGTGATTACGGCCTATAAATCAGGCAAGGTCTTATTTCAAGGAGCGAATAGTGAGGAAGAATCAAAAAGATGGGGGAATGTTCCTCAAAAACAGGAAAAGGCTGCTCTGAGAAAAACATCCGGCAGCAGTTTGCCGCCTAACATCGGGAGTTTGTCTGCAATAGGTTCAGATGAGGTTGGTACTGGCGATTTTTTTGGTCCGATTACCGTTGTCGCTGCCTATGTAAAAAAAGAGGACATTCCTCTTTTAAAAGAATTGGGCGTCAGAGATTCAAAGGATTTAAATGATGAAAAAATCATTGCGATTGCCAGGCAAATTAAAAATATTATACCGCACAGCCTGTTGACGCTCCATAATGAAAAGTATAATCAAATGCAGCAATCTGGCATGTCGCAAGGAAAGCTGAAGGCTCTGCTTCATAATCAGGCCATTGGTCATGTATTAAAAAAGATTGCGCCCATCAAGCCTGAAGCCATTTTAATCGATCAATTTGTCCAAGCTAGTACCTATTATCAGCACTTAAAAGGGCAAAAACAGATCATAAAGGAAAATGTCTTTTTCAGTACGAAAGCTGAAGGCGTTCATATCGCCGTTGCAGCCGCTTCGATACTTGCCCGTTATGCGTTTGTACAGTACTTTGAAAAACTAAGTCAAGCTGCTGGTTTTAAGATTCCAAAGGGGGCCGGTGCCCAAGTAGATCAGGCTGCAGCTAAGTTAATCCTGCAAAAAGGACGAGAGGTTCTCCCTAAATTTGTAAAGCTGCATTTTGCCAATACAGATAAAGCATTGAATCTTGTGCGTAAAAAAAGGGGCTGAGGGGCCCCTTTTGGATTTAGTTCCATTTATTTTCCAAGCAGGTATTTTTCCATTTCACCAATATTGGTGTGATGCTTTTCTTTCATTTCTTTTAAGAACGCCTCTGTCTCGGATTGAGTTCCATATCCTAAAGCAACGTCAATTTTGCGCGCAACCCACGTCTGACCTTTATTAAGAAGGAGCAGTTTTTCCTTCAACGAATCCAATGCGGCGACTTTATCAATAAAATCACCGGTTTGCATGCTGGGTTTGCCTCCTTCACGCAAAATGGCACTATGCAGACCTGCACAGCTCCATGCCTCGTCTTTTTTCAGCTGTTTATACTGTTCATTCAATTCCTCAGACGGATATTCTGTTTGCAAATGATTCGCTGTCTCCACTCCTGCTCGTTCCGCTTCGAGCAATGCATTTAAAAGATCAATTAATTGCTGGCTTTCTCCCATATTCATTTCCCCCATTGAAAAATTTAATCGAAAACACCTTTTAATATACAACACTTCCATAGTGTTTAGTGTGTTTCAGATCACAAAAATGCAAAAATTAACAATATTTAAATTTAATAGCAAATAAAAAAGCACCCGGAGTTTGACCCCGGGTACTCATTATATTCGTCGAAAAACCGTTTTTCTTCTTATCCCCTTAAGACTGCTCCTGCTTGTTCAGCTAAGGCCTTTAGTACTTTGTCATGAACCTTTGTAACTTCTTCATCAGTTAATGTACGTTCAGGGTCGGCATACTTCAATGAGAAAGCAATCGATTTTTTGCCTGCTTCCATATGCTCACCCTCGTACAAGTCAAAAACATGCGCTTCTTTCAAAAGTGGTTCTCCAGCAGTTAGGATGATTTTCTTCAATGTTCCTGAAGCTGTTTCTTTATCAGCTACGAGAGCAATATCCCTTGTAATCGATGGGAATCTTGGTATAGCCGTGTATTGAAGCGGTTCAGTTGCCGTATCAAGCACTGCTTTCAAAGAAAGCTCAAAGACCAGTGTGTCTTTTAAATCGAGTTCTTTTTGGACACTTGGATGTACTTGGCCAATGAAGCCAATACGCTCGCCATTTAAAAGAATATCAGCAGTCCGCCCAGGATGCATGCCTTCCACATTTGCTTTTGTGTACTCTACTTGAGCCGTTAAGCCAAGCCGTTCGAACAAGCCTTCCAATAACCCTTTTATAACAAAGAAGTCTACAGGCTTCTTCTCTCCCTGCCATGAATGGTTATGCCAAAGTCCAGTCATTGCCGCAGCTAGATGTTCCTGTTCTTCAGGCTGTACATCTTTTCCATTTGCTAGAAATACTGCACCTGTTTCATAGATCGCTAAACTGTCATTCTGACGGGCACTGTTATATTTTAAAACCTCAAGCAATTGTGGCAGAATACTTAAGCGAAGCATGCTGCGGTCTTCACTCATCGGCATCGCAAGTCGAATGGCTTCTCTTTTTTCAAGCGCATATTGATTTACTTTCTCTTCGCTCGTTAACGAATAGGTAAATGCTTGATAAAGTCCTGCTCCTTCAAGGAACTGGCGAACAATTCGGCGCTTTTGCTGATATTCCGTTAACCGGCCTGGTGTAGTCGAACCAACTGGCAATGTTTTCGGAATATTATCGTATCCGTAAAGTCGGGCAACCTCTTCAATTAAATCCTCTTCAATTTTAATATCGCCGCGTCGGGTTGGAACGGTAACAGTGATGGTATCCCCATCAACACTTGCTTCAAATTGAAGACGGTCAAAAATTTCTTTCGCTTCAACAACCGAAACGTTTGTACCTAGAACACGATTTACTTTTTCAAGGGTGATGGAAATAACCTCCGGTTCAATGGTTAACGTATCGACTTCAACAGAACCTTCAAGAACTTCACCATTTGCATATTTTGCCATGAGATAGGCAGCGCGTTCACCTGCTGCTCGAACCCGGTTAGGATCAACACCTTTTTCGTAGCGGTTGCTTGCTTCACTTCTTAAGCCATGATCCTTGGAAGCCTTGCGGATCACAACACCTGCAAAATAAGCTGCTTCTAATAAAACAGTTGTCGTTTCGGGGCTTACTTCAGAATTTGCTCCTCCCATCACTCCTGCTAAAGCAACCGGTTTATTCCCGTTCGTAATCACAAGATGCTCAGAAGTCAGCGTCCGTTTTGCATCATCAAGCGTTACAATTGTTTCTCCATCCTTAGCGCGGCGGACAAGAATTTCTTTCGAGCCTAAGCGGTCATAATCAAATGCATGCAAAGGCTGGCCATACTCCAGTAAAATATAATTGGTAATATCAACAACATTATTGTGTGGGCGAATTCCCGAAGACATCAGGCGTGTTTGCATCCATAATGGCGATGGGCCGATTTTCACATTTTTAATTACTGTTGCCGAATACAACGGGTTATCCTCATTAGCCTCAACTGTTACTTTAATATAGTCCGATGCTTTTTCCCGGATTGGCTGTAAATTTGTTTCAGGCAATTTTACTTCTCGGCTTAAAATAGCAGCTACTTCATAGGCAACTCCCAGCATGCTTAAACAGTCTGCACGATTTGGTGTTAACCCCAGTTCCAGGACTTGATCATCACGATTTAATAATGCAATTGCGTCAGTTCCTACCTCAGCATCTGCAGGGAAAACAAATATTCCTGTTGAATATTCTTTTGCCACTACTTTTCCTTCGATTCCAAGCTCCTGAAGCGAGCAAATCATACCATTTGATTCTTCACCGCGAAGCTTAGCACGCTTAATTTTGAAGTTTCCCGGTAAAACTGCGCCAACCTTTGCAACAGCAACTTTTTGTCCCTGGGCAACGTTTGGTGCTCCGCAAATAATTTGCACAGGCGCTTCCTCACCAAGGTCAACAAGGCACTTGTGGAGATGATCGGAATTTGGGTGATCCTCGCATTCAAGGACATAGCCTATAACGACTCCTTGTATTCCTTCATTCAAAACTTCAACGCCTTCTACTTCAATCCCGCTTTTTGTTATTTTTTCTGCAAGCTCTTTTGCCGATACTCCGGACAGGTCTACATAGTCTTGGAGCCATTTATATGAAACGAACATATCGTTATCCTCCTTATTTCTTTATTCGTGTTTAGAAAATTGATTTAAGAACCGGACATCATTTGTATAGAAATGGCGAATATCATCCACTCCATATTTCAGCATCGCAATCCGCTCTGGACCCATGCCAAATGCAAATCCTGTGTACTTCTTGGAGTCATAGCCGGCCATTTCAAGCACGTTCGGATGAACCATGCCTGCGCCGAGGATTTCAATCCAGCCTGTACCTTTACATACATGACAGCCCTTGCCGCCGCATATTTTACAGGAAATATCCATTTCAACCGAAGGCTCGGTGAATGGGAAAAAGCTTGGTCTTAGTCTGATTTCACGGTCTTCACCAAACAGTTTCTTTGCAAATACTTCAAGTGTCCCTGCTAAATCGCTCATGCGAATATTTTCACCGACAACAAGTCCTTCAATTTGCATGAACTGGTGGGAATGGGTCGCGTCGTCATTATCGCGACGATATACTTTACCAGGGCAAATAATTTTTATTGGTCCCTTGCCCTGGTTCTTTTGCATCGTGCGGGCCTGAACTGGGGATGTATGTGTCCTTAATAATATTTCGTCTGTAATATAAAAGGAATCTTGCATATCACGGGCTGGATGGCTTTTTGGTAAATTAAGAGCCTCAAAGTTATAGTAATCTTGTTCTACTTCAGGTCCCTCCGCGACCTGATATCCCATGCCAATAAATAAATCTTCAATTTCTTCAATAATCTTTGTTAGCGGATGATGGTTCCCTGCCTTAATCGGTCGTCCTGGAAGCGTTACATCAATCGTTTCAGAAGCCAATTTTTCTAAAACAGCTGCTTCTTCCAGTTCCGTTTGCTTTGCTTCGATTTTCTCAGAAATAATTTCGCGGACATCGTTGACGAGAGCACCCATTTTTGGACGTTCCTCAGCGGAAAGCTTGCCCATTCCCCGCAATACCTCCGTAATCGGTCCCTTTTTTCCTAAATAGGCGACACGAATGTCGTTTAACTCCTTTAAGCCCGAAGATTGTTCAATTTTTTGAAGTGCTTCTTCCTGCAGTTCCTTTAATCGTTCTTGCATCTTTTTTCTCCTCCTTAATTTTAAGATGTAAGCGCCCGTTTAGCGGGTACATTAGTCGCTGTATCTGGCGCGGAGCTAGATCATACTTGAGGTTTATAACCTTCTTGACTGTTCGAATGAGCATAAAAAAACCCCATCCCTGGTAAGGGACGAGGTTTATTCGCGGTACCACCCTTTTAAACACGTTTATGTACAACCAATGTGTTCGCTTCATTCGGATAACGGCATATGCCGGTGCATTTTTACATTTCAAATTGGTGAAATGGTCCCAATGCCAACTCGGGAGGTGAACTTCTCCTGTTATTTCCATAAAAGTGCTTTCAGTCTAGGCACTTCCTCCCTAAATGGTCATGAACAAGATACTTTTCTCCGTCAACGTTTAACTATGAACATTTTGTTGATTATTATATAATAATTTTTCGACAGATTCAAATGTAGACGAAATTTTTTTAGCGTTTTTTTAAATAATATAGTAAAATCCCTGCTGCAACTGCCACATTTAACGACTCACTTTGTCCGTAGATAGGAATGTAAAGATTTGAGGTCGTTTTGGCTAATAGTTCTTTTTTAATGCCGTTTCCTTCATTCCCCACAATTAAAGCAAACTGTTCTTGGGGCATTGTATCTGTATAAGTTTTTGCATTTTCAAGGGCAGTACCGTATACAGGGATATTTTTTTTCGCCAAGGTTTCGATCCATTCCTTAAGGTTTCCGTGAACAATTGGAAGATGAAAATGACTCCCCTGGGCGGAACGCAAGACCTTCGAGTTGAAAATGTCAACACTTCCGTGTCCGACAATTACTACGTCAATACCGGCTGCATCTGCAGTGCGGATCATTGTACCCATGTTTCCAGGGTCTTGAACGGCATCAATCAGTAAAAATGATTTTGCTTCTTGGACTTTGGAATCGACATTTGGCCCTTGATGGCATATCGCATAAATCCCCTGTGGTGCTTCTGTGTCGGATAATTCCTTCGAAATCTCATCGGTTACGGATGTAACGGGGACCGAACCAAAATCTAAGCGCGGCGGCAGTTCTATTTTTTCAGAAACAATGATTTCTAAAACCTGTTCCCGTTTCTTTAAAGCTTCCTCAACTAAATGAAATCCTTCTATTAAAAAGGTTCCCGTTTTGTCTCGTTCTTTTTTGGTTAAAAGCTTTTTCCACTGCTTTACCTGTGGATTTTTTATAGACTGAATCATCTTCAAGACAGTCTCTCCCTTTCCTAAGTGCTAGTAATTTTCTAATTATAGCTTAAATCATATACATAATAAAACCAAAATTGAAAATGATAAAAAAGAAATACGATAAAAAGGAGTGGGAGCTCGTGAATTTAAACTTACGGAATGCGATTATTCATAACGTTTCCAACAATTCCCAGGACCAACTAGAGGATACGATCGTTGATGCCATTCAAACTGGTGAAGAAAAAATGCTTCCAGGGCTTGGCGTCTTATTTGAAGTGATCTGGAAAAATTCGTCTGAACAAGATAAAAAAGAAATGCTCCAATCCCTTGAAAGTGGGTTGAAGCAATAAAATTTAAGTAGGCTGCCAGATGGCAGCTTTTCTTTTCTATTCGTTCCGCTCTGGCTTGGCTTTTCCCGTGAAGTGGAATGATTAGCTTCGTTTCATTCCACTACTCCTTCTTTTCCATCACTCATTTTGTCCTTAAAAAAAAATCCCCGAGCACTTTCACCCGAGGGTTATGAAAAATCTTATTCAAACGTAATTTTATCAACGGTTTCGCGATCTAGTCGTTTAATCACTTCAACAAGTAATTTTACAGTATTTTCAAAGTCATCACGGTGAAGCATAGCTGCATGAGAGTGAATATACCTTGTTGCAATCGTAACCGCAATCGAAGGAACACCATTATTAGTCATATGGATAGAACCGGCATCTGTTCCACCGCCTGGGATCGCATCAAACTGATAGGGAATATTGAATTCGTCCGCTGTATCAGTAATAAAATCGCGTAAACCTTTATGTGAAACTAGCGAGTGATCATACAAAATAATTTGCGGACCTTTCCCCATCTTTCCTAGTGCTTCTTTTTCCGTGATTCCCGGAGTATCCCCTGCAATTCCTACATCAAGCGCAAAACCGATATCAGGCTCAATTTTTGTGGCGGAAGTTTTTGCACCGCGGGTTCCAACTTCTTCTTGGACAGTTCCAACACCAAATACAATATTTGGATGCTCAACGTTTTTCAGCTGCTTTAACACTTCAATTGCAATTGCGCAGCCAATTCGGTTATCCCATGCCTTTGCCAAAAGCATTTTTTCATTATTCATGACTGTAAACTCAAAATAAGGGACAACCATGTCACCAGGCTGTACGCCCCATTCTGTCGCTTCCTCCCGGCTTGATGCACCGATATCAATGAACATATCTTTAATCTCAACCGACTTTTTCCGCCCTTCAGCTGATAGTATATGAGGCGGCTTCGATCCGATAATCCCTGTTACTTCACCTTTTTTCGTTACGATTGTTACACGCTGCGCAAGCATAACCTGAGACCACCAGCCACCAACGGCTTGAAAGCGTAAGAATCCTTTGTCATCAATTTGGGTCACCATAAAACCAACTTCATCTAAATGGCCGGCAACCATAATTTTAGGGCCGCCTTGTTTTCCAACCTTTTTTGCAATTAAACTGCCCAGCCCATCAGTGGTAATTTCATCTGCATATGGCTCTATGTATTTTTTCATCACTTCGCGGACTTCCCGTTCGTTGCCGGCAACTCCCTTGGCATCAGTTAAATCTTTTAACATCAACAATGTTTCATCCATTTTTGCCATGGATTGACCCCCTTTTAATTATGTGCTTTCTTAATTATACCCACTAAAAAAGAAGGCTTACAAATTAATAGTTTTGATTCTGTCTTTTATAATTTACTTCATTTTTTTGAATATATGCCCGTTCCATTTCCTCATACTTGATTCCGAGGAGCATTGCCAATTGTAAATAATCTTCAAAGACATGCTGATAATCGCTCAAGCTTCTTGAAGCTTGAAAGATGCTTACCGCTTGATAGATTTTTATAAATTGTTCGTTGATGTCTTGTACTGATGGTTCAGCCTCTAATTCCAATGGTTGTTTTTGAAAGCCGCACTCGATCCCCAGTGATAATATAAAGTGGATTCCATCAACAAATTCCTCCAAGATGATCTTTTTTTCGGAAGCGGGCTTTACACTCCAAAACTTAAAAGACCTGGTCTCATTGGCTAATTCTCCTATCTCTACCAATAGGGCCAGCACTTTTCGATTAAATAAATCTTCATTCTCTAATTGATGGTTTTCTTCAATGTAACGATCAAGACCTGCCTGCATTTCAAACAATGTTTCCAATTGCATGTTCTACACCCTTTCTTTAAGCAATAATAGATAAAGTAAATGAAATTTGAAACTTTTCGGCGCCATTTTCGTATGTATAGAAAACGAAGTGGAGGCCGTTACAATGGTTTGGATGCTGCGTTACGTTTTACTTGTTCTCATTATTTTCCTTCTAATTGTACTGGGGAAACTCCCCTTTACACCAAACAAAAGATTTTGGCTTGCACGGAAACAAAAACGATTTTATCTAGATGATGACATAAACAATTTCCGGAAAAATTTTATCCTCACCTATAAAGGTGCTGTGTTTGAAGGTGAAAAATATTTAGGTATCAAAGTGAACGCCTTAGATGTCATTTCTATTTTCATTTGGATTCAGGATGAAGAGTCATTAGTAGGGTTTAATAGAGAAGATTTCCTCTTTATTGAGCAAAAGATTCTCGAACAATACCCATTGGCAAAAATCGACTGGAAAAAGTCAATTCACCCCTTGATTCCTGAAAATGGTCCCAATTAATATTTTACTAAAAGAACGATAAAAAGAATAATCTCTATGACCGCTAAAGCCGGAAATCCCATTTTAAAAGATAAATGCTTTGTCTTATGACGGAACAACTTCATCCCTGCAGTTGTTCCTACAGCACCCCCGAAAAATGCTGTTATCCATAATGTTTTTTCAGATATCCGATACTGGTGGTGAATAGCTCTGTTTTTATCGTCCCTCATGATAAATAAACCAATGAGATTCATGACTAAATAGCAAACAACAAAAGTGGTTTTAATATCCATTCTCCCGCTCCTTATATAAAAAACTATGATTTATTAAACTTTGAGAACTGGTCTAGCTACGCTAAACGGGCGCTTCCGCTTTTCTATGCAAAAAGCCATCCTCAGAAGAGAATGGCTTTACTATAATTATTTGCTAAATTGTTGTTTAGCTGCAGTTGCTAATTCTGCAAATGCATTTGCATCATTGATTGCTAAATCAGCAAGCATTTTACGATTCACTTCGATACCAGCAAGCTTTAAGCCATGCATTAAACGGCTGTAAGAAAGACCGTTTATACGAGCTGCTGCATTGATACGAGTAATCCAAAGTTTGCGGAAGTCGCGTTTTTTCTGGCGACGGTCACGAAATGCATATAGTAAGGATTTCATAACCTGTTGGTTTGCTACTTTATATAATGTATGTTTTGAACCGTAATAACCTTTAGCTAATTTAAGAACTTTTTTACGACGCTTGCGCGTAACTGTACCGCCTTTTACACGTGGCATTTAATTTCCCTCCAATATAAATCGATCGTTCTAGATTACTTAATATTATCTAACATTTGACGAACGCGTTTGTAATCACTTGCAGAAATAAGACCTGCTTTACGAAGTTTACGCTTTGCTTTTGTAGATTTGTTTGCAAATAAGTGACTTGTATAAGCATGGTCACGTTTTAATTGACCAGAACCTGTTCTCTTAACACGCTTTGCAGCGCCGCGGTGTGTTTTCATTTTTGGCATTTGGAAATCCTCCTTATATTACTTTTCGTTTTTCGGTGCTAAAACCAGGAACATGCTCCGACCGTCCATTTTAGGATGAGACTCAATCGTAGCCACTTCCTTGCACGCTTGAGAAAAACGGTCTAAAACACGCTGACCGATCTCTTTATGAGTAATCGCACGACCCTTAAAGCGGATGGATGCTTTTACTTTATCGCCTTTTTCAAGGAATTTGATAGCATTGCGAAGTTTTGTATCAAAGTCATGCTCATCAATCGTTGGACTTAGACGAACTTCTTTAATGTTGATAATTTTTTGATTCTTACGTGCTTCTTTATCTTTCTTTTGCTGTTCGAATTTAAATTTCCCGTAGTCCATAATCCGACCAACCGGGGGCTTCGCATTTGGTGCTACTAAAACTAAATCAAGATTAACCCTTGCTGCAATTTCAAGTGCTTCAGTTTTGGTTTTAATCCCTAATTGCTCACCATTTTGATCAATCAAACGGATTTCACGAGCGCGAATGCCCTCGTTTAACAACATATCTTTGCTAATAATTAGCCACCTCCAAGGTTAAATCACGAATACAACGTTCAGGTCAAGATTGCAAAGGATTATGCGAGAAATGCCTCCCAATGCTCACCTTGACGCATGACACTAAGTTGAATCGGCAAGAATTTTCAAGTAAATACATAAACAAAAAAGTGTGGATGAAAACACCCACACTTTACGAAACATAGCAATGAATCAACATTCGTTCACGTAAACCTGCCAACTGCCTTTGCCGCGTCAATCAGGTGAGAAGCGGGTGCTTCTTCTTTTCCTAAAATTCATATTCAATTTACCTTTGTAACTATACCATAGTCGAAGATAGAAGTCAAACAACTATTTTTCTTAGCAACAAATAGTATTTTAGCAAAATCAGCTTGCATTTACAATAGGTAATTTATTTTTAAAAAAATAAGAAAGTATACACTTTTGACTTCGAGAAATGTCTAGCTTCGACACACAGGAAGTGCTAGTGCCGACGTTGCCGCCAGGACGGCGGCGCTTTTAGTCGGCCAGCGCCCAGCGACTAGTGGGCAACCCACTCCTCCCTACGATAAGTCAACATCGATTCGCTAACGCTCTTCGTGTTTCCTTTATCTCAGTCGGAGCGGGACCCTGCCCATACGTCGCTAAACGGCCGCTTCCGCTTTTCTATTAATTAGCCTTTTTTCACTTCTGCTTTAAGTGAAGCAAGGAAAGCAGTAAAGTCAACTGTTTCTGATTTCTGTTCACCATATTTACGGACATTCACAGCATCTTCGCTGACTTCTTTGTCACCGACAACAAGCATATAAGGTATTTTTTGCATTTGTGCTTCACGAATCTTGTAGCTGATCTTTTCGTTACGACCATCTAATTCGACACGGAAGCCTTCACTCTTGAGCTTTTCTTGTACCTTCTTTGCATAATCGTAGTGAACTTCTGGAGAGACAGGAATAACTTGTACTTGAACAGGAGCAAGCCATGTTGGGAACGCACCCTTGTACTCTTCAATTAAGAATGCAACAAATCGTTCCATTGTCGAAACCACGCCGCGGTGGATTACAACAGGGCGATGCTGTTTCCCATCTTCCCCAATATACGTTAAATCAAACCGTTCAGGCAGCAAGAAATCTAACTGCACAGTCGAGAGCGTTTCGTCCTTACCTAACGCTGTTCTTACTTGAACATCGAGCTTTGGACCATAGAATGCGGCTTCGCCTTCAGCTTCATAATATTCAAGACCAAGATCATCCATTGCACCCTTCAACATACTTTGTGCTTTTTCCCACATCGCATCATCATCAAAATACTTCTCTGTATCCTGTGGGTCACGGTAGGATAAACGGAAGGAATAATCGTTTATGTCGAAATCCTTGTATACATCCAAAATTAACCGAACTACACGCTGGAACTCATCTTTAATTTGATCTGGCCGAACAAAGATGTGAGCATCATTCAAAGTCATTCCGCGGACGCGCTGTAAACCAGATAACGCACCAGACATTTCATAGCGATGCATTAGACCTAGCTCTGCTACCCTGATTGGAAGCTCCCGATAGCTGTGGATTCCGTTTTTATAAACCATCATGTGGTGTGGACAGTTCATTGGGCGAAGCACAAGCTGCTCATTATCCATTTCCATCACTGGAAACATATCTTCCTGATAGTGAGCCCAGTGTCCCGATGTTTTGTATAAATCTACACTTCCCATAATTGGCGTATAAACATGGTCGTATCCTAAACTTACTTCCTTATCGACAATATAGCGCTCAACGATACGGCGGATGGTTGCTCCCTTTGGAAGCCATATTGGCAGTCCTTGTCCAACCAATTGTGAAGTCGTAAATAAATTTAATTCTTTCCCAATCTTGCGGTGGTCCCGCTCTTTTGCTTCTTCTAATAACCGGAGATGCTCGTCCAAATCTTCTTTTTTGAAGAAGGCTGTTCCATAGATCCGCTGTAACATTTTATTATCGCTGTCACCGCGCCAATACGCTCCGGCAATGCTAAGTAATTTAAATACTTTAATCTTACCAGTGGATGGTACGTGGACACCGCGGCAAAGATCAAAAAATTCCCCTTGTTGATAAATCGTTACCGTTTCATCTTCTGGGATTGCTTCGATCAATTCAAGCTTGTATGGATCGCCTGCTTCTTTAAAAAGCTTGACGGCATCATTCCTGCTTACTTCCTTGCGAATGACTTCAAGGTTTTCATTCACAATTTTCGTCATTTCCTTCTCAATTTTAGGAAGGTCTTCAGGTGTTAATGATACATCAAGATCCATATCATAATAAAAACCACTTTCAATGACGGGACCGACACCAAGCTTCACTTCTGGATACAGTCTTTTTACTGCCTGAGCCATTAGATGGGCTGTACTGTGACGGAGCACCTCTAACGCGTCCTTTGATTCAGGTGTAACAATTTCTATAGAACCGTCTTCAGGGATTTGACGGCGAAGATCAACCATTTGTCCGTTCCATTTACCAGCAATTGCTTTTTTCTTTAGTCCCGGACTGATAGACCCGGCAACATCTTCTGTTGTTGTTCCTTGTGAAAATTCCTTTACCGCTCCATCAGGAAACGTTAACTTAACAACATCTGACATGATATCTTCCTCCTTTTCATTTTTAAGGCAATAAAAAAACCCCTCCCTGGAATAGGGACGAGTTGATTACACGTGGTTCCACCCAAATTTTTCACTTACATCAAAGATTAGATTAAGTGACTTTTGGAGATATAACGGCTGCAGCCGTCAGCAATTACTTGCTTCTAAAGAAGCGTTCACAGCTGAAGTTTAAAGGCGGTAAGCACTCAATTCGTGTTAGGAAGCTTGCAGCCTGGACTTCCCTCTCTTCAAACCGTAAGTGAATACTGTTATCCTTATCATTACTTTTGCTGGATATCGTTTTTAAGTGATAAGCGGTTTGGAGTCTACCGCTCTCTTACTATGTAGGTTATTATAATGATTATATTCCCAAAAATCAAGGGATGAGTAAATGACAGCCTGCAAAGTTTTTTTATATAATTATCTTTATGCACCATTTTCTGACTTTTTGGTGTTTTTTTCCCACTTTACCCATTGAATTTGATCACAAAAGGTATGGAAAGGCATAATCGAAACCCTCTCTTCAAAAATATTCGAAATCGTCCTTACAAGCGCCTCTTCCGGGTTTTTCGTATAGAGGAAAATCGTTGTAGGGGCAATTGATAAAAGCGGGGCAATTGAAGCAGAATCCACATAGACAGGGTGATTGAAGAGCAGTTTCCTGTCAATCATTTTAATAAGTTCGCCCCTTTTTATTTCTTCTAAGCTTTCATTATAAAAGATTATTTCTTCACCAAGCAATAAGTGAAGAGCCTCCATTTTGGGTGTTCGATCATGTAAAAATTCGCGAAGCGTTTGCACAAATATTTGGTACTCCTGCTCCATTTTATATTCATCGATTGAGATTTTTACATAGCTTTCTAAATCAAGAAAATACGGACGCAGCCGGAATTTAATAAAGGAATCAAACGAGAGTGAAATATTTTCTTGAAAGACTTGCTCAATTGCTTCTTTAATTCTTTGCTTCTCATTTGTTTTTTCTAGAAAAATCTCTAAGTCTTTTCTTTCCCCTTCAAGGATAGAATAGACAATTTCCATAATATGCCGTTGCTCTTCCGGATCTTGAAAATAATAATTTTCCGCTAAAATTCTCTTAAGCCAATCATCCCGTTTAACATCAATGACAAACTCGTAAAATGCTTTTCTAACATGCTTCAAGCAAGCACTAGTTAGTTTATCATCAATAATCTTCAATATATGTCGGTCTTCAATTAGAAGAATTTCTTCATGATTATTTGAAAGCTTTAAATATTTCAACAAGTGATGATAAAACTTTTCAGCATCATCCTTGCTTTGGAAGACGATTTCTGCCAACCAAATCCCCCCTTCACCTATATTTCCATATTTAATGTATATGGGGGACTTGACCAAAATAGAATCAGGCGCAAATAGCTGTATAAAGAAAAAAACTGCCATAATGCCGGCAGTTTTGGTTTTACATAAGACAATCGTTACTTATATGCGCTCCCGCTTTCTAAAGTCTGCGGTTTGGCCCATCAACTTCAATTGGTTCACTCAAATAACGGATTCGCTCCAAAATTCTTCGTGCTTTCAATTTTTCCTCCTCGCCGCGCTGACTATAGGCCAGATGATGCTCGAGCCCTTTGAAATCAAAGTTTGATGTAAAAAAGGTTGGCAGGTTCTCAAGCATCCGAAATTGAAGGACTGGTCCTAAAATTTCATCTCTCGTCCAGCTTGATACAGCTTCAGCACCAATATCATCCATCATCAGAATTGGTTCGTTTTTCAATGCTTCAACTTTTTCATTTAAAGTAGAATCACCAATTGAACTTTTTAATTCTCTAAATAACTCGGGAACATAAACGATCATCGAAGAAATTTGTTTTTTAGCAAGTTCATTTGCAATAGCTCCAAGTAAATAGGATTTCCCCACACCAAACTTCCCATAAAAATATAAACCTTTTTGGTTATTATTTGGGTCATAGTTTTTTACAAACAATGCCGCCTTTTTTACAGCTTCAAAACGTGATGAATCCTGTTCTAGATTATCAAATGATGCTTTTAATATGTCCTTCGGTACATGTAAGCTTTTAATTAACCGTTCATTTTTACGCTTTTCATCGTCCATGATTTTGCGGGGACATCGCTCATATTGAATATCAATTATATTCCTTTTTATCACCAATTTGGGATGATAGCCCTTCATAATGTTTATACAGCCGTCAAGGCTCTGACATTGATTACATTCTTTGCTCTGATTAATGTACTCAAATAATTTCGTTATACTTTTTTCAATGATTTCCTGACTCAACTGATCTTGGTTTACTGCTAAGAACGCTTTAATGTCAGGGTGCTCGAGAACCTGATTTCTGATTTGAGCATATCGTTTTTGAAAGCTTTCATTTGAAGACAGCCGCTTTAATGTTTGATTGATCTTTTCCATTTTTCCACCTCCCTATTTGCGGAACTCTTTAAGGATTTCTTCAATTTCTCGCTTTTTCGCTGCTGCATCTTCATTTTCTTTTTGTGGTACATGTGTTGGTTTTTGCGGCTCTTCATCAAACCAATCAGGTAAAATTTCTGTCCGGATTGGTTTTTGTTTTGCAGTTCTTCCACTCTTCTTTCCACTGCTCCAATCCAGATATGTCCGATGTTCATTCTTTGCTAATTCCATTGCCTCTTTAACTGTTTTTATTTGTTTCCTAGTCCAATGGCTGGCAATTTTCTCAACATAGCTTTTCGTTAATTTCATATCCGTTCTCAGCATAACAAACTGGATAAGAACATTAATAACGCCCGGCAAGAGCTTTTGTTTAAACATAACATCTTCAATAATTTGAATATCTGCTTGAGAAGGCTCGGCACCCCCAGATACGTCTTTTAATACCTGCAATGGTGAGGTAGTTTCTAAATAATGAATTAATTTTTCTTCTTTGGTTTTTGGCTCAACTTTCTGCGATTGATACAAGACAGGTTGAATACGTTCAATTAGGCTGGGCAACTTATCTTGATGCTCAAATTGATACCAATCACGAGCCGCTTTCCTTAATTCCTCGATATTAATTTCATTGTTTTCATCGATCGCACTAAAGATGATATTTTTCATTTGAATTGCATCAATTGTATAAAGGAAAGCAAGATTGCTAATTACATCTTTCACTTTTTTCGTTAAAGCCTTTTTAGGAACAAGCGATTCATTTAAACCGGCCGTTAACAAAGCAAAATCAAAGTGATTCAAATCTATTTGAATAGCATCCTGCTCATTTCGCCCAATAAAGATTTTGTCATCATCTGCCCTTAAATCTCCTGCTACATCCTGCATATACTGAATACTTTTAGGAGTGGCAGATGAATAAACATCCTGAAAGGCTTTTGTGACATCGTGGTATTCGTTTTCAACCTGATTCTTGTGATCGCTAAAAAAACGTTTCAATCGGGAAAAGTGATTTTTACCGATTTTTCTATATAAATAAATATTTAACATTCCATCCAGAAAAAATTGCTCGGGAGTTAGCGGAGGCTGCAGCTCATAAATAAAGGAACGGATATCATCCTCTTCCTTAACAAAGGTTTTTAAAAGTCCGATCCCTTCTAATTTAAGCCTCGCTTCATATATTTCATTTAAATTGATTCCAAGCAAATTCATTAATATGTGATGAGAGGATGATTCAGACCATAACCGATTTTCCTCAAGCTCTGCCCAAAGTGTCATATACAAACTAAAACAAACGGAACCTATTAAGGGCTGATATAAGAAAGTCAGCACCTTACGATCATAATCATGAAGCAGCCCATTTGCATAAACAATATAACGATCGACTGGAACAAGTTCCTGCCAATGCTGCCCCATAGCATTCAACCTTTCTTCAAAGAATAAGGAGCCAAATATCTTTAGCTCCCTAAGATTTCTCTTTCTTGATTAATTCTTTTAATTCTTCAATAAAAACATTTATATCTTTAAATTGACGATAAACTGAGGCAAATCTTACATAGGCAACTTCATCTACATGTGCAAGCCTGTCCATCACCATTTCTCCTACCTCATCGCTTTTGATTTCAGAAATCCCTTGGCTGCGGATACCTTTTTCAACTCCATGGGTAATATCCTCAAGATCTTTAAGCGCAACAGGCCTTTTCTCACATGCTTTAATTAACCCGCGTAAAATTTTATCACGGCTAAATTCCTCGCGTGTCCCATCCTTTTTAACAACAATAAGCGGGATATCCTCAATTTTTTCAAATGTAGTGAAACGATAGCCGCATTCTTCACATTCCCGTCTTCTTCTTGTAGCCCGCCCCTCGTCAACAGGCCGGGAATCTAGCACTCGTGTACCATAATTTTGACATGAAGGGCATTTCATGACTAATCAACTCCAAATCTATTGCTACAAAACAAGATCATTTAGTCCTGTGCGTGAAACCAGGCTTTTCTTTAGGTCAAGAATTTATACATACTTATCATATTAAAAAGACCATCGTAAAACAAGTAAACAATTAAGAATTTTTACTTGATCCACTATCTTAGGTATGGAGTTTGTCAATCCGTTCATAAAACGAAATCGCCCTTTTTCTTAACGCGGGATAAACACCGAAAGGGAATTTTTTTTCTGTTGAAATCGTAAAGTCGACCGCTGTTTCAAGTGGCTTGTTTGAAACAATCGTCACCACCATGAAGCAAGGAATTGGTTTGGTTATTTCAACTGCGATTTCTCCGCGTTCCTTTGAAACAGTTGTAATTCGACTGTCAGCATCCTGGCGAATGATTTGTTCGATCGTCTCAAATAGTTGATTTTTATTTCCTTTGTAGTAGTGGGTTTTTAACCCCTCATCCCGCTGCTGATCAGAGGTTTCAATTTGTTTTTTAAAGTTCAAGAAAATATCTGTGATTGCCATGTTATTCCCTCCAATGAAATTAACCTTTATAAATAGCGTTAACAACATTTTAAGAAATATGAAAAATGCTGCCTTGTCGGCAGCATTTTTGGTTAACTTACTTTAATTCGGGTTTTCTTAGCCATTTCTTGAGCAACATGAAGTGTCAGGTCTACCACTCGGCATGAGTAACCCCACTCATTGTCATACCAAGCCAAAACCTTTACTTTATTTGTACCCATTACCATCGTTGTAAGGCCATCAATAACTGCAGAATGTTCATTTGAATTAAAATCCACAGACACCAATGGTTCCGTCGTAAATCCCAGAATTCCTTTTAATGATCCATTGGATGCTTCGATGAAGGCGCTGTTAACAGCTTCTACGGTTACATCCTTTTTTAAATCAACGACTAAATCAACGAGCGACACATTTGGTGTTGGTACACGCAGAGAAATACCGTGCAATTTTCCTTTTAATTCTGGTAAAACAAGGGCTAATGCCTTTGCTGCACCTGTAGTCGTTGGAATAATCGATTGAGCACACGCTCGTGCACGGCGTAAATCCTTATGAGGGTTATCGATATTTTTCTGATCATTTGTATAAGAATGTATGGTTGTCATTAATCCATTTATGATCCCAAACTTTTCGTTTAATACTTTTGCAACCGGTGCAAGACAGTTGGTTGTACAGGATGCATTCGAAATAATTTGATGTTGATCGATATTAAGCACATCTTCATTTACACCCATAACGATCGTTACATCTTCATTTTTTCCAGGTGCTGTTAAAATAACCTTTTTGGCCCCGGCATCAAGATGTAGGCTGGCTTTTTCACGTGAATTAAATTTTCCAGTTGCCTCTATAACAATATCAATATCCATTTCTCCCCATGGAAGCTGTTCAGGATTTCGGTTGTTTACTAGTTTTACTCTTTTTCCATTTACAATTAATTCATTTTCCAATGCAATGACTTCTCCATTGAATGGACCATGAACCGAATCATACTTTATTAAATGTGCTAATGTTTCAGCTGGATAACTTGCATTTATGGCAACAACTTCAAGTTTATCTTCCGTGATAGCTTTTTTAAATACCATTCTTCCAATTCTTCCAAAACCGTTGATTGCAATTCTTGCTTTCATTTGACGGCTCCTTCCACATTAATGTTATACTCATTCTTTGTTTTAATACAAATAGTATAACATATTAGAATTATTTTGTGACTAATTTAATTGTGGAATTTTAAATTGTTTTTCACCTTTTAATAGTAATAACTTTTTTGCACAAAAAAAAGAGGGATAACCCTCTTTTTATTTCTATCTTATCCCCCACCTAGCTAGGATTTCATCCAACTGCCTTTTCGTTTCGGTGAGTGAACCATTATTATTAATAATTTCGTCTGCTAGGGTAATCTTATCGGAAATTGGCATTTGTGATTGAATTCTTGCTTCGGCCTCATTTTCCGACAGATTGTTCCTTTCCATTAGTCTTGTTATCTGTACACTTCGATCCGCATAGACAAGAAGTGTTTTTTCGACCATATTGGTAAGGCTACTTTCAAACAATAATGGTATATCGAGTATGACAATTCTTTCATCTTTTTTCAACGCAGCTTCTTTCTTCTCGTTCATCCTTCTTCTTACTTCAGGATGAACAATTTGATTTAAGAGCTGTCTTTTGTGTTCGTCATGAAAAATAATCGAACCTAATTTTTGCCTATCAATTTCGCCATTTGGTAATAGGATTTCCTGGCCAAATTGGCTAATAATTTGCTTGTAGGCTGGTTCACCCTGCTGAACTGCCAAACGTGATTCAACATCTGCATCAATGACTGTGATTTCCATTTCTTTGAACATGTTTGAAACTGTACTTTTTCCACTGGCAATTCCACCTGTTAAACCAACGACTAATGCCATTTCTCTGTTCCTTTCCTATCCTATAATTTCCAAACCCCTATCACGATTAATAAGATCCCTGGTAAAAAGGTTAATTTTTGGACCCAATCATATCGATAAAGAAGCGATCCACTTTTTATTCCTAATAGGACAAATAAAGAACTCATGATTGAAACCGCGAGTGCCAGATAAATTGGAGAATAGCCAAGCATGGCCGCCCCTATCCCTGCTCCAAATGAATCTAGTGACAACGCAAAGCCAAGCATAAGTGCTTCTATTCCGGTAATTGTACCAGACTGGTCAAAATCAGCTGACATTGGCTTTTTCAAAATATTGATCACTAAGCCAAGTGAGCGTATTTCAAGATTAACAATTGTTTTTTCATCTTTCTGCGGGTCTTTTTCTTTTTCAGGTTTGAAAAACTGGTATAATACTCCAGCCCCCAAGCCCATTAAAATAATTCCTCCCAGACCCGACGTTACATGTGGTGAAAGGAATCTTGAAAGCCCATGTCCAATGGTTACCGCTAGTAGTAATGACACGGCTGAACAGCTTGCGATAATAAGCACAGATTTAAATGGCATTACCATCTTCCTTAATCCATACGTAAATCCAACGCTAAAGCTGTCTAGACTTAGGGCAAAAGCTAACAAGAAAAGTGAGATGAATTGAATCATGTTTAGAGCCCCTTCCTGCAAATCACTACTAAAAGTATATGGAAGAAGCCTATCCATTGTTATTCAATTTCTACTGATCCTGTGTTTTGTGTTTTAGATTCTTTGACAATTGGGACAATAATGTGTACCTCGACCGCCAACTACTTTTTTTTCAATTGGAGTACCACATCGCTTACATTCTTCGCCCTTTCTCCCATACGCATATAACTCCAACTGAAACATCCCAATTTGTCCTTGAGAGTTTACGTATGACCGAATCGTGCTGCCCCCTAATTTAACCGCTTCGCTTAAGGTGGTAATAATCTCATGATGAAGAGCGATAAGCTCCTTTTCATTCAGACTATTAGCAAACCGTTCGGGATGAATTCCGGCTCGAAAAAGTGCTTCATCCACATAGATATTTCCAAGTCCAACAAGTAGCTTTTGGTCTAAAAGTGCTGGTTTAATTTTTCGATTGGTCTTACTAAGCCTTTCAGCCAAATATTCGAGAGTAAATTCCTCCGAAAATGGTTCAGGCCCCAGCCCTTTGAGTGGCTCAGTTAGGAACTCTTCGCCCTTGTTATATAAATGCATTGTCCCAAATTTACGAACATCACGGTACCTAAGCTCGGTGTTATCCGTAAAATGAAAGATTACATGGGTATGTTTATCAGAAGGCTCGTCTTTTTGGAATAACGCATACTTTCCTTCCATCCGTAAGTGAGATACCAATGCATAACGATCCGTATAAAAAATTAAAAATTTCCCCCTTCTTCCTACATCAAGAAAGGACTCGCCTCGTAGGGCATCCATAAACTGTTCAATTTCCAACGGATTTTTAATTATTTTTGGCCAAAGGATGGAAATATGATCAATTTGTTTGTGGAGAATCAGTTGTTTCAGCGTCTTCCTGACTGTTTCCACTTCTGGCAGTTCTGGCAATTTCCATATCCCCCTTTATTTTCCAAACGGCTTATTTCGCGTCAAACCAAGTCGGACCATATGCATAGTCTACTTTTAATGGAACATCCAACTCAATCGCATTTTCCATTATTTCTGGAACTAATTTTTTTAACGTTTCAATTTCTTCCTGCGGAGCCTCAAAAATTAGTTCATCATGAACCTGAAGTAATAAGCGGCTTTTTAGCTTATTTGTAAGTAAGGCCTCGGCCATGTCAATCATTGCTTTTTTGATAATATCAGCTGCAGTTCCTTGAATAGGTGTATTCATCGCTGTTCTTTCAGCAAAGCTGCGTAAATTAAAGTTGCGGCTTGTTATTTCAGGAATATATCTTCTTCTATGAAGCAATGTCGACACATAACCCTTTTGCTTAGTTATTTGAATAATATCATCCATGTACGCCTTTACACCTGGATAGGTATGCAAATAGCGTTCAATAAACCTGCCCGCTTCTTTTCTGGTAATCCCGAGATTTTGAGACAGTCCGTAATCACTAATCCCATAGACAATTCCAAAGTTGACTGCTTTTGCCTGTCGTCTCATATTAGAGGTAACTTCCTCTGCAGAAACATGGAAAACCTCCATCGCCGTTTTTGTATGAATATCCAAATCATCTCTAAATGCTTGAATAAGTTTTTCATCACCAGAAATATGAGCAAGAACACGCAGCTCAATCTGGGAATAATCCGCAGCAAACATGACCCAGTCCTTTTCTGACGGGATAAAGGCCTGACGGATTTTACGCCCTTCTTCAAGACGAATCGGGATGTTCTGTAAATTTGGATCAGTTGAACTTAATCTTCCTGTTTGTGTTAAGGCTTGATTATATCTTGTATGTACTTTACCTGATTTTGGGTCAATTACTTTGAGAAGTCCTTCAATATAAGTGGATTGAAGCTTTCCTAATTGTCTGTACTGAAGGATTTGGTCAATAATTTCGTGATCAGGTGCCAATTTTTCCAGTACATCTGCAGAAGTCGAGTAGCCTGTTTTCGTTTTCTTTAATGCAGGTAAACTTAGCTTCTCAAATAAAATGATTCCTAATTGCTTTGGTGAATTGATATTAAACTTTTCACCTGCGAGCTGATGGATATTACTTTCGATTTTGGTTAGTTTCTCGTTGATTTCTTCCCCCATTGATCGCAGACGGTCACGATCTACCTTCACCCCGCATGATTCCATATCTGCTAAAATGAATGACAATGGCATTTCAAGATCAGTGAAAAGTTTTTCCTGTTCATTCTTTATCAAGTCATTTTCTAAAAAATCCTTTAAATTTGAAATGGCTATCCCTTTTCGAACAAGATGCTTGGCAAGCTCTGATAGTTCTGGGATTCTCCTTTTTACTCCTTTACCATAAAAGGATGCGTCAGATTGAATATTGTGGACTCCGTACTTTTTGGCTAGTGTTGAAAGATCTTCAATTGTTTCAGAAGGATCAATAATATAGAAAGCAATTAATGTATCAAAAGTAACTCCCTTTAAATGAATGTCCCATCGTTTTAACGAGACCTCTGAGCGTTTCGCATCGTAAACCACCTTTTTCTTCGTTTCATCTTCAGCCCATTGCTTGAAGGCAGATGACGTTTGCGCTTTTTCCGCTGGTAAGAAGAAATATCCTTTTTCGTTGACAAGTGAAAGCCCGATGATGTCCCCATAATGATAGTTATCATCAAGAATTTCCACATAAAAGTAATTATCCTCTGCGAATAACTCAGAGGTTATTTCATTAGGAATGACAAAGTCGATTTCCTCAAGTTCATCCTGCTCGGTCACCGAACCCTCTTCTCCCAACTTGTCTAATAATGTCTGAAAACCTAACTCTTTATAGATTGTTACCACTTTATCTTTATCAAAGCCCTCATATCCAATTTGGTCAAGGTTAACCTCTACAGGTGCTTCCCTATCAATTGTGGCCAATTGTTTGCTCATGATGGCTTGATCTTTAAATTTCTCGAGCTTCTCTTTTAATTTTGCACCATTCACCTGATCAATGGAGGATAGTAAATTTTCAAGTGTTGAAAATTCTTTTAACAGCTTAATAGCCGTTTTTTCCCCAATACCCGGTACTCCTGGGATGTTATCGGATGCATCACCCATTAGTCCTTTCATATCAATAATCTGTTGAGCTGTAAGCCCATATTTTTCATTGATATGACTTGGCGTATATTCTTCAATATCGGTAATTCCTTTTCGGGTAATCCCAACCGTTATGTTGTCTGAAGAAAGCTGTGTTAAATCTTTATCACCTGAAATGACCTTTACATCGAATCCATCCTTTTCTGCCGAAAGTGAAACAGTTCCGATGATATCATCTGCCTCGAAATTTTCAAGCTCATATCGGGGTATTTTATAGGCATCAAGTAACTCACGAATAAATGGGAATTGCTCTGAAAGCTCGGGTGGAGTTTTTTGGCGCCCGCCCTTATATTCGCTAAAAGTTTTATGCCGAAAGGTTGTTTTTCCAGCGTCGAATGCTACAAGCATGTGCGTTGGTTTTTCTTCTTCTAAGATCTTCATCAGCATCATCGTAAATCCGTAGACAGCATTTGTATGAATTCCTTTATTATTATTTAGCAGCGGAAGCGCAAAAAATGCTCGGTAGGCAATACTATTGCCATCAATTAAGACAAGCTTCTTCTTTTCCATTCATTTACCTCCTCATCAGTACTATCAAATCGATTATGTATATATCTCATTCTATCATGAGAGGATTTAGAATGAAAAACAGACGGGTCTTATATACAAAGAAAAAGGTGAAAGCGGGGTCTGCTTTCACCTTTTTCTTGTTTGGCTCCCTTGGATGAAGGGGCTTGCACTATCTATCATATCTTTTCATTATTAAATAAACATAAAGGATATGTAAAATTTATGTAAATTTTGATTTTCCCCTTCATCCATTTCCATGAAACTGTTTATTAAGCTCGATTATAAACTCGCTCCCCTTACCAAGCTCACTTTTCACATTTATTTTTCCTCGATGTACTTCAACAATATGCTTAACGATTGCCAAACCAAGACCGGTCCCACCGGAGTTACGACTCCTAGCACGATCTACCCGATAGAAGCGTTCAAAAATTCGAGAGATCTCTACTTTTTCAATTCCTATCCCTGTGTCCTGAACAGTTATTTGGACTGAATGTTCCAATTCTGCTACGATGATCGATACAGATCCATTTATAGGAGTATAGGCAATGGAATTTCCAAATAAGTTGATAAAAACCTGCTTAATTCGATGCATATCAGCTTCTACGAGTACTCTTTCTTTGTTACAATCAAATTGAATGGCAATGTTTTTTTCATCTGCCTTATGCGAAATTAGAGTAATAACATCTTTGAGTGTTTGCACAATGTTAAATTCATGAATATTCAACCTGAAATCCTGCTGTTCAATTTTGGATAACTCCAAAAGGTCATTTATCAACGATTGAAGTCGGTCACTTTCCTTTAATATGATCGTGAGAAACTCTTCTAATGCCTTTTTATCATTCATTGCTCCGTCTAAAAGTGTTTCAGAAAAGCCTTTAATGGAGGTAACTGGTGTTTTTAACTCATGCGAAACATTCGCAACAAAATCTTTTCTCATGTTCTCTAATTTTTTTATATCAGTGATGTCATGAAAAACAAGCAAAACACCTTTCCATACATTGTTTGTCCCTATAATTGGAACTCCGTACACATCAAAATATCTTCGTTCAATTGAAAGTGGAAGGACCATTTGTTTGCTGACCTTTTGCTCCGTTATAAAGATTTCTTCTACAAGTCTGCAAACCTCTTGATACTCAATTACCTCATAATACAAGCGATTCAAATAATCGTCTGGGTTAACCCTAAAGATTTCTTTGTAGCCTTTGTTAATTAAGTTAATATAGCCGCGGCTGTCGATTAGAATAAGACCGGCTCCAATATTCTCAATTAGAACACTCAACCGATCCTGCTGCATTTCTTGAGCTTTTACCATCTCCTGAAGATTCCTAGCAAGGATATTGATGGATGAGTTTAGCTGCCCCATTTCATCCATCTCTTCAACAAAGGTTCTAGCACGGTAATTTCCTTTTGCAAGCTCAGTGGCTACAGATGTAGCTAATGAAATCGGCTTAGTAAATCTTGTTTTAATTTTAAAGGCAAGTAGAATGATTAAAATTAAAACAATACCTATACAAATAGCTAAAATCCACCACAGTTCTTTATAAGGATATTGCCTTTCTCCAACGAAAAGAATGAATCCCAGTAAGACGATTATGGTAAGGGTAATTAAAGTGAAAATTAGTCTTAGCTGGAACTTAATCATTCTCCTTTTGCCCCTCCAACTTATATCCTAGACCCCTTATCGTTTTAATATATGTTGGTTTTTTTGAATCTCTTTCAATTTTTTCTCTCAGATGCGATATATGGACATCGACTATTCTTGTGTCTCCAGCAAAATCGTAGTTCCAGACAGCACTTAGTAACTGATCCCGAGTTAGGACACGTCCTTTATTTTTAGCAAGATATAATAAAAGTTCAAACTCTTTCAAAGTTAATTCTAATAATTCACCTTTAAAATAGGCTTCATATTGCTCAGGAGCAAGCTTTAAATCACCGATTTGTATAAACTCACTGATTTCTTCTTCCTTGGCTTGATATTCATCTTTTGTTACCTGCATCCTTCGCAAAATAGCTTTTACACGAGCAATTACTTCTCTTGGACTGAATGGTTTTACTAAATAATCATCAGCCCCTAGTTCCAGACCTAACACCTTATCAAACTCTTCATCTTTTGCTGTTAGCATCAAGATAGGAATTAAGACTTTCTTTTGACGCAGCTGTTTACAGACCTCCATGCCATCCAATTTTGGAAGCATGAGATCTAAAATAATAATATCCGGCGCCTCTTTTTCGGCTAGATCTCTGCCAGTTTCCCCATCCATCGCTGTTATGACTTCAAAACCAGTCTGCTCCAGATTATATTGAAGCAATGTAACAATTGATTGTTCGTCATCCACAACAAGCACTTTATTTCTCATATTATCCTCCGCAAAATAGACTAAACCCCTTTTGCCTTATCCAAAGTAACCTATATTTATTATACAGTAAAAAAGCTTATACTACTTCTTTCGAAGATAGTGTTAGTTGAAAAAAGGAATGCACTTTTTCGAATCCTTCTTCGTCCTTTTTAAAATTTTCGAGATATAGAACAATCTAAAAAAAATTCGAGGGTGATTACCCTCGAATTTTTTTTACGTCTAGCTTAGACGCACAGAACGTGCTAGTGCCGACGTTGCCGCCAGGAAGGCGGCCCTTTTTAGTCGGCCAGCAGCACCCAGCGACTATTATGCTAAAACAGCCAATACATTACGAACAGCTTGTGCTGATTTATCTAAAGCTGCTTTTTCCTCTTCAGTAAGTTCTAATTCAATTACTTTTTCTATACCATTTCCACCTAGAATAGTAGGAACACCAAGATAAATTCCATCATATCCATACTCGCCCTCAAGGTAAGCAATAGTTGGAAGCACACGACGTTGGTCTTTAAGAATAGCTTCGCACATTTCAACAAGTGATGCTGCTGGTGCATAATAAGCGCTTCCGTTACCTAACAAATTAACGATTTCACCGCCGCCTTTTCTTGTACGTTCAACGATTTGCTCAAGACGATCCTTTGGAATCAAAGTTTCTAGTGGAATGCCACCAGCATATGAGTAACGAACAAGTGGAACCATGTCATCACCATGGCCTCCTAAAACAAAGCCAGTAATATCTTTTACAGAGTGATTTAATTCTTGAGCGACAAATGTTCTAAACCGAGCTGAGTCAAGAACACCCGATTGACCAATTACGCGGTTTTTTGGAAATCCTGATTCTTTGAATACAGTGTAAGTCATAGCATCAACGGGATTTGATAAGACTACAATAATAGCGTTTGGAGAATATTTCGCAATATCCTGTGCAACGCTTTTCATAATCTTTTGGTTAGTTTGGACTAAATCATCACGGCTCATTCCTGGTTTACGTGCAATACCCGCAGTAATGACAACAATATTGGAATCTTTCGTGTCTTCGTAGTTGGATGTACCAAGAATGTTAGCATCAAATCCTTGAACAGGACTTGCTTCAAGCATGTCTAAAGCTTTCCCCTTAGTTGGGTTTTCCATTTGAGGAATATCAACTAAAATAACATCGCATAATTCTTTTTGTGCAAGCAAAAATGCTGTAGTTGCACCAGTAAATCCCCCACCGATAACAGAAACCTTTTTACGTGTTAATCCCATTGTCCTTCTCCCCTTTGCATGTTCTTATATAGAACATATTTAAAAAAGTATATTTATTAACCTTTTTAAAAGGATGCTCCCAACTTAATCCATATTTTTAATTAATACATCACCAAACTCAGAACATTTCACTTCAGTAGCCCCATCCATTAATCGTGCAAAATCATAGGTAACAACTTTCGAAGCAATAGATTTTTCCACTGATTTTACAATTAATTGAGCAGCTTCATTCCAGCCTAAATGTTCAAGCATTAATACCCCGGATAAAATTTCGGATGAAGGATTAACTTTATCTAAGCCTGCATATTTAGGCGCTGTTCCATGAGTAGCTTCAAAAATTGCATGGCCTGTCTCGTAGTTAATGTTTGCTCCTGGTGCTATTCCAATACCGCCAACTTGTGCTGCAAGAGCATCGGAAATAAAGTCACCGTTCAAGTTCATCGTTGCAACGACATCAAATTCACGCGGTCTTGTTAAGATCTGTTGTAAGAATATGTCTGCGATAGCATCTTTAACAAGAATTTTACCTGCTTTTTCAGCATCTGCTTGAGCTTGATTCGCAGCGTCTACACCTTGTTCAGCTTTAATGCGGTCATATTGTACCCATGTAAATACTTTATCGCCAAATTCTTTTTCGGCAAGCTCATAACCCCAATTTTTGAATGCCCCTTCAGTAAATTTCATAATGTTTCCTTTATGAACAAGTGTTACTGATTTACGGCCTTCTTTAATAGCATAGTTAATCGCTGCGCGAACAAGACGTGATGTTCCTTCTTGTGATACAGGCTTAATTCCAATACCAGATGTTTCTGGGAATCTAATCTTTGTAACGCCCATCTCATTTTGAAGGAAATCAAGTACCTTTTTAACTTCCTCTGTTCCCATTTGGTATTCAATACCTGCATAGATATCTTCAGTATTTTCACGGAAGATTACCATATCAGTATCTTGTGGACGTTTTACAGGTGATGGTACACCTTCAAACCATCTAACTGGACGCAGACATACGAAAAGATCCAATTCTTGGCGTAAAGCAACGTTTAAAGAGCGAATACCACCGCCAACCGGAGTTGTTAGTGGTCCTTTAATGGCAATCAAATATTCATTAATTACATCAAGTGTTTCTTGCGGAAGCCACTCTCCTGTTTTGTTAAAAGCCTTTTCCCCTGCAAAAACTTCCTTCCAAACAATTTTGCGCTCACCTTTATAAGCTTTTTCTACTGCAGCATCTAAAACTCTGGCTGCAGATGCCCAAATATCTGGACCTGTTCCGTCTCCCTCAATAAATGGGATAATAGGATTGTTTGGAACATTTAAAACTCCATTTTGAACTGTAATTTTTTCTCCTTGCATTGTCGTTTTCCCCTTCCTAATATGTAAGAAATACCCAGGCTAATCTATCGGCCATTCTTGGGTGTACTACCTTTCACTAAGTAAGCCTCCGGCTTTAGACTGAATCAAAGGTTAGAAGGCAAATGCCTCTAACCTTTTGAGTAAATCGATCAAACTTACTAATTAGCCCCTTTGCGACACTGGCACATAAGTTTGCATCCCTGGACCAGTATATTCAGCCCGTGGACGAATCAAACGATTATTTTCATACTGTTCAAGAATATGTGCAAGCCATCCTGATACCCGGCTTACTGCAAAAATTGGTGTAAATAAATCATGATCAATGCCTAAGCTATGGTAAACGGAAGCAGAATAAAAATCTACGTTTGGCGGTAGTTTCTTTTCACCTGTTACCATTTCCTCAATCTTAACAGACATTTGATAAATTTCCGGCTCACCAGTCAGCTCTGTTAATTTTTGAGACATCTTTTTCAAATGTTTTGCACGTGGATCGCCCAGGCGGTAAACCCTATGACCAAATCCCATAATCTTTTCTTTATTGTCTAGTTTTTCTCGAATATATGGTTCAACATTTTCAAGTGTACCAATTTCAGTAAGCATTTTCATTACAGCTTCATTTGCACCACCATGTAATGGACCTTTAAGTGCTCCAATTGCAGCTGTTACACCTGAATAAACATCAGATAATGTCGCAACACAAACGCGGGCAGTAAATGTTGACGCATTCAATTCATGGTCTGCGTGAAGAACAAGAGCTTTGTTAATTGCCTCAACTGCAATTGCTGCAGGTTCTTTTCCATCTAACATATAAAGGAAATTAGCCGCAAAGTTTAAATCCGGTCTTGGAGCAACTGGCTCAAGTCCTTTTCTAATCCTCGCAAATGCAGTTACTATCGTTGGCATTTTCGCTTGAAGGCGAATTGCTTTTCGATAATTTGCTTCTTCGTCCATTAAATCAGATTCCTCATCATATAAACCTAATAAAGAAACTGCTGTCCGAAGTGCTGCCATAGGATGGACATCATTAATTGGATACATTTTAAAATGCTCCAACACTTGTTGTGGAAGTGATGCATTCTCTGCAAGCTGTTTCGTTAACTCCTCTAGTTGTGTTTTAGTTGGCAGTTTACGATGCCACAGCAGATAAATTACTTCTTCAAAGCTTGCATGATCGGCTAAATCGTCAATGTTGAAACCAGCATAAGTTAAGGTGTCGTTAATAATTGAGCTAATTGAGGAAGTTGTTGCCACTACCCCTTCAAGTCCCCGTGTTACTGTCATAATTCCCATCTCCTCTACATTCTAATTTCCCCATTACTCATTTGTTCTTCATACATTTATTGCTGTAAAGAAAAAGGCATTCAAAAATGTCAAAGGTATCCATTAAAGGCAGTTTATGCTAGTGCCAATAATTCATAACATTATGTTTCAACTAAAAGCCTAAGGTGAGCGCATGCTCAAAAAGAAGACATTTTAATGAATACCTTAACATCACAAAGTTAAGGAAAAATTAATAGCAATAATGCTATTATAGCTATTTTAGCATATAAACTTGGTATATGTAAAAAAGGATGCGCTTACAAGTAATATTATAAACAATAATCAGAGTTTTGTGAATCAAAAGGGGCTGAAAACGCGAAATAAATAATTTTTTGTAAATTTTTATCTAAAAAGCTCAAAAAATTTCATAGCTGTAAAGGCAATACCCGCCCCGATTAAAGGCCCCACTGCAACACCCTTAAAAAGAGTGACAGCAAAAATCGTCCCAAGCACAAGCGCAGTTGTGATTTGTGGATCTTTTGTTAATAGCATAACACCGCCTTTTGCCAAAAGCGCCACTAGTATTCCAGAAATAAGTGCAACCCAGGCAAATGGTGATTTAAATGCCCCAATTAAATCCTTAAAGCCAATGTCACCACTAGCAATAGGTGTTAAAACAGCTATTGTAATGATTGTTACTCCCCAATTGATCCCTTTCATTTGTAAAACGGAGAAAAATTTTCCCTCTAGCCCAATAAGCTTACATAATAGTAAAACCCCAATGGCAACCATTAATGAGCTGTTTTTTGCAATAAATCCAATAATAAGAAGTAATAGCAGGAATAACCATGATTGACTCAACATAATATCTCCTTTTCTTCCTTTGATGAAGGAACCCGAACGAATAATGAACAATACATATTGTACTATCTCCAGTCCATTTCATCTAAAAAATAGTAATTTCAAAGTGAAACCTTTCATTGCCTGGGACGTAAGAACGGTTATTGGACTTTTCAGTTGGAGAATTATACAGTTTATTCAAATAATGTTAAACTGAACCTATCTAGAGAACTTTTTGATAAAGGAGGAGTAACCTTTTTGAATCAAACGTACATATTTCGGACAATGCGGTTTTTACTAGTTATTGGGATTGTCTTCCTTGCTTTTTTGGCTTTTTTTTATCTCTCTAAAGTAACCTACCCATTTTTAATCGGCCTAATTATTGCCTTTCTCATTAACCCTATTGTAAACCTCTTTGAAAAAAAAGCACGAATGCCGCGTACCCTTTCCGTACTGTTGGCACTTATTATTGTTTTTGCATTATTTGCAGGGCTAATAACTCTGTTAATAGCTGAAATTGTTTCTGGAGCTAACTATCTAGCAAAAGTAGTTCCAGAACATCTTGATACCTTAATTAGTTATATTGAGAAGATTGCCGCGGCGCAAATCATCCCGTTCTATAATAATTTAACAAGTATGTTTAGCAAACTTGATGCGGGTCAGCAGGACACCATTATGCTGAATATCCAAAATGTTGGCAGGAAAATTGGTTCGACAGTTGGAACGTTTATTCAAAATCTCTTTGGTAATATTCCAAATATTCTCTCCTGGTTTCCAAATGCAGCAACTGTCTTAATATTTTCCTTATTGGCGACCTTTTTTATAAGTAAGGATTGGCAAAAACTTGGAGGATTTGGAGAAAGACTTTTACCAGAAAGGGCAAAAGCCAGTGGAAGGACAGTATTTACCGATTTAAAAAAAGCTTTATTCGGCTTTATTAGAGCTCAATTAACCCTTATCTCAATTACCGCTGTTATTATTCTAATTGGATTGCTAATCCTGCGTGTCGATTATGCAATCACAATTGCACTTATCGCGGGTATCGTTGATATCCTTCCTTACCTTGGTACTGGGGTTGTTTTTGTTCCATGGATTATTTATGAAATTATTTCCGGGGATATGGGCATGGGAATAGGGCTGGGCGTACTTTATTTGGTTGTTCTTGTTCAAAGGCAAATAATGGAACCAAAAATCCTTTCCTCCAATATAGGTCTCGACCCATTAGCCACTCTAATCGCTTTGTTTGTTGGATTTAAAACGATTGGATTTTTGGGGCTAATTGTTGGACCAGTTACACTTGTAGTAATCACCACCCTAAATCGTGCCAATGTTTTTCGTGATATTTGGGCGTATATAAAAGGGAATGAAAAATAACAAGAACTAAAGCGGAAGCGCCCGTTTAGCGACGTATGGACTGGAGCACACTGGACTGAGATAAAGGAAACACGAAGAGCCTTAGCGCATTCGTGCTTGACTTATCGTAGGGAAGTGGGCGAAGTACACTAGTCGCTGGGCGCTGGAGCTAGACGTAAATTAAACTTATTCACAGTAATCAACAGGTTAAAATTTTATAATTTCTTAAATGACAAAAAGGTGTCAACTCTCATTTTCAGAGTTGACACCTTTTTTTGTCTAGTTACAGCGCCCGCTTTTCTTATTTCATTTGATAATTTTTATATTACCGCGGTTAATCCACTTACGAAAGGATTTTTTCATGACTACTTTAAACAGCTTCCTTGTGATTGGGAATAGCATGAGAAATCCGAGAATATCCGTAATAAAACCAGGAGTAATAAGCAGCGTGCCTCCAACAAGAATACAAATTCCATCTAACACTGCTTCTCCAGGAATTTGTCCGTAGCTAAGCTGTTCCTGTGCTTTTCGAATGGTTTGAAGTCCTTCCTTTTTTGCTAAGTATGCACCAATAACGCCTGTGAGTATAATAAATGCAATGGTAGGCAGTACACCAATCGTTTTTCCTGAAAGCAATAATATACCAATATCTACTGTGGGTATAAGAATAAGCAATACTATGAAATAGCGCATTTATTTCCCCTTTGTAATAGCTTTTATACTATTATACGTGTTCTTATCAAAAAAATAAAAAAGAAGGGGCTGATCCTTCTTTTTTTAAAAGATAAAAAGTATAACAGTTTAAACTTTGAAAACTGTCTAGCTCCAGTGCCCAGCGCCTAGTGGACTTCGCTAAACGGGTGTTTCTGCAATTCTTATAGCACACTTGCATGGCCATCATAAATGAAGCCTCTCCTTGCATCAACGGTAATCTCCTGACAATCCTTAAATAATGAAAGTGCATTCTCAACACCTACAATTACCGGGATCCCAAGGTTTAAACCGACAACTGCAGCATGGCTGGTTAAACCGCCTTCTTGAGTAATCAGGGCAGCACATTGTTCAATTGCCGGAACCATATCACGGTCAGAGCCAATCGTAACCAAGATGGAGCCTGGCTTCACTTTATCAATGGCCTCCTGAGCATTATTGGCTAGGACAACTTTCCCGAAAGCTGATTTACGTCCAATCCCTTGTGCTTTGGCAAGTATATCACCAACTACATGAATTTTCATTAGATTGGTTGTCCCAGCTTCGCCAACTGGAACTCCTGCCGTAATTACAACTAAATCACCGTGCTTTACAATACCGCTATTTAGACTCTCTTGAACAGCAATATCAAGCATTTCATCTGTTGTACTTACTTCTAAGCCCAATTGTGGATAAACTCCCCAAACAAGTGATAGGCGCCTTTTTACAGAAGGATTCGCTGTAACAGCTACGATTGGTGCCTTTGGTCTGTACCTTGAAATCATCCGTGCTGTATGACCGCTTTCTGTTGGTGTCACAATAGCATTCACATCAAGATTTAAAGCAGTATGGGCTACCGACTGTCCAATAGCATCTGTAACATTATGATCAGAATCCTTACTGCGATTTGATAAAATTTCTCTATGATCTAACGCTGTCTCCGCTCTAGAAGCAATGTTATTCATCGTCTGAACTGCTTCAACAGGATATAAACCTGCAGCTGTTTCGCCAGAAAGCATGATCGCATCCGTACCATCAAAAATTGCATTTGCTACGTCACTGGCTTCTGCACGTGTTGGTCTTGGATTACGCTGCATTGAATCAAGCATTTGCGTGGCAGTAATGACAGGTTTTCCAAGCACATTACACTTCTTAATCAGCATCTTTTGAACGAGGGGAACTTCTTCAGCTGGAATCTCGACGCCCAGGTCTCCGCGAGCAACCATTAAACCGTCGGAAACTTCTAGAATTTCATCAATATTATCCACACCTTCCTGGTTTTCGATCTTTGGAATAATGTGAATATCAGTTGCGTTATTTTCCTCTAGGAGTTGGCGGATTTCCAAGACATCTTTACTGCGGCGCACGAAAGAAGCAGCAATAAAATCAATTCCTTGTTCAATGCCAAATAGAATATCTTTTGTATCCTTTTCTGTTATTCCCGGTAAATTCACGGAAACACCTGGTACGTTTACACCCTTTTTATTTTTCAACGTACCGCTATTTAATATTTTTGTATGGATTTCGTTATTGGATTTATCAATATTTGTTACTTCTAAGCCGATCAAGCCGTCATCTAATAAAATTTTCGAGCCCATATGAACATCTTCGATCAATCCTGGATATGTAATTGAGAACTTATCAACCGTACCCTCTACTTCATTCATAGATACGATTACATTATCTCCTGCTTTAAGCTCAAGTGTTCCGCCCTGCATGTTATGTGTACGAATCTCCGGACCCTTTGTATCAAGTAAAATTGCTACGGTCTTACCCGTTGCTTTTGCAGCTTCACGAATATTGATAATACGCTGACCATGTTCTTGATGATCACCATGAGAAAAGTTCAGCCGGGCAACATTCATACCTGCATTAATTAATTGGGATAGTTTTTCGACGCTTTCACTGGCAGGGCCAATTGTACAAACAATTTTTGTCTTACGTAACATCTGGTTTCCTCCTTGGGGTCATGGTTCTTTCATTAAATGGATAATTCTTGTGATAAATTGTAAAGATTCATATCTAATGTGTGCTTTCTTCCTAGGGCTTCAATAATGTCATAATCAACAATCTTGTTCTTTTCAATTCCGACTGCATGTCCGCCATGGCCTTCAATCAATAATTCAACTGCCCGCGACCCTAAACGGCTGGCTAGCACCCGGTCAAATGCAGTCGGCGACCCACCACGCTGGATATGGCCCAATACCGATACTCTTGTATCAAGGTTTGCAACTTCTTTTAGTTTTTTACCAAAATCAGGACCGCTTGTTACACCTTCTGCAACAATAATAATACTGTGTTTTTTTCCGCGTTCGTGACCTTTTCGAAGTCTTTCAGCGATTTCGTTCATGTCATAAGGTTCTTCTGGAATTAAAATTGTTTCTGCACCACCAGCAAGACCAGCCCAAAGCGCTAAATCCCCTGCGTCCCTGCCCATAACCTCAATTACAAATGTTCTGTCATGTGATGTAGCAGTATCACGGATTTTATCAATTGCATCAATAACGGTGTTTAGAGCCGTATCAAACCCAATTGTAAATTCTGTTCCGGGAATATCATTGTCGATTGTTCCTGGTACGCCAACACATGGGTATCCTTGTTCCGTCAGTGCCTTTGCGCCCCTGTATGAGCCATCTCCGCCAATGACAACCAACCCCTCAATCCCATGGGCTTTTAATTGTTCAATTCCTTTTTGCTGCCCTTCTTTTGTTTTGAATTCAGGACAACGTGCAGTGTATAGCATCGTTCCGCCACGATGAATAATATCTCCAACAGAACCAATTTCTAGCTTTTTGATATTTCCATTAATTAAACCAGTATATCCACCATATATTCCATACACCTCAAGGTTATGAAATATCGCTTTACGAACTACGGCACGGATCGCAGGATTCATCCCTGGAGAGTCGCCACCACTTGTCAGTACACCAATCTTTTTCATCAAGTTTCACCTCAATTGGTCGTACAGTCAAATCCTTCAATAAATAATATGGATAGACCATAAACTATTTTTATTATTTAACTGATTGACTAGGAATATTTATAAAGTATCACGAAGAAATGCCTATCACAACAAAATCCTGTGTAAATAATGTGTACTTATTAATAGGCGGAATTGTTCGCAAAATGGAACCGTTTTTAATGTTAATCCTATTAACCAATTGGTATATACTACCTAAATCAAATAGTACATACTAATTTATTAACAAGGAAAAACGTGCCCAAATAAGCACGTTCAATTTACCTTAATAAATTCATTTTTAGTTGAATACGAGCCAATTACTCTGTATTTCTGGAACCGATTTTCGATTAGTTCAGCTTCTGACAATTTCAAAAGCTTCTCAAGCGAATTTTTTAGGACTTTTTCAATTTCTTCTGCTTGTTTTTCGACATTTTTATGGGCCCCGCCTTTTATTTCCGGAATGACTTCATCGATTATTCCAAGCTGTTTTAAATCTGGAGCAGTGATTTTCATCGATTCTGCTGCCATTTTTGCCTTTGAAGCATCCTTCCATAAGATAGCTGCGGCTCCTTCTGGGGAAATGACAGAGTAAGTAGAGTTCTCAAGCATATGAATGTAGTTGCCTATGCTAAGTGCCAATGCTCCCCCGCTCCCGCCTTCGCCAATCACAATACAAATAACTGGGACTGTCAGTCCGGCCATTTCTACTAAATTCTTTGCTATTGCTTCGCTTTGACCGCGTTCCTCAGCTGCTTTTCCTGGGTATGCACCTTTTGTGTCTATAAAACAAATAATTGGACGATGGAATTTTTCCGCCTGCTTCATTAAACGAAGTGCTTTCCGATATCCTTCTGGATGAGGCATTCCAAAGTTTCGACGGATATTCTCTTTTGTATCCTTTCCTCTTTGGTGCCCAATGACTGTAACTGGAAGGCCCTTAAATTTGGCAATTCCGCCGACAATCGCTTCATCATCACCAAAAGTTCTGTCACCATGGCATTCAAAAAAGTCCTCAAATAAATAACCGATATAATCAAGTGTTGTTGGCCGGTTTGGATGTCTAGCAATTTGAACCCGATCCCAAGGCTTTAAATTTTCATATATATCTTTTTCTAGTTTTTCAAGCCTGGCTTCAAGTTTTTCTATTTCAGTGGATAAATCAAGATCGGATGTTTTCGTGAATTCCTTTAATTCCATTATTTTATTCCTTAATTGAACAATAGGACGTTCAAATTCTAATTCTCCTACCACTTCATTTCACCTCCCGGTTCATGAATATCAAGAATACTTGTAATTTGATCCTTCAATTCCAGACGAGGAATAATAGCATCCAATTGACCATGTTTTAATAGAAACTCAGCAGTTTGGAAGTCTTCCGGAAGCTCTTCCCTAATGGTCTGTTCGATTGTTCTACGACCTGCAAAAGCAATCAGTGCCCCTGGCTCTGCAAAATTGTAGTCACCCATGGAAGCAAAGCTTGCCGACACACCTCCAGTTGTTGGATGGGTCATAATCGAAATATAAAGTCCGCCATTATCACTAAACCTTTTTAAAGCAACACTTGTTTTTGCCATTTGCATCAGGCTTAATGCGCCTTCCTGCATTCGGGCTCCCCCTGAAGCTGTAAAGATAATGAATGGCACTGAGAGCTCGTCTGCCTTTTCAATTGCTCGAGTAATTTTCTCTCCCACAACAGACCCCATGCTTCCCATTCGAAAGGATGAATCCATCACAGCAATGACAATCTGGTGATTATTTATGGCACCTATTCCTGTTACTACTGCTTCGTTAAGATGACTATTTTCTTGATCCTTTTTTAATTTATCCATGTAATTAGGGAAGTTTAACGGATTTTCCGAGAACATATTTGCATCCAGTTCCTCAAAGCTTCCTTCATCAATAAAACTATCGAGACGTTCCCTTGCAGTCATTTTAAAATGATGGTTGCAATTCATACATACCTTTAAATTTTTAATAAGTTCTTTCGTGTATATAATTTTTTTACATGATGGACATTTTGTCAAGATTCCTTCTGGAACATCCTGTTTGGCTGTACTTGAAGGAATTGTCGCATATTTTTTCTTTTTATTAGTTGTAAAAAGCTCTTTAAGCAAGGTAAAACCTCCCTCGTAGGTAAAGCTCAGGCAAGCTGGCAAATTTTTCATGGCTTTTTATTTTGAAGTCTTCCTCTTTGTCTGCCACTTCATTCGTCTTGTACCTCTATGATGTATTAAGCGGTCAGACCACTTAGAAAATGAAAAATGCCCAGTTCAGTTGGGCTTAAATGCTTGTCTTATCCACTATAAGGTAAGTAAGCTTCAAAAACTGTCAGTCCATGTCAATTGAAAGTCGACAATTTTCTGAGTTCCCGGTAAGCAGAAAGAGTTTTCTCCTCGTCAGTTCGTTCCAATCCCTTAAGTAGATTTTCATATTCGTGTTTGTTAGGCTTTGTTTATTCCATATATTGTTCTTGGCAATAATCCTTTATTATAACCTATATTCTTCGACGAACGGAAGAGCGCCCGACATTCAGGCGCTCAGTGAATTCTCGTTCTGAAGGAGTTTTATCTCCCAACTCTAAGCCACCAGCAGTGATCATTTCTCTTAGCTGCTTAACAATCTCACTATATACTTTTGAACCTATCACTTACTGAATTACTCACTTTTATCAATGATGGCGAGCCTTTGTGTCTTTTCTTTTATTTCTTCTGGGTCCACCTTCAAACGTGCTACACCTGTTTCCATTGCTGCTTTGGCGACCGCTGCGGCAACAGCCGGAGCAACACGGGGGTCAAATGGCCCCGGAATGACGTAATCTGCATTTAGTTCATCTTCTTGAATTAACCCTGCAATCGCTTCGACTGCTGCTACTTTCATTTTTTCATTTATATGTGTAGCCCGGACATCGAGAGCTCCTCGAAAGATTCCTGGAAACGCAAGAACATTGTTCACCTGGTTAGGAAAATCAGAGCGTCCGGTTCCAACCACCATTGCACCTGCTTCTTTAGCTAAGTCCGGCATGATTTCCGGATTAGGATTAGCCATTGCAAAAATGATCGAATTAGAGTTCATTGTTGTAACCATTTCTTTTGTCAAGGAACCTTCAGCAGAAACACCTATAAAGACATCAGCCCCCTTAATAACATCCTCAAGAGTTCCTTTTATGTTGTCCCGGTTTGTAAATTTAGCCACTTCAGTCTTAACCGCGTTCATCCCTTTGGGTCTTCCCTCATAGATAGCACCTTTTGTATCACACATAATAATATCCCGTACGCCATAACTGTATAAAAGTTTAATAATTGCAATTCCAGCTGCACCGGCACCGTTTGCGACGACTTTTATTTCGTTCATTTTTTTGCCGACTAGCTTTAAAGCATTTACTAGACCTGCAACCGTTACAATTGCTGTTCCATGCTGATCATCATGAAAAACAGGAATATTCGCTTCTTTTTTTAAGCGCTCTTCTATCACGAAACAATTTGGCGCAGCTATATCTTCAAGATTTACTCCGCCGAAATTAGGTTCTAATAATTTGACTGTTTCAATAATCTTTTCAACGTCAGTTGTGTTTAAACAAATTGGAAAAGCATCAACACCTGCGAAGCTTTTAAATAGGACTGCCTTTCCTTCCATGACAGGAAGTGCTGCTTCCGGGCCAATATTACCAAGTCCAAGGACAGCTGTTCCGTCCGAAACGATGGCAACCATATTCCCCTTCATCGTGTAATCATAAACTTTTTCTGGGCTTTCATAAATATCTTTACACGGTTCTGCCACACCCGGTGAGTAAGCAAGGCTTAAATCCTTGGCATTTTTGACCTGTACTTTGGATTTTGTTTCTAATTTCCCCTTGTTTTCTCTGTGCATATGTAATGCTTCTTCGCGTAAGGTCATGTTTGCCTCACTCCTTAGAATTTTTTCAAGAAGTTGTTTAAATGATATAACCTATATATGGTGGTCAGACCACACTAATCACATCTTCCACTATATCACATAATAAAGAGTTGTAAAGGTCTAATCTCTTAGGATGACATTACTAGAACCAAGGAGGAATTTTAATTGGCCCATTAATTCTGTACTCGGAGCAACACTGCTATCCTGGTCAAGTCGAACAGTCTTATTTGTACCTTCATAATGTAAAACAACACCTGTTTCACCCTTATACTTCTTTAGTAATAGATTTAATTGCTGCAAGAAGGCCGACTCTTGTTTTTCCTTTTCTACTTTTAAATACAAAATGGCTTGCTTGATTTCGGTTGTTTTAAACCAAGTTTCGAACGCTGCTGCTTTTTGAATGTTGAATTGAAGTTTTCCCGAACGTTCCTCCGCTTTTCCTTCTATGACGATTAAGTTGCCTTGAACAATCAACTGGGGGCACTTTTTATACGTTTCTGGAAAGATAACTGCTTCTAACTCTCCACTTTCATCACTTACAGATAGAAAAGCCATTGCTTCGCCTTTTTTTGTGCGGATTTTTTTTACGGATGTGATATAAACCCCGACTGCTCCTCTGGCATTTCCAACCGTAAAATCACTTAATTTCTTTGCCCTTCGTTGTTTGAGTTCCTTTTCATAGGTTGAAACAGGATGGTCTGAAAGATAAATTCCTAAGACTCCTTTTTCAAGAAACAGCTTATCCTCGGGCCTGATTGCATCAACCTGAACATATTTTGGCTTTGGAAAAAATTCTTCTTCAGCAAATAAATCGAATTGAACAGAATCGCTTGGCTTTACTAATTGAGCATGTTCAATGGCTACATCCAAGCTGGCTAAGAGTACAGCACGGTCTTCTCCAAATTCATCGAAACTTCCGGAATGAACAAGAGCTTCAAGTGATTTCCTATTTACTGCCTTAGAGGTCACTCTAACACAAAAATCAAATAGATCAGCGAATCGTTTTACCTTCCTTGCCCGAAAAATCTCCTTTAGCGCCAAAGCCCCAACCCCTCGAATAGCTGCGAGGCTGTAACGGATGCTCTCTTTCTCAACCAGGAACGAAAACCCACTGTGATTAATAGAGGGAGGGAGGATCTTAATCCCCATTTGTTTTGATTCTTGAATATATTGAGCAATTTTGGATTCATTACCGATCACTGATGACAAAAGCCCTGCCATAAAATACACGGGATAGTTCACCTTAAGGTAGGCAAGCTGATAAGCAATCATACTGTAAGCAACAGCGTGACTGCGATTAAATCCATAATTAGCAAAGCGGACAATTAAATCGTATATAGTATTTGCCAGTGGTGCATCATAGCCTTTATTTAATGCTCCCTGAACAAAATGGTCTCTTTCCATATCAAGTACTTCTTTTTTCTTTTTTGAAACAGCGCGTCGTAACAAATCAGCTTCCCCAAGTGAAAATCCAGCCATTTGAGAGGCGATCTGCATAATTTGTTCCTGGTAAACAATAACACCGTAGGTATTTTCCAAAATCATCTTCAAATCTGGATGTGGATAGATAACAGGTTGACGCCCGTGTTTGCGGTCGATAAAAAGAGGAATATTTTCCATTGGACCTGGACGGTAAAGGGCATTAACAGCCACAATATCTTCAAAGCATGTTGGCTTAAGCCTCATTAAAACTTTTTTCATCCCTTCTGATTCAAGTTGAAAGATACCTGTCGTCTCACCTTTTGACAGCACTTCATATACAGCTTGGTCATTCAGAGGTATCGAGTTTAGTTTTAGTTTCTCCCGGGTATTACGGTAAATGGAGTTTAAAATCGTATCGATTAGTGTGAGATTTCTTAGCCCAAGAAAGTCCATTTTTAATAAGCCCAGTTCCTCAAGGTACTCCATTGAATATTGAGTCAAATATACATTATTATGTCCTGCTTGAATCGGAATAAGCTCGACAAGCGGCTTTTCACTGAACACCACTCCAGCAGCGTGTGTAGATGTATGACGTGGCAGCCCTTCAAGCTTTAGGGCTGTGTTAAATAGACGCTGATTAATTGCATTTTCTGCGACATAGGCTTGAAGCTGACTGGATTCTTTATAAGCAGCTGAAAGATTTATACCCAACCGGGAGGGAACCAGCCTGGATAATTGCTCAAGCTCTTTTGTATTAAGCCCAAATACTCTTCCCACATCCCTTAAAGCAGCTTTTGCCGCCATTGTCCCAAATGTTACAATTTGAGCAACATGCAGCTCTCCATATTTACTTGCAACATATTTAATGACCTCATCGCGGCGGGTATCCGGAAAATCAGTGTCAATATCAGGCATGGTCACGCGTTCCGGATTTAAAAAGCGCTCAAATAATAGCTGGTGTTCAATAGGGTCAACATCAGTAATGTTCAACACATAAGCAACTAAAGAGCCTGCTGCAGATCCTCTGCCAGGTCCTATTAAAATTCCCTGCTCCCGCGCATACTTTATAAAATCCCAGACAATTAGAAAATAATCACTAAACTTCATCTTCTTGATAACATCAAGTTCATAATGAAGACGTTCATAATAAACGTTTGTCGGACTAGTAAAGCGTCTGTTTAGACCCTCCATGCATAGGTCCTCTAAAAATTGATCTGCCGGTTTGCCATTTTCAACTGGATATTTAGGCAAATAGGTTTTATTCAATTCAATATTCACCTGGCAGCGATTTCCGATTCTGACTGTATTCTCTAATGCCTCTGGAAAATCAGCGAGGCATTCGGTCATTTCAGCAGCAGATTTTAAATAGTATTGGTCACTACCAAGTTTCTCTCTATGTTCGTCTTGTAATTTATCTCCATTTTTTATTGCCAATAAACATTCATGAGCGAACATATCCTCTTTTTCCAAAAAATAGACATGATTTGTTGCTGCAAACGGAATATTCATTTCCTTAGCTAACAATATCAATTTATCGCGAACCATTTCCTCTTGGTCTAAGCCATGGTTTTGTATCGACAGAAAGAAATTTTCTTTCCCAAAGATTCCGGTAAACTTTTGTATAAGCTCCTTTGCTATTTGGTCTTTACCAGCAAGCAAATTTTGCTCTATTTCCCCTTCTTGCCCGGGAGTAAGCGCAATGAGTCCTTGCGAATAATGCTTAATCCACTTAACCGGTATACATTTTTCTGCCCTTGTTTGAACAGCACTTGAAATTTTCAAAAGATTTTTAAAACCCATGTCATCTTCGGCAAGAAGTACAAGCGGGTACGAAACTGCTTCAGTATTTTCACTTTGAACGTCAACAGTTAAACCCAAGATCGGCTTTATTTGATTTTTTTTGCATAATTTATAAAACTCAACTGTCCCGTACATCACATTTCTATCGGTCAGAGCCAGTGTATCGAAGCCTTTGCTCTTCGCTTTTTCGATTAAACCACTTAATGAAATGGTACTTGTTAATAGACTGTAGGCGCTATACAGCTGCAGGTGAATAAAAGACATTGGTTTCACACCCTTAAAAGCATTTCTTTCTTTCATTGTCTAGCTCCGGCACACAGGAGTCCCAGTGCTGACGTACCCGCTAGGAAGGCGGCGCTTTTAGTCGGCCAGCTCCCAACGAACGCTTTCGCTCTTCTTTATTATAGTGCTTCATTCGAAAAAAAGAAAATATGTTCTCATTTTTTTGCAACATAATCTAAAACATATTCGCCTGAATATGTCATATGATGGTAATAGGCTTTGAATGAATGTAAGGTGGTTAGAAGTATGAAGGAAATAGGTTTTTTTCCAGCGTTTATTGAAAGTTATTTTATTGCCTTAGGTGTTTTACTCGGAGGGTCACTTATTGGGGGTCTTGCCTCTTTTTTAACTGGACAACCACTGTTAACAGCCGTATACCGCTTGTCTACACTCCTGCGAATTTGGGCAATCGTTGCAGCAATCGGCGGAACATTTGATGCAGTCTATAGCTTTGAAAAAGGCCTTTTCGATGGAGCAACCAAAGATCTTGTGAAGCAATTGTTTTTAATTCTTTCCGCATTAGGTGGAGCCCAGACTGGTGCCCTAATTATCAATTGGCTTACGCAGGAGTATCTTTCATCATGAGAATCCCTCCATTGTATAGAAAACCTTCTTGGCAGCGTTTTTTTGCGGGAGCGGCGATTGGAGGAGCAATCAGCTGGTGTATTTTTTTATTTATTTTTGGTACTTGGCAGGAGAAGCATACGATGCTTATTCGCGAGCAAAAAGAAACCATTGCTGACTTGAAAAATGATATAAAAATTTGGCAGGAAGAATATAAGGCCATGAACAAGCGAAACATTGAGCAACTTACCGTTCAAACAATAAGTGTTAAAATAACCAATTGGGAAAAATATAATCTGGATTCATTTAGTATCTTTCAAGTAGAGGACTCAGTAAAAGAGGACATTGGCATGATGACTGCAAAAGATCTTGAGACAGTCTATAAAGGCAAGGATTTAATAAAGAAAATAATCGAAAATAAAATCGTTAAACTAAACGGGAAGAGCTATAAACTTGAAGTAAAAGAAATGATCATCTATACGACTCTTTCGATCCAATTGGAGATTCATTTTGAAAAATAGAAGAATCGGTTCAACCGATTCTTCTACGTGTTAACTTATTAGATTTCATCCTTACATACTTTTTCAAGTTCTTTGACGACTTTTTCTACTTCATCCCAAGAATAAATGGTTGCGCCGGAAGCAAGTGGATGACCGCCGCCATTAAACATTCTAGCCACTTCATTTATAACTGGACCTTTTGAACGTAAGCGCACCCGGATTTGTTTATCTTCCTCAATAAAGAAGACCCAAGCTTTCATTCCGGCCACATCCCCTAAGGACCCCACCAGTGACGATGCTTCAGAAGCAGTGGCATCATATTCTGATAGCAGCTTCTTCGGAAGAACCATCGATGCAACACCATGCTGATGGATTTCAAAATTTTGCAGAACGTAACCATTTAGCTTTACAAGATTCAGCTTTTGCTCGTACATCTTGTCATAAACTTCCGTTCGTGAAAATTGATAATGAATCAATTCTCCTGCATAAGCAAACGTCTTTTCCGTTGTACTTGGAAACAGAAATCTTCCAGTATCCCCGACAATGCCAGCATATAAAAGCCGTGCTGCCGCATCATTCATTTTTAGTCCTTTTTCTTTACCAAATAAATAAAACTCATAGATCATTTCGCTGACTGAGCTTGCATCGGTATCCACCCAAAGTAGGTCTCCATAGGGATCTTCATTTGGATGATGGTCGATTTTGATTAATTTATCACCCATTTTATAACGGTCGTCGCTGATTCTATCCTGATTGGCTGTATCACAAACGATGACAAGTGCCCCTTTGTATACCTCATCAGCAATCTGATCAACTCTCCGTAAAAAATACAAGGACGGATCTTCTTGGCCAACAGCATAGACCTTCTTTTCAGGAAATGATTCTTTCAATACCTCAACTAATCCGCATTGTGAGCCATATGCATCAGGATCTGGCCGGATATGACGATGAACAATGATTGTTTCATATGCTTTTATAGCATCTAATATTTTTTCTTTCATGTTGAACTCCCTTCCATTAAGCTTGTTCTAGCATTTTACATTCAATAAAGTTAAAATAAAAGAGATTTCTGAAACTTGGAGGAACCTAAAATGCCAGTACTTGTAGTTTTGATCGTAATTTTCTTTACTTTTTATTTATTTTATAAAATAAAATACGTGCGCAGCAATCGTCCTGCTGAAAAGAAATGGCTATCATCGAAATCTAGGATTGCCCTTGGTCTTTTCGTCTGTCTGTTTGGGATTAACCAATTATTTCTTTACCATACCATGATCACCTATATTGTTGCAGCTATTTTTATCCTCATGGGAGGTTTAAGCGCCCTATCGGGAGTAAAGGCATATAAATATTACTTGCCATATGCAGAAAAGGAAGCAGAACATATAGAAGAATAACAAAAAAACAGCCGCTTCTCCATTAAGTTAGGAAGCGGCCTTTTGTAAAAGATTTAAGAAAGTAATCAGTCTTGACTTTGAGAATTGTCCAGCTCTGCGCTTAGTGCCTATCAATCAATTGGCACATCATCATTGCTTTACCCACTAGAATTCCTTCGTTAAAAACCTCTACATCTACTTTTCCAAACTTACGTCCAACTTCCAATATTTTCGGATATATTTCTAAAACACTCTCCATTTGAACCGGTTTAAGAAAATAGATAGTCATATTTTCAACAACAAGATCACCTTTTTTATAGCCTCGTAAAACCCGGTTTGCTGCTTCTGCTACAAGTGTGGTAAATACCCCATATGAAATGGTTCCAATATGGTTGGTCATTTGCGGTGTAACCTCACAGGTGAATACATCGTCGCCTTTTGTTTTTCCCCGCATCAAAATCATTTGGTTGGTAACAATATCGTCAAGCGTTTCCCCAACCTGCGGCTGGCGCTGAATCATTTGCAGCGCCTTTAACACATCCTGCCTGCTGATAATTCCTTCAAGACGGTTCGAGTCATCTGCAACAGGAAGAAGTTCGATCCCTTCCCAAACCATCATATGTGCTGCCGAAGCAACACTCGTCTTGCCACTTACGGTCATCGGGTTTTTCGTCATTACTTTATCAATCGGCAAATCTGGGCTATGACCGACAATATCCTTTGCGGTTATCATCCCTTGAATCTTCATATTTTGATCGACAACTGGATAACGGCTATGCATCGTTTCTTGATTAAATTCATGCCATTGTGATGTTCGATCAGTTGTTTGTAAATAACGTGTGTCAGCTAATGGTGTTAGGATATCCTCAACTAAAATGATCTCTTTTTTAATTAGTTGGTCATAAATAGCTCGGTTAATCATGGTTGCAACCGTAAACGTATCATAGCTGGTTGAAATAACTGGCATCTGAAGACTATCAGCTAACCTTTTCACATGTTCTTCTGCATCAAAGCCACCAGTGATTAAAACAGCTGCACCTGCTTTTAAGGCAAGTTCATGGGCATTTGTCCGGTTTCCAACAATCAAAAGATTCCCTGCTTCTGTATATCGCATCATTGCCTCAAGCTTCATTGCCCCAATGACAAATTTATTGAGGGTTTTATGTAATCCGGCCCGGCCTCCTAAAACTTGTCCGTCCACGATGTTAACTATCTCGGCAAATGTAAGCTTTTCGATATTTTCTTTCTTTTTACGTTCAATTCGGATTGTCCCAACTCTTTCAATTGTGCTTACATATCCCTTGTTTTCCGCGTCTTTTATCGCCCGATAGGCAGTTCCTTCACTCACGTTCATTGCCTTAGCGATTTGACGCACTGATATTTTTTCGCCGATTGGCAGTTCATCGATGTGTTGTAAAATTTGTTCATGCTTTGTAGCCAAGACCTTCACCCTTTATAATTTAAATTCCCACTGCTCCTAGCATAAAACAGATAATCTTAATCTAATTATAAAGTTTAACAGGTCTTGATTCAATAAACGATCTTTAACAAATGTGGACGCTTTAAGCTATTTATTGATAATTACGTGATTTCCCGCGATTATTTCGTGAAAGCGGTCTGTTTTTTCGTCTTGCTTGTCTTTTCGGATAATAAAGGATCCCCGTAAGATTACCTGCAATGACAAAAAGAGCAAAAAGGAGCCAAGCCGAAGCAAAGATTCCCTCCACTCCAGGTGCCGATAAATGAAGACGCGGTACCGCATAGTAAAGCATGAGGCCACAAACTAAAAGACAAAGTATATATCTGTTCCTTTGCATGATCTTTCCCCCTAAATACTTTTTTGTATTATCTTTATGCATTTAGAAGGAAAAAAAGTCGGCAACTTACAAAACATTTACAGCTCTAAAGATTCACCCGGCTTGAGAATTCTTCCATTTTTATTTTCAAGCAGTTGAATAAATTTGTTCGGATCCTGTTTAATCGGCGGGAACGTATTGTAATGTATTGGAACCACTGTTTTCGCATTGATGAGCTTTGCAGCATATGCTGCATCCTCCGGTCCCATCGTAAAGTTATCGCCTATTGGCAGGAATGCAACATCAACAGGATGACGCTCGCCAATCAATTTCATATCCGAAAAGAGAGAAGTATCGCCTGCGTGATAGATGGTTTTGCCTTCATTCATAAAAAGAACTCCTGCTGGCATCCCTAAGTAAATGATTTCCTGTTGATCTGTCATAAACCCGGAGCTATGAAAAGCAGGTGTGAATTTGACTGTACCAAAGTCAAACTTATAGGCACCACCTATGTTCATTCCATGCGTGTTAAGTCCCTTCCAGCCTAAATAGGTTGCAATTTCCGCTAGTCCTACAACAAGTGCTCCACTTTTTTTAGCCAATTCAATTGTGTCACCTAAATGGTCCCCATGGCCATGCGTTAGGATAATAACATCTGGATGAACATCGGCAACGGTAAGGTCCGTCAAACGGTTTCCGGTAATAAAAGGATCAATTACTATTGTTTTTCCATTTGATTCAATTTTAACAATAGAATGGCCGTGATAAGATACTTTCATGTTATTCTCCTCCTATAAGTTGGTTTGTAGTTTATTTTCTTTAATAATTCTTAGATTTCCTTCTTTATCATAGCCAATTTATTAGAACTTTTTCAAAAAATTACTCTTTTGTTGCTGTTTACCTTTGGCATACCGGCTCATTATATTTACTTTTTTACTTAATATTGCTACTCTCGAAAGTGGATTTAATTTTTAGGAGGCTAAACAAAAATGAATCAACGATTAAAAAAACTGCAAGCATGGATGATAAAAAACGATGTGCAAATCAGCTTAATCACTTCTTCTGAAAATGTTTTTTATTTAAGCGGTTTTTATAGTGACCCACATGAACGTCTGCTTGCTTTAGCCGTTTTTCAAGAAGAAGAACCATTTCTCGTTTGTCCCGCTATGGAAAAGTATAGTGCCAAAAGTTCCGGCTGGGATAATGAAATTATTGGCTACAGCGATATCGATCACCCATGGGAGCTTATTGAAAAGGGAATAAATAACCGAATTAAAAACGTAAAAAACGTGGCAATTGAAAAGGAACATATGATTGTCGAACGGTATGAAGAGCTGTCAAAGTTATTTCCAAACAGTACTTTTGTTTCTGCCGAGGAAAAATTAAGAAAGCTGCGGATGATTAAAGATAACAACGAATTAAAAACAATCGAAGAGGCATGTGCACTAGCAGATTATGCTGTTGAAGTCGGTGTTGGTGAAATAAAAGCAGGGAAAACGGAATTGGAGATTCTTTCGGCCATTGAATTTGCCTTAAAGAAAAAAGGGGTAAAGGAAATGTCGTTTGCAACGATGGTTCTGACTGGTGCGAACGCTGCTTCTCCACACGGCACACCTGGTTTAACCAAAATTCAAAAAGGCGATCTTGTTTTATTTGATTTAGGAGTGGTTGTCGACCGCTACTGTTCGGATATCACCAGAACAGTTGCCTACGGGGATATTAACGATAAACAAAAAGAAATATATGATACTGTTTTAAAAGCCCAGCTTGCTGGAATAGCAGCAAGTAAACCGGGAGCTACTGCTGCAAAAGTTGACCTTGCTGCCCGCAATGTTATTTCTGAGGCTGGCTATGGGGACTATTTTCCTCATCGTTTGGGGCATGGTCTTGGAATTAGCGTTCATGAGTTTCCGTCAATGACAGAAACAAATCAACTGGTTATTGAAGAAGGTATGGTATACACCATTGAGCCCGGAATCTACGTTCCAGAGGTTGCTGGTGTAAGAATTGAAGACGATGTTTATGTTACAGCTGATGGTGTCAAAGTATTAACGAAATTCCCGAAAGAATTGCAAGTTATTAAATAGCAACATTAGGGTCCGAGAAATTCCGGACCCTTATTCATTTAACCATTTTAAAGTAGCGATTTAGGATTGGAATAGGTAAGTCCGTGAGCTTGGGCAACTGCTTCATAGGTGATAAAACCGTCAAGTGTGTTTATTCCTTTTAGCAACGCTTCATTTTCAAGGGATGCTTGTTTATACCCTTTATTTGCAATTTGAATCGCATAAGGAACTGTAACGTTCGTTAAGGCGATCGTTGAGGTGCGTGGAACTGCACCAGGCATATTAGCTACAGCATAATGAACCACACCGTGTTTTTCATAAGTGGGATTATCGTGGGTTGTAATCCGATCTGTTGTTTCAAAGATACCACCTTGATCAATTGCAATATCGACAACTACGCTCCCAGGTTTCATAGATTTAACCATTTCTTCAGTTACAAGCTTAGGTGCCTTGGCACCCGGAATAAGCACGGCACCAATAACCAGATCAGATTCTTTAACTGCTTCTGAAATAGTATAAGGATTAGACATGAGCGTGGTAATATCCGAGCCAAAAATATCGTCCAAATGACGAAGTCGTTCGGGATTCAAGTCGATAAGATTAACCTTCGCTCCTAAACCAATAGCGATTTTGGCTGCATTTGTTCCTGCAACACCACCGCCAATAATGGTCACCTTTCCCCGCCCGACACCTGGAACTCCGGAAAGAAGAATCCCTTTTCCACCGTTAACCTTTTCTAAAAATTGTGCGCCTACTTGTGGAGCCATTCTCCCTGCGACCTCACTCATAGGAGTTAAAAGAGGAAGTGAACCATTTTGTAATTGCACTGTTTCATAAGCAATCGTTACAACTTTATGATCCAATAACGCTTTCGTTAGCACAGGCTCAGCGGCTAAATGTAAATATGTAAATAAAGTTAAGTCTTCACGGAAATATCTATATTCACTTGACAGTGGCTCCTTAACCTTCATGACCATTTCCATCGACCAAGCTTCTGCAGCTGTATCGACCAATTTTGCTCCAGATGCAGTATATTCCCCATCGGAAAAACCAGAACCGATGCCAGCCCCTTTTTCAATAAATACTTCATGACCGAAGTTCAATAGATTGACAACCCCTGCCGGCGTCATTGCCACTCGATTTTCATTATTTTTTTTTTCTTTAGGTACCCCAATGCGCATAAAAAAACCTCCTATATCTATTGGATCCGACATGAATTATTTTTACAAAATGGATAACCCAAAAAAGGAGAGCCAAATCCAAAGCCCCACGGGCGAAAGCCAAGGCCGAATGGACGAAATATTCGTGTATCATTTGGATTATAAACCTGCTGCTGTTGAACAGGCATCATTGACATTTCATTATGGCATATTTTGTCCTCCTCATTTTAAATTATATTTTCCCTAAAGAATATGCAATTTAAAATTGGAACTCTTGGGTGATTGGCCTTAAACCTGAAATTTCATAGTTCGTGTTCTAGATCTTATACAAAAAAACTGCCCATTGATGGACAGCCACAACTTAATTATAATCTTACATTTTGGTTTCAGTTCCCTTTGGTCCATATAAATCCGCGTGCAATCCCTGTTTATTGATCGACCCGCTGTTATAAACATTTTGAATTTGTTCGTTAACCACACTTGTCCCTTTCTCATCATAGAGTAACGCGGATGGCCTTTTCGGTTCACTTTTTGTCAACCTTCTATCCCCTTTCCAAATAAAATTCTTTCTTATTGTTCGATAAATTGATACACTTATTCATTTGAAGTATTGTATAATTGTGGTAAGGAGGAGATGACAATGGGACTTGAGTATAAGAATATATTAGTTGCAATTGACGGTTCACAGGAAGCAGAGTGGGCTTTTAAAAAAGCAATTGACATTGCCAAGAGAAATAATGCAAAGCTTTTATTAACTCATGTCATTGATACAAGAACGTTTGCGACAGTTGAAGCTTACGATCGAACCATTGCAGAAAGAGCGGACAAATTTGCATCAGAATTGCTTGAAAACTATCAAAAAACAGCTGTTAATGCAGGTGTTACCGATGTTGATTATGTCATTGAATTTGGCTCCCCTAAAGTAAGAATTCCAAAAGATATTGCTAAAAAGAACAACTGTGATTTAATTATTTGCGGTGCAACTGGTCTTAACGCAGTTGAAAGATTTTTCATTGGCAGTGTTTCAGAGCATATCACCAGATACGCTCCTTGTGATGTTCTGGTGATCCGGACAGAAAAGGATTAATAGACATATATTATACATCTAAAGAGGATGTCTCCAGGGGCACCCCTTCATACGGTATACAGCAAATGCCCGTACATTCTTTTGCTATATATTGTTTCTGAACTCGGGAGCAGACTTTTGGAGATATCCTCTTTTTCCCAAAAACCTATACCAATTTGAGAACTAAACAAAAAGATCTATACCAAATTGAGAAAATACTTCTATCCCATATTGAGGTTATGTGATACAATGAACAAAAATAATATAGTAGGAGGTATTAGAAAAATGAAAGAATTCTTTTATTTCGACGATCGCTTAGGCATCCATATTCCAAACATGGATTTAGGATGGCACTATTACAGTATGGAAATGGACACACAACATTCTATACTGTACCATTGGGAATTAATCCGCGGGTCCATCCCTGACCGTATCGCAGACCTCGAACATACTATCAACATTAAGCAGGCCCAGCTCTCAGAAGAAAATGATTTCCATCGCTCTTGTGAATTAAACGCCGAAATTGCAGAACACGCATCCATTATCAATGATTTGTGGATTCTATATCGTGAAAACCAAGAAATTTCAGACAAAGTATTACAATAGTAATTAAAAAAAGCTCACTCTTTTAACACAAGAGGAGCTTTTTTTTATTTTTACAGGTCTTTCTTCAATTCTCTAACCACGTGTCCGATTTCTGGGAGGATAAGTTTATTCATTGCAAGCTTTACCGCCCCTGTTGAACCAGGCGTTGAAAATATAGCTTTGTTCTTTACAACACCGGCAATTGCTCTTGATAGGATGGCACTGGAGCCAATATCTTCTTGATAACTAAGCATTCTAAACAGCTCACCAAAACCAACCATTTCCTTTTCAAGGAGGTTTTGAACCGTCTCGATGGTTACATCCCTCTTGGCTATTCCTGTTCCTCCATTGGTCAGGATTACATCGATGTCTTCATTGGTACAGCCTTTGATAATTTCGTCTCCGATTGAAGCTGATTCGTCTTTTACAATTATGTAATCTATTATCTTATGTCCTGCCTGTTCCAAAAGTTCAATCATTAACTTTCCGCTTTTGTCAGTCTCCTTGTCTCTAGTGTCGCTAACTGTAATAATCTTACAACCAACAATTTTAACTGCCTGTTTCTTATGTTCATGTGTACTCATTAATCCATCTTCTCCTCTTTTTCTCGAAGGTAACGAAGTTGATAAAAATTATGAGCAAATTCTGTTACCTTTCTCGTTAGTTGATAATTCGCAGCTGCACCAATTGCCATGCTAACAAGTGGGATACCTTGAATCAACTTTTTTCTAAAGAAGATGATCATCATTGCTTTAAAAATTTGTTGCAAAGGCTGCCGGGTCCAAGTAATATCTGTTACCTGTTCACTTCCCTCATAAAAATAATGATTATGAGTCACATTTAATTCGTTCATTAAAGTTTGCCAGCCAGCTTTTTGAACTCTGGTTGGGAGTAAAGCAATATGGAAGATTTTTAGAGAGGTCATCATTTCATATGGCGTATTTACTTCAAATCCGTATGTCATTGCGATTAATTGCACCACTCTTAAATTGATGATCGCAATCGCGGGTAGATCCATACCAATGAGCAATGCTCCTCCCGTTCCGGTTAAACCTCCTTGAGCAAAGGAGTAAAAGCGATGTCTCGCGATTTGCTGCTCAGCAATATATTGCAATTGCTCAATTTTCAAGTTCTTTAACTCTTCAATTGATTCAATATCATTAGCAAATATTCTTCCTGCTGATAAGATCCGTTCCTTTACTTCCATTTGCAATTGCGATCCTTGGATCATTGCGTGTAAATGGAACAGCCATCCATCGACCACAGAAAAAAACTGTTTTTGAATCGAATCAGGAAGTAATGAGAAAGAACGTTCTACGTATTTTTCATACAATAATTGAAAATCATTGGGTTCATAAGCCAGCAGTTTTTTTTCCCAATCCCGAATCCCCTTCAGAGTTATCTTCTCTCGGTCTGTCAATGGCACAATTACCACCTCCTAATTATTAATCGAATTATTTTTCTTAGTATATCATAACAAATAGTAAGACGAAAAAAGACAAAAGTCCCTGAGAGGGACTTTTGTCTTTTGACTAAAGATAAATAAACAGTTTAAGCTTTGATAACTGTCTAGCTCCAGCGCCCAGTGACTAGTGAACTTCACCCACCTCCCGATAAGTCAAGCACGAATGCGCTGACGCTCTTCGTGTTTCCTTTATCTCAGTCGGTGGGCTCCAGTCCTGTCGTCGCTAAACTGGCGCTTACGCTTTTCTTCATTATTTTACGTTTGCTAAACGAAGTACGTCACGGGCAATCATAACTTCTTCATTTGTAGGGATAACGATAACCTTGACAGGTGAATGAGGGTAATTAATGAATGCTTCTTCCCCTCTTGTTTTATTAAGAGCAGGATCAAAATATACACCCATAAATTCAAGCCCTTTTAATATTCTTTCTCTAATCGTATCACTATTTTCACCAATACCAGCCGTAAAAATGATCGCATCTACGCCGTACATCCGGGCAGCATAGGATCCGATATACTTATGAATCTTGCTTGCAAAAACATTTAAGGCCAATTGGGAACGGTCATCCCCCTTGGTGGCTGCTTCTTCAATATCACGAAGATCACTTGAAAAACCAGAAAGTGCGAGCATTCCACTCTTTTTATTTAATACATCTAAAACTTCTTCAGCAGTCATGCCTGTTTTTTCCATGATATACGGTATTAAGGCAGGGTCAATGTTACCGGAACGTGTACCCATGGTTACTCCGGCAAGTGGTGTAAAGCCCATCGAGGTGTCAATCGACCTTCCGCCTTCAATAGCAGCAATACTGGCACCATTTCCTAAGTGGCAGGAAATTAAACGCAGGTGTTCCAGCGGACGACCTAATAGCTCTGCAGCACGCTGTGAAACATATTTATGTGATGTGCCATGGAAACCATACTTACGGATTCCATATTTTTCATAATACTCGTATGGAAGACTGTAAAGAAAAGAACTTTCTGGCATGGTCTGATGGAATGCTGTATCAAATACAGCAATTGCTGGAACATTAGGCAATACACGATGAAATGCCTTGATCCCTGTCACGTTTGCCGGGTTATGTAATGGAGCTAATTCTGATAACCCTTCAATTTGCTCTAAAACTTTATCTGTTATAATCACAGAGTCATTAAATAATTCTCCTCCGTGTACAACCCGGTGACCAACCCCATTAATTTCATCAAGAGATTTTATAATTCCCAAAGTAGTCAGCTTATCCAGCAGCAATTTTACTGCTACTTCATGATTTGGAATATCCGATGTTTCCTTTATTTTTTCTCCATTTACAGTAATAGTAAAAATAGAGTCATTTAAACCAATCCGCTCAATTAATCCTTTTGTAATTACATCTTCACTCGGCATTTCAAATAATTGAAACTTCAATGAAGAACTTCCAGCATTGATCGCGATAATTTTCGCCATTTTTCGACCGCTCCTTCTTTTACATTTCAACATCAGTCGTGCTTTTTCTATTTTATCTTGCACAATCCGACACCAAATATTTCCCTTCAATGTTTCATTAAATCACTGTATTTGGAACATTTCAAGAAGGAGTTTGAAATAATAGCCCTTTCATTTAAATATAATTATATTCAGATATTTATAATAATTAGCAATTTATAATATTTATCTTTCTTTAAACCATTCATCAATTTGTCTTACGATTCTTTCTGTTACGGCGGCGCTTGACAAACTAGGTAACTTTGCAAGCAAAGCTTGCTTTGGAGGTCGAACATTTTCTCCATTTTTTTGCATGATCACTATACTTTTCGCTGCATTTTTATTTTTAAACATGCTGATTGGCAATTGAAGCAACCCCTGAATAACAAGATTCTCCTTTATGTACTCATGAAGCAACTGGCTTTGTTCACTTTCAAACAACCCATTTGGAATAATGAAAAAAAGGTATCCACCTGGCATGGTATGTTTGACACTCTGCTCTATAAACAAGTGATGTGAATAAGTATGACCTTCTTTAGCTTTTAGTTGATAATCTGCAGCTCTCTGGTCATTGGGATAATAACCAACTGGAAGATCACTAACGACAACATCAACAGGATCAATAAATAATTGCTCAAGGCTATCCTGATGAAAGAAGCGGACAGAGTGTTCTTGTAAATTGGCATTGACATAAGCTAGTTTTATTAAGATATCATCAAGCTCTACTCCAATTGACTCAATATCCTTTTGAAATTGCTGATTCAAAACAGTTGTTAGCAAATTGCCGGTGCCTACTGCAGGGTCTAGGATTCGAAATTGCTTTTGCTGCTGAAGGAATTTACCAACTAGATATCCAACCAGCATTCCCACTGCATCTGGAGTCATCTGGTGATTTGGCTGAATACTTTCCTTCATTCCTTTTAAGATGACTAATTGAAACGCTTTACGGATTTCCTCTTTTGAAAATCCTTCTAAATTTATTTGTTCATATTGTTTCTTAAGTCTTTTAACGGTAAGTTCACTTAACTCATCTTGAAGAATGGAACTCTGAAAAAGATTTTCACCTGTTTCAGCCAATGCTTCAAGATATGTACAAGACAATTCTTCCTGGAGAACAATTGCCGTCTCATTAAATATCGTAAAAAGCTCTTCTACTGGAGAAATGTTCATTTTCTTCCTCCTCCTAAATTTCTCTATTCATTTTAACGAGTCTCGATTACTTTCACAAGTCTAAATTATTTACTATTTAAAAAGGCCTCGCCAGTGGCGAGGTCCTTTTAATTTGTTTTTTTACTTTGCGCTTTTAGCAGCTTCAAGTGCTGCTTCATAATTAGGGTGGTTAGTCCCTTCGCTGACATATTCAACATATGTCACAGTATCATTGGAATCAACGACAAATATTGCACGTGCTAATAATCTTAATTCTTGCATTGCAACCCCATATGCTTCACCAAAGGAAAGGTCACGGTGGTCAGATAAAGTTTGAACATTTTCAACTCCGGCTGCTCCACACCAGCGTTTTTGTGCAAATGGAAGATCGACACTAATTGTCAAAATTTTAACGTTTCCTAAATTAGAAGCTTCTTCATTAAAACGACGTGTTTGTGCATCACAAACACCAGTATCGAGTGAAGGAACAACACTAATTAATCGTACTTGTCCTTTTGTATCGTTAAGTGTTACTTCTGTTAAGTCATTTGCTAAAACAGTAAAATTCGGAGCCTTATCTCCTACTTTTATTTCATTACCTAGTAGTGTTACTGGTTTGTTGATAAATGTAACATTTGCCATTTTTATCCATCCTCCTCGAATCTTATGTACATTTTAAATATAACTTTTTGATATTTTTTTTGCAATTATTTTGGCTCTTATATAATAATGAATCTAAAAAATTGTCTTTTAGAAATAAAAGAAATAGAGCATTTTTCATGTCCATTTTTTCAAAGAAAAAAGTTAATCTTCACAGACTGGAAGATTAACTTTCTTCGCTAAATTTGTAGGTCTTGCTTTTCTTGCGATTGTTGAGAGCCTTGATTTTGTTGTTGAGACTGTTGAGATTGATTTTTTGATTGCGAAGAATCTTCTTGTTTTGATTGATTCCTATTGGATAACATCTGTTGAATCTTATCTACCGCCTGTGGAGCAAGCTCAAGGATTTTTTCATATAGATGTGTACTCTCATCAAGATGGAGCATTTTCACACCATGTGAATTAACAATTAAAAAGGCAATCGGCGTAATGGAAACTCCACCGCCGCTTCCGCCTCCAAACGGATGGTTTGATTGATTCTGACCCTGGTCCTTTGACTGGTTTTGTGATTGATTTTGCGAATTAGATTGATCAATTTTAAACTCGCTACCACCTGCAGCAAACCCAAATCCTACCTTTGATACAGTTAAAATTACACTTCCATCAGGCGTTTCAACAGGATCTCCAATGATCGTATTTACATCAATCATTTCCTTTAAACTTTCCATAGCAGTTGTCATCAATCCTTGAATTGGGTGGTCCGACATTTTGTTTCCTCCCTGTTATAAGATTTAGATAGATTTGTCATTCGACATGAGGCTGTTTGGTTTTAAATGTGGGCGTCCGCCCTTCCACAATTTCACTAGCTTTAATCCTGCCAACATAGCATGCCCGATCCGAAACTGAAAAATACATGTTAATTCAGTGTGGGTTATCATTTGTTGAAAATGGGGCTGGACCATTAATCTAGGCATTTCTTTCAACCTTAAATAATGACTTAATAACCCGAGAATCCCTCCCTTAATCGCCCATAACGCTCCGGCAGCCATCCCAGAATGCACAGCATCCCCCAATCCGATTATTGAATTCCATTCAAATTTTTCAACAGATACTCTTTTAAAAAACTTTTTTATGATGTTATTTAGTTGAATTACATGTTCAAGTATCTCTCGAAAATTTTTTAGGGTATTAATCAGTTTTTGTGGTGTAAGCATTTTTACATTTTCCTCTTCCTGATTTGTTTCTCCATTGCCTTTTTCTGTTTCCTTTACAATTATGCTTGGTGAATGTTCATCTACTTTAATCAGGGGAATATTCTTTTTATACCGAATTAGCCCAAACCAAATTCTAAATTCAATTTTCAAATTATCATCATCTTTATAGTGATAGTAATTTAAATAGATTGTTATTTTTGTAAAAATTATAAGGATAATTAGGAACAAAAGAATGATGAGAGCAATAACCAGCCATTTCAATTCGTTCACAACCTTTCAGCATATTAGTATCTTCTGAAAGAAAAAAAATAAACCTATCACCCTTAAGATGATAGGTTTATCACTTTGATATACGGCCATACAAAAATTTTTATCAGCTGTCTGTATGGACAACGGATGTGTCAGCAAAAAGATCATGCAATCCTTGTTTATGAGGTAAGAAGGCGACAATAACATACCCGACAATAACTGTCGCAGAAATAAATCTGCCGATCCATTCACGAAATAGGACAGTTCCCCATGATAATTCACTTTTCTTTAGATCGACCACTTTTAGTCCAAAAACCATTTTACCAAGCGTTTGCCCTAAATACTTTGTCATCAGAACAAAATACAAATAAAATATCACGGCCGATGCAATTGAAATCGGGGCAAATATATTGATCTCCCACAAAGGGATATCTAAAAAACGAAATATAGGGTTAATCAGCATCCGCTCAATACTTCCTATTACAATTAAATCAAGCAAGTATGCCCAAAACCGCATCCAAAAACCTGCGTAGTGGACAGAAACGAGAATACTTTTCCCATCGCCGTGGTGCCCTGCCTGATCCATATTGTTGATCTTTTCTGCATCAACAGGCAGCTCACTTGTATAATTTTCAGTCGTCTTCATTCTGTCCCCCCTATTCCGCGTAGAGATACATGAGCCGCGGTGAATTTGTTTTAGAGATCAACTTCATTAAATTTGATAATTCAGCATTATTCCCACTAAAAGATTTTTGTGCAGTCATCCCCAATAAAGAACCAATTCCAACATTATCAGAATAACGAATGACCTCTGCTCCGCTAAGGTTTTCAGCTTTTTTCATTTTCGCAATAACATCATCTAAATAGCCGAAACCGTCAATTAGATTTAAATCCTTGGCCTGCCTCCCATCATATACGCGTCCATCAGCCAGTTTCTTGACTTGGTCAACGGGGATATGACGACCATCAGAAATCACTTTTACAAATCCTTCATATGAATTATTAATCATTTCCTGGAGAATTTTTCGTTCATCATCTGTCATTTGTCTTGTTGGACTCATTATATCTTTATATGGTCCACTTTTAATTGTTACAAAATCAACACCGTATTTTTTAGCAAGTCCCTTATAATTATATCCTTCCATGATCACTCCTAAGGACCCTGTCAATGTCTCTGGACTTGCATATATCTTATTAGCAGCAGTTGAAATATAATATCCGCCAGAAGCCGTTATCGAGCCCATCGAAACATAGACGGGCTTTTTTAGTTGTAGAATTTTATGGTGAATTTCAGCACTCTCCATTACGCCTCCTCCGGGAGAGTTAACTCTTAAAATAATGCCCTTAACAGAATCATCCGCTTTAATATAGTCAAGCTTTTTTAGGAAGGATTGATGGTTGTATCCTGAGTTTTGTAGAAATGATTGTGCTTCCCCTGTGTCTTGAATAACACCATCCACGTCAAGAATGACAATCTTTTTTGTTTCACTTCCCTCTTTCACTACCTCTTCTGTAAAGGGCTGCTCAGTCGCTGCAAATAAATCAGTGACATCTGTTTTCATTCCCTTGAAGGCAAAAGAAGATAGTAAATTGATCACGACAGAGACAATAAATAACCCTATCGCAATTCCTAATGCCGCCCAGCGTTTACCGTTCATTTCTATACATTCCTCCCATATAATATTTTTCTCAAAAAATATTCTTGTTTTTTTGAAAAAATGTTAATATTATATTAATTAAGAATATTTTATCAAATTATAGTCTAACAATCATACTGATTTAAAAATTAAAACAAATTTTGTGGAGGTACGAACAATGGAAAGCCTAAATAATATTTACTTTTACCACAAAAAGGATACAGAAATGGTTGCTAAAGCTGCGCCAATTTATGATTTAGCTAACCGCTATGGACTTACAATTGTAAAGGACCCCCAAAAAGCAAACATTATCGCTAGTATTGGTGGTGACGGGGCATTCCTGCAAGCAGTAAGGAAAACGGGATTCCGAGATGATTGTCTTTATGCTGGCATTTCAACAAGAAACAGCCTTGGGATATATTGCGATTTTCACATCAATGATTTATCGAAATTAATTGAAGCACTTGAATATGAACAACTAGCAGTGTGGAACCGACCGATTATTGAGGTAACAGTTGATGATCGTAGTACATTTTCTTGCTTAAACGAGTTTAGTATCCAGTCAGGGATTATTAAAACGCTTGTAATTGATGTTTTTATTGATAACATCCATTTTGAAACTTTCCGTGGGGACGGATTGATTGTATCAACCCCGACAGGAAGTTCAGGTTATAATAAATCCGTTAACGGGGCTGTTGTTGATCCTTTGCTTTCATGCATGCAAATAAGCGAACTGGCATCGGTAAACAGTAATCAGTATCGGTCATTGGGTTCCTCCTTCATCCTGGGAAAGGAACGCACACTCACCCTTAGGGTTGTCCCAGGAAATGACCATCCGACAATGGGAATGGATAACGAAGCATTAAGCATCCGTCATGTTGAAAAAATCCAAATCAAGCTTAGCGATAAAAAAATAAAAACGGTAAAATTAAAAGGTAATTCCAATTCCTTCTGGGAAAAAGTAAGAAAAAATTTCTTATAACAAAGCGGAAGCGCCCGTTTAGTGATGTAAGCGGTATCTATTACTTATTATTGATTTTAAACCAAAAACCTTATCCATCTATATATTGGATAAGGTTTTTGAAAATAGAAGAGGACAGGTATTACCTGTCCTCTGTAGCCATATTATTTGTTTTTTAGCTTAACGAGAAAATCCGCCGCTTAATTGTTGTTGCGCCATTGTAACTAGGCGCTTCGTGATTTCACCACCAACAGAACCGTTAGCACGTGAAACTGTATCAGCACCAAGCTGTACTCCAAATTCAGAAGCAATTTCGTATTTCATTTGATCAAGAGCTTGTTCAACACCAGGAACTAGTAATTGATTATTGTTTGGCATGTAATCTCACCTCCTTGTGAGTATAGAATGTGTAGAATCACATGCCCTCATTCCCTAAAACCACTGGTAATTATTCGCATAATTTATAAAAAATGTGAAAATAAAAGTACAATTTAAAATAATTCGTTAAACAAGCTTTCATCTTGCGAATTATGCTTTATTAAAAGTGTTTCAGTCCCATTCACTGCATCTTGAATAAATGGTTCGAAATCAAGGAAGCTCTCATAGAAGTTGACTTTGTCTCTTTTAGGTTTGGTCTTTGGTGATGCCGGTACAAAGATTGTACAGCAATCTTCAAAAGGTCTTATGGAAATATCATGGGTATTAATTTCCTGCGCGATTTTTATTATATCCGTTTTATCCATCATTATCAAAGGTCTTAAAACAGGCGTTGTTGTTACCTCATTGATTGTATACATGCTTTCAAGTGTCTGGCTTGCTACTTGACCGACACTTTCTCCTGTGACAATTGCCAGGCCATTACGTTTACTCCTTAATTCATCCGTGATCCGCAGCATTAATCGACGGGTTGTTGTCATTGCATAATTTTCAGGTATTTGCTTCCTAACCGCTTCTTGAACCATTGTAAATGGGACAATATGAAGTGTTAGCGCTCCTCCAATCTCAGCCAGCTTTTTCGCTAAATCGACAACCTTTTGTTTGGCCCGCTCACTGGTATAGGGCGGACTAAAAAAATGCACAGCCTCGATTTCTAACCCTCGTTTCATTGCGAGATATCCTGCTACAGGGCTGTCAAATCCCCCAGAAAGCATAAGCATCGCCTTTCCACTTGAGCCAACTGGAAGACCACCCGCCCCGATAATCGTTTCAGATGACAAATAGGCTGCTTCGCTTCTAATCTCCACCTGCATATTAATATTTGGATGCCTTACATCAACCTTTAAACTAGGAAAGCACTTTAAGAGATGTGCACCCAGACTTTGATTAATGTCATCTGTATCATATTCAAATGATCGATCAGCCCTTTTAGCAGAAATTTTAAACGTTTGATTTCCTGTGTAGAGATGGAGAAATAATTCATAAGCAGCCTGTTTTATTTTTTCTAGATCCCTTTCTACCTTTAGCGCTGGACTAAATGATTGAATACCAAATATTTTCTGCAAAATCCCGATTATTTCGGTACTATTTTCACCGTTTAAGAGAATAAAGGTTCGATCACGGCCAGCCTCTATTTTAACCTTTGGATATAATTGAAGTGCATTCTTTATACTTTTCTTAAGCTTTTCAACAAACTGATGACGGTTCCTTCCTTTTGTTGAAATTTCACCATAACGAACTAGTATTCGGTCATAATTCATTTAATTTCTTACCTTTCCAAAATGATTAGCAATTTGTTTAACAGCTGCAATAAATTTCAGGGCTTCGTCCATTGTGTTATCGAAGGAGAGACTGATTCTTATTGCTCTTTCGGCCAGATTTTTTGTAACTCCCATAGCTAGTAATGTTTTACTTGGCTGTTTTCCTTTAGAGGAACAGGCACTTGTAGTAGAAGCATAAATTTCTTCCTGCTCTAATGCGTGGATAAATGTTTCAGCATTCATCCATGCTGCCGAAAAATTGATTATATGTGGCACAGCCTTATGATCAATAGGTGTATGAATTGTAATTTCGGGAATTTCAGAGAGTTTGTATAGTAGTGCTTTTTGTATCTCGTTAAGGTTTTTAATCCTTGCTTCATACCGATCCATTGTTATTCTGAGTGCTTTAGCCATGGCGACAGCTCCAGCCACATTTTCCGTGCCGCTTCGAATGTTATTTTCTTGATTTCCACCTGAGTTGAGTGAGGCAATTTTCACTCCGTCCCTGATAAAAAGCATCCCCGACCCTTTTAATCCGTGAAATTTATGCGCAGATATTGAAAATAGATCTACCCCAAACTCTTTTAAATCAACCGGCAGCTTTCCGACAGCTTGAACTGCATCAACATGAAAAAGAATCTTTGGAAACCTTTCGAGCAGCTTCCCTATTTCTTTTATCGGCTGGATGGAGCCAACCTCGTTATTGATATACATAGTAGAAATTAAAATCGTATCAGGACGAATTGCTTTTTCCACAGCTTCAACCTGCACGACCCCGTTTTGATCTACTGGTAAATAAGTAACACTAAATCCCAGTTGTTCCAGCTGTTCCATCGCATTGCTGATTGAGGGATGCTCAATACTTGTTGTTATAATGTGGCGTCCTCTTCCTTTATGCATCATAAGGGCTGTTCCTTTAACAGCTAAATTATTACTTTCGGTCCCTCCCGATGTAAAGTAGACTTCTGACGCGTTTACCTTCAAGAGACTGGCAATCTGTGCTCTTGCCTGCGTTAATAGTTGTTCTGCCTGTCCCCCTAAACCATGCAGCGAGGATGGGTTACCAAAATATTTATTTGTAACCTTCACAAAGGAGTCAACTACCTCTGTGTATGGTTTTGTTGTCGCACTGTTGTCAAAATAAATCATGCCTTCCACCTTTCCATCCAAAACAGTTAAAGAAAATGCCATAGCATTATCTTATCAAAAGAAAAAACCGATTCATACAATCTGGCTGAATCGGCTTTTATTGATTTAATTAAAGATTTCAGTTTCCTCTTTTGAAGCAATTGTTTCGATTCTTTTTATTGCTCCAGGATCAATAGCTTGAATCGAGGTTGCGGCCTGTTCTAATGCACTCTGATAATCAAAGCTTCGAAATGCTTTTTCAGCTTCGGCTAAAGCCCGAGAAACGGTTGGATACTGGCTGCGGTAGCGGTTTCCATACTGAATAACTTTTTCGGCAAGCCTAGCACTTTCCATCAACTCATATGTAGTACTAACAAGTTTCTCAACCGTTAAGACTGCAATTTCCAAATATTGATTTACTGAAGAGATATTTAGCGGCTTTTCTTCAAGCTGCTTTTTCACATTTTCAATGCTCTCTCGTCCATCTTTAAAAAGATATTTATAATCGTCCGGTAATCCAGGAATATTACTTTTTGAAATTAGCCTTAACGCTTCGTTGACCTTTTTCGCTAATTCCTGTATTTTATCTCTTGCTTCGATTTCATCTTTCCTAAGCGCCTGTAATCTAAAGAAGAAGTTATGCTGTTCCTCTCTAAGTGCATCTAACTCATCCTTTATCTCATTTAACTCTTCACTAACTGCTGTCAGAGGGGTTTCATTATTCTTTACTTTCTCATTAAGAATCTCAAACCGCTTATACAAGGAAGACAGTTCGTTATCTAACTGCATTTGAGTTTCAAACTCATATTCTGTCAAATGGTAACTCTGTTGGATTTCCAATAATTCATTATTAAGTTGTTCATTTTCATCTCTAACAGCATTTAGCAGTTCATTTGTGACTTTTTCAGTCTGTATCACAAATCGCTTGGCATGTACTTCCTTTTCTAGGAGGTCAAATAGTACTTCAATTCGAGCCTTAATTTCCTTCATTTCCTTTTCGGCTTGATCTAAATCTGCTGCTTCGACCTGAGCTAAGCAGGTTTTAATTTTCTCTTCTAGTTCACTATTTTCATTCTCCAATTGAATGTGTTCTAGATAATATCCTTGCTTAATCATACCAAGAAAGCCTTCACGAATATCCGAGAGTTGGGAAGGAAGAATTGATTGGCATTCAATTAAATACTGCGGGATGATCTCCATTTGTTTTGTAATGGTTTCTAATTGAACCATAGTATGCAAGACGGTTTCGCGTGCCTCTAGATAATTTCCATTTTTGGTCTTTTCCTCGTAATCCAAGAAATTATTCGTAACTTCTTTTAATTGATCCTCTAAAATTTTTTCAGCTTTTCCAAAACTATGGTGATGTGCAAGTAAATTCTTTTTTGCTTCCCTATAGGCGTCTTTTAATTGTTCGATTTCCACTCTATTTTTCTCTTCGCTACCAACCAATTCATTTAGCTCATTCAGAATACTTTTAATTTCCTGTTCCATTTCCAGTAATTTATTTTCAATCTGTTTTTGAGCATCTCTTGCTTTTCTAAATCGATATCGGTCAATATGTTCTTCCGCATCGAATAGCAGATCCTCCAGATTCGGTAATTTTACTGTAACGATATCGTCCCATTGATTCCGCCAGCATTCAAAAAGTTCCTCTGTTTGTCCGGTCATATTTAGTCGCTTTACTTTAGACATTTCATCAAGAACAGGTCGAGCAGTAATATCTAGTTTCCAGGTTTCCAGCCTATCCATCTCTCTATAATATTTTTTCTTTATCAAATAACCTATCACAATCATTACGAGTAAAAAGATTATCAATCCAATGATGTACTTCACACGTAAGCCTCCTGTTCCAAACAACGTCGCTTCATTTAAAGCTAAATTACGATCTATGTGAATTTTAAAACATAAAGTTCGATTCAATGTTTTAATGATACCATGTAAACGACAATTTTTGACTAATTATATTCAACTTTTTATTTAAAGTACGGAAAAATTTTATAGCAAAGAAAATTTAACACAGACTCACATAATGGTAAATGGTGGAAAAGGCCTAAATGAAAAAAGAGGATGATTCAAAGGTATTGCCCTCTGATTCATCCTCACGATTTTAGGAAATAAGTGCTTCTTTTCTGCATAATACTTCATCGATCCATTTATAGATGTCATGTGTATATTTTTCAGCGAAAAAGCGTTCGTTCGGAAAAACATATAATACTTCTCTTAAATAGTTAGTATTTAAAAAGGGCATGATCCACAAACCTTTTAATTGAACAATCATATAGGCTATAGAGTGCCGATTAAATTCTCTCCATTCTATTCCTTTTTCAAAAACCCTTTGGAGGTAAAATTTTTCCTTTGTATAATAAGTGGCCATGATCTCCCTGACCAATTGAGAGTCAATTGACATTTCTCTGAAAATAAAAGGTGTTAATTGGATATTTTCACAAAGAAAATTCATAAGGTTAGCAGTTATTTTTTTTAAACAAAAGGTTGCTCCGTGATCAATAGATGCAAAGCCCTCTTCAATTTTAGCCATATATTGCTCAAAAAAAGAAATAAAACAATACTCTAATAAACCATGTTTATTTTGAAAATAATAGGCAATATTAGCTGGATTTACTTTAGCTTTAGCTGCAATATCACGAATTGAGGTCCCAGAGTATCCTTTTGTATTAAATAACGACACGGCTGCCTGAACAATTGCTTCCTTTGAATTTTTCTTCATCAGCTTGCCTCCTCTTAGGATTAAAAACCTCCCAGCCTATATAATATTCTTTATCTTTGTTTATTTCCCTTTATATTTCGATCGACAAAGTTTACCTAATTTCCACTGTTTTTGCTAAAATAAAAGGGAAATTTCTAGAGGAATAGGTGAAAAACATGTTTAATGTCGAAATATATAAAGAAAACAGAATGGATAACTACGATCTAGTCAAAAAGCAATTGCAGGCACTCGTTCATGACGAGAAAAATCGAATTGCAAATTTAAGCAATGCAGCTGCCCTTTTAAATCAGTTTCTTGATCGAATTAACTGGGTTGGATTTTATCTAATAGACAACGACTCTGAACTTGTATTAGGCCCATTCCAAGGCCTTCCTGCCTGTATCCGGATTCCTATTGGAAAAGGAGTCTGCGGTACAGCTGCCATGAAAAAAGAAACGATTCGTGTTCAAGATGTCAATCAGTTTCCGGGTCATATTGCCTGTGACGCGGCATCGCAATCTGAAATTGTCATTCCTATCATTAAGGATGGCAACTTATTAGGCGTATTGGACATCGACTCTCCAGAAAATGGTCGTTTTGATGAGCTAGATCAACAGCAGCTAGAGGAATTCGTTGAGATATTAGCCCAAAGTCTTTAAATCTTTAAAAAAGTTTAGAAAAAAGCACTCGCTTTTGCAGCGGGTGCTTAACATGCTTTTATACCGTCTTCCTGCGTTACGACCTTATTTTTCCCTGTCCCTTTTGCTACGTAAAGAGCCTCATCTGCTCTTTTAAATAAATAATTATAGGTGTCTGTATGATCTTTATTCCAGTAGGATACCCCGCATGAAACCGTTACATGGGGATTTGAATTTTCCGCAACCCTTTCGACGAGCCTTTTTGCAATTGCCACTCCTGCTGACAGGGAAATCTTAGGCAAATAGATAGCCAATTCTTCCCCTCCCCAGCGTGCACCTACATCATTTTCACGTATATTGCTTCTAATTAACTTAGCAACTTGAATAAGTACCTCATCGCCAACTTGATGACCAAAGGAATCATTCACTTTTTTAAAATCATCAATATCGATAAGTATAAAAGTGCCCTGTTCATCTTCATTCATCGAACGATTAATTTTTTCATCAAGATAATTTCGTGAATGCAGCTTTGTCAAATGATCAGTGATAATCATTTTTTCCAATTCCTCACGCAGCATGGAGTTAGTAAATGCGAGTGTAGAATGGTGGATAAGTGATTGTAAAAGCTTAAACGTCTCAAATGAAAAGAAATATGGTTCCTGATGCATAACAATGGCAATTCCTTTTAGATGCTCGCTAAGGTCCATTGGAATCGCGATAATCGAGCGGTAGATCATCTGTTCATCTTGGTTAGAAAAGTGTAAATCGCCAATAAACAATGCTTCATTTTCTTTTTCAATTTTTTCTTTCAAATATATGATATACTCTTGAGCATGTTTCAACGAAAAAAATGCAGTTGAACCTGGTAATATTTTGTCACTATTCTCGATTGGAGAGTATAATAAAAAGCCAACTTCCTGTGCCCCAAAGGATTGGGTAATCTGCTTTGACATATAGTGGATCGTTTCTGATAAACGGAGATTTGCATTTAAGCAGTGAGAAGTTTCATTTATTAATTGCAAATCAGCAATTAACTTTCTTGACTGTTGGTATAATTGTGCATTTTCCAGAGCACTTCCTGCTTCGTTGGCAAGCAAGGTAATAAACTCAATCTCATTTTTCAAAAAAGCAAGCATATTTGGAGCAATGACAACTAAAACACCATAAACTCCTTGCCTTCCTTTTAGGGGAGCATAAAGAGTGGGTTGTTGTTGCAATGAATTCTCAAATTGTACTGTTCCTGTAACATAAGCTTCCATTGCTAAAATGTTTTCATTATCGTAATTGAGATCTCGAATGGGAAGGTTAAAATGATTGTGATTATCTTGTGAGAGCAGTAAAGAATAGGAAAATTCCGGATACACTTCTTGCAGTGAATTGATGATTCTCATTAATAAATTGTCCATGTTCAGCGAAGAATGAAACCTTTCAGTTACTTTGTACAGCTGTTTATATCTCTTTTCTTCCAAAATTATATTCGTTAGTTTTTGAACTTTTCCTAAGTAGGTACCGTATGCATTCCCTATTCGTTTACATCCTTCAGCTGTTAGTTGATTCATTTTTGAACCGAACTTATCTTTAATAGCAAGAAAGCCTGTCATTTCATTTTTTTTCATTACCTTAATTAGGAAATCATAATTTTCAAGTCCACGTGGCATAGGCTTTTTTTGAAGGAACTTATCGCCATTCATGAGGTCTTTTAGAGGTCCTTTTTGAATAGTTGCTTGTGAACCAGCCTCATTTACCTGGACACTTGTTAAACCAGCTAATTCAAATTGCTGGTTCCGCTCTTGGTATGTATATATTGAAACTTCCTCAACACGGAAAGTTTCAAGAATAAACATTAATATATCCATGATAAAATTTTCAAGATGAAAGACCTCAAATTCACTATCAATGAACTCAACAAAGCAATCTTTAAGTTGCAGTATCAAACTTCTATCGAGCGTTTCCATACAATTATCACCTAATTTTGGTACTGAATCAGCCTTTCTATCAATACCTATCATTTATTCCTACATTACAATTGGAAAAAATTTAAACTTCTTATTATATCTATTATATTGCAAACCTCATTATACCATAACTCTATTCTTCTATCTGTGAATATTGCAAAGTTTAGTTGTAGATATTTAATGTTTCAGCAAAGTATGTAAGGTTATTCAAATAATATACTTGACTAATGCCCAACAAAAATATTATAATACTCCTTGTGTAAAATATTGCAGCCTATATGGATACTTTATTGGATTCATTCTGTTCCTCATAAAACCTTTATTTATGATGGTGCATCTTGTAACCCTCTGCTGCTAGGGCGAAGGTGCATGAAAACAAAATGACCTATAATGTTAAAACATAACGGTTTTTATTTTACCAAAATAAAAACACAAGGAGGAGTCATTCATGGCTCGATATACCGGCCCCAGCTGGAAATTATCCCGTCGTCTTGGAATTTCACTAAGCGGCACAGGGAAAGAATTAGAAAAGCGTCCTTACGCACCAGGACCACACGGTCCAAACCAACGCAAAAAGCTTTCTGAATATGGCTTACAATTGCAAGAAAAGCAAAAACTTCGTCATATGTATGGAGTAACGGAACGCCAATTCCGTAATCTTTTTGATAAAGCTAAAAAACTTTCTGGTAAACACGGTGAAAACTTCATGGTTCTTCTTGAATCGCGTCTTGACAACGTTGTTTATCGTTTAGGCTTAGCTCGTACTCGCCGTGCTGCTCGTCAATTAGTAAATCACGGTCATATTTTAGTTGATGGCTCTCGCGTAGATATTCCTTCATACCGTTTATCTGCTGGACAAACGATCAGCCTTCGCGAAAAATCCCGTAACCTTGAAGTTGTTAAAGAAGCACTTGAAGTAAACAACTTCGTTCCAGATTACTTAACTTTCGATGCTGACACATTAACAGGAACTTTCACTCGCTTACCAGAGCGTTCTGAACTACCTGCTGAAATTAACGAATCTCTTATCGTTGAGTTCTACTCCCGTTAGGAAACTTCCAAAAAAGCCGTGCCATATTGGTACGGTTTTTTTGTCAAAAAAAAATAGAAAAAACGCGTTTCGGGAAGTTTCCCAAACGCGTTTTGGCTTTTTAATATTTAATAAGGTAGTACTTCTTTTTCCCTCTGCGGATGATCGTATATTGACCTTCGATTCGATCGGCTGGTTGTAAGGTATAAGTGTTATCGGTAACACGTTCCCCATTCACCGAAACGGCACCATTGGCAATATCCTCCCGGGCTTGCCGCTTAGAAGGAGAAATTTTTGCTGCCACGAGCAGATCAACAAGGCTCGCCTCTATTCCTTCTGTTACTTCATAAGAAGGAACATCTTTAAATCCTTGCTTGATTTCTGCAGCTGTAAGATTTTTTACATCCCCGCTGAATAAAGCCTCAGAAATCTTGATGGCTTGCTGAAGAGATTCTTCACCATGAATAAGCCGCGTCATTTCCTCTGCCAAGGTCTTTTGTGCTTTGCGAAGATGCGCTTCTTCCTGGACTGATTGTTCCAATGACTCAATTTCTTCCTTGCTGAGGAAAGTAAAAAACTTCAGGTATTTACTAACATCTGCATCTGCCGTGTTTATCCAAAATTGGTAAAACTCATACGGTGATGTCTTTTCAGGGTCTAGCCAAACAGCACCGCTTTCCGTTTTTCCAAATTTCGTTCCATCCGCTTTTGTTACGAGCGGGATCGTTAAACCAAATGCTTTTGAACCTTCAGGCATCATCTTCCGAATTAACTCTAAGCCAGTCGTGATGTTTCCCCATTGATCACTGCCGCCAATTTGCAATTTACAATTGTGTTGTTCGTATAAATGCATAAAATCCATTGCCTGTAAAATGGTATAGGTGAATTCTGTAAACGAAATTCCTGTCTCAAGCCTGTTAGCAATCGTATCCTTTGCTAGCATATAATTAACACCGATGTGTTTTCCAATATCACGTAAAAACGTAACGATATCCATGGAGCCGGCCCAGTCGTAGTTATTCACTAAGATCGCACCATTGTCACCATCAAAATGAAAAATTTTCTCCAGTTGTTTTTGAATACAGGAGACATTATGCTGAACAGTTTCGAGCGTTTGCAGATTACGTTCTTCACTTTTGCCACTAGGGTCACCAATTAAGCCTGTAGCTCCCCCTACTAAAACAATCGGCCGATGTCCATGGGTCTGAAAACGTCTTAGTGTTAAAAATGGCAGCAAATGACCAATGTGCATACTGTCTGCTGTTGGGTCGACACCACAATAAAGAGAGATCTTTTCCTGAATTAAAACTTCTTTAATTCCTTCTTCATCTGTTTGTTGGTAAATGATTCCTCTCCATTCTAAATCCTTCAATAATTCCATTTCATCATCCTCCTAATCAAAATAAAAACGTCCCTGCAACATGCAGGGACGCAATCAATGCGCGGTACCACCCGGCTTGAGGAACAATCCTCCACCTCAAAAATAACGGTTTTAACCGTTCGCCGCTACTCACTTTTCACGGTGAAGGCTCCGGAAAGTAATTCATTCTTCTATGTGTACCGGCTTTCACCAGCCGCCGGCTCTCTACTAACAGGGATAGAAGAACTACTATGTATATTTTTCCTTCACAGCCAATTATAAAAGTAAACTTATAGTTTTTTTACCATACTTTTATGTATAATGTCAAACTCAATGCGGAAATCTCAAAATATGTAGAAAATTGTCATAACCTAGAATAGCTATATGCTATAATATATTTGGTTTTAGGAGGTGGTGCGGTGAAACAAGCTTGGCTAAAAAAATTAAAATCATTATTTAGTTACTTTACAAATAAAAACACAGTAAAGAGTGCCAGGTTGACATACCGTATTGTCCGGAATATTATTCTTATTTTCATAACTATTGTCATACTAGGTGGAAGCTTTGGCGCAGGTGTAGGAGCTGGCTTTTTTGCTTCCCTTGTGAAGGATGAGCCTGTCCGTTCATACAGCAGCATGAAAAAAGATATTTACGATTATACCGAGACATCCAATCTTTATTTTGCTAATGATGTATATTTAGGCAAACTCCGTTCTGACTTAGATCGGGATGAAGTAAAGCTTGATCAAGTATCAGATTATTTAGTTAAAGCGATTATTGCCACAGAGGATGAGTATTTTTATCAACATAAAGGAATTGTTCCAAAATCGATTCTCCGTGCTCTTTTACAAGAAGTCACAAATTCATCGCTTCAAACAGGCGGAAGTACGTTAACCCAACAATTGATTAAGAATCAGCTTTTAACAAACGAAGTTTCCTTTCAGCGAAAAGCAAACGAAATTTTGCTTGCCCTTCGATTAGAGAAATTCTTTTCCAAAAAAGAAATCCTCGAAGCTTATTTAAATGTCTCAACCTTCGGAAGAAATTCATCTGGCCGTAATATAGCGGGTGTACAGACAGCGGCCGAAGGAATTTTCGGTAAAAGCGTAAAGGACTTAACCTTGCCTGAAGCAGCATTTATTGCCGGCCTTCCACAAAGTCCTTTTGGGTACACACCTTTTACAAAGGAAGGAACGATTAAAAGTAATCTTCAGCCGGGAATTGCAAGAATGAAAACGGTCTTAAAAAGAATGCATGATGGCGGATATATAAACGCTAGCCAATACGCGAAAGCATCTGCCTATGATATCACAAAAGACTTTGCTCCGCCGAGGGATAACCCAATTGAGAAATACCCTTGGCTTACGTTTGAAATAGAAAAGCGTTCTACCCAAGTACTAGCTACTGTATTAGCACAAAATGATGGGATTGATGAAAAGGCCTTAAACAGCAATAAAAGCCTTCGGCAAAAATATTTAACTCTAGCCAGTCATGACCTGCGTCAAAAAGGATATAAAATTCATACAACAATTGATAAAGATATATACGAAGCAATGCAGCAAGCCAAGAATCAATACCCATCTTATGGCCCAAATAAAGCACAAGTTGTGAAAGACCCGGATACAGGCGAAAGCATTACAATAATGGAGCCTGTTGAAGTCGGAGCCATGTTAATTGAAAATAAGACAGGTAAAATTATCAGCTTTATAGGCGGAAGAGATTATAACAGACAGCAGCTGAACCATGCCACAAGTGCGATTAGGCAAAACGGCTCTACGATGAAGCCCTTGCTTGTTTATGCCCCTGCTTTCGAGCTTGGTAAGGCTTCACCAGCAACCGTTCTTCCTGATGTTGCTTTAAAGTTAAATCCTGCAGACCCTAATAATCCTTGGCCGCATAACTATGATCTTCGTTATAGCGGATTGGTTTCAGCGCGATATGCTCTAACTAAGTCCTACAACGTGCCTGCCGTAAAGCTTTATAAAGACATCATTAATCAAAACCCTGCTAGATATCTTGAAAAAATGGGCTTTACTTCCCTTGTTAAGGAAGACTATACAAACCTTGCAACTGCAATTGGCTCACTGAAACAGGGTGTTACAGTTGAAGAAAATACTAACGCTTTTACTACCTTTGCTAATGACGGGAAATTTATTGATGCCTATTTAATCGATAAGATTGTCGATAAACACGGAAAAACCATTTATCAGCATCAGGTAAATTCAGTGGATGTTTTTACCCCGCAAACGGCCTTTTTAACACTTGATATGATGCGAGATGTCATTACTAAAGGAACTGCTGCAGGAATTAATGAAAGATTAAAGTTCAAGGCTGATTGGGCCGGAAAAACGGGAACTGGGGTTGATTACAACGATTCCTGGTTTGTTGCCACCAACCCAAACGTAACCCTTGGAATTTGGACCGGCTATGATACCCCTAAATCATTGCAGTCAACAGGGAGTCTAACCTATAGTCAAAGAACGAATAATCTTTGGGCGGATTTAATTAATTCTGCCTACGATGTAAAACCTGATTTCATTGCTCCAAAAGATCAATTTAAGATGCCGGATGGCATTGTTAAGCTTTCCTATTGTGCTGATTCTGGCTTACTTCCATCAGCTGAATGCTCAGATGCCGGTCTTGTAGAGAGCGATTATTTTAATACAAAGTTTGCCCCAAAAGAAAAAGATGACAGTTTAATAAATGGCAATTATGTCGAAATTAGTGGCAAAAAATATTTGGCGGCCGATACGACACCAGCTGATTTTACTCAAAAAGGTCTAATGCTCAATCCAGAATTCATAACCCGTTTAGTCGGAACTAATTTTAAAGATTATAATCAACTTATTCCTAAAAAAGACCGCTGGTCAAATATCTTTGTCCCAGGAGCTAGAATAGAGGAAAACGGTAAAACCCCCGTTAGTGTAACTTTAACTATATCTGGTAATACATTAACATGGGCTCCGGTTCCTGAAACAGATATTATCGGCTATCGAGTCTATAAAACAGGTTTTTTCACAAATAAGGCAGCAAGCATTAAAAGCGGTTCACCCCTTACCTTTACAGCGTCTGATGGTGAATACTATGTCACTGCTGTGGATATTAAGGGGAATGAATCCGCAGCTTCCAACCCAGTTACAATTGGTGAATACCCATAATGATGGAGATAAAGCTAATAACTTTAAGTAAAGAAAAAAGACCGCATATCGGTCTTTTTTCTTTACTTATTAATCCTCCAGTGTGGAAAGGTCACCTGCTGGCAAGTTAAGCTCCCATGCTTTGAGGACTCGTCTCATAATTTTTCCGCTTCTTGTTTTTGGAAGTTTTTCGCGGAATTCGATTTCCCTTGGAGCTGCATGTGCTGCTAATCCCTTTTTAACAAACAGTCTGATTTCTTCAATCAATTCCTCTGAAGGTTGATATCCATCTCTTAGCGCAATGAAGGCCTTAATAATTTCACCGCGGATCGGGTCTGGCTTTCCAATTACTCCAGCCTCTGCAACAGCAGGGTGTTCGACTAATTTACTTTCAACCTCAAACGGTCCAACACGCTCTCCAGCGGTCATGATGACATCATCAACCCTGCCTTGGAACCAGAAATAGCCTTCTTCATCCATATAAGAAGAATCACCTGAAACATACCAATCCCCAGGCATAAAGTAGGATTCATATTTTTGAGCGTTATTCCAAATCGTAAACATCATGGACGGCCAGCCTTTTTTAATAGCAAGGTTGCCCATTCGATATGGAGGAAGCTCATTTCCCTGGTCATCCACAATGGCTGCTTCAACTCCCGGAATTGGTTTCCCCATTGATCCTGGTTTAATTGGCATACAAGGATAATTACAGATCAGCTGTGCCCCTGTTTCTGTCATCCACCATGTATCGTGAATGCGAAGATTGAACACTTTCACTCCCCATCTTACTACTTCTGGATTTAGCGGTTCTCCTACACTTACAATATGGCGAAGGCTTGATAAATCATATTTCTTTACGATTTCATCTCCTGCCCCCATTAACATCCGAAACGCCGTTGGAGCACTATACCATACAGTAACACCAAATTCTTCAATCATGCTATACCAATCATCAGGGCTGAATCGGCCGCCAATTATAACGTTAGATGTTCCTGTTAGCCATGGTCCAAAAATACCATAGGAAGTGCCAGTAACCCATCCAGGGTCCGCTGTACACCAATAAACATCATCTTCCTTTAGATCAAGAACCCATTTTGCCGTTTGATAATGTTGAACCATTGCATTATGTACATGCAATACCCCTTTTGGTTTTCCAGTCGATCCTGAAGTATAGTGAAGGATCAGCCCGTCCGTCCGCTCTACCCATTCAATTTTCAGCTCTTTGCCGGCCTCATCCAATTTCTTCAAAAAGTCAATATAAGGACCCTCTTCCTTAACGTCAGAACCAACAAGGAAAATGTGCTTTAAGGATGGTAATTCATTAACGGGGACACGCTCTAATAATTCAGGAGTAGTCACAAGAACCTTTGCTTCGCTATCAAGAAGGCGGTCCCTGACAGCACCTTCCATAAATGCTTCAAACAATGGACCGACAATTGCCCCAACTTTGATAGCACCTAATACAGCAAAATAAAGCTCCGGTGAACGAGGCATAAAAATGAAGACACGATCACCTTTCTCTACATCGGCGTATGATCTAAACACATTCCCCGCTTTATTTGATAGATCCTTCATTTCTTTAAATGTATACTTTTCATTTCTACTTCCATCGCGGTAGTATAATGCGATTTTATTTTTCCGGAATGTTTTGACATGACGATCAATTGCTTCATAAGCTAAATTGACAAGACCTGTCTCATGCCAAGTAAAATTTTTCTCGGTTTCACTCCAATTGAAATGCTTGTACATTTCGTCGTAATTACTTAAATTATGCTCCCCTTGCATAACTGGCAGCGTTTCCACTTTCATAATACATATCCCCCTTTGCCTTAATAAATATAATTATAGTATAATTTTGTTATATTCTCAATTTTTTAAAAATTTTCATTACCAATTCTTTACGACTTTTTTCGCTAAATGTCGAAAAAATATATTCAAATAAAACAGAAAATTTTGAAATACCAATGTAAAACGACTTAATTTATGTATAATAGAAATGATTATTGGAATTACTCACTCAGGTGGTGGCCATATGGAACATAGGAAAACATATAATGCGAAGGAATTGAAAACTACTTATGGAGACCTCATTATCGAAGGCCCTGTTTCACCGGATAAATTAGCAGGGCTAGAATTTCACGAAGACCTTAAAGCTTTCCGTCCATCGCATCAGCAGCATCAAGCATTAATCGGTATTGCTCATCTTGGTGACGGCAGAATTATCATTGCAAGAGATCGAAATACTGTTGTTGGTTATGCGACTTATCTTTATCCAGACCCGCTTGAGCGCTGGTCCGAAGGAAAGATCGATAATTTAATCGAGTTGGGAGCTATTGAGGTAATCCCCAAATACCGGAGCTGTTCTGTTGGTAAAAACCTGCTTATTGTTTCAATGATGGACGACGCCATGGAGGATTATATTATAATAACGACAGAGTATTATTGGCATTGGGATTTAAAAGGAACAGGTCTAAATGTTTGGGAATACAGAAAAATCATGGAAAAAATGATGAATGCTGGCGGACTTGAATGGTATGCAACGGATGATCCAGAAATTTGCTCACACCCTGCAAACTGTTTAATGGTTAGATTTGGAAAACGAATTACGAATGAATCGGTTCAAAAATTCGACCGTCTTCGCTTTATGAACCGCTTTATGTACTAACACTTTTTTTAAGTGATTATTTTAAAGAATAGGAGGATTTTACGATGATTGTAGAAGAAGTAATGAGAAAAAAGGTATTTTCATTACAGCCCACAGATACAATCGAAGCCGCAATAAAATTAATGAAGACCAAAAAAATTCGCCACCTTCCCATTGTCGATGCAGATAATCAATTGATTGGTCTTGTTAATGCATCAAAATTGCGTGAGGCCTCGCCATCCGTTTTTCATATCGGTGAGCATTTGGAGGATTTACAGAAGCCATTAGAAAAAATTATGAGGACCGATGTCATTTTTGGTCACCCACTTGATTTTGTAGAAGAGGTTGCCGGACTTTTCTATGAACACCGGATTAGCTGCCTCCCCATTACAAAAGACAAAAAACTAGTTGGTATTATTACAGAAACAGATCTCTTGCGAACAATGGTAGAACTAACCGGTGCCCACCAGCCAGGATCGCAAATTGAAATAAGAGTTGCAAACATAACGGAAGCACTTTGTGATATTACAGCTATTATTCAGAAGCGAAAAGCCAATATATTAAGTGTACTTGTTTACCCGGATAAAAAGGATGATCACTACAAAATTCTGGTTATAAGAGTACAAATGATAAACCCTATTGGATTAATCGAAGATTTTAAAAAGACTGGGTACCATGTACTTTGGCCAAATATGCCGGAGATTTCAAAATGACAAATCGCAGTTCGTTTATTTTTTCCGAGGATTTACTAAAATATAAGTTTAATAGTGATCATCCATTTAATCAATTTAGGCTTACCCTTACCGTTGACTTATTAACTAAGTTAAACGCTTTATCAGCTACTCAGATATGCCCACCGAGAATGGCCACCGAGGAAGAACTATATTTAATCCATGATCCCGATTATGTTAATGCTGTGAACTTAGCTGGGATTGGCCGAATTACAGAGGAAATGGCTGAAAACTATGGGATTGGCACTGAAGATAACCCTATATTCCCCCATATGCATGAGGCCACCTCCTTACAGGTCGGTGGTACCTTAACGGCAGTTGATCAGGTAATGTCTGGGGCAGTTGATCATGCTCTTCATCTTGGCGGCGGGCTTCATCATGGTTTTCGTGGCAAAGCCTCAGGTTTTTGCATCTATAACGATTGTTCTGTAGCAATTAAATACCTTCAGAAAAAATATCAAGCCCGTGTTCTTTATGTTGATACAGATGCCCATCATGGTGACGGTGTTCAATTTTCCTTTTATGATGACCCCAATGTCTGTACATTGTCGATCCATGAAACTGGGAGATATTTGTTTCCTGGAACGGGTAACATTAATGAACGAGGGCAAGGTAAAGGCTACGGTTATTCCTTTAATATCCCAATCGATGCCTTTACTGAAGATGATTCCTTTTTGTTTGCCTATTCAAGTGCGCTTAGGGAAGTAGCTGATTTCTTTAAGCCAGATGTGATTTTAACTCAAAATGGTGCGGATGCCCATTATTATGACCCTCTGACACATTTATCAGCAACGATGAAAAGTTATAGACTGATTCCAAAGCTTGCACACGAAATTGCCCATCAATATTGTGAAGGAAGATGGATTGCGGTTGGCGGCGGTGGATATGATATCTGGAGAGTGGTACCAAGAGCATGGGCCTTAATTTGGATGGAAATGACTGAAAATTCCAATAGCTATGGAGATTTACCATTAGAATGGCTCAAACACTGGCAAAAACAGGCTCCAGTCAAACTCCCAACTCAATGGGATGATCCTAGCAATCTATATGCACCTATCCCTCGTAAAGAGGAAATTACTGAAAAAAATGTAAGAACGCTTGAAAATGCACTATATCCAATTAGAAATAATCAAAATAAGAAAAGCGAAAGCGCCAGCTAAGCGAAGTGCACTAGGAGCAGGAAGCTGGCCGACGTTGCCGCCGTCCACAGGCGGCAACGTCGGCACTAGCACTTCCTGTGCGCCGAAGCTAGACAGTTATCCAAGTTGAAACATGTAAATTATGATCATACAGGAAAAGACTGGCCATTAATGGCCAGTCTTTTCCGCGCACGTTTGTTTTAAAGTGGTCTTGTGGATTGGCGATGCTCAATCCGGTGTGGAAGAACCACGGTACTTTCTGATATTTTTTCTTTATTCATCATTTTCGTTAGTAAGCGCATCGCAACAGCACCGATATCATACAGCGGCTGGACAACCGTTGTAAGCTGCGGGCGTACCATAAGAGAAAGCCTTGTATTATCTGATGTAATGACTTCAAAATCATCCGGAATTTTAAAGCCTTTATCTTCTGCCCCATGGACAACTCCTAGCGCCATCTCATCTGAACCGACTAAAATAGCCGTCGGTCTTTCAGCTGCCTCTAACAGCTTTTCAAATGCTTCAATTCCAGAATCATAAGTATAGTCACCTTCAACAATAAGATCTTCATTGAAAGGTATACCTGCTTCTTCAAGGCCACGACGATAGCCACTTAGCTTTTTCAAAGAGTTCTTAGGCTCATGTAGAGGTCCGATAACAAAGGCAATTTTCTTATGGCCTTTTTCAACAAATTCCTTAACAGCATCAAAAACAGCCTGCTCATAATCAATATTGACAGAAGGAACGGTTTTCGATTCCTCAATAGAACCTGCAAGAACAATTGGAACAGATGTCTTTTCAAATTCGGCAACATGATCTTTAGTAATGTTTCCGCTCATAAATACAATACCATCAACTTGTTTGCCTAACATCGTATTAAATAGATGTAATTCCTTATCAGGATTTTGGTCTGAATTACTTAAAATAATATTGTACTTATACATGGTGGCAATATCCTCAATCCCACGAGCCAATTCTGCATAGAAGATACTTGAAATATCTGGGATGATTACACCAACAGTTGTTGTTTTTTTACTTGCCAAACCTCTTGCCACTGCATTTGGCCGGTACCCCAGCCTTTCAATTACTTCCAGCACTTTTTTACGAGTAACTGGTTTTACGTTTGGATTTCCGTTCACTACACGTGAAACTGTTGCCATTGACACATTTGCTTCCCTGGCAACATCGTATATTGTGATATTCACTCCTAACACTCTCCTTTATATACGAAAACGTTATTTTCCTTATTTTACTGCAGTATGCTAGAACCTAGTCATTTTTCAATAGCTTTGAGAAAATAAACATCATTCTTTATGTATGTAGATAATAATACGATAAGAACCCTAATGCCGCAATGACATTCGACATATTTTTTACACTCTAGAGAAAAAGCCTTCTGTTCGAAAAACACAGAAGGCAAGATTTCATTTAGTAAAAAATTAAACCCGAATAAGCTTTGATGCCAATATTTCACTATAAAAAGTATCAAATTGGTTGAGGTCCATTTGTTGTTGTGCATCAGAGAGAGCAACAGCAGGGTCTGGATGGACCTCCGCCATAACACCATCTGCACCAATTGCTAAAGCAGCCTTAGCTGCAGGAAGAAGCAGGTCTCTTCTGCCAGTAGAATGGGTAACATCAACAAATACTGGTAAATGTGTCTCTTGTTTTAAAATTGGAACAGCAGTAATATCCAAAGTATTCCTTGTTGCACGCTCATAGGTTCTTATCCCGCGTTCACAAAGAATGATTTGTCCATTCCCTTGTGACATGATGTATTCAGCCGCATTAATGAACTCTTCAATGGTCGCAGACATTCCTCTTTTTAATAAAACAGGTTTTTTAAGAGTACCCGCAGCCTTTAACAATTCAAAGTTTTGCATATTTCTTGCGCCAATTTGGATTACATCTAGGTATTCAACTGCCATCTCAAGATCAGCAGGTGTAACAATTTCACTAATTACCGCCATATCAAATTCATCAGCAACACGCTTTAGAATTTTCAATCCCTCTACACCTAAACCTTGGAAGTCATATGGTGAAGTTCTTGGCTTGTATGCACCACCCCGCAAGAGCTTTAATCCTTTGTCTTTCATTGCTTTTGCAACTGTTGCAACCTGTTCGTATGATTCCACCGAGCATGGTCCAAATACAAATTGAGGCTTGCCATTTCCAAGCAGTTCACCTTTTACATTTACAATTGTATCTTCCGGTTTTTTCTTTCTGGAAACTAGCAATGCTTTACTGTGGCCATCTTTTTGTAAATCTAAACTTGCTTTAAAAATTTCCTTAAAAATATGATCAATGGTTGAATTTTCAAATGGTCCTTCATTTTGCGCTTTGATAAGATCGAGCATTTTCCGTTCGCGGACGGGATCATAGCGGTATACCCCCTGTCCTTCTTTGGCCCGCCCAATGTCTTGGACGAGTTGAGCCCTTTCATTAATAAGCTTCAATATTTCCAAGTTAACTTCATCTACACGTGTCCTAAGTTGATCTAATTCATTATTGCCCATAAATCGTCCCATCCCTTCTTTTTAAAGACTAAAGAAACTGTATCTATCCTTATTGTACAATACTTTCAGAAAATATACTCTTTTTATCTTTTGCCCTAAATCCATTCATTTCCTGAGAATAATTTTTACATTTTTCTGTATTAGGAATTATTATAAAGGATATCGTTTTCTTTGTCACTAATTTTCTCTTTAATAGTTAAACGCTTTTAAGTGCTAAAGTATATATATGCAAGTTATGAACAAATAGTGCTTCATATTTGATAACAATGAATAAAAAAGGACAACTACTAATCGATCCAAGTTGTCCTTTCTTATTCATTAAGCCTACCTGCTTGTATCGTCTCTTCTTAGTTATTTTCTTTAAGAGCCTCCGTCAAGGAGTTTTGCGTAATTTTCCAATGCGATGTATTCCAAACGGCATTTTTATTAGAAAATAAAATTGCCTGTGGTGATTCGTGCTTGATTTGAAATTTTTCAGCAATTTCATTAGATAATGGACGCGAATCCTGTACAGCCAAGAAGTATGCTGGAACTTCTGTTTGTTCTTCTGTAAATTTTTGATACTCCCCGTAAGCGGCCTGGCTGATTGGGCAAGTTAAGCTATGCTTCAAAAGAATAAACTTATTTTCTTTTTCGAATACTTCATTAAACTGTTCAACCGTATCAATTTTTTGTAACATTTCTGTAAACCTCCAAAAAATAATGGTGAAGTCATTTTAACACTTCACCATTTTGTTAACAAATAATCTGTTTTCGTTTATGTTATTTTTTAATTTTATTCTCCTCTTCATCAAACGCTCTTTGCGCTTCTTCAAGCTTCTTTCTAATATCTGTATCTTTACCTGTCGGTATTTGACTCCCCCTTTTTGTGTCATTTGGTTTATTTATTGAATCATTAATAGGAATATAGTTTGTTTCACTCTCTCCTTGTTGTTCAACTGTAGTAGTGGATAAGCCCTTTGCTTTATTGACAAGCTCTTTTGATTGTTGAACAACAGCCTTAGAAAGCGAAGTTGTCTTTTCCTTTGTGATGGCAGCCAGTCCATTACTTTTTTCAATAACTTCGTCACTTAATTGGGTTGTTTTGTCAAATAAATTAGTAACTTGATTATTTAGGTTACTTCGAATCTCTTTCCCCGCTTTAGGAGCGAACAGCAATGCAGCCGCGGCACCAACCACTCCGCCAATAACTGCACCAGTTAGAAAGTTTTTGGTTGAAACACCCTCTTTATTCCTATTTTGGTTGTTTTCCCTTGATTCATTTTCTCTGCTTGACATATATAGTCCTCCTTTGTATTTTAGTTTATCTGACTCAGTCTTTATGTCTATCGCTTATGATGATTTCATTCTTTTTGTGCAATGTCTTTTTTTGCTTTTTCATTTTCCATTTGTCTTTTAATTCAATGAAAACATTACTCCATTGAATAACTTGTGAAATTTTTTCTTTATTGTCCACTATCTGCTTGTCAACAGCGTTGGTAATAGTTTGTAACGTTTGTTTAAAGTGACTTACCGTTGTTCCAACATCCTTCACAGCATCCACAACACTATTTAAGCTTTCTGACTTCCGTTGTAGATCATCAGCAAGGGCGTTTGTCTTTTGCAGCAGAGCGGTGGTTTCAGTCGTAACTCCTTCAATCTGTTTTTCTAATCCCATTAGCGTTTTTGAAATACCCTCCATTGTCACTCGAACTGATTTCAGCATTTTTGAGAGAAAAATAACTAAAATAAAAAACGCGACTGCAATCAAAGCAGCACTTAAATATAAAATGATTATCACGTGACGCACCTCCGAAGTATCTATCTTTATCTATTACCTTAATAATTCAAATATAAACGATAATATCTCACCTTAATAGTTCAATAACAAGCACTAGTTCTCCTGCCAAGAATCAACAGTAAATGCATTTCTTACAACTTTCCTGCTTGTTTCGGTTACACTATCATTGTATATATTATTGTTAGTGGAGGCGTTACATATGAAGGATCCGCGGATTGAGAAACTAGCCAAAAACTTAATAAACTATTCCGTTCAACTCCAAAAAGGGGAAAAAGTTTTAATTGAAAACTTTGGTCTGCAGCGTGAGCTTGTTACATCACTTGTAAGCGAAGCATATGCTGCAGGAGGCTACCCGTTTGTTTTATTAAAGGATCAACAAGTAGACCGTTCCCTTTTGTTAGGGGCACAGGAAGAACAATTTACAATGATGGCGGAATTTGAAGCAAATGTGATGAAGGAAATGGATGCCTATATCGGCTTGCGCTCAGGTGATAACATCAATGAACATGCTGATGTTCCCGATGATAAAATGAAAATACATGGCAAGACGATCGGCAAAAAGGTTCATCAAGATATTCGTGTACCTAAAACGAAGTGGGTTGTTCTCCGTTACCCAACTTCTTCTATGGCCCAGCTTGCAAAAATGAGCACAGAGGCATTTGAAGACTTTTATTTTAATGTATGTACGCTTGATTATGGAAAAATGGATCAAGCAATGGATAGCCTTGAGGAACTAATGAACCGTACCGATAAAGTTCAGCTCAAGGGTCCAGGGACTGATTTAACCTTCTCGATTAAGGATATTCCGGCGATAAAATGTGCGGGTCGGCTAAACATACCTGATGGAGAGGTATATACGGCACCTGTTCGGGATTCTGTAAATGGCGTGATCAGCTACAATACTCCTTCTCCATACCAAGGCTTTACGTTTGAGAATGTAAAGCTAACCTTTAAAAACGGGAAAATTATTGAAGCGCAAGCAAATAACACTGAAAGAATTAATCGTGTTTTTGACACTGATGAGGGAGCCCGTTACGTTGGCGAATTTGCAATTGGTGTAAATCCATTTATCCAAACTCCAATGCAGGATATTCTCTTTGATGAAAAAATTGATGGCAGCTTTCACTTTACACCGGGACAATGCTATGATGAGGCACCTAATGGTAATAACTCAACTATTCACTGGGATTTGGTAAACATTCAGCGCCCTGAATATGGCGGTGGTGAAATTTATTTTGACAATGTACTGATTCGAAAAGATGGCCGTTTTGTCATTCCGGATTTAGAAAAACTTAACCCTGAAAACCTAAAATAGTCATAAAAAAGGATGCCGCTAACTGCAACGGCATCCTTTTTTATGTTTTTATTATCCTATAAAAGTTGCTTTTCATATGCTTCTTGGAACTTTTGAATATCTCCTGCGCCCATAAAAACGATAATACTATCAGCATGGCGGCCAAGAACAGATGTGTGCTCTTCCGTTATTATTTCCGCACCTTCAATTTTTTCCTGTAAATCTTTAATCGTCAATTTCCCGTGATTTTCACGTGCAGAACCAAAAATATCACAAAGATAAACTTTATCTGCTTTATTAAGGCTTTCAGCAAAATCATTAAGAAAGGCCTGGGTACGCGAAAATGTATGCGGCTGGAATACAGCTACGATTTCATGGTTTGGATATTTTTGTTTTGCGGCATCAATAGTCGCTTTAATCTCAGTTGGATGATGTGCATAATCATCAATTAGAATTTGCGATCCAAATGTTTTCTCTGAAAATCTTCTTTTTACACCTTCAAATGACAAAAGCCGAGTCGCCACAACATTTACATCAATTTCTTCATAATGGCAAACAGCAATCACTGCTAAGGAGTTCAATACATTATGATCCCCAAACGAAGGGATGAAGAATGAGTGATAGAATGTATTCCGTATGAAGACATCAAAGGTTGTGCCATCTGTTGTTTTCACAATATTTTTAGCTTGATAATCATTTTCTTCCCCGAATCCATAGAACAACACAGGTACCTTCGCTTGAATCTTTTGGAGATGTTCGTCATCTCCACAAGCAAAAATTCCTTTTTTCACCTGAAGAGCCATTTCTTGAAAAGCAGAAAAGACATCCTCAATATTTGCAAAATAGTCAGGGTGATCAAAATCAATATTTGTCATGATTGCATAATCAGGGAAATAGGATAAGAAGTGTCTTCGATACTCGCAAGCTTCAAAAACAAAATACTCTGCGTCTTTCTCTCCTTTACCAGTGCCATCTCCAATTAAAAATGAAGTAGGCATAGCACCTCTCATCACATGGGCAAGCAACCCAGTTGTAGACGTTTTCCCATGTGCGCCTGTAATTGCAACGCTAGTAAAGTTCTGCATAAAATCTCCCAAAAAACGATGGTAACGGACAATAGGAAGGCCAAGCTTCATTGCCTCTTGTATTTCTTCGTGTGTATCAGGAAAAGCATTACCGGCAATTATGGTCATTCCCGGTTTAATATTTTCTTTTTGAAAGGGAAGGATCTTTATTCCTGATTGTTCAAGTGCTAGTTGAGTAAAAAAGCGCTTTTCGACATCGGAGCCCTGTACGTTATAATTCATATCATGTAGTACTTGTGCCAGCGCACTCATCCCCGACCCCTTTATACCTACAAAATGGTAAATAGTCATCTAAAGAACCTCCAACCAACGTCTATCTGTAAAACAGTATATGACTTCTGTCTGCAATTGATAATTGTACTAAGAAATGCGTAGTTTACTTGACTATATGAGTAAAGAGCAACCGTTTAATTGACTGCGGAATTTGCGAACGGAGCTGATTTCTTCATAAAGATTGTAAGATCACTGTGAAGAGACTAGGCAATATCAAAGTTCAAATAGACATGTTTTTTTTATAAATATTTGTTTTTTATACATATAGAATTCACATTTAGATATTATAGCACGATTCCATGATATTTCAATCCACTCATCCATAGAATACTTACGATACACATCCCTAAAGGGGTTATACATATTTCTTGTTGATTAACCACAATCACTTTTTAAAGCAAATGTATTTTAATTATTGACAATTTGAGCTAATCATTGTCATATTTGTTACCAGTTTCATGAATCGATTCCAAATCTGTTGCCGTGATGAGTACATCCCGTGGTTTACTTCCCTTTGAACTGGAAATATACCCTTGCTGCTCCATCATTTCCATTAATCTTGCGGCCCGATTATAACCGATTTTAAACCTTCGCTGCAGGCTGGATGTTGATGCGCTCCCCTGATCGACGACAAATTCACATGCTTCGTAGAAAAGCTCATCCTCTTCCTCTGCTATATGTGCCTTTTTAAGCAGTTCATCCTGCTCAAATAGATAATCCGGATCTCGTTGTTCTCTAACATGAGCAACGACAAGATCGATTTCTTCATCAGAAACAAATGTTCCCTGTAATCTTACCGGTTTCGATGATCCGTTTTCTAAGAAAAGCATGTCCCCGCGACCGAGCAATTTTTCAGCACCACCAATATCTATGATTGTTCTTGAATCCACTTGTGATGAAACAGAAAAGGCGATCCGAGTGGGGATATTAGCTTTTATTAGTCCTGTGATAACATCTACAGATGGTCTTTGTGTCGCAATAATAAGATGGATTCCGCATGCCCTAGCTTTTTGGGCAATTCTACATATCGCCTCTTCAACATCGGCCGGTGACATCATCATTAAATCTGCTAACTCGTCGATAATGATCACAATATACGGCAGCTTATCAGAATACCTTTTATACTGCATAGCTAATTCATTGAATTTGTTAATATCACGGACACCAGTATGGGCAAAAAGCTCATAACGTCTCTCCATTTCGTCTACAGCCCATTTGAGGGCCGCTGTCGCAGCTTTAACATCAGTTATTACCGGGCTAACAAGATGCGGAATTCGATTATATGGCGCTAATTCAACCATTTTTGGATCAATCAACATTAGTTTTAAATCCTCTGGACTTGCTTTATACAAAAGACTGATAAGGAATGTATTAATACAAACACTTTTCCCAGACCCAGTCGCCCCAGCGATTAAACCGTGCGGCATTTTTTTCAAATCCGTTACAATCGGTTTCCCTGAAATATCAAGACCTAAAACAGCGGTTAAAGGTGAACTTGACTCAAGGAAAACTTTACTTTGAATAATTTCACTTATTTGTACCGGCCTTGATTTTTGATTGGGCACCTCAATTCCAATTGTATGTTTTCCAGGAATTGGTGCTTCAATCCTGATATCCCTAGCTGCAAGGCTTAGTTTAATATCATCCGTTAGATTTGTTACCTTATTGACTTTTACTCCAGGTTCAGGCTGTACCTCGAACCGAGTAACAGCTGGACCCTGAGTTACATTAACAACCTTTGCACCGACATTAAAGTTTTCAAGCGTTTGATTTAAGACATTTTCTTGCTCCGCAACCCATTCTGTATCCATTTCCACCACAATCGGAGGGTTTAACAATTGAAAAGTCGGAAATTCATAATTGCCCACCTCAGAGTTTGCGTAAATTTCTGTACTACTTGGGTCAATACTGGCGGCTGCTCTTTCAACTGGTTCTGATAAGACAGGCTGGACAGAGGTGCTTTGATCTTCTTTTCGCTGCTGCTGTCTTTCCTCCCATTTTTGTCTATCCTGCTTTAACATCATGACATTAAATGGAAGATGTGTCCGTTTTGGCTGCTCCGGCTCAGACTGGTCAAGAACATTTTCATTGTTGACTGCTGTAGATTCTTCTGCAACGATTTCGATTTGATCTAATCCTAAATGATCTATGTTGTCATCAATAACAATGTCTGAATGCTCGTTAGAAGGAAGTTTTTCCTCTATAAGTGAAGCTGCGATTTCCACTAAAGCGATTTCTACTTCAGTTTGGCTAGTTTCCACTTCGTTTAAATAATTGCCATTTTCATTTTCATACTTTTGTTCTGTATCGGATTCAGGTTCGTGCTCTGGCTCAATTTCAAGTTCCTTCTCTTGTTCTGGTTCGTGCTCTGGCTCGATTTCAAGTTCCTTCTCTTGTTCTGGCTCGTGCTTTGGCTCGATTTCAAGTTCCTTCTCTTGTTCTGGCTCGTGCTTTGGCTCGATTTCAAGTTCCTTCTCTTGTTCTGGCTCGTGCTTTGGCTCGATTTCAAGTTCCTTCTCTTGTTCTGGCTCGTGCTCTGGCTCTTGTTCGAGTTCGAGTTCAAGTTCAGTCTCATGTTCGAGTACTGCTTCAGAATGAACGGGTGATGCTAAAATCTGTTCCGCTTCTCTGCCTTCATACTCAAATAATGATTGAGGTAGAACGGTTTCATTCAGTAAGGTTTGATTTTCTTCAATCTTTATTGGAAATACAGTTCCTTCGATACGTATTCTTTCCTTGTCTCCCATTGAATTTGGTTGTTCATGTTCAACATCTAAGGTTGCAGCTGGAGTTATTGATCCCGAGTCCCCAATAGCCTTGGATGTTTTATTATTTATCACAGGAATTTCATGGCCAAATGGGGAACCTGTTGAAAAATTGCTCAATTCATATTCGACCACTGTTTCCTTTGGACGATTGAAACCAAAGATGGGCGAAGGAATTTCAGTCGGCCGGAACGGTCCACTGCTATAAATCTTTGGCATTGGCTTTGGAATTGGCTTTGGAATTGGTTCTTTTTTCAACTTATTCGGTTCTTTTTTGAGCTTTACTTCCTGGTCTCTATGTGAATGTGTCTTGTCTTTTGGCTGCTTTTTCCGATGGACATCCTCTTCCTTATGGTTGTTTACGTTTTTATTATCAGGAATGATCGGAAATCGGAAGTGCCCTTTGGGATATTGGTAGGTAATTCTAGCATCAAAATCCTTATTGATGTACTGCTTCTTTTCCGATAAAAGGCGTTTATTGGTATGTAATTCGTGTTGTTCAGCTTCCTCCTCTTTTTTAAACCTTTCAAAAAAATTTTGGATCCAGCTCAAAAAAATCACTCTTTCTACTTTACTATCATTCTATTCTATCAGTTTTCAGCAAGAATTCGACCAAAAAACAAAGAATAGTTCAAATGGCTGAGAGAATAGAAAAGCGGAAGCGCCCAAAAAAAGACCACAATAAAGTGATCCTTTCTGCTTGGTGAATTACTTTTTACTTTTCCCTAAAATAAAAATTGGTTCAAGCTCACCGTCTTCATATAAAAATGACAATGCTGTGATCGGGACGCGTCCGCTTGCAAAAAAACTCATTGCCATTTGGGCGAGTACATCATAACCGGTATTATTACGAATATCAGCAATAATCAACACATCCTGATGTGGCACCGCAAGAACCATCGTCCCCGTTATTTTTTTTTCTATTTGATTTAAAAAGCCTTTATTCAAAATACGGCTCGCATCATAACCATCATTCTTGTTAAGAAAGTAAAAAGTATTTCCAGCAACACTGTCTTCTTTAAGCTCAGTTGATAGCGACCTTACGTTGAATAGAGCAATTTCCCTAATTCTGCTCGCTTCCCACCCTTCTTTTTCCAACAGACGTAAATCAATTAAACGATAGGTCTTGCCCATATCAAAAGCGTAGTAAATCCTTGTCTCCGCTGTATGTTCATCGAACAAAAACTGTACTCCCTCTTCAGATTCACTAGGAAAAGAAGCAGAGCGAATAACAGGAAATATTTTTTTCTCATGATCTGTTAATTGGACTTCATCAACCATAGCATGAAGCCCTTCTTCCACATAATAGACCACTTCATCAATTGCTTTGTCTTTTTCAGTATGCCATTTTGCTATTATACCTGGTAAGGAGACCGTAATTCCTTTGTTGGTAAGCTTATTTTCAATTCTAAGGGTGTCCTTTTTTCGATCGTAAATGATTGATCGGTCTTCTCCCGCTAATCTTGCCTCTAAGGCTCTTTTCATTATTATACTATCCATTGTCATACCATCCTTCTTCAAAGGAACATAAACTCTATTTTACAAAAAAGAGGGTGTCCCAAAAGTGTCTGCCCCTCGCTCTAAACTCAATATATAGCGAAAGACTAAATGAACTTTTGCTGTACATTGCATAGAGAGATCTGACTCTTTCCTTTGAGACATCCTCATTAGCAGTTTGTTTATTTTAATCCATTAATGAAATTTTCGATTTCCTCTTGCGTTTTTCGATCTTTGCTAACAAAGCGTCCTAATTCTTTTCCATCCTCAAAAGCAATAAAGCTAGGAATTCCGTATACATCAAGCTGCTGGCACACTTCGATAAATTCATCGCGATCTATATGCACAAAGGTAAATTGGGTAAATTTCGCTTCCACTTCGGGCAAAAATGGCTCCATAAACCTGCAATCAGAGCACCAGCCGGCCGAAAACACAAATAGATGTTTACCTTCATTTTTTAATTGTTCAAATTGTTCGATCGATTCTAAGTTCTTCATATGATCATCATGCCTCCTTATTTATTAATCTTAACAGAATTAACAATTTTCATCATTATTTTGGCTTCTTCCTGTAAACTGCTTGTCTTCGTTTCAGATGTCAGTTTACTGCCACCTTTTTTATATTGATATTGCCCCACCAATAAATTCACAATATGTGTAAACATATCGATTCTGTTAATCACACCATTTGTAAAAATACCAATAGCACCTTCGTGCTTGCGGACATTTTGCATTTTTGCATAATCATCCATCACGGGTCCCAGTTCTTCCCCAGCTCTTAGCCTTATGGAAATTTGTTCAGGAAGCAGCAGCCTTGCTCCCCCAGCAATAATCGGTTCAAGATCTTTTGAAGCAAGGGCTCCCCAATTGCAAAGAAGCAGCCCTTCGCTTGTTTCCTGCACTCCTCCTTCCAGTCCAATAGCTATATCCCCACTCCCCTGTAGCAAAGCATTTACGGCCCGATTTCTAGCTCCATTTATAGTCTCTTCATCTGAAAAAGGCTGTTCATTGACACCTGAGGGGATGTCCAAGGAAATAAATTCGCAATTTCCATCACGAAAAGCATTTTTTACAGCTTGGTTTTTAGCTGGATTTTTCGATCCGATGATAATTTTCATAGTAGATTCTCTCTCCTTTAGCACGGTAAAAAGGAGGCTAATGAAAATGCCTCCTAAACAGTTTTTTTAATTATTAGCTATTTGCTTTAATTGTATCCACTGTAGTCTGATCACATGCCTTGACCAATTTTACGATTAATTCTTTGGCAGCAGCATAATCATCAACGTGAATAATCGATGCATGTGTATGAATATAGCGCGAGCAAATACCGATAACCGCACTTGGTACACCTTCATTTGAAAGATGAACCTGACCGGCATCCGTACCTCCAGGTGACACAAAATATTGATATGGAATTTGGTATTTTTCGGCTGTATCAAGGACAAATTCCTTTATTCCCCTGTGTGTTACCATCGAGCGGTCAAGGATTCTTACTAAGGTTCCTTTCCCTAAATGGCCAAACTCAGATTTTTTTCCAGTCATATCGTTTGCAGGACTTGCATCCAAGGCAAAGAAGATGTCAGGTTTAATCATATTTGCCGCTGTCCGGGACCCGCGCAAACCAACTTCCTCCTGCACAGTTGCTCCAGAGTATAGGATATTCGGTAATGTTTCATCCTTTACCTCTTTTAAAAGCTCTATTGCCAGCCCGCAGCCATAGCGATTATCCCATGCCTTCGCCATAATTTTCTTTTCATTTGCCATCGGAGTAAATGGGCAAATTGGAAGAACTGGCTGTCCGGGTTTAATTCCAATTTTCTCTGCATCCTCGCGGTCATCGGCTCCAATATCAATCAGCATATTACTAATTTCCATTGGTTTGTTCTTCTTTGATTCATCCAGCAAATGTGGAGGGATTGAACTGATCACTCCAATGACAGGACCATTTGCCGTCATTATTTGAACACGCTGTGCTAGAAGGACCTGGTTCCACCATCCGCCGAGCGGTTGAAAGCGCAGCATTCCATTATCTGTAATCGCTGTTACCATAAAACCAACTTCATCCATGTGTCCTGCCACCATGATCGTTGGCCCATTTACATTTCCTGTTTTCACGCCAAAAATACTTCCTAGGTTATCTTGAACAATCTTATCTGAATACAAGGATAATTGTTCTCTCATGAAATTTCTTACTAAATGTTCATTCCCAGACGCCCCAGGCAACTCAGTTAACGTTTTAAACAGCTTTACTGTTTGTTCCTCCATAAATAGGCTCCTTTAGATCTTTTTATTGTCTAGCTACAGCGCCCAGCGGCTAGTGTACTTCGCCCATCTCCCTACGATAAGTCAAGCACGAATACGCTAACGCTCTTCGTGTTTCCTTTGCCGCGTATTAACGGGCAGTAGATTCTCAACTGCCCGTAAAAACCCGGTTGGCTCAACTAACAATCATCGAGAAAAGCACTCGCTGATTGAAGGTTCGCCTTATCTCAGTCGATGTGCTCCAGTCCATACGCCGCTTAACGGGCGCTTCCGCTTTTCTATTCTTATGTATACACTTATTGTACCGAAGTTTAGCACTCCTTACCAACAATTCACTTTTTTCGGGTGCGATTATATTAGGTTTCTCCATCTCAAATCGGCTATACTGAGAAAAGAATGAGGAAAATATTGGGGGGAAGAAAATGAACTGGAAACCGTTTATTGTTGGGGCAGCAATCGGTTTAATCGGCGGATATACTGTTAAAGAAGTCATCTCCAAAAAAATAAATGTATCACCCGAAAAGGTATTGGAGCGGGTAAAGAATCAATTTAAACAGCATGGACAGATAAGCGGTTCTTGGATTCATATGGAGGCTAAGCCATTTGAAAAAGAGCAACTTTCCTACAATGTATATAAAGGCGGCATTTCAAAACAAGAAAATGGGACGCAAAAGCAATTCGAATTTATCGCTGATGCTTCAACCGGGACAATTATTGATATCTATCCTTTATCAATGTAACAGAGCTGCTTTGCAGCAACATCCATTATTATTTACTTTTGCAAACAGGCAGATAACCAAAAGGCTAGTCAGCAGACTAGCCTTTTTTAATTGCCACTAATTATTTATATTTTACTTCACAGCGGTAGATCCGATTTCCTTGTTCAGAAAATTTTTGTTCGTATTCTGTCATAATATTTCCTTCAAAATCACTTTGATGGAGATCAAGGCTGATATATTTCAGCAAAAGCCCATATTGAGAAAAACTCATTAATGAATATTCAAACAGACCTTGATTGTCTGTTTTGAAATGAATTTCTCCAGCATCTCTTAGGATGCTCCCATACAAATTAAGATAATTTTTATAGGTTAAGCGTCTTTTCTCATGGCGCGTTTTTGGCCAAGGATCAGAAAAATTTAAGTAAATCCGGTCAACATCATTCTTTGCAAAAAACTTTCCCAAGTCATTTGCATTTACATTTAGAAGCTTAACATTTGGTAAATCAGCTTCAATAAGTCGATCTAAAGCGGCAACAATTACGCTTTGATACACTTCAATACCAATGTAATTAATATCGGGGTTAGCTTTTGCCATTTCGGTAATAAACCGGCCTTTTCCACTGCCAATTTCAATATGGAGCGGCTGCTGGATTGCAAATGGTTCTTGCCAGTTACCTTTATACATTTCAGGATCGGCAACAACATATTGAGGATATTGATCTATTCTTTCCTTTGCCCAAGGTTTATGTCTTAGTCGCATTACTTACACTCCTAAATAATCATATCCTTCAAACGATATCATGCAAAGAGTACACTTTCAAGTCTATTTTCCCAATTTTTATTCGATTAATGATGAACGAGAGAAAGTTTTCAATGTATAAACGAAAAAAGGAATTCACATGCTATAGTGAATTCCTTTTTAGCCTAATAAGAAAGGGTGTATTTTTATGCCATTAGGTCATCAAGATCAAGTAACCTTATTAAAGGATATATTAAGTAACCATCAAACAGATTGCTGCGGATCGGTTTCCGAGTGTGAACAATTGGAACGATTAGTTAAATCCCTTATGGTAAACACACAAGTTGATCAAAACGTTAAAAGTATATTGGAAGAAGTGTATAACTACAGCCAGCACGGTGCACAAACCACCGATTTAGATCAGCATATATTATCCAACCAAGACAACCTTTCCCAATGGGTTACGAATATTGATCAATTTTCGTAATTAATAAATACTATTTAAAAAGTGTACCCATTTGTTCATTTCTTGAAAACGCTCTTTGCTTTTATGCCATTGAATCGAAGATAAGGTTTGAAGTGCAACGTACCATTTCATCCTTAGCTTTAAATTACTCGTCACTTTTATACCATACATGGCGAGCCATTTTTCCCAGTTTTCTTCAGGGATATACCAATAGAGAAGTAAACCTAAATCAATAGCCGGGTCAGCAATCATTGCCCCATCCCAATCGATAAGATACAACTGGTTGTTTTCTGCAAGCAGCCAGTTGTTGTGATTTACATCCCCGTGACAAACTACTTTAACCTCACTGAAAACATTTCCTTCTTCTTTTTTCAGAAAGGAAATTGTTTTTTTTACTTCCGGAAAATTAAGAACATCTTCATCCAATTGGTCCATTACCATTTTAAAAAGGGTTCCGGGTTGTAAAGGCTCTTTTCCTAACCGGCTGAGCATTCCAAGGAGCGGCTCTGAAAGATGAATTTTCCGTAACAGATTGGCAACGCGTTCTTGAGTCATCTCGAGCGGTTTTAACTCCCTGCCACTAAGCCATTGCTGAGCAGTTATCACATCGCCGTTTTCCAATCTTTTAGTCCAAACAAGCTTTGGGACGATTCCTTCCGCTGATAATACAGCAAGAAAAGGAGAGGAATTTCGCTTTAGAAAAAGTCTCTGATCCTCATGACTTGCAAAAAAGGCTTCCCCTGTAGCTCCTCCCGCAGGGACAATTTCCCATTCTTGTCCTAATATATGTTCCAAAATTGTTCACCTTCAATTTATCCCGTCTAATGGGTAAACCCATCAATATACAGAAGTAAGATCCATGCAGCTGAAAGGTTTTTGTTGATGAACACTAACAGCTTTATATTTTGTAAAAATAAAAAAATAGCTATTGATACCTTCATACACAATAGCTATCCTTATAAATTTTATCTCGGATAGGCTTTTATAGTCAAGCTTATCTACAAAAATCATTGTTTTTATCTTTTAACACAGAATTATTATTGATAGAAGGCAATTACTTTTGTGCAAAAATATTTAAGCTTACCGGTTCTAAGCCAATTTCATGGACAGCTATTTTTCGAAGCGGATGGATGGCAGCGCATTTTTCGTCTGCAAATACAGACCATTCACCCTCAGGCATCTTAACTAGTTGTGTTTTCTGACTTGGATTTATTAACATCCTTACTTCACGAAAATCCCCAGGCCCATTATGATAAGAAAAGCCAATAACAGGATGCTGGATTGGTAGTGTTTTCATATTTTTGCATATTTCCTTCGCTGTCCTTAAACGGAAACAAGCGAAATGCTTTCTAATTTTAATAATCCCACTGATGTACTCAACATTCTCTCTATACTGCCATTTCCGATCCCAATCAAGTTGATTAACGGAATCTGGGGAACGGTAGCTATTACCGATACCGAATTTTGTTCGGAGAAATTCCTGGCCGCTGTGAAGAAATGGAATACCTTGAGCTAGCAGAACAATGCTTGTCGCGAGTCGATGATAGTTTATTAATATGGACTCATTCTCATTTGGAAAGCAGCTCTTAAGCTTATCCCACATCGTATGGTTATCATGGCATTCAACATAATTCACTGTTTGAAACGGTTCATTAAATAATACATTATCCTTATTCAGAAAACCAATACTGCCGGCAATTCCCTCCCTCGCCGCTTCATAATAATGCTCATTTCCGAATGCATAGCCTTTGTCATATAGATTAAATGTGCTGCCTTTAATTGAATCCCGGAACCTGTCATTAAATTGGGCTATCCGTGGAATTTCTGCTTGATTTTGCAGTGCAGCCTTTTCTTCATACCTGAGCGGAGTATTAAGGTTCCAGCCCTCTCCAATTAGCAAAATTCCCTTCTGTAAACGATCGCACATATCTCTGACGTCATTCATTGTTTTTATGTCCAAAATACCCATTAAATCAAACCGGAACCCATCAACGTGATACTCTTCAATCCAAAATCGAATCGAATCGATAATAAATTTTCTTACCATTAGCCGTTCGGAAGCAAGATCATTGCCAACTCCGGTTCCGTTCGATGGAAGTCCAAATTCATTATGACGGAAATAATAGCCAGGTACCACTTTTTCAAATGAGGATTGTTCGCGCTTATAGACATGATTATAAACAACATCCATGATCACGCGCAGTCCTTCCTGATGAATTTGCTCGATCAATCGCTTTAATTCATTAATTCTTGTATACGGATTAGCCGGGTTAGTCGCATAGCTTCCATCTGGGACATTATAATGGAGGGGGTTGTAGCCCCAATTATATTCTTCGGTTTGTTTAGATTCATCGACACCTGCGAAATCATTAAAGGGGAGAAATTCAATATGAGTAATACCCATAGCTTTTACGTAGGACAGGCCTGTTAATTGTCCGTATTTTCCTTTAGTTTCTGTCTCCCCGGCCCCAAGGTATAAACCTTTATGCTTTATCCCGCTTTCTTGATGAATGGTAAAGTCTCTTATATGGGTTTCATAGATAATGGCGTCCACCGGGTGCTCAAAAGGAGGCAAAATTGTTCTTTCACTGTTCGTTTTCCCCATTTTCACAATGACTCCAAGTTCACCATTAGCCGTAACGGCATTTACATAAGGGTCGACTGCTTCCCTCCATTCCAAATTGACACAAATTAGAAAGGAATAACGGTAGTATTCTAAGTCGCGATTGATAACAGCCTCCCAAACCCCTTTACTTTCCCTTTTCATTTTGACCATTTCGTTAAAGTCTTCCTCAGGATGTCTAAGTTTAATTTTTACTTGAGAAGCAGTTGGAGCCCAAAGCTTAAAAGCGGTCTGACCGTTTTCACATATAACTCCTAGGTCATCCCCGCTATAATAAAATTTTTCATCGAATGCGTCTGTCCGAATTACAGCTCCAATCTGAAGGTCTGTTTGTCCCCCATACTCATCAATGATCCAATTTGTCTTTTCAAATAAAATTTCACCGTCCAAATAACAAATATATTTATGAAAATCATCCATTCGTTTCGTTTCAATAATTTTCAGTGGTTTGTTCTCAGTACCGCAAGATACGGTGAACGAAGCGGAAAATCCATTGTGATAAGAAAGTGGAAGAAGAATCGTAATGATATTCATCTCGTCTAGATATGCTTGAAAAAGCCTCTTATTGAAATCCATTCGTTTCCCTCACTTTCAAATCAACCTCGCTAAAATAGGCAATCGCCCTTGCAGAAGCCTTTTTAGTTACTAATATAGGATACTTTTTTCATAAGATCGTCCTTGCCTGCTTCACTCATCCTTTTCCACTATTCCCCATTCCGCTCGTATATTGCTTGTCGTCTGACAGTACTGTAAGAGAACCCTTGCTCCTTTTAGTTGGGTGTGTTTTAAGGGTGATTTTAAGGACCTCATTAACTGAAACCACTGTTCAAAGTTCCGAGCTTCTGCAATTTCAATATCAACAGGAGCTGAAGGATAATCAATATACCCATTACGGCTTACTAATAATTTATGTATTGGGAAATCAATTTCGTGCATCTTGAAAATATTTCGAACGATTCTTTCCGTTCGATTTAAAGTAAGCATGGGATTTAATATCTTCTTTTCCTCCTTATTTGTACGTTTCAACCAAAAACGCTCACTTGATCCAACAAAAACTGCCGAGTCCTCCTCCTCAACAAAAGTGATACACCACGCGTCTGTCGGGGTTAACAAAATCACTTCTACCTCAATCGGTGCTTTTTTTAAAAGGAAGACAGGTCTGTAAAGGACTAAAAACGTATCAGGAAATCGTTGCAGAAAGAACTTTAAATTTTCTTCGAAATAATATTTTGAATGAATAAAAGATTTTTCCAATACGGTAGAACTTGCCCATTTTAATTGAAACCGATAAAGCTGATCTAAGAATTGCCGTTTTAATTCGTCAATTGTTTCAGGCATATAGGAAAATGATGCAGTAAATTCCAATGGGTCCTCCTCGCTTGGAGTTGGAAACACTTGATTTATATCTTGGTTATTTTTTTTTTGATTATGTTTAAATAAACCAGTTAACTTTTTAAAAAAAGCTGGTTTGTCGTTTTCGTTTTCTTCTTCCCATTCAAGTAAAGATTGCGGAAAGGAAAGATTGGCAGCATCTACCCCTTCATTTTCCCAATTCGTTCTCGTCCGCTCCCATTGTTGTTTTTTCAAGCGCACAAACCGAGATGGATACGTGAAAATATCCTGCTCGTAGCGCGAAATATAATCTTGAAGCTTTATTAACTGTCCCATTGCTATCTTTCCTGCCTTCTACCTTATCTGGAATTGTCTAAGGAAAATAATCTGATTGCTTCATACTTTGGAGTTTTGTCTAGATGGGTCTGATATAGGGCAATATCCGTCACTGTAAATGCTAGCGGCTCCGGCTGGAGTTCCTTCCACACTGCAAATGCATCTTTTTGAAACGGTTCCTCCCCTGCCCATTTTCTCGCTAATGTTATATGTGGCCGAAACGGCCTTGTTTCAAGTTTAAACCCTGCCTCATCACAAGCTGTAAATACCTTCTGTCTTATTAATTGTAACTCATTGCTTTCCTCAGTATCAGCAAAAAAAATCCGAGGACTATCTTGTTTTCCAAAAAAGCCAAGACGATCAATCCTCAACTGGATTGGCTTTGATCCAAGAATTTTCTCTGCAGCCTTTTTTTCAGCCATTTCAAGTTTTTCAGAAGGTGCATACCCTAGAAAAGCTAATGTAATATGCAAATCCCGATGGTGGACCCAACGGTGAAAGGGAAGGGTCTCCTTTAATTTCTCACAATGTTCTTTCATTGCAAGCTTTGTATCTTCCGGTAATTTTACGGCAAAGAAAAAATGCGTCTTTTGCTCCATTCGTTTCTCAATTCCTTTCTTATACATTATATTAGCAAATTGATGGATTTTTGGCTTAAACCGCTAGTAGTATCTTTTGCATGATTTCCGAAAAGAATTTATTTATGATACATTTCAGTTAAAACTGTTGATTTCCGCTCCCAGCAACATAATGGCAAGAACAACAATGAACTTTACTATATCAAGTAAACACAAAAAGACGTGCATTTGGTTTAAGCACGTCTTTTGTGTTATGGTATTTATTTTTGGTTCATTTGGCTCCCGCACTGATGGGTAATTTCAGCTTCAAATAATGCTTGAAGCCTTTTAGTAATGGTCCCTGGAACACCACTGTTTACTTGGTTCCCATCAATTTCAATCACCGGCATAACTTCAGAAGTTGTACTAGAAAGAAAGACTTCATCTGCTGCTTTTAATTCCTCCAATGTAAACGTACGCTCTTCAACTGCTATTCCGTTTTCCGCACAAACGCTAAGGATGACATCTTTGGTAATCCCTTTTAAAATAAGCTGGTCAGATGCATGTGTAATGATCACTTCATTATTCACGATAAAAATATTAGATGAACTGCCTTCGGTCACTTCCTGACCGCGGGATTGAATCGCTTCATAACAGCCATTCTCTGCAGCCCTTTGTTTTGCTAATATGTTACCGAGCAGGTTTAAGCTTTTAATATCACAGCGCAGCCAGCGGATATCCTCTACGAGATGGGCTTTAACACCCCTGCTTAACTTTTCCTGAGGACGCGGAAGCTTATTTGTATATGCAACGAGGGTTGGTGTTACAACTCCAGGCGGAAAGGCATGGGTTCGGGGAGCAACACCTCTAGTAGCCTGCATGTAAATAGTACCAAGCTGTAGGTTGTTTTTGGAAATTAGTTCCTCAAGCATTCCAGTGAGCTCCTCGATTTTATAGCCTAATGTAATGTTAATACTCTCGGCACTTCGAAAAAATCTTTGTAAATGTTCCTTTGCTGTAAACATTTTTCCATTATAGACACGGATCACCTCGTAGATTCCATCCCCAAACTGATAGCCCCGGTCTTCCACATCCACCTTTGCATTCGAACGTTCAATGATATCTCCATTTAAAATAGCCCATTTCATTCTTCAAAATCTCCTCCGTTATGATTCTTTACTTTGCTAATTCATAGATTGCTTGTGCATAAATGGCCGTTGCCTTTAGTAAATCTTCAATTACAATATATTCATCCTTTTGATGGGCAATATCTGGCCTGCCGGGAAACAGCGGGCCAAAAGCGACTCCTGACGTAAGTGATCTGGCATACGTGCCACCGCCGATTGCCATTAATTCTGCTTTTTCCCCGGTTTGCTCTTCATAAACCTTCTTTAGGGTTTGAATAAGGAATTCCTTTTCATCTACGAAATGTGGCTTTGAATCGGTAAAATTTTCAATCGTAAATCCTTCTTTGCTAACGCACTGTTGTAGTTTTTCTTTTGTCTCTTCCATTTGGTTTGTGACCGGATATCTTAAATTCAAGCCTACTTTTCCACGAGATTCCTTCGAATAAGAAAGTTTGCCAACATTAATCGTTACTTCTCCTGAAAGATCGTCAGCAAATGCAACCCCAAGGTTAACTCCTCTTGAATCATTAAAAAAGTAATGGGAAACAAAGTGAAAAAAGAGTGCAGCCTGTGCATCAATATTTTGCTTGGATAGGAATTCAGCTAAGAACAAGCCAGCGTTCTTACCATTATTTGGTTCCATGCCATGTGCTGAAACCCCTTTTACTTCGAGACTCAGCTCATCCTTTTCTAATTGATATTGACTTTCTAAGCCAAATTGGTTCATGAAATGAGTAAATTCCTGAGCCTTTTCCGTTTGCTGCTCAGAAATTCGAATAGTTGCTTTTGCATAATCTGGCACCATGTTGTATCTTCTTCCTGACAGAAAGCTTTGAACTTCCATCAATGAATCATGATTTTCATAGTCACTCTTTCCTTGAACGAAGTCAAAATCTGAAATTCCTTTTTCCGCATTGATGATGGGAAAGTCGGCATCGGGGGCAAATCCCAAGGTCGGCATTTCTTCCTTCTCAAAGTAATGGTTGACACAGCGCCAATTACTCTCCTCGTCTGTTCCAATAATCATCCGAACCCGCTTTTGCAGCGGCAAACCTAGCTCTTTCACAATTTTCATCGCATAGTAAGCAGCCATTGTTGGTCCTTTATCATCTAATGCACCTCGTGCATAGATTTTCCCTTCACGGATTTCAGCAGCGAATGGGTCGCTTAACCAGCCATCCCCCTCTGGGACAACATCAACATGGCAAAGTATTCCGAGCAGCTCCTCTCCTTCGCCAAATTCAAGATGACCTGCCAGATTCCCAACATTTTTTGCTGTAAACCCATCCTTTTCTCCCAGTTTCAGCATAAAATCAAGGGCCTCTTTTACTCCCTTACCAAGCGGAGCGTCGGGAGAAGCGTTTTCTTCATCTAATAAACTTTTAATATGTAATAGTTCTTGTGCATTCATAATGAGTGCTTCTTTTCTCTTTTCTACTTCACTCATCCAGTCAATTTTGGTCAATGGAGGATCCTCCTATAAGAAAATAGTTGTGCCTTTATTATTATTGCAAATAATTTAACCATTTTCTTTTATTAAGCAAAAAAATATGTAAGAAATCTTTCCATTCTCTTAGTTATTTAGATAATCATGTGTTAGAATTCTCTTTAAAATATTCCTTTGGTATTTTACCCATTACTTTCTACGGATAAAAATATTTTATTTTCAAAAATTTCAAATAATTTGGTATATTTTTACTATAAATCCATATTCTATAGTAAAACATCTAGAAGGAGGAATTAAGAAGAATTTAGAATATTTTAACATAAGCTTAATAATTATGGTGGAAATTTTCAGAAATTGTGGGTACAATAATATCAGAGGTAGGACATCATTGAATGGAACGCCAGCGTTCCATAAAAAGGGGTTGTCTGTAAAAAAGAAAATTACATACGTTGAAGATTTTTCTTCAAAGAGGCGTCGGTCGCAGGAATTTGCCATAGGTTTGAAAAAAGGATAGGGAGTGGTTCTTTGAAACCTTCAACTAACCGGATGTTAAACCGTATTAAATGCATCTACATGTTTATCCACAAAAACGGTACTGTGACAACACAGGAACTTGTAGAGGAATTTGGTATCACTCCTCGCACCATCCAAAGGGACTTAAATGTCTTAGCCTATAATGACTTAGTAATAAGCCCCAGTCGTGGAAAATGGACGACAACACAGAAGAAAGTAAAATTATCCTCTTAACAAATCTATTTAGTATTGCCATTTCACTAGAAATGGCAACTAGCACGCGACTAAACCCGCGTGCTAGTTTTTTTTTCTTATATTTATTTATTTTCTTTTATCTCCGATTGGTCTGACTCGCCTAAAGATTTAAGTGCGGTCAGCTTATTTTCCCAAAATAATTCAAAATAATTCAGCCAATCTCTTAACTCCAGCAAAGGCTCCGGCTCAAGACTGTACCTTGTTTCCCGGCCGGCTTTTCTCTCTTTCACTAGTCCTGCATCTGCTAGAATATGAAGATGCTTCGAGACAGCGGTCCGACTCATCGGAAAGTGATCACTAATCACAGTGACAGACATTTCCTCTTTGCTTAACAGTTTTAAGAGCTTACGGCGTGTCGGATCTGCAACAGCTTGAAATACATCGTGCTTTGCTTGAGAAGAAGACATTTACGCCTCAACAAATGCTTGCAGTTTTTTGACAAGCCCTGCCCATCCTTGGTCCATGTTGTTACGTATCGGTGTATGTGGGGCCCCAAACTCTGTAACTTTATTTGCATCCCAGCCGGAATGAATAAGGGTGAATTCTGTTTTATCGCCAAGCTCTTTTAATTCAAACGTAAGTGTCCAATCCTTTCCCCAGTTAAATGCAAGTTTTTTTGGAGGATCCACTATGATTACTTTACACGGTGATATTCCAAATTGACCAGCATTTATATGAAACTCATGTCCCTCTACCGGTTGAAGATCATTTGGCATAAACCAAGCGCCTAAACCTTCCGATGTAGCAACCGCATCCCAAACCTTTTGAATTGGAGCATTATAAACGACTGTGTGACGGATATCCTGCAATGTTTCTTGTCCCATTTTATTTTTCTCCTTTTGTGTTCATATTTTTTTCGATTTTCTAAACATATATTTTTTAAAAATACTTCATAATTGTGAAACCTTTTGGTTTCACAATCGCTATTATAACACCTTTTGGTTTCATTTCAAGCTAGATTATTTATACAGAAGTGATACCAACCAAGTATCACTTCTAATTTCCTCGGAAACGAAAATTAGTGGACGTCATATTCGATATTTTTCCCGTAAAATATTTCATCCATTTCCCACTTCAGACTTTCTGTAATTTCGTTAATTTCTTCAGGTGTTAATTTCTCCTTCGTATATCCAAACAGGTAGTTATTGAGATCAAATTCCCGGAGCTTGCATTTTGTATGAAAGATATGCTCCTGATAGACATTCACATCAATCATATCGTATAAGTCAATAATGTTATCCGGGATATAATTTTGAATCGAACTAATATCGTGGTCAATAAACAGCTTATGACCGTTTTTATCCCTGGTAAAGCCGCGAACTCGGTAATCAATTGTCATGATATCCGTATCAAACGAACGAATAAGATAATGCAGCGCTTTAAGTGGGGAAATTTCCCCGCATGTCGATACATCAATATCGGCTCTAAACGTACTAATTCCTTCATCAGGATGGTATTCGGGATATGTATGGACTGTGATATGGCTCTTATCTAATTGCATAACGACGGATTCAGGAAGCGGACCCGGTGATTCCTCAAATGATTCATTCGGTATATGTTCAACAGGTCCTTCTGAAACGAGGAAGGTCACACTCGCCCCTTGAGGTACAAAATCCTGGCTTGCCACGTTTAATACATGCGCCCCAATAATATCAGATACATGTGAGAGGATGCCTGTTAATCTGTCTGCACTGTATTGCTCATCAATGTACTCCAGATAGGCTTCACGCTCCTCTTTTGTCCTTGTATAACAAATATCGTACATATTAAAGCTTAAGGTCTTCGTTAAATTGTTAAAGCCATGTAATTCAATCCGTTTCTGATGGGTTAGCTTCATGTTTTTTCCCCCTTGGTTTTATTTTCATACTGCACGTAAATATTTTTATTTTCCCCAATCTAGTTAAGAAAAAACAAACTTTAGCCAAGTTGACATCCCACCAAAAAATGATATATTAATATAGAAATATTCTTTAATACTTAAAAGCGTTTATGTAAAAAAGAAGTGAAAACACTGAGTTAGGATGGGTTGACTTCATGGAGAAAAAACAACAGGCTTTAAAACGGGGTTTATTGCCGCGGCATGTGCAATTTATTGCTTTGGCTGGTATGATCGGAACGGGAATTTTCAAGGGGAGTTCCGATACATTAAGTATGGCCGGACCTAGTGTTGTCGTTGCCTATCTAATAGGCGGGCTGCTGCTGTTTATTGTTATGGCTGCCTTAGGAGAAATGGCGATTGTTTACCCAAATTTAAACGTGCAGCATCTTGTCCTTAAAGCATTTGGCTTTCGAACATCCTTTATCGTCGGCTGGCTGTACTGGATCAATTACGTCATTGTAACCATTGTTGAATTATTAGCAGCAGGAAGCTTTTTGCAGTTTTGGTTTCCATCTGCACCGTTATGGTTATTAAGCTTCTTTTGCGCAGTGGTCATTGTTGGCATTAATTTATTTCAGGTAAAATATTATGGGGAGACGGAATTTTGGTTTGCAGGCATTAAAATTGTTGCATTAGTTGCCTTTATTATCTTAGGCGCATTGCTGCTCGCTGGCATTGTTCCAAGCCCTATTCATAATCCGATCTCTAATCTGCTGGGCCATGGCGGATTTTTCCCACACGGAATCCAAGGAACATTGAATGCGTTTCTCGTTGTTATGTTCTCCTATGGGGGAGCTGAATTAATCGGTGTGGCCGTAACCGAAACGAAAGATGCCGAAAAGGTTCTCCCGAAAGTTATCAAAAGCACGATCTGGAGAATCATCATTTTTTATATTTTCCCGATTCTGATTATTTGTGGAATCATTCCTTGGAATCAAGTAACAGGACAGGATAGTCCATTTGTTCAAGTATTTAGCTATGCAGGTCTGCCTGGTGCGGCAAATATCATGAACTTTGTGCTGTTAACCGCTGTCCTTTCTGCAGCAAACTCTGGTATTTATGCAACATCACGCACATTGTATTCAATGGCCCAAAGTGGTGAAGCGCCAAAAGTGCTGGCACGGACATCCAAGACAGGAACTCCGATTATGGGTATTATGATCACGAGTATTTGTATCTTAATTGGTGTTTTTTTAGCGTATATGACACCAAATCAAGTCATTGGTTATTTAATGTCCATACCTGGTTTTACAATCATGATCATTTGGATTTGCATCTGTGCTTCCCAAGTAAAGCTTCGTCCTGTTTATAAAAGGAGACCTGCCTTCCAATTAAAAGGCTACCCATATACAAATATTTTAGCGATGCTTTCACTTACTGTTATTGTGGTTGCTTTTATGTTTAATAAAGATAATTTAATTGGTTCAATCGTATGTCTTGTTACAGTCGTGGTACTTATTATTCTTTCCTTTATTATTAATAGAAACAAATAAGACAACCCGGGCAAAAACTGCCCGGTCCTTTTTTGGTTAGAGACAATCTAATAGCTTAACTTATCCTGTCAACTGGCTTTGGTTCCATTACGTTTACCGTTCCTAACAACCGCGACAACAAGTAAAAAGAGAGGAATGATGGTCTGTATGAATGGTCCAAAAAAAGGGAGTGTCGTCGTTAAAAAATGATTAAATGCCGTTGAGCTTGGTATCGACCAAAAGCCAAACTCTACAAACAAAATACCTAATGGCCATACAACGGGCCGGTAGTCCGAAAGATTCAGCCACTGCGCGGTCCCTATAGCGGATGCATAAAAAAATACGGAGATTTTGACAAATGCCCCTACTATCCAAATAGCCATGGCGACGGATTCCATGTTTTCAAAAAAGTCAGCAATACCAATATATCGACCAGCGGTTAACAGAGGATAATTCCATGTGGCCGTGGTTGGTCCAAGTATCATAAGAACCATAAGGTTTACTACAACTAGTGTCATCATCACGGCAAAAACCGTCATCATCCCAAACTTTTTTCCTTTTTTTACATCCGCTAAATAAGGAAGGAGAAAAGTCATCAGAAAAAATTCTGCATACCATCCACCCGGTACAATTGCACCCTTAATTGGGGGCATTATTCCCTCCCCCAATATGGGGAATATATTTTTAACATTATATTCAGGACTTAATAAAATGAAAAAAATAAAGAGCGGCACGATAAAAGCAGGCATAAACACTTGTGCTGCTCTTCCTAATACTTCTATTCCACCACGAACAACAAGCGCACATAGGAAAATCATCGTTACCATAATCACACTAATAGGAGTTTTAAACAGAAAAGAGCTGACAAGTAATTCACTATAACTTCTTAAGATTTGCCCCGTAGATTGGATATAAAAAAACAAAATGAAAAATCCGACCATTTTCCCCGCAATGCGGCCCATGATGTGTTCACTGAATTGGATAACCGTTTTGTTTGGATAAAGGTTGTGCAATTTATATGTTATATACACCGTGACAAACCCGATGAAACTCGACAAAATGGGAGTTAGCCATAAATCATTATCGGCATATTTTGCTGTGATGCTTGGAACCGAAATGATTATCGTTGCCACAATGGCAGGATACATCAAGATGGCCATTTGAAGGGATGAAATTTTTCCTTTCTCCATATCTTTCTCCTTTCCATGACCGTATGGACGAAATCACTCCTCAGTCAAAGTCATTTCTTTTCCATAAACTGTCCAACAGGCTTAAATAGTTCTTCGATCCATGTAAGGGGTCCTGGCATATTTGGGAGATCGAACATAGATAGCATCCAACCGATAAGCAACAGCATGAAAAACGCCCATTTGTCCTTTTTAGGGTGTTGTTTCATTTTCGGCCATTGAAACAAAATGATCACAGCAATAATGATCGTTGTACTAAAAAACGCTCCCCATCTCACTTTTCTTTCACCTTATCCTCAGGCAATCCCCCCGGTTCGATGATTGAACCTTGTCTGCGAATATGGGCCTCAACGTCAAGTATTACTCTCACGTTTGGAAACACCTCATCCCAGCGATTTTCGACTCGTTTAAACTGTTTCGGATATTTCCGATAGAATTCATCTGCGAAGCCTACTATATCCACTTTCAGTTTATGCTGTACTGGTTGAAGAGCCAGATGAATACGTTTTTTAATCGATTCTTGATACGCTTTTTCGACGATCCTAAGAAATTGGGGATCTGAAATGCTAAAATTCGTTCGGTTTTGCACAACTGTTCCTTCTGTTTTGACCTGCACTTTCATTTTCCATTCTCCAGTTTGAATTTCCGGAATCAGCCTAATACGAGCCGAGACAGGGTCTAAAGACACATCCCCAGCTGTGTTTTTAGGATTTACATTCACTGTATATCCTTTAATTTCATTTTTTAGCCATATTACCCCTCTTGTTTCTCGTTCGGTAATGGTCCCCACCATTCGATCCTTTCTAAAAATGGCTGTTCCAAAAATTCTAGGAACCAAGATTGACTCTTTTGGCTTTTGTTTGTATGTTTTCGGTAAAAGGTAGGGCAATGCAGCAGCCTGAGCTTTACCCATTAACATCTCATCCATATCCTTCATTGTGGCATCCATCCCGATCCTTGCTTTAGCTAGTTCCCGGATTACTTCTGATGAAGTTCGTTCCAGTTTAGGCGTCGATTCAAGGTACTGCCTTGCTTTCCCTTTACCAACAAATAGATAGGCTCTTTCCCTCGTTTGCGGATGGCGGAGCAGAAAATCCACCTGCTTTTGGATTCCTTCTTTTGCCAGCCTTTCTCCAAATATAAACACTTTGCATTGTCCCCAAAACACTTTTCGAGGTAAATTTCCTTGAACCTTTGACAGTGCATCGGCAAGATTGATTCCTTTCTCAGACGTTACTATTGTAAGCGCCCCACCACTAGAACCTCCCCCGCCGCTTTGGCCGCCTCCGCTGCTTATTGCATTCGGAAGGAACACTTGGATAGTCAGTTCGACATCGTTGTCTCCTTTTTTATCAATTGCTGCGCCTGTTACAATCGCCAAATCATTGATTTCCACCCGATCCCAGCAGCCGCTTAAAAAAAAGATCGATCCGCAAACAGTGAGCAAAAGAAAGAGACGTTTCATGTATTTCCCCCTCTAGTGTTTTCTTCTATCATTCACACCTTTTCGTCCCCATTTTGTGGATTTGGTTTCTGTCCAGCAGTTTGACGATATAAGTCAAACTCCCCTGTAAAATGCGGACGTGTATCCATCATCCACCAAGGAGATCTCCACAATAAATCCTTTAATTCCTTACGTTTTAGCGGTGCTACGGGCGCTAAATAGGGTTCACCGAAGGAACGCAAGCTGCATAAATGAATGACGATGGCAATAATCCCCATCATAATTCCAAGCAATCCCAAAGTAGCGGAAAGCAGCATCATTGGAAACCGCAGCAGCCGAATAGCTATTCCGGCAAAATAACGTGGGATCATAAAGGAAGCAATCCCTGTAATGGCAACGACAATGACCATTGGAGCTGAAACCAGCCCTGCTTGTACGGCAGCCTGGCCAATGACAAGTGCCCCAACAATGCTGACAGCAGCACCAACCTGCTTCGGCAAACGAACCCCTGCCTCCCTCAAGGCTTCAAAAGTAATTTCCATGAGCAGGGCTTCGACTACAGCAGGAAAAGGGACTGCTTCCCTTGAAGCTGATATGCTTAACAGCAATGTGCCTGGGACCATCTCTTGATGGAAAGACAAAATTGCTACATACAAAGAAGGCAGCAAAAGAGAAATGCCAAGAAAAACATAGCGAAGCAAACGGATAAACGTGCTAACCATAAAGCGCTGATAATAATCCTCATGTGATTGAAGCATGGAAAAGAAGGAAATAGGAGCGATTAAACAAAACGGGGTTCCTTCTACCAGGATCACTGCTCTTCCTTCGAGTAAGTTTGCACAAGCGGTATCCGGCCGTTCTGTTGACAGGATCTGCGGGAAGGGTGAGTACGGGTTGTCCTCAATCATTTCCTCGATATAATTACTTTCTAAGATTCCGTCGATCTTAATTCGATTCAGTCGGTTTGTTAACTCATTAATCAATGTTTTTTCTGCAAGTCCATCAATATAGACGAGAATTACCCTGGTCCCAGTATAATTTCCGATCTTCATGGATTGCATTTTTAGGGCAGGGGTTTTAATAATCCGGCGCAATTGAGAAGTACTTATCTGTAAAGATTCATTAAATCCCTCTCTTGGTCCTCTGATTCCTGCCTCTGCAGAAGGTTCCTCGATCCCCCGCTTTTCCCATTTAGCCAATCCTAAGGAAAAACCGTCATTCTCCCCTTCATACAAAAGAATGGGATTTCCTGATGAAATAGACTCAATACAATCCGCCAGCATATTCACTCGTTTCACGTTAGAAACAGGTACTTTATTTTCGGGAAACTCATTTAATGCTTCTATATCAAAGACTGTCTCCTGCATAAGTGGTGACAGGACATATTCATCGATTCCCTTAATATCTGAAAGTCCCTCTATATAAATAATCATTGCCCTCTTTTTTCCAAAAAGAACGAATGAACGGAACACGACATCAGAACACTTACTATAAATAGAACGAAATGCTTCTACGTTTTGATCGAAATTTTCATAGAGGGCCCCCTGTGGCTTTGGAACATTTTTTTGCTCAGGTTGTTTTTTTGATTTACTTAGCAATTTATTTACATTACGGATCAAGCTTGTCCCTCCATTTTATTTACCGCCAACTGCTTACTATGTTCCCCTATACTTGGTTATTTATTAAATTTTTTACATATTATGGAAGTACTTTTACACAAAAAAATACTTTCATTTTATTCTTTTGATATTCCAAAAAAATGCCTCTACTCCCATTGAAAAATGAGTGATCGTTTTTTCTTCTTCAACGTCAACTTGAAAGGGAGTAAATAGAGTATTTCGAACGATTTCCGCCTTCACTTTTTGCAACGGCCAAGGCCGGTGGTGAATTTCCCCACAAAAGACGCTGCCCCTTTTATTCGTACTAAAAAAGCAATAGCGCTCTGTAAGCCAATGGTCAACTGTTCCTTTTTCGGGAAGATAAACCTCCGAAAGAGGAACATATTTTCCCTCAAAGGCTATTGGAATTTTCATTTTTCCTTTCCGCAGACTTTGACAATAAAAGCTTTCCCCTTCTTTTTGAATGGATATTTGTGCAGGCTGATAAGGTAAACGATACCATTTCTTTGCGATTAGTAGCGAAGCCAAGTTCCCGACGTCAAGCGACATGAAATAAACACCTGGTTTTCCATTGCAATGCACATATGTCCTTACATTTATTTCCGTAAATTTAGGAGTAAGTGATACGGCTGCCAATCCGCGAAAATAAATTCCTTCCATAACGAATACAACTACACCTAACCATGCGGTTCCGTCAAAGGTGTCTATTTGTAAGGAACCGGGAATATGCGGCCGCAGTAATTCAACTGGGATAGGATAATGAACAAATAAAAGATCGTTCCATGTTTGTCGCAAAATCCAGTTTTTTGAAGGCAGAGGCCAAGGACGATGGGAAATATCATTCATTAAGTTCATGAAAAATCAAACCCCCTCTTTTTCATCTGTTCTTAGTTTGGTAAAAAATGAAAGTTCCATTCCTTGCATTCTGAAGGTATATGGTTAAATGATGTTCAATTTTTCATTTTTTGGAAACAATAAGAAAAGAAGATATCTCTCATAAAAAATTTGTAACTAATGGAGCAAGCAAATAAATGAACATTTATTATTTTTTAAGCTTTTTTATTCTACTCATACTATTCGCCGTATTTTTGTTTATACTTTTTGGCTGGCGCAGGGTGATAAAAGGAATGGTGAAGCACATAGGAAAAATCATTTTAACTGACCGTTATCAAGAAAATGTAATGGAAATGCTGCCTGGACTTCAACATATGGGCATTCAAAATACATTTGAAAATAGCTTGCGGGCCGAAACGGGAAAATTGCTTCATCGCCCGCTCGGTTCGTCTAAAAAATGGCCGCACCTTGATCCGATTACCTTTATCCCTGCTCAAACATCACCTTTTCCTATCGATCGTGACGAAGAGGTAGATGTGGCTGTCACTATTGGTCCTAAAGCAAAAAAGCCAATGAACGTTAACATACCACTGATGATCAGCGGTATGGGCTACGGGCTTTCACTTAGCGACAAAGCAAGACTATCATTGGCGGAAGCAGCTAGTAATGTTGGGACTGCGCTTAACTCTGGGGAAGGCGGGATCCTACCAGAAGAAGTCAACAATGCCGGAAAGTATATTTTGCAATTTTCCAGAACAGAATGGGCCAAAGAAGAAGACATTATTAAACGTGCCGACATGATTGAAATTAAATTGGGACAAGGTGCTGTTTTCGGGATGGGCTGGAAAATCCCGCAAAATACTATGTCAACTCGTGCCAATCAAGTAATGGGACTTAAAGATGGGGAGGAGGCCGTGGTTTTTGAACACTTTTTCGATAATCAACAGTTAGAGGACTTAAAGGAGCTTGTCGACGTGCTTCGGGACATGTCAGGCGGCGTTCCGATTGGTGTGAAAATTGGGGCCGGTGGAAAAATTGAGGAAGATATCGATCATTTAATAGACATTGGTGTAGATTTTATCACGGTTGATGGAGCCCAAGGCGGCACATATGGCGCACCGCCCCTTTTAGCAGATGATATTGGAATCCCGACCTTTCATGCGGTTACCCGGGCTGCTAATTACATGGAAAAGAGGAACGTAAAGAGGCAAATCAGCTTAATTGCTTCTGCCGGACTTTTTACTCCCGGTCATTGTTTAAAGGTGCTAGCACTCGGAGCCGATGCTGTCTATTTAGGCTCTGCCATCTTGTTTGCTGTCTCCCATAATCAAAACTTAAAAGCATTCCCTTTTGAACCGCCCACACAAGTTGTTTGGGATCTGGGAAAATTCAGAGATGAATTTAAGACGGAAGAAGGCGCAAAAGCAGTAGAGAAATACTTAACAGCAAGTACCGAAGAAATAAAAGTTGCACTTAGAGCAATGGGGAAACGCTCTTTACGAGAGTTATCAAAAAAAGATTTAGTTTCCTATGATAAATTGACCGCGAACATACTAGGAATTCCGTTTTCCTTTGAACCATGGAAAGACAACCAAAAGGAAATGTTGTAATCCTATTTCTGAAATAATGGAGAGACGCTATGACAAACATTTTAGTATTCCTGAACTTTGCCATGATATCCATATTCTTTTTCCTTTTCTTATTTATGCTTGTTGGCTGGCGTTGGATTATGAAAAAGGTTGTGAAAACAACTGGAAAAATTATTTTAACTGATAATTATGAAGAAAATATTATGGAATTACTGCCGGGACTGCGGCACATGGGTGTACAAAATGTGATTGAGAATACCTTGCGTGCCCAAACAGGCACTCCCATTGACCGCCCGCTTGGCGGGTCTGCAAAAAAATGGCCGCACCTCGATCCGATCACCTTTATCCCTGTCCAAACTTCACCGTTTCCGATTGATAGTGAAGAAAATGTAGATATTGCCGTTACCATTGGACCAAAGGCGAAAAAACCGATGGAAATAAAAATTCCCCTGATGATCAGCGGGATGGGCTACGGGCTTGCCCTTAGTGAACAAGCAAGGCTCTCTTTGGCTCAAGCAGCAAAAAAGGCAGGAACGGCACTTAACTCCGGCCAAGGTGGAATCCTGCCCGAGGAGTTACAAGCTGCCGGAAAGTATATTTTACAATTTTCTAAAACAGACTGGGGAAAGGAAGAAGACTTGCTTAAACGTGCTGATATGATTGAAATTCGATTAGGTCAGGGTGCGACGGTGGGGATGGGGAGAACGGTCCTTCCAGAAAATTTAAAAGGCCGTGCCCGTGAGATCATGGGGCTTAAGGATAATGAGCCAGCAGTTGTTACTGAAAACTTTTTTGAAGATCAAACACTGGTAGATATAAAAATGCTTGTCGAAGAACTTCGTGTTTTATCAGAAGGCGTTCCGATCGGGGCAAAAATTGGGGCCGGTGGGAAAATTGAAGAAGATATTGACCACTTACTCTTTATGGGGGTAGATTTTATTGTCATCGACGGCGGACAAGCAGCGATGCACGGGGCTTCACCTATTTTATATGATGATTTTGGAATTCCGACGTTGCACGCGGTGGTTAGGGCTGTTAATCATTTGGAAAAAAGAAACATGAAGGGACAAATTAGTTTAATCGTTTCAGGCGGACTTTTAGTGCCCGGACATTTTTTAAAAGTGCTGGCACTCGGGGCCGACGCTGTCTATGTAGGCTCTGCCATGCTTTTTGCTCTCGCACATGATCAAGTATTAAAAGCCATTCCATTTGAACCGCCAACCCAAACCGTTTGGTACAACGGTAAGTTCAAGGACCAATTTAAGATTGAAGATGGGGCAAAAGCAGCAGAAAATTTTCTCAGTGCGAGCACGGAAGAGATGAAAATAGCATTACGAGCAATGGGGAAACGATCCTTAAAAGAGCTATCCAAACAGGACCTGGTATCCTATGATGAATTGACCGCAAAAATGGTTGGAATACCGTTTTCCTTTGAGCCATGGGAGGACAGACAATAGGAATAGCTGTTAACTAAGAAAGTCCATATTTTCACTTATTTTTATAAGCTATGTTTAGGTATCTATGTCTACAATCTTATACCTTCAATAGGAAGAAAAAAAAGACGGTGGTTTCGCCGCCTTTTTCTTGTCGATTTATTCTTATTCCTTACAAAACAGCAGAGTTATTTTTCGCAGAATCCTTTTCCTTAGAGAAAAACCAGCCTGCTAGAGCGATCCCCACTAGCACAACATAGAAGCTTACTTTCCATTGTGTTGAATGGGCAAATTCCTCGCTCAAAAACGAGAGCGCCGGATGTGCCAGCGTATGGACGGCAAGCTTTACCCCAACCCAGCCCACAATCGTAAAGGCGGCGATTTCCAGCCCCGGCCTTTTCTCCATTAGCTTCACAAACAGGTTTGCCGCAAAACGCATGATGACGAGGCCAATAATGCCGCCAGCAAATACTACCAAGAATTTACCGCCATCAAGCCCGCCAATATTCGGGAGGGGTGTCTCAGGCAGCACCACGGCCATCGCCACGGCTGCAAGGATAGAGTCTATAGCAAAGGCAATGTCGGCCAATTCAACCTTTAGCACGGTTGTCCAAAAGCCGCTGCCTTTGCTAACCCTTTCTTCCTTCAATACTTCCACTTTTCCCTTCACAAGTTTTCGGAAAATATGATTGACCGCCATAAATAGAAGATAAATTGCCCCTATCGCTTGCATCTGCCACACATCTACTAAAAAGGAAATCGCAAACAGGGAAGCAAAACGAATGACAAGTGCACCAGTTAATCCATAAAATAACGATTTTTTTCGTTCTTCCTCCGGCAGGTGTTTAACCATAATTGCTAGTACCAATGCGTTATCAGCCGCTAATAGGCCCTCCAATGCAATTAATACAAGCAGCACCCAACCATACTCAAGTAATAATGAAATGTCCATAAAAAGCCTCCTAAATGAAATGAATTCTAGTCTATTTCCTTTTGCCAAGAAAAAAGGCCTTTACCATTACGGTAAAGGCCAAGAAAAATATAAAAAGACCTTTACCGTTTCAGTAAAGGTCTTGCTAACAACGTTAGGTTGCCAATAAAGCCGGAGAATGAATTCTCGTAATGACGACTTTATTTTACAGCTACTCCCCTTTAAAAGGAAATATTCTATTATTGTCACTTTATCAAACTTTTATAAGTATGTCAATCTCTGATGCAATCTAATGACTTAACCAATTTTCGAAGAAATCCTTGTACCCCTGCTTCATGACCGAACTGGAGAACTTTTCAAAGGCATATTCACGATTTTCAAGAGATACCTTTTTCGGTACTGCTGCAGCCATATTTACGAGCTCAAACCAATTCTGCTCATTTCCTGAAAAAGAATGCTTTGAACGAATGTGTCCATAGCAGGGATGTTCCGGTTTAACAACCATTTTCCCCATCGCCATTGCTTCGGTAAGCGGCATGGCAAAGGTGTCAAACTTTGAGCAATTCCAATAGACCTTTGCCGTATTCATAAGTGCAAACACTTCATCCTGCGTTAATGCAAATTGCAACTTCACATTATTAGGAATATCATACTTTTTCATACTCTCTTGATAACGAGAGCCGCCAAAGACCATATATACCTCTTTATCCTGGTTTTGACGGGCATATTCGATTACCAAATCCGGCCTTCTGTTCTCTTCATCCCGGCCAATCCAAAGAATCCGATTGTCAACCACCTGTCCCGGGTCAAAATTCGTGTTAGCTAATTCTTCATTAAAGCCAATTGGAATCACGGTTACATCAGCTACCCCAAAATTTCTGTTCATCTCTCTTTTAAGAAAATCTGTTTGCACAATTGCTTTATCAACAATCGAATAAAATGGCTTCATCATCTCGTACCCGGTTAAAGCGGGATCTGGAAAGCTGTGTGGAAAAAGAACACTATTCTGTATAAACATTTTTAGGAACGTAAAACCTGAAACTGTGTAAATTACATGTTCAATGTTTTCTTTATAGATTTGGTCAAGGACAATATCATAGTTGACCAGGTCTCCCTTTTCATGTTCATAGCCAGGAATCCAATCATAGCCGCTTACATGGCGCTCAGGAGAGATAAAAACAATCTCAACCCCTAATTCACTGCAGATTTGTTTCAAGCGGTCAGCAAACACACGAGGACCCTGCGCCTCCATATATTGAATTTTCCGCATCACTAAACCAACTTTTTTCATCGAATCCCCCATTATGAAAAAAAGCAGCCACATAACAGGCTACTTTTTCTAAATTCTACGTTTTATTTTACTTGAAAATCTCTTAACAAATCCACTTCTTCGCCTGTTAATTCGCGATATTCGCCCAGTTCGAGTGTTTCATCGAGCACAAGCGGCCCCATCGAAATCCGTTGTAAATAAACGACTCGCTTGCCTACTGCTTCAAACATTCTTTTTACTTGATGAAATTTACCTTCCGTAATCGTTAGCTCAATATCTGAGCGTATCCCCGACTTGAGAATCGTCAATTTTCCAGGCTTTGTTTCATAGCCGTCATCTAAAGTGACCCCATTTTGAAAGGCGGATACGTCCTCTTCAGTAACCTCCCCGTCAATGACAGCGAAGTATGTTTTCGGGACATGTTTTTTTGGTGACAGCAGCCGATGAGCCAGTTTTCCATCATTGGTAATCAGCAGCAATCCTTCCGTATCCTTATCCAGTCGGCCGACAGGAAATGGCTCATAGACCTGATCATCCATTTCCAATAAATCAATGACCGTTTCTCCAGTATGATCTTCTGTCGCGGATAAAACACCTGGTGGTTTATTCATCATTAAATAGATGAATTCCTTATATTCAATCGTGTCACCATTAAGGGTGACACGATCTTTGTCTGGGTCAACATGCTCCTTGGCATCCTTTACAACCACATCATTAATCGTTACCGCACCGTCTTTTAGCAGCTTTTTTACTTCTTTCCTGCTGCCATAACCAAGGTTGGCCAACAACTTATCTATTCTCATTTGCCACCCTCCAAATCACAATGTATTAGCCACGCAATCTCAACTTTTTCTTAATCGTGTCAACCCGATTGCCAAATAACCGATAAACAAGCCGGCTCTTCAGACCTAAGTAAAAATAAACTCCCGCCCCTACTGCAGCACAAACCACAATTATCACCAAGGACTGAACCTTAGACACAGGATTAAGGAATAACTGCAATAATTTTAACGTAATCTCTGTACATGTCCACATTATTCCCGTAAAAATAACAATTAACAAGCTTCGTCTAACGACAAGCCGGAAAGGATAGCGTGAATAAATTTTAATAACCACTAAATTAATGATAATTGCTGCCGCATATCCAAGCGCAGTTGCTAAAACCGCTCCCTGTGTTTGCATCGCTTTAATAAGCGGGATATTTAAGCTCAATTTAACCAGTAAGCCGACGAGCAAGCTTAGCATTGTAAAGCGCTGCTCGTTAATTCCCTGTAAGATTGCAGCCGTGACCGAATACAAAGAAAATAAAATAGCAACAGGTGAATAGGCTGCCAGGACAGAAATTCCAAGTGGATCATGCTCATAAAAGACGGTATAAATTGGTTCTGCTAATAACGATAATCCCATTGCAGCAGGAAGTGTTAAAAATAACAACACTTGAAATGCTTGGTTAAGCTGATGATTCATATCTTCGCGGTCATTTGCTATATATGCTTTTGTAACACTTGGAACAAGCGTTAAAGAAAAGGCAGTTGCCAACGAAACCGGAATAATAACAATTTTTTGTGATTCAAAGTTTAAAATCGAAAAAGCTGTATCTGCTAATTTTATTTGATTAATGGCAACCATGGCACGTGTAAAAGTAATTTGATCAATAAATTGAAATAAAGGATTGGCAATTCCGACAAAAACAAATGGTGCAGCATAAAGTAAAATTTCTTTATAAATCTGCAGCAGGGAAATATTCAAAGTACCTTTATCCTGTTTTAGAAGTTCATCCAAATAGGGCTTTCTTTTAAACCAATACCAAAATAACACAACCAAACTGCCAATTGCACCAATAAATGCAGCAAAGGTTGAGACACTAACTGCATTTACAATACCACCATGTAACATTTGCAGTACAACATAGGCCCCTACTAAAGTAAAAATAATCCGGACTATCTGTTCAATTACTTGAGAAACTGCAGAAGGCCCCATTGATTCATGTCCTTGAAAGAAGCCTCTAATTAAACTCATAAACGGAACAACAATCAATGCCCAACTTACAGCTCGAATAACCGTAGCTACTTCACTTACACTAAACGTTTGCTTTTCACTGCCAATGCTCAATTTAGCCAAAGCAGGTGCAGCAAGATACAAAACTAAAAAGGCAATAAAGCCGGATAACATCATAATCACTAAACCAGATTTAAATAGTTTTCGTCCAACTGCATATTCTTCAAGTGCATTATACTTTGAAATGAATTTTGAAACGGCAAGAGGTACCCCCGCTGTAGCAATACTAATAAATATCGTATATGGGACATAACCGAAATTATATAACTGTGTCCCATGATTCCCAACAATTTGATAGAACGGGATAACGTAAAATAAGCCGAGAACTTTGGAAAGGATAGTTCCAACAGTTAAAATTAATGTTCCTCTTAAAAGCTGTGATGATGACATATGGTCTCTTCTCCTCGTACAAATGTGAGGCGTGAATTTAGAGTCTATTTCAATAGAGAATTGGACTTTTTTGCACACTATTAGTAGTGTACAACTTCTTTTCGAACGGCGCTATAACAATAATATTAAATTTTTAGAATATCGGTCCTGCTGTTGCAATCATTGTCTGCTTTCTAATATGTCTGTTTATGTTTATAATGAAAATGCATAATAGTTCTAGTTTTACCTTTTTTAAAGAAATCGTACATAGAGTTGGTGAAAATATGGAATATGATGTAATTGTCGTTGGCGGCGGTCCATCAGGATTAATGGCCGCAATTGGTGCAGGCGAGCAGGGTGCGCGTGTGCTGCTTATTGATAAAAAGGACAAGCTTGGCAGAAAACTGGCAATTTCCGGTGGCGGGCGCTGTAATGTGACCAACCGTCTCCCAATTGAAGAGATTATTAAACATCTGCCAGGAAACGGGAAATTTTTATATAGTGCTTTTTCTATTTTTAATAATGAAGACATCATTACTTTTTTTGAAAAAATGGGTGTGTTATTAAAAGAAGAAGATCACGGCCGAATGTTCCCCATCTCAAATAGTTCTCAATCAGTTGTTGAAGCCCTTTTAGAAAAATTAGCGGATTTGAAGGTCAGAGTTTATAAAAATTCTCCCGTAAAGGATATCATTTATAAAAATGGGGCAACTGCTGCGGTCGTATTAGAGAATGGAAATCAAATCTCAACCAATGCAGTAGTGATTGCTGTTGGCGGAAAATCTGTTCCACATACGGGGTCTACAGGGGATGGCTATGCCTGGGCAGAAAAAGCAGGCCACACAATTACTGATCTTTTTCCAACAGAGGTTCCCGTTACCTCAAATGAACCGTTTATAAAAGCGAAAACACTTCAGGGTATATCGTTAAGAGATGTCAATCTTAGCGTGTTAAATCCAAAGGAAAAACCACTAATCTCCCATCGAATGGATATGATTTTTACTCACTTTGGTGTCAGCGGTCCTGCCGTCCTTCGCTGCAGTCAATTTGTCTTAAAAGCTATGAAAAAATGGAACCTAAAAGAGGTTACAATGAGTCTTGATGCCCTTCCTGACAAGACAGAGGAAGAACTATTTCAGGAAATCGGCAGACTTGTCAAAACTGAACCCAAGAAAAGCATCAAAAATATCCTAAAAGGATTCCTCCCAGAACGATACTTGCTTTTTCTACTTGAGCAAACGGAGATTGACATAAATTCGCAGGGTGGAACGATTTCAAATGAAAAAATTCGTACTTTTTCAAAAAACTGCAAACATTTTACCTTTCATGTTAATGGTACCCTTCCATTGGAAAAGGCCTTTGTTACTGGCGGAGGTGTATCAGTAAAGGAAATTGAACCTCATACTATGGCATCAAAACGAATGGATGGTCTTTACTTTTGTGGCGAAATTCTTGATATTCACGGTTATACAGGCGGCTACAACATTACGGCCGCGCTCGTCACAGGACGACTAGCTGGTACCAATGCGGCTCTTTTTGCGAAGAATCCCCGGTCATGACTTTTTGTCATGACCGATAAATAATCATGGCTGTAAAACAATAAATTTGTTCTTCCTCGTCTTCCTCCGGTATTGCTGCAATATTATATTTTATATCGACCAGTTTCCTCTCATCGATTCCTTTTAAAAACCGATTCATCTCCTTTTCCAAATCCTTCTCATGCTCGCGATCAAATAGTTTAACTTTTATCAAAGTACTCTCCTCCTTTTCCTCTTTTTTATCGTCTAGCTCCAGCTCCCAGCGACTAGTGTACTTCGCCCACTTCCCTACGATAAGTCAAGCACGAATGCGCTAACGCTCTTCGTGTTTCCTTTATCTCAGTCAGTGGGCTCCAGTCCATACGTCGCTAAACGGTCGCTTGCGCTTTTGTTCTTATTCTTTCCATTTTTTCTGAATTTTATAAATACACACGTTACATCCAGTTATTTTGGATAAGCTTATAAATATAAAAACGAAATTAAGAGAATTTTAAGATTCGGCTTGTAAAGTACATATTAGTAAAGCGAACTGAGAAGGTGAAACTTAAATAGCCCAGAAAAATTAATAAGGGCAACTTTTTTTGAAAGGAGTCATTAAATTGGACAAAAAGCAGTTTACCTTCTGGGGAGTAAGCTTTGGAAGTCTTGCTCTTGTAGCAGGCATGGTATCATATCTTGGATTAAATACCAAAGATACAACAGCCAAATCGAATCAATCCCCAGCATCAAGTCAAAATTCAATCCAACAAGTACCCTCTCAAACCGAAAATAGCCAAAATACTTTTGGGAGCCGAGCTAATGATAATGATGCTTCCTCTTCTTCTGGGGATGACCAACCGACTACTGATAATAGGGCTTCCTCCAGCTATGGGGATGACCAACCAACTAATAATAATGGAGCTTCTTCCAGCTTTGGGAATGACCAAGTGACTAATAATAATGGAGCTTCTTCCAGCTTTGGGGATGACCAACCGACTACAGATAGTAGTCAGTCGCTCTTTGATAATGGCAGTTCCCAGCAAAATAGTAATCAATCTTCAGGTCAGCGTTCTTTTGGGCATCACGGACGGTTTGACACAACAACTGGTGGAACCTGATGTATAAATACAATTTCAACTCAATGAGTACCATGGTCCAAATTTCAATAAATCATGAACTTTTCGCCAATGATTTAATGCCCGTGTATAAAATATTTACAATCGTTGAGGATACATGCAGCCGGTTTAAAAGGGATAGTGAATTATCCCTTTTAAACCAACAAATTGGAAAAGAAGCTTTGGTCTCTGAAGTACTGTTATTCATTCTAAAAGATGCCTTAAAATTCTATCAAGAAACAGACGGGGTATTTAATCCAGGTATTTTAACAGCAATTGAAAACAGCGGCTATACAAAATCAATTGAATATATAAGAGGAATGGAATTGAACCACCCCCTCCATTCGGCACCTGTAGCCACAAACATTCCCCCCTACCATTTGGAAGAATCAAAACAGACAGTTGTTTTACAAACACGGATTGATTTAGGAGGGATAGCTAAGGGCTGGGCGATTGACCGGGCAGTAAATCTGTTATCACATCATGGATACGGATTTATTAACGTTGGGGGAGATATCCGCATATTTGGTCAGTTACCGCGGCCATTAAATATTGGAATTGAAGATCCGTTTGATCCGGCTGTAATAATTTCAGCGATCCAAGTTTCTGACGGGGGTGTTGCCACTTCCACTTCGATGAAAAGAAGATGGCAGATGGACGGGAGAAACAAACATCATCTGATCGACCCATTTACAGGGGAACCATCGAATAGTCTGATCGTTTCTTCAACCGTCACTGCTCCCACTGCCTTAGAGGCAGACGTATGGGCAAAGGTTACACTTTTATTAGGAGAGGAAAAGGGAAAAGCCTGGATTTCTAGTAAGGGTGCCCCAGCCGTTCTAGTCAATCAATCGAAAAAAATTTGGAGAGGAGGAGAATAATATGCAAATGCTTGAGTGGTACATGATTCGGGGCACCGGTACAGTTGCCTATCTATTATTATATTTAACGGTGATGATCGGCCTTTTTTCGCAAGTGCAGAAGAAGCGCAAAAAGAAAATGAATGGAATCATCAATCTTCATGAATCACTTTCGAACTGGGCGCTCATCCTCGTATTCGGGCACTTGGGACTTTTATTAATAGACTCGTATATAGGCTTTAACTGGACTGAAGTCATTGTTCCATTTCACACTACTTTTAAGCCTTTCCCAATGGCCCTTGGTACCATTTCTTTTTATTTTTTAATCATTACCATCTTTACATCGAAGCTGCGCAAAAAGGTCGGTTATCTCAGATGGCGTAAATCACACGCGCTAAATCCAATACTTTATATAATGGTTACGATTCACGGCTTATGGATTGGAACAGACTTTAACGGAGAAATTTTGGCAATCGTGAATTTAATTCCGATACCTATAATGGGAATCTTTGCCCTGCTCACGAAGTTCACCAAAGAGAAACCAAAAACAACAGGTGCGGTTACCCGAGCTACAAGGTCATAAAAAAAACCGATTCCAACTGGAATCGGTTATTCTGTTTCTCCTGTCCACTCAAGCATTCCGCCTATCATATTGCGAACCTTATAGCCCTGATCCTGAAGGAATAGACAGACATTTTCACTGCGCCGGCTTGAGCGGCAAATGAAGATATACTCTTTATTTTTATCAAAGTAATTCAGGCTGGCCGGAATCTCAGCCATTGGAATATGTTTTGCCCCTGGAATTTTCCCCTGCTCGACTTCGTAATCTTCACGAACGTCAACAAGCTCAAGCTTTTCCCCTTCATCAAGCTTCTTTTTTAATTCTTCTGGCGTAATAATCTTTACTTCTTCCACAACAAGCACCCCTTTTATAAAAACATCCTCCAAGAACTAGGAGGATGTTTATTTTATTAAAATATATCTTAGAACCTAGAAAACTGTCCAGTTCGGACACTCAGCGACGAATGTACTCCCTCTCCTAGGTTTCTAAATTAGGCGCATCCGCTTTTCTTTTTAATTAGCAACAATATTAACTAATTTACCTGGTACGGTAATGACCTTGCGGACCGTTTTTCCTTCAATTTGTTCCTTTATTTTTTCATCGTCCATTGCAATTTGTTCAAGTACCTCTTTGCTTGCCCCATTTGGAACTGTCAGCTTGTGCTTGATTTTGCCATTAACTTGAATAACAATTTCGATCTCGTTATCAATTAGCTTGGATTCATCATATGCTGGCCATGCTTCATAGGAAATCGTATCGGAATAGCCTAATTTTTCCCAAAGTTCTTCAGCTAGATGCGGACAAATTGGCGCAAGAAGTTTTACAAATCCCTCCATAAATTGTTTTGGAAGAACTGTTGATTTATATGCATCATTGATAAATACCATCAGTTGCGAAATCGCTGTATTAAAGTGCAGATTCTCTAGATCTTCAGTCACTTTCTTTACTGTTTGATGATAAGTTCTTTCCAGATGAGCCACTTCTTCTACCGTTTGGATTTTCGGATTTAATTCTCCAGTATCCTCAACAAATAGGCGCCAAATACGATCAAGGAAGCGGCGTGAACCATCAAGCCCATTTGTTGACCAAGCAATCGATGCATCCAGCGGTCCCATGAACATTTCGTACACGCGAAGTGTATCAGCACCATGGCTGGTAACAATGTCATCCGGATTTACCACGTTACCTTTTGATTTACTCATTTTTTCATTATTTTCCCCTAAGATCATTCCTTGATTAAATAGCTTTTGGAAAGGCTCTTTCGTAGGAACAATACCGATATCATACAAGAACTTATGCCAGAAACGGGCATATAGCAGATGAAGCACAGCGTGCTCAGCCCCGCCAATGTATATATCAACCGGAAGCCATGTTTTTAATTTTTCAGGTGATGCCAGCTCATGATCATTCCTTGGGTCAATGAAACGCAAGTAATACCAGCAGCTGCCTGCCCATTGCGGCATCGTGTTTGTTTCGCGGCGGCCATGTTTACCTGTTTCTGGATCCACTACATTTACCCAATCCGCAATGTTAGCAAGAGGTGATTCTCCTGTACCGGATGGTTTAATTTCTGTAGTTATTGGCAGTGTTAACGGCAGTTGATCTTCTGGCACTGCTGTCATTGTGCCATCTTCCCAATGGATAATCGGAATTGGTTCACCCCAATACCGCTGGCGGCTAAACAGCCAATCGCGCAGACGATAGGTGACTTTTTTCGTGCCGATTCCTTGCTCCTCTAACCAGAGAAGCATTTTTTGAATACCTTCGATTTTATTTAAACCGTTTAAGAAGTCCGAATTAATATGCTCACCATCACCTGTGAAGGCTTCTTTCTCAATATCGCCACCGGCAACAACCTGACGGATCGGAAGAGCAAATGTTTTCGCAAATTCATAATCACGTTCATCATGAGCAGGAACGGCCATAATCGCACCCGTTCCGTAGCTTACGAGTACATAATCAGCAATCCAGATTGGCATTTTTTCATTGTTTACTGGATTAATCGCATACGCACCTGTGAACACCCCGGTTTTTTCCTTCGCAAGGTCTGTACGTTCAAGATCACTTTTGCTCTTAATTTTATCTAAATAAGCAGCAACTGCTTCCTTTTGGTCTTTTGTTGTAATTTTTTCAACGAGAGCATGTTCTGGGGCCAACACCGTATAGGTAGCACCAAACAATGTGTCTGGACGAGTTGTGAACACAGTAAACGTTTCATTGTACCCATCAATTTTAAAAGTAACTTCTGCTCCTTCTGAACGGCCGATCCAATTACGCTGCATATCTTTAATGCTCTCAGGCCAATCCAATTCCTCAAGGTCCTCAAGCAAACGATCGGCATACGCAGTAATCCTCAGCATCCATTGTTTCATAGGCCGGCGTTCAACAGGATGTCCCCCGCGTTCACTTTTTCCATCAATGACTTCTTCATTAGCCAATACTGTACCGAGCGCAGGACACCAGTTAACGGCAACTTCGTCAATATATGCAAGGCCTTTTTTATAAAGCTGCAGGAAAATCCATTGGGTCCATTTATAATACTCAGGATCGGTTGTGTTGACTTCGCGATCCCAATCGTATGAAAACCCAAGCGATTTAATTTGACGGCGGAAGTTATCAATGTTTTTCTTTGTAAATTCTGCAGGATCATTTCCAGTATCCAACGCATATTGCTCTGCTGGCAAACCGAATGCATCCCAGCCCATTGGATGAAGCACATTATAGCCCTGCATCCTTTTTAAACGAGATAGAATATCTGTTGCCGTGTAGCCTTCAGGGTGTCCAACATGGAGCCCTGCCCCTGATGGATATGGGAACATATCTAACGCGTAGAATTTCCGTTTTCCTTTATCTTCTTTTGTTTTAAATGTTTTTTCCCCTTCCCATTTTTTTTGCCACTTTTGTTCAATTTGTTGATGATCAAAGCTCATTGCAATTTCCTCCTATTTAAAATAAAAAAACTCTCATCCCTAAACAAGGGACGAGAGGATTATGTATGAATCTTCCCGCGGTACCACCCACATTAGTGTTATAAACACCCGCTTCATTCATCCTTAACGCGGAATACGGCAAACATTACTGCTTTTCATGCCTGCAACTCAGGAGGCGAGTTCATGAATTCCCAGGTTGACTTGCACCGTCCGTCAACTCTCTTTGCTCCGGGATAATAACCATTACTACTCCTCATCAATGTCATTATAAATATAAAGTATACGGTTATTGTATTAAACTTTCCATCAGGATGCAAGTAATCGTTACACACTAATTCAGTTTAGACGCCATCATTCTTTTATATACGTTATAAATCTAAAAAGACGGCTCACCAATGTGAACCGGTTCTAGAGATTTCTTTATAACCATAGACAGTCAAGTAGTAAAAATACCCCCAAACTTGGGGGTATTGATGTTGCTATTTTATGAAGATTGTTCCGGTTCTTGGTGCATTTTCGATTTTACCGGCTGTCCGCCCAATTTTTCGTATTTCAGTTTTGATTGCTTTACGACATCAAAATCTTGTCCAAGCTCAAGATCTTGATTATTAATCCCATTTCTCGTCTTTTGTTCCGGGTTTTGTTGCTTTGAGCGCTTTTTCACTTGGTTTCCTCCCTTTTAGTACCCTTGTAAAACCATCTTGTTTTGCAGCTCCTGAAGCTGGAGTCTCATTCGATGGAGCTGGTCACGTTGTTGTGAGTTGGCGCTAAGCGCCATTTTACAAACATCTTGATAGGTTTGTTCAAGTCCTTGTAAGGCACTGGTATAATCGTCATTATTGTAATGCTGTTGAAGACTGCTTTCCTCATACTGTTTCTGGGCATAGCGAATTGTATCCTCACATTGTTGAAGTAAACCTTCGACTGAATCCCGAGTTGCCATCTAAAAACCCCCTTTAGATTTAAACCCCCATTGAAGCAAACCGCTTCTTTTCTTATTGTGTACTTTTGTGATTTTCCTATCACTCCAAATTTACTGAGATTTACTGGCAAATGAGGATGTAACCATTGTTTGCCACTGAGTGTCAGTTAGTGATAAAATTTAATTTATGCCTTCATTCAAAGTTATCAACAGATTATTCTTTTAAAATAGTTTAAAAAAAACAAAGGAGGTTGCTGAAATGATTCAGACAAACCCTTTCCCATATTCTTTAGATCAGAAGCGATACCATACATGGAATTACCATCTACGCCAGCAATTTGGTCATAAGGTATTTAAAATTGCTCTAGATGGCGGCTTTGATTGCCCGAATCGGGATGGCACAGTTGCTCATGGCGGTTGTACGTTTTGCAGTGCAGCAGGCTCTGGGGATTATGCCGGAAACCGTGCGGATGATCTCGTCAAACAATTTCAGGATATTAAGGAAAAAATGCACACAAAATGGAAAGATGGCCAATATATGGCTTACTTTCAGGCATTTACGAATACACATGCGCCTGTAGAAATTCTGCGCGAAAAGTATGAAACAGTATTAAACCAAGAGAATGTCGTTGGACTGTCCATTGCCACTCGTCCTGATTGCCTTCCAGATGATGTAGTTGACTATTTGGCAGAACTAAATGAACGAACATATTTATGGGTTGAGCTTGGACTGCAAACAATTCATGAACGAACTGCCTTATTAATTAATCGTGCCCATGATTTTAAAAGTTATGTTGAAGGAGTCAATAAACTTAGAAATCGTGGAATCCGTGTTTGTTCCCACATCATCAATGGACTCCCGCTTGAAACGAAAGACATGATGATGGAAACCGCTCGTGAAGTGGCAAAGCTTGATGTTCAGGGTATAAAAATTCACTTATTGCATCTGTTAAAAGGAACTCCGATGGTAAAACAATACGAAAAAGGGATGGTTGATTTCCTTTCGAAGGAAGACTATGTAAACCTAGTTTGCGACCAATTGGAGATTATCCCCCCCGAAATGGTTGTCCACCGAATTACTGGTGATGGACCAATTGATCTCATGATCGGCCCAATGTGGAGTGTTAATAAATGGGAAGTTCTAAATGCGATTGATGATGAGCTTAAGCGAAGAGACAGTTATCAGGGGAAGTTTTACAATAAAGATGGAAAACAATCATGAAGATTGAAAAAATCCCTTCATTTGCACAAAGCTTACTCGAAAAAGCCGTTACTATTGGTGATACTGTTGTCGATGCTACAGTAGGAAATGGGCACGACACGTTATTCCTCGCAAACCTTGTCGGCGAAACCGGTCGGGTTTACGGGTTTGATGTTCAGCTAGAGGCTGTTACAGCATCAGCGGAACGGATAAGCAGCCATGGACTATCAAACCGGGTTACTCTTTTTCACCAGGGTCATGAAAATCTTGGTCATTGCATACCGCAAGAGGAACATGGGAAAATTACAGGCGCTGTTTTTAATCTTGGCTATTTGCCAGGAAGTGATAAAAGCATTGTTACAAAACCGAACACGACCATTGCAGCTGTAGAGCAGCTGTTAACAATTATGGCACCCGAAGGAATTATCGTTTTGGTTATTTATCACGGTCACCCTGGAGGGGCAACGGAACGTGATCAATTGCTTCAGTATTGTGAACAGCTCGATCAAAATGATTTCCATGTTTTGCAATACCAATTTATTAATCAAAAAAATAGCCCGCCATTTATTGTGGCGATTGAAAAAAGGTGAAGTACAAAAGCGGAAGCGCCCGTTTAGCGCACGACAGGACTGGAGCACACCGACTGAGATAAAGGAAACACGAAGAGCGTTAGCGCATTCGTGCTTGACTTATCGTAGGGAGGTGGGCGAAGTACACTAGTCGCTGGGCGCTGTAGCTAGACGTAACTAGGCTATCGGCCTAGTTTCACCTTTTTATTGTTGAAGTGAAGATTTCTGTTCTTTGCCAGCTGGAAACCATTTTTGAAAGGTTCGATAGGCACGTCCGTTAACATAAAAGAAATAACTTGTTAAACCACCCGTCTTAATGATTTCTTTGGCTAGCTTGCGGACATTCTTTTGCTTGCGGACCTTCTCATCAGAAAGATAAATACCTAACAACCCGCGGTTAATCAACTGGTGGAATTTCTTGTTAGGTAGATCCTCTGTATGACGGTCTGCCTCTATCACAAAGTGCTTCAGACGTTTAAACAGTTCTTCTTGATTTTCGTAATAAAAACAAAAATTTAAATCCCCACCAATTTTATCTTCCTCCTGATCAATCAAATAATCCAATAAAATATGTAAGCCCTGAATATAAGGAAAGTACCCATTCCGAATGTGAATGGCATCCTCTTTTTGAAAGTCTGCCCTCAACGCATAGGAAATAAGGCAAAATATACCAAGTGTTGAACCTGAGCATGCTGAAAATTCATACCACTCCATCTTGGGCAATTGCTGTTGATAGACAGTAAACCAGTTTTTCAAACGGGGTACCCTTTCTGCTGGAGTAACATGCTTATGTACCTGCAAATCACAATAATACTGACAAAGCTCAAACAAATAACTTTTTATAAAATCATAATGATCTACTTCGGATAATACAGACCGACATGTTTCAGTTAAATCATTTAAATAATTGCCATCATCCTGATCTGGACGCAGTCGATAATAATTTTTTGGCTCCGGGTTTAATGTTAATGCATCCAGCATTGATTCATGAAGGGCAGAGAAATCATCTGGATCAAGTGAAGTGCTCCGATCACATAAGTTATCTAAATAGTCACTAATGGTTTGATAGGCGACAATAAATTTAACTGCCTTTTTTAATTGGTTATTTGCCATTAGGGCTAGAATGGCTCCTCCTTCGCAATGGAACGTTTTATGTTCTATACTCGCAAGTGCCTGCCTTCTAAGCTCAGGATTCGGAATTTCACCTGCCCTCTTCTTCCAATACGCCAGTTCGTGATGAACTGCAGGAAAAATTTTATGATATACCTTTGACATTAAGTTGATTGGCGCAATCGAAAGCACGATTCTGACACCTCTTTTAAACGATATAGCCAATTGATTTTAATTGACTTGAAACAAAGTCCTTTGCATATTCAAAAATTTCTTCCCGTTCAGGCTCATTAAAAATTTCATGATAGCACTTTTGCCATTCTTTAAACCTTTTTTCCGATAATGGCACGCCGTTAAACCATTCCTTAACTGTATTTTTATTAACAATCTTATCGTCGCCGGCTTGCATGACGAGCATAGGCACATCCTGGATTTCACTGATTTTTTCAAACGCAAGCTTCATCGCAGCGGCTAATTCCCGATACCACCTGACGGAGACCTTTGTAATATACAAAGTATCATTAACGTCTGCCTCACGAACATCTAGGTTTCTCGTCGCCATTTCAACCGTCAGTCCAGAATTAAGACGTAAAGTAGGATAAATCATATTTAGTAAATATGAGAGGGAATTTACCAATTTAGACGGTGTTTTTATCAGGCCAAGACATGGAGAGGACAAAATAACTCCAGCTATGTTTAATCTTTCTTCCTGTAATAGTCGAATCGAGACTAGTCCGCCCATACTATGTCCCAATAAAAACACAGGCAATTCATAACGGTAGGCAGCCTGGACCCAATCTTTTACTTCAAATATGTATTCGTCGAAGGAATCAATATGCCCCCGGCGAGACCGGGTTGTCATGCCTTGGCCGGGAAGATCAGCCATGATGATATGAAAGCCCGATGTACGCCACATTTCGATTAGCCAGCCGTAGCGGCGATGATGCTCCATCGCACCATGCACCATCACAATCACCGCTTTTGCTTCTCCTTCCGCTTCCCATTTCCACATATTTCCTCCTCCTAAATCACCAAGAATAACGTAGAATAATTGTAAATAAAATATTTCGAAATCTATTTATAATACCTGCAATAAAGGTACTATATCACAAAAAAGAATAAAACTTTATGCAAAAAGCTTTCAACAAACAATGATCATTCGATAGAATGGAACTAGAAAGGAGTGAAAAAAATTGATCTATCCATTCAAAGGCAAGTATCCTAAAATTGCTGACTCTGCATTTATTGCAGATTATGTCACCATTACAGGTGATGTTGAAATCGGTGAAGACTCTGGGATATGGTTTAACACTTCCATTAGAGGCGATGTTGCCCCTACTATTATTGGCAAAAAGGTAAATGTTCAAGACAATAGTGTCCTTCACCAAAGCCCAAATAATCCGCTTATTTTGGAAGATGGAGTTACCATTGGCCATCAGGTAATTTTACATAGTTGTATCATTAGAAAGAATGCCCTGATTGGCATGGGCTCGATTATTCTCGATCAAGCTGAAATCGGCGAAGGTGCCTTTATCGGGGCTGGAAGTCTTGTCCCGCAAGGTAAGAAAATCCCGCCTAATACTTTAGCCTTTGGCAGACCAGCCAAAGTAATTAGAGAGTTAACACCTGAAGATATTCAAGATATGCAGCGTATCTCTAGAGAATACGCCGAAAAAGGAAATTATTATAAGTCACTGCAAGGAAAGAATAAGTAATTACTTATTCTTTCCTATTATTAACATTCACATCATGATTGACTCCAAGAAAAAATAATTAGGTGGTTTTATGAATTCTTTATATCCACAAATCATCGTCCTTTTGATCGTGCTGTTTCTTCTTTTATGGTTGCTGAAGAAGGCGGTACGTACCTTTAAATCAACATTTTTGTTCTTTTTTATCTTTCTCATTCTTCTTGCTGGTTTTATCTTAGATAGTGCAAAAACTGAGCATGTGGCAATGGCTGTAACCTCGATAAAAAGCTGGTTTCATTCTCCCGTTGTCACGACAACTAGTTTTCTCGAAGAGCAGCTAAATTTGCAGAATGTACCAATTAAAGATCAAGTTCTCCTCGATGCACCTGTCGTTGCCCAATTTCCAGAGCTTCCGCGCGGCTGTGAGGTTACAAGTTTAGCGATGCTTCTAAATCAGGCTGGTAAAAATGTCGACAAAATGGAGCTCGCGGCTAAAATCAAAAAAGATCCTACCCCAAAAACTGTTTCCAACGGACAAATTTATTTTGGAAATCCTGACAATGGATTTGTTGGCAGTATATACACTTTTAAAGAACCTGGCTACGGAGTTTACCACGAACCAATAGCCAAGCTTGCAGAAAACTACTTACCTGGAAGAATAAAGGATTTAACGAATTCAGACTTTAATGAATTAAAAATTCATCTCTCAGATGGCCGTCCGATCTGGGTAATTACAAACACCTTGTACAAAAAGCTTGATGACAACATGTTCCAAACATGGAATACGCCAACAGCTACAGTAAAAATCACTTATAAGGAACACTCAGTTTTATTAACAGGCTATGATCAACAGTATATCTACTTTAACGACCCATTAACAGGAGCGAAAAATAAAAAAGCACCCATAACGGATTTTAAAGAATCCTGGGTGCAAATGGGAAGTCAGGCCATTACCTATCTCCCTTAGTTTTTCATTGGTTGTAATTTTTTCTCTGTTTGGAAGGAGTACTTCCCTTCCATATAGACCTGGTGCCAAACCATAAAGGCAAGAACGGTCCAAATCTTTCGGCTGTTGTCGTGCTTACCCTGGCAATGGTCTTCAAGCAGTTTCAATACATAGGCCTTATTGATTAATTGATCCGTATTGCTTTCGCGGATTATTTTTTTTGCCCAATCGTTCATCTCATCCTTTAACCAAAGACGGATCGGAACAGGGAAACCAAGCTTTTTGCGGTTTAAGACATGGTCAGGAACAATGCCTTCAGCCGCTTTCCTGAGAATGTATTTTGTCGTTCCATTTGTGACCTTTAAACTTGCCGGTATTCTTGAGGCAACTTCGAATACCTCTTTGTCCAGGAATGGAACGCGCAGTTCTAAGGAATGAGCCATCGTCACCCGGTCGGCGTTCAGCAAAATGTCACCGTTCAGCCAGGTATGCATATCAATAAACTGCATCCGGTCAACCGGGTTATAGCCTTTACTTTCATCATATAATGGTTTCGTGATATTGGTATAATCCAGTCCTTCGCGATAATTATTTAATAATTCCCGCTTTTCCGCTTCACTGAACATCTTGGCGTTTCCTATATAGCGTTTTTCAATAGGTGTGACGCCGCGCTCGATAAAGCTTTTACCTTTCATTCCTTCCGGCATCATGGCTGAAATTGTTTTCAAAAGGGCTTTACCCGCCTTTGGTATACGGTCGAATACTTCCAACGACTGGGGCTCATGGTAGATATTATAACCGCCAAACAGTTCATCGGATCCTTCCCCTGAAAGGACAACTTTGACATGTTTCCTTGCCTCGCGGGCAACGAAATAATGCGGCACGATGGCCGGGTCGGCCAGCGGATCATCGACCATCCACATAATTCTTGGAAATTCCTGCATGAATTCTTCCGGAGTAATCATATAGCTAATATTCTCAACACCAATTTTTTCAGCAGTTTCCTTGGCCACATCAATTTCGCTATAACCTTCCCGTTCAAAACCAACCGAAAAAGTTTGAATCGCTGGATGAAATTCTCTAGCAATCGAAGCGATAATCGACGAGTCGATTCCGCCGGAAAGGAAGGCGCCAACTGGAACATCACTGCGCATATGCATTTTTACTGAATCAAATAAAACGTCCCTGATTTCTTTGATAAAATCTGCTTCTGCTTTGTCTATCGGCTTAAATGTTGCCCGCCAGTACTGGTGAGTTTCCATCTTTTTTCCTATTTTTTTAATAAAGTAGTTCCCCGGTTCAAGCTTTTTAATGCCTTCCGACATTGTCAATGGTTCAGGAACAAACTGATAGGTAAAATAATATTGCAGGGCATCATAATTTAACACATCATTCTCAAGCGCAAGCAAAATGCTTTTTTTCTCAGAAGCAAAGAAGATGCGATCATCGTCTTCGAAATAAAAGAGTGGTTTGATTCCAAAATGATCCCTTGCTCCAAAGACTGTCTTTTCTTGTTTATCCCAAATAACAAACGAAAACATTCCGCGTAATTTTTCCACTGCTTTTTCTTTTAAGTGACTGTATAAGGCTACAATGACTTCCGTATCTGAATTTGTCGCAAACGTTAAACCTTCTTTGCGAAGTTCTTCACGTAGTTCGATATAGTTGTAGACTTCACCATTAAATATGATCCAATAACGATCATTCTCGTATGTGAGCGGCTGATGCCCGCTTTCGATATCAATAATGGCTAACCGCCGGAAACCAAATTGGATATGGTCATCATAATGAAAGCCTTCATCATCTGGTCCGCGATGGGTAATCAGATCATTCATATTTTTAAATTGCTGTATTTGATCATCACGATAATTTTGTGCTTTTTCGTGTACACAGCCAATAAAACCGCACATTATGTACCTCACCTACTCCATTTCTAAATCTTTCCTTTTCCTTAGCAAAGGAATACACAAGTCGAAAATAAATACTCTCTCATACTACCACTAATCATAAAAAAATTGCACCTGTAATGATAGGAAAATTCACGTACTATTAAGTTTTACCTATACATATACATATAAACTAGGGATGAAGCCTTAGACAAAAAAACAGGAGTTACATTAGGCTGCAACTCCCGCTGTTTCATTCTATTAAAGACCAGCTTGTGCTTTTAAATCATTTGCTTTGTCTGTCCGTTCCCAAGGAAGATCTACATCTGTACGGCCAAAGTGTCCGTATGCTGCAGTTTGTTTGTAAATTGGACGTCGCAGATCCAACATCTTAATAATCCCTGCTGGGCGAAGGTCAAAGTTTTTACCTACTAAATCAACCAATACTTCTTCACTGACTTTACCTGTGCCAAAAGTATCAACGGAAATGGATACAGGCTTAGCAACACCAATGGCATAAGCAAGTTGTACTTCAACTTTCTCTGCTAGTCCTGCCGCTACGATATTTTTAGCAACATAACGTGCAGCATATGCTGCCGAACGGTCTACTTTCGTAGGGTCCTTTCCGGAGAATGCGCCTCCGCCATGACGGGCATATCCACCGTATGTATCAACGATAATCTTACGGCCTGTTAAGCCTGCATCCCCTTGTGGACCACCAATCACAAAACGGCCGGTAGGATTAATGAAATATTTTGTATTTTCATCGATTAGTTCTTTTGGAACAACTGGTTTAATAACATGTTCTTTCACATGACGTTGAATTTGCTCTAACGCGATTTCTGGGTGATGCTGCGTTGAAATCACAATTGTATCAATTCTTACCGGTTTGTCATTTTCGTCATATTCGACTGTTACTTGTGTTTTTCCGTCTGGACGAAGATAAGGAAGGATTTCTTCTTTACGAACCTCTGTTAAACGACGGGCAAGCTTATGAGCAAGTGAGATAGGCAGCGGCATAAGTTCTTTTGTTTCGTTACAGGCAAAGCCGAACATTAAACCTTGGTCTCCTGCACCAATCGCTTCAATTTCTTCATCAGTCATTTGCCCTTCACGTGCTTCAAGTGCCTGGTTTACACCCATTGCTATATCCGGAGATTGCTCATCAATGGAGGTTAATACAGCACAAGTCTCAGAGTCAAAGCCATATTTAGCACGATTGTACCCGATACCTTTAATGGTTTTACGAACAATTTTTGGAATATCTACGTAAATAGATGTTGTGATTTCACCTGCTACAAGCACTAGGCCAGTTGTTACTGAAGTTTCTGCAGCAACACGTGCATTGGGATCTTTCGCTAAAATTGCATCTAAAATGGAATCAGAAATTTGGTCACAAATCTTATCCGGATGACCTTCAGTGACTGATTCAGAAGTGAACAAACGACGTTTTGCTGACAACTGAATTCCTCCTATATTTATGAGATAATCGAGGTTCCTGAAGGTTACAGGTATACTTCTTGAACCTCAGATATTGATACGGAACTCATTCCCTTTATAGTATGAAATAAACAAAGGATTTTTATTAGAAACTCTTATCATTAAAAGGCTTATACAAAAGAACGAAAGCGCAAGCACCTGTTTAGCGCACGACAGGACTGGAGCACACCGACTGAGATAAAGGAAACACGAAGAGCGTTAGCGATTCGTGCTTGACTTATCTCAGGGAGGTGGGCGAAGTACACTAGTCGCTGGGCGCTGAAGCAAGATGTAAATTAACTTCATTCAAAGTTATCAACAGGTTATTATTTTATAATTTCCTAGACAACAAAAAACCTTTCCATTGTGAGGAAAGGTTGATAGCAAATTTTGCGCGCCTTTCACTCTTATCGTTCAAGGTCAAGCCTTGCTTCAGATTAGCACCTCGCTAGGAAAAAGACCTGGAAAGAGGTCGTTCTTCTCATATAGCAGGTTGCTGGGTTTCATAGGGCCTGTCCCTCCACCAGCTCGGGATAAGAGAGTATCCGTTCAAATTAAAATCATACCGTACCCTAGTAACCAATGTCAACCACTTTTGCAGAATAATCATGAAAAAAGGGGATCATTCATTTTTTTCTACCTTTAAATAAGCTAATTTTCGGTATTCATGAAATTCTAATTAATTTACAGAAATTTTCATAATTAGTATAGACTAATCATTTTAATGTGCTATACTATTTGTAAAATGTTACAACATTAAAATCATTGTAAAGGATGGTATTCATTAAATGAACTCCACGCATACTGAAAATGTGCTAAATGGTTTACTTGCAAAGGAAAATGTCCATATCCAATTGTCAGTTCCACAATTAGTCGAAAAGGTTTTAAGCCGGAAGGAAGCAACCTTAACTTCAACAGGTGCAATACGAGTTTCAACAGGTAAATATACGGGTCGCTCCCCGCAAGATAAATTTATTGTTGAGGAACCGTCAACAAAGGATAAAATTGGTTGGGGAACGAACCAGCCGATCTCGCAAGAATCATTTTCAAGACTATATGACAAAGTTCTTGCTTATTTAGATCAAAAAGAGGAAATCTTTGTTTTTAATGGTTTTGCTGGAGCAGATAAGAAATCCCAATTGCCTATTCAAGTTATTAATGAATACGCATGGCATAATCTTTTTGTTCATCAATTATTTATCCGCCCTACTGACGAAGAACTCAGTACCCATAAACCGGAATTCACTGTTATTTGTGCTCCGAACTTTAAAGCTGATCCAAGTGTTGATGGTACGAAATCTGAGACATTTATTCTGATTTCTTTTGAAAGAAAAACAGTTTTAATCGGTGGAACAGAATATGCAGGTGAAATGAAGAAATCGATTTTCTCCGTTATGAATTTCTTACTTCCGGAAAACAATATTTTATCCATGCATTGCTCTTCAAATGTAGGTGCTGAAGGCGATGTTGCCCTTTTCTTCGGTCTTTCCGGAACAGGAAAAACAACACTCTCGGCAGATCCAAACCGCCGTTTAATTGGTGACGATGAGCATGGCTGGTCCCAGCACGGGGTCTTTAATATTGAAGGTGGCTGCTACGCGAAAACAATTAACCTTTCCCGTGAAAAGGAACCACAAATTTTTGATGCGATTAAATTCGGTACCGTCCTTGAAAATGTAGTTATCGACCCTACTACTAGACTAGCGAATTATGATGATAGTGCATTGACTGAAAATACTCGGGCTGCCTATCCTTTGGAAGCACTCGATAATATTGTTCAGCCTAGTGTTGCCGGCCACCCAAACACTGTTGTATTCTTAACTGCAGACGCATTTGGAGTTTTGCCTCCAATCTCAAAATTATCAAGAGAGCAAGCCATGTACCACTTCTTAAGTGGTTATACATCCAAGCTAGCCGGAACAGAGCGCGGAGTTACATCTCCAGAAGCAACTTTTTCTACCTGTTTCGGAGCGCCATTCCTGCCGCTTCCTGCAACTCGCTATGCAGAAATGCTTGGCCAAAAAGTACTAGAGCATAATGCCAATGTATTCCTTGTTAATACAGGCTGGACTGGCGGTGAATATGGGATCGGCAACCGGATGAAACTTTCCTATACAAGGGCAATGGTTCAAGCTGCACTCGAAGGTGAATTGAACAACGTTGAAACTGTTAAAGATGAAATTTTTGGTTTAAATATCCCTGTTCATGTTGCAGGTGTTCCTGATGAAGTACTGCAACCGCAAAAAACTTGGGCTGACAAGAACGCTTATGAAGCAAAAGCAAAAGAACTTGCTGCCAAGTTCCGTGAAAACTTCAAAAAGTTCGCTGACGTTTCAGCTGAAATTGCTGAAAAAGGTGCACCGTTAAAATAAATGCGGAAGTTCCCTGATACTATAAATAAAAACCTTATCATTGCTGATAAGGTTTTTATTTATTCCACTCATTAATTTGTTGAATTCAATGAAACTAATTCATAGGTTATAAACGTTGCTTGATTTTGCCATTCAACCTTTTTAATCATCCCTGTTCCGTTTGAATCGCCCTCAATTTCTTTTCTTACATCCACGGGGATATCGATTGGATATAATCGATATCCTTTCTTCTCTAATAAAAAAAGATTTTCCTCCAGCCTTTTTTCTCGGCCTTTCGTCACAATCATAGTATTTAATTCAAGAGGCATTCCCATTCGCATCGCTCCTCTTATTATTTTAACTCTATTTTAACACTTTTCACTCTGCGATTTCATCCATCTCGTTAAATCTGTGACGATTCTTCGATTGACAAGTGGTGGAAAATAGTGATTAAAATCATGAAAATACCAGCTTTCAACAGGTTTATGTAATGCCTTAAGCCGATTTTCAAGCAGATAGGCATGTTGTACAGTAACATTTTGATCCTTTACTCCATGGATGATCAATACGGGTGCAGTGATTTTTTCTACTTGATAAAGTGGCGTGCGCTTGTGATACTTTTCAGGATATCTAGTAGGAGTTCCGCCAATGACCCTCTTCATCATTCTTCTTAAGTCCTGCCGTTCCATGTATGTTAACGACATATCACTAACACCTCCCCAAGTCACAACGCTTGTTATGTCAGGAAAGTTGATTGCTGTCCATAAAGCCATTACACCTCCGCGGGAAAAACCAAAAACATGAATGTTTTTTACAGTGGGAAGTGATTTCAACAGAATTAATGCTGCAAACGCATCTTCCCTGTCTTCTCCGCCAAAATCTTCATTTCCTTCTCCACCTTGGTTGCCTCGATAAAAGGGAGCAAACACAATAAATCCCTCTGCAGCAAACTGCGCTATCCTTGCCGGACGGACCATCCCCACGCTTTTAATCCCACCTCTTAAATAAAGAAAGGCATCCTTTGTTTTTTGATGCTTTGGTTCAGCAAGCAGACCCTTTACGCGCAACCCATTTGAAAAATAGGTAACCAGCGTTAATTCTACATTCGGATTCGGAGATGGTAATCTGTGTGATGCGACTACTTTACCATTCTCGTCCATTATTACACCCTCTCCTTTTACTTTTTACAATTGGGCATTCACACATTTTCTTCCCCTTCATACGATATTTTAGGTAAAAAACAGCCCAGATTGAGGAGGTTCCATTACATGAAAAAATTGTTAAAACTCAGTGTTTCCATTTTCTTCTCCGCTATTCTTATCTTTTCATTAGCAGCCTGCAGTAATACTAGTCAACCACCCAAAAAACAGCATGAAAAAGTCCGCATTGCTGAGGTAACCCGTTCGATTTTCTATGCACCTGAATATGTTGCATTATCCAAAGGTTTTTTTAAAGATGAAGGATTAGACGTTAGCCTTACGACTACTGCTGGTGGTGATAAAACGATGACCGCCCTGCTTTCTGGAGGTGCTGATATCGGACTCGTTGGTTCAGAAACATCAATCTATGTTTATGCACAAGGCTCCGGTGACCCAGTTATCAATTTTGCTCAGTTAACCCAAACAGATGGTACATTCCTTGTTTCAAGAAAGAAAATTGATCATTTTTCATGGGAGCTATTAAAAGGCACAACCTTTCTAGGACAACGAAAAGGCGGAATGCCGCAAATGGTTGGTGAATATGTTCTCAAACAACATGGGATTGATCCGCACCAAGACTTAAACTTAATTCAAAATGTTGATTTTGCTAACATTTCAAGTGCGTTTGCTTCTGGAACAGGTGACTTTGTCCAATTATTTGAACCAACTGCCAGCATATTTGAAAAGGAAGGAAAAGGCTATATCGTCGCTTCCTTTGGAACAGAATCTGGGCATGTCCCCTATACTACCTTTATGGCAAAACAAAGCTATATGAAAAAAAATCCTGCAACTGTCAAAAAATTCACAAAAGCAATCTATCGGGCTCAGCAATGGGTGGACTCTCATTCTGCTAAAGAGACAGCTCAAGCCATTCAGCCGTATTTTCCTGACACGGATATGGGTATTATGGAAACAGTTGTTGACCGTTATAAAACACAAGGATCGTATGCAACCAATCCAATTCTTGATCAAAAAGAATGGAATAACCTCCAAACTATTATGAAAGAAGCTGGAGAACTTCCAAAACAAGTAGACTATAAAACCCTTGTGAATACGAGTATCGCTGAGTCTGTCATTCAAAAGTAAAAAACTTTGAGATCCAAAAGTAAAGTCTAAAGGAGGCGGTCCAATGAGTTTGTTGACCATCAATGAAATCCAACATACCTATTTTACAAAAGCCTCTACGACCACGGCCCTCTCCAATGTCTCACTAAAAATTGAGGAAGGAGAATTTGTTTCCTTTCTCGGCCCTAGCGGCTGTGGAAAAACGACCCTTCTGTCCATTATTGCCGGGTTACTGAAACCAACCCAAGGAACCGTTCTTCTGGAAAATAAACCTCTGTCTTCGAAAAAGAATGATATTGGCTATATGCTTCAGCAAGACTACCTGTTTCCTTGGAAAACAATTGAAGAAAACGTCCTTTTGGGATTGAAATTATCAAAACAGCTTAATGAGAAAACGAAATCAGCAGCATTACAGCTTTTAAAGCAAATTGGTCTAAACGGCGTGGAGAACCAACTGCCAAAGCAGCTTTCCGGTGGAATGCGGCAGCGTGCTGCACTTGTAAGAACATTAGCAACAGAGCCAAAGATATTAATGCTTGACGAACCTTTTTCAGCACTTGATTATCAAACTAAGTTAAAATTGGAGGATTTAGTCTCCAAGACATTAAAAGAGTTTAAAAAAACGGCCATTCTTGTTACACATGATATCGGTGAAGCCCTTGCGATGAGTGATCGGGTATTTTTATTTTCAGCAAGGCCAGGCAGGCTTTATCGTACTTTTCAAATTCCCGATGCGCTAAGAAAGGAATCTCCTTTTAAGGCCCGAAACCACGAATTGTATTCCACCCTTTTTCAAACAATTTGGAAGGAGCTGGAATCCCTTGAATCAACATAAAGTAAAACACCTGCATCAAGAATATCTACGTTCCATAAAAATTGAAAAAAGATGGGTGCGATTTTATCAAGTTTTAATTTTTTTATTATTTTTTATTGGCTGGGAAGTCGCTAGCAGACTTCATTGGGTCGATCCGCTCATTTTCAGTTCACCTTCAAAAATATGGCTGTTATTTTTGGAAAAAGCACAAGATGGAACACTGCTGGAAAGCACCAGTGTAACCTTAACAGAAACTGTCCTTGGCTTTATATTAGGGACATTACTAGGTACCATTTTAGCGGCAATCCTATGGTGGTCCCCGATGATCTCAAAAGTTCTTGATCCCTATCTCGTAATTTTAAACGCATTGCCAAAGGTTGCCCTTGGTCCGATTTTAATTGTTGCTTTAGGTCCTGGCTACACTTCTATTGTTTCAATGGGTATTATTATTTCCGTTATTGTGACAACGATCGTAATTTATACATCCTTTCGCGAAGTAGACCCCAACTACATCAAAGTAATGCAGACATTTGGTGCTACCCGACTGCAATGCTTTAAAGAAGCCATCCTGCCTGCCAGTTTTCCGACGATTATCTCGACCTTAAAGGTTAATGTCGGGTTATCATGGGTAGGAGTAATTGTCGGAGAATATCTTGTTTCATCTAAAGGTCTTGGATATATGATTATTTACGGCTTCCAGGTGTTTAATTTTACATTAGTCATGCTATCACTGCTTGTCATCGCTGTCTTAGCGACTATTATGTACCAGCTCGTTGATTTTATTGAGAAAAAACTAATAAAAGAATAGCGCTAATGACGCTATTCTTTTTAGTTTTTCGGTAAAATCGAATCTTTTTATTAATTTCCGGATGACTTGCTCTTTCATAAATTCTGTTTCTTAGGTCATTTTTTCAAGAAGTCGAATAACCTGTATCAAAAAAGCAGCTATGTACTTTGAAAAAAAGTAATTAGCTGCCTTTTTATCTTTTCATTTTATTTCTTTAAGGAAAAAGCTTGTCTTGCCTAGCAAAACAACTCATGCAAAGACAATTGTTTTATTACCATGAACAAGAACTTTATCTTCAACATGCCACGAAACCGCTTCGGCAAGAACCCTCTTTTCCACATGACGTCCGGCAGTCTTTAAATCTTCTGCTGCATAGCGATGATTAATCCGTTGTACATCTTGTTCAATAATCGGTCCTTCATCGAGATCATTCGTTACATAGTGGGCAGTTGCCCCGATTAACTTTACACCCCGATTAAACGCTCTCACATAAGGATTTGCCCCAACAAATGCCGGTAAGAAAGAGTGATGGATGTTAATAATTTGATTGGGATAACGAGAAATAAAATTGGGGGAAAGAATTTGCATATACCTTGCAAGCACAATAAAATCTACTTTCCCTTCCAAAAGCTCTAACACTTTCTGTTCTGCCTCTTCTTTCGAATCATGAGACATTGGGATATGATAATAAGGAATACCGTACCCTTCAACAGTTTCTTTTAAATCGAGATGATTACTAATAACCATCGGGATTTCCACCTGTATTTCCTTGGATTTCCACCGCCAAAGCAACTCATTGAGACAATGGTCTGCTTTGGAAACAAAGATGGCCATTCGCTTCCTTTTTTCATTACTGGTCAACTGCCAATCCAAAGAATAGTCCCGTCCCATAACATGCAGATCTTGTTCAAGCTTTTCAAATGAAGCATCAAATTCTTCCATATCAAACTCGATCCGCATAAAAAATACACCTGCGTGCGGATCTGTTGTATGCTGGTCAAAATGTACAATATTGGCTTTGTGTTCTAATAAAAAATTCGTTACTGTCGAGATGATACCCGGCTTTTCCGGACAAGAAATTAATAATTTTGCACGGTTCTGCTTTACTTTTGTAATCATTGCTCTTCCACCATCCTTAGTCGTATATTTTATGTAAAGCTAATTGAATAGAAGGGCTAATAATTTGATTGATTTAAAGGTTAATGCAGGAGAACCCTCTGAAACCTCTTAAATACTTATTCCTATTTTTTGTAATCCAATCAATCCTAAAGTGATCTTCTTATGCATGAATAGCCTTTCCATCTACGGCTAATGCCGCTTCACCAATCGCTTCTGTTAATGTTGGGTGTGGATGAATCGTATGGGCGATATCCATTGCAGTTGCATTCAATACACTGGCTAAGCCAACTTCCGTAATCATATCCGTTACATGCGGACCGACCATATGCGCTCCTAGTAGCTTATTCGTTCCTTCTTCAACAACAAGTTTCACAAATCCGTCTGAATCACCATAAACGAGAGCTTTTCCGATTCCACGGAATGAGAATTTACCCGTTTTTACTTGATAGCCTTTCTCTTTTGCTTGATCTTCTGTGAGTCCAATACTTGCTACTTCAGGACTACAGTATACACATTTTGGAACAAGTGAAGAATCAAGTACACCAGGATTTTCCCCTGCGATGTGTTCAATGGCAATGATTCCTTCATGTGAGGCAACATGGGCAAGCTGCAAGCCGCCAATGACATCGCCGATTGCATAAATATTCGGTTCATTTGTTTGATAATGCTCATTGGTTTTAATAAAAATACCATTCAATTCAACTGACGTTTTTTCAAGCCCAATTCCTTCGGTATTTGGTGATCGCCCTACCGATACCAAAAGTTTATCTGCAGAAAACGACGTTTCTTTCCCTTTATGCTCTGCCTTAACCGAAACACCCTCACCTTTTTCAAGCGTTTCCGGAAGCACCTTTGCCCCTGTGACGATTTTAACGCCCTTTTTCTTTAGTAAACGCTGAATTTCCTTTGAAACATCTTGATCTTCTGTCGGTAAAATCCGATCTGCATATTCAATTACTGTAACTTGTAATCCGAAGTCCACGAGCATTGATGCCCATTCTATTCCAATCACTCCTCCGCCAACAATGATAATCGAATTTGGAAGTTCCACCATTTCGAGTGATTCATCTGAGGTCATCACATACTTCTCATCTACATCCAATCCAGGGAGTGTTCTTGGTCTTGATCCTGTAGCAATTAAAATATTCCGGGGACTTAAAATGATTTCCCCTTCACCATTATTCAATTCTATTAAGACATCTTTTGTCTCCAAAATGCTGCCTTTCCCATCATAAACATCGATTTTTCCTTTTTGCATTAAATGTTGGATTCCTTTAAATAGGCGGTCCTTAATTTCTTCTTTCCGATTCTGTGCTTTCGAGAAATCAAGTCCTATTTCTGGGGAGGCAATTACACCAAACCGATCTGCAATTTTTGTTTGAACATACACTTCCGCACTTCTTAATAAGGCCTTAGTCGGGATACATCCGGCATGAAGGCAAGTACCACCGACTTTACTTTTTTCAACAACCGCCACTTTGAGACCTAATTGAGATCCGCGAATAGCAGCAACATATCCTCCTGGTCCACCACCGATAATAACAACGTCATATTCTTTTGTCATCTCTGTATCTCCCTTTCATATTGAAATATTACTCAAGCTACCCTTTATGTTTTAAAGCCGGAAGATTAATCTTAATCTCTTAATCACTTCAGATTTCATTTCCAAGAAAACTGATAGAGACCATTATTTTTTTGCGCAAAAAAGGACAGGGAAGGGCAGCTAAAGCTTGCTTTTACCCTTCTCTGTCCTTTTACCTGAGAGTTTAGTTCCATTTATAATGAGAACCTTCCCCTTTGGTGGCATATATGTATACGCGCTCTCCAGAGTTGCGTCCAGTTGTGGTTCCATCTACCTGAGAGATTTGTTCCAAGGGTCTTTTTGGAACTTGCTCCTTCGGTGGCGTGAAAAATGCACTCTCCCACAACCGTCATTCGCTGCTATTTTTGTTATTTTCAGAATAATCAGAATTAATTTATTTCTATTGCACATGCACTTGAAGTAAAACTCTCTCCAACGAGAAAGCCAAGTTCATCTGTATAATCAATTTGCGTCTCTTCATCTAACATACGTTTTGTAAAGAAATCTATTCGGAACTGGATTCCATCAAATTCAATAACAGTATCGTTCCGTCTTACTTCATCAAAAATAAGCGAAAATTTTACAGATACTCCACATCCACCGGCTACTTCGGCATCAATTCGGGGAAATTGTCCTTCCCTCAATTCCATTGCTTTTAGCTTAGTTAATGCTGTCTCCGTTAATGTTATAACCATGGAATCCTCTCTTTCTCGCAAGTCCGATCTTTTATGATTGCACCTTTACTTTTGCTGCTTGAACCTGTTCATCAGCATGATAAGAGGAGCGAACAAGCGGACCCGCTTCGCAGTGACTAAATCCTTTTGACATGGCAATTATTCTAAGTTCTTCAAACTCTTGTGGACTCCAGTATTTTTCAACTTTTAAATGATTTTTGGTAGGTCGCAAATATTGGCCGATTGTCATAATATCCACATTGTTAGCGCGAAGATCATCCATCGTTTCGATAACTTCTTCTTTTGTTTCTCCAAGACCGATCATAATGCTTGATTTGGTTGGAATAGCAGGATTCATTTCTTTTGCACGGCGCAAAAACTCAAGGGAACGTTCGTAAGTAGCCCGGGCACGAATTTTTGGTGATAATCGTTTTACCGTCTCAATATTGTGATTTAAAATGTTGGGCTTCGCATCCATTAATGTTTTTAAGTTCTCATATTCACCATTCATATCGGAAGGAAGTACTTCAATACTGCAAAATGGATTACGGCGTCTTACGGCTTTTACCGTTGCTGCAAAAACTCCTGCTCCTCCATCCTTTAAATCATCACGGGCAACAGCAGTAATTACGACATGCTTTAGACCCATTTGCTCCACTGATTCTGCCACACGCTCCGGCTCTTCCCAATCAAGCTCCGTCGGAAGCCCCGTTTGGACGGCACAGAATCGGCAGGCACGTGTGCATACACTTCCTAATATCATAAATGTTGCTGTTTTTCGTGATGCCCAGCATTCATGAATATTCGGGCATTTCGCTTCTTCACAGACCGTATGAAGCTTTTTTTCACGCATCATCGTTTTCAAGCCTGTATACTGTTCATTCGTATTTAATTTAATCTTAAGCCATTCTGGTTTGCGAACATACTCAGCTGCCATCTCATTCACTCCTATGAACGGAACATATAATCTACTAAACTTGAAAATTATCTGTGCAGGGTAACCCCCGCACAGATGAAAATCTCATTTTATACGTTTACAGTTTCTTTTTCTTTCACTGTCGATTCTTCTTTTGTATAGCGCAAAATCGGTTGTCTAGCTGCTTGCACTTCATCCAATCGGCCGATCACCGTTGTATGTGGTGCCTCTAAAACGATACCAGGGTTTTCTTCTACCTCTTTGGCAATTTGAATCATCACATCTGCAAAAGCATCCATTGTTTCTTTTGATTCTGTTTCCGTTGGTTCAATCATTAAACATTCTTCAACATTTAATGGGAAGTAGATAGTAGGTGGATGATAGCCAAAATCTAACAGACGTTTTGCCATATCAAGTGTACGAACTCCCAATTTTTTCTGTCTTGAACCAGATAAGACAAATTCATGCTTACAAATTTGTGAATATGGTGCGTCAAAATATGGTTCCAGCTTCTTACGTAGGTAGTTTGCATGAAGAACAGCGCCTTCAGAAACTTCACGTAAGCCAACATTTCCCATTGTACGAATATAAGCGTAGGCACGAACGTTAATACCAAAGTTTCCATAATATCCTTTAACACGTCCAATGGACAATGGGTAATTTGCATTTAGTACAAATTTTTCTCCATCTTTTTCAATACGTGGTACAGGTAAATGAGGAATTAAGATCTCCTTAACCCCAACTGGGCCTGAACCTGGGCCTCCACCACCGTGTGGACCTGTGAATGTTTTATGAAGATTTAAATGCACAACATCAAAGCCCATGTCTCCTGGAGTGGTTTTTCCTAAAATTGCATTGGAGTTTGCTCCATCATAGTAAAGTAATCCGCCTGCTTCATGAACAACTTCAGCGATTTCTTTAATTTGCTTTTCAAATAACCCAAGGGTATTAGGATTTGTAAGCATTAATGCAGCTGTATCACTATCAACATGTTTCTTTAATTCTTCTAAATCAACTAATCCATCTTCATTGGATGGAATGGTAACTGTGTTAAAGCCGGCAACGCTTGCACTGGCAGGGTTTGTGCCATGAGCAGAGTCTGGAACAAGTACCTTTGTTCTAGTTTCGCCTTTGTTTTCATGATAGGCTTTGACCATCATTAATCCGGTCCATTCACCTTGAGCACCTGCTGAAGGTTGTAGTGTTACTGCATCCATACCAGTGATAACAGCTAGTTCTTCTTGTAGATTATATAATAATTCCAAAGCGCCCTGTACTGTTTCAGTTGGTTGATATGGATGAATGCGGCTAAATCCTGGAATACGTGCCACAACTTCGTTCACTTTTGGATTGTATTTCATTGTACAAGATCCCAGTGGATAGAATCCATTATCGATTCCGTGGTTTTTATTTGAGAGTGCTGTATAGTGACGAACAAGGTCAAGTTCAGCTACTTCAGGAAGCTCTGCTTCTTCATCACGAATTAAATGTTTTGGAAATTTATCTTCTAAGTTAATGCTATCAACGTCACTTTTCGGTAGGCTATAACTCACACGACCGGGACGACTGATTTCAAAAATTAAATCATTATACTCAGCCATTTACAACCGCCTCCACTGCTTCTACAAATTGGTCAATCTCTTCTTTTGTACGTTGTTCTGTTACTGCAATCAGCATTTGATTTTCAAATCCGTAATCAATGCCTAAGTCATAACCACCGATGAATCCTGATTCAAGAAGCTTAGTGTTAACTTCTTTAATTGGACGTGGAAGTTCTACAACAAATTCATTGAAGAATGCTGACTTGTTTAAAACGTTAAAGCCTTTGTTTTGAAGAGATTTAGCCATGTAGTCAGCTTTCTCAATATTTTGCTGTGCCATTTCACGAATTCCATTCTTTCCTAATGCTGACATGCAAATAGAAGAGGCAAGAGCATTTAGTGCTTGGTTTGAACAAATATTGGATGTCGCTTTATCGCGGCGGATATGCTGCTCACGAGCTTGCAAGGTTAACACAAATCCGCGTTGTCCTTTCTCATCTGTCGTTTGCCCGACAATACGTCCAGGGATTTTCCGCATAAATTTCTTATTGACTGCAAAATAACCACAGTGTGGGCCCCCGAAGGACATTGGGATTCCTAATGGCTGCATATCCCCAACTACAATATCTGCCCCAAGCTTACCAGGAGCCTGAAGAAGAGCCAATGCCAGCGGATTGGAACTTACGATGAAAACCGCTCCGTTTGCTGCTGCAATTTTCTTAATTTCTGTTAGATCTTCAATCGAACCAAAGAAATTTGGATATTGAACAACTACAGCTGCTGTGCCTTTATCCACTTGTGCTTTAAGTTGTTCTAAGTCTGTTACATCTACAGCAAGACTTACTTCTTCAACTGAATATCCATGACCCTTTGCAACAGTGTTTAAAACTGCACGGGATTCAGGATGAACAGCTTGTGAAATAACTACTTTTGAACGTCTTGTAGAAGCAACAGCAAGTGAAGCAGCTTCTGCTAGAGATGTAAAGCCGTCGTACATAGATGAGTTTGCTAAATCCATTCCTGTTAATTCACTAACCATCGTTTGGAATTCAAAAATAGCTTGTAATTCCCCTTGGCTGATTTCTGGTTGATATGGTGTATAAGCTGTATAAAATTCCGAACGTGAAATCATATGATCAACAACACTTGGAATGTAATGATCATATGTACCCGCACCTAGAAAAGTTGGATACTGATCTGCATTTAAATTACGCGCAGCAAGTTTGTTCATTTTCTTCAATAGAACAGGTTCTGGATCCGCTTCTGGAATAGCTAATTCACCTTTTAAGCGAAGTTCAGAAGGAATATCTGCAAATAATTCTTCAATTGAAGACATTCCTAAGAAATCGAGCATTTCCTTTTTGTCTTGTTCCGTATCAGGGAGATATCTATAAGTATTCGCCATCTTATTCCTCTCCTTCATTAATAAATGCTTGATACTCATCCTCATTTAAAAGGGCTTCCAGTTCTTCCGGAGATGACATTTCGATCTCTAGTAACCAGCCTTTGCCAAATGGGAATTCGTTAATTGTCTCTGGAGCATCTTCTAACTCTTCGTTGATCCGGACAACTGTACCTGAAACTGGAGCGAAAATTTCAGAAACAGCTTTAACTGATTCGATTGTTCCCATTGATTCCTCTGCAGTTACTTCATCATCCACTTGCGGATTTTCAACAAATACGATATCGCCAAGTAGTTTTTGGGCATAATCCGAAATTCCAATGCGCACTCGATTTCCTTCTAATTGTAAAACCCACTCGTGTTCCTTGCTATATCGTAAGCTTGCAGTTGCATTTGTCATTGGTTTTTTCTTCCCTTCAGCTCTTTTTTTGGTTTTAAAAATTCAGTAAATGTTATAATAACAGGCGACCTAGCAACTGCCGCCTGTATGGAAGATAGCCTACAGCTTTGACACTCTATTAACCTCTTTTATAGAATGGAGCTTTTACCACTACAGCATCAATCAACTTGTTACGGATTTCCACTTTTAAAGGTGTCCCAATTTCTGCATATTCCGCTGCTATTAATGCAAGACCAATGCTTTTCTTTAACGATGGTGACTGTGTTCCAGATGTCACAACCCCAAGTTCCTCTCCAGCTTCTGAAACCACTTTATAACCGTGGCGCGGAATCCCACGTCCTGTCACTTCAATTCCTACAATTTTTCGTTTTAATCCAGCTTCTTTTTGGGCGATGAGTGCAGATTTCCCGATAAAATCGCTTTCCTTTTTCAGTTTTACGGCAAAGCCGATTCCTGCTTCAAGCGGATTAATATCGCTCGCTAATTCCTGGCCATATAGGGAAAGCTTTGCTTCTAAGCGCAACGTGTCACGGGCACCAAGTCCACATGGCTTTAACCCGTCTTCACTTCCAGCTTCTAAAAGCTTTTCCCAAAGTGCCGGTGCTTGATCAGCGGAAAAGTACAGTTCGAAACCATCTTCCCCTGTATAGCCCGTGCGGGATACTAGTACATCTTTTGCCCCGTCCAAGTCGACATGTTGAGCAAATGTAAATGATCCGATTTCGGATAGATTAATATCCGTTAACTTTTGTAAGATCCCTTCAGCTTTAGGACCCTGGATAGCAAGCTGAGCAATTTCATTCGAAATATTTTGCAGCGTCATCTCTCCTTTTGCTTGCTTTTGCATCCATTCGAAATCTTTCTCAATGTTTGCAGCATTAATGACGAGTAAATATTTTTCATCTTCTAATTTGTACACTAGTAAATCATCGACAGTTCCGCCGTCTGGATAGCACATGGCGCAATACTGTGCTTGATTAATGCTAAGCTTTGTTACATCGTTTGTCACAAGAAAGTCGATATAACTCTCTGCATCTTTACCCTCAACAAGCACTTCACCCATATGGGAGACATCAAAAAGTCCCGCTTTTGTTCGAACTGTCTCATGCTCCTCTAAAATGCCCGAAAACTGTACCGGCAGTGCCCAGCCTCCAAAATCAATAACTTTGGCACCATATTTTCCATACGTTTCAAAAAGCGGTGTTTGCTTTAATGCTGTTTTTGTACTCATTGCTATACCCCCTATGATTTCCTGCAAAATAGTCGTTCTTTTACTTGTTTCCCTGTTTCTGTCGTTGCCAGCCCTCCAAGTGCAGTTTCCCGGAGGGTCCGAGGCATATCTTTTCCGACTCTATACATCGCTTCAATTACTTCATCACAAGGAATACGGCTTTCAATCCCGGCAAGGGACATATCCGCTGCTGAAAACGCGATGGAAGTTCCAATGACATTCCGCTTAATGCAAGGCACTTCAACCAGGCCTGCTACAGGGTCGCACACCAAACCTAAAAGTGACTTCATCGCTATCGCAGTTGCAGTCACAGCTTGCTGTGGTGTGCCCCCTTTTAATTCAACAATCGTTCCGGCTGCCATGGCTGTTGCCGATCCAACCTCAGCCTGGCACCCTCCCGCTGCCCCTGAAATGAAGGAGCGGTTCGCAATGACATAACCGAGCATACTGGCTGTAAACAATCCCATGACTAAATCTTTATATGGTGTACCATCATTTTTATGGAGCGAAAACAATACCCCAGGTAAAATCCCGGCTGCCCCGGCAGTTGGTGTTGCAACAATGACACCCATTCGTGCATTGTTCTCAGAAGTTGCTAATGAAAAGCTCATTGCATTGCTGATATAGCTCCCTGACAGTGCTTTACCTTGATTCATGTAATCATACATTTTCACGGCATCACCGCCGGAAATTCCACTTGGTGCGCTTGAGTTATCTTTTATACCGCTGTCAACAGCTTCTTTCATTTTGATCAATCGTTCTTCCATCATCGCAATAATGGTTTCTTGATCTCTTCCGGATTTTTCTGTTTCCAACGTTAACATGATTTCGCCAATGGTTTTTTTTTCACTTTCACAGGCTTCGAGCAGTTCTCTCATAGACCCGATTTCCATCATATTGCCTCCATAAGCTGTTTCCTGCTAGGACGATACTGGCTGGCAAGGTTTGTAAAATCTTCGCCTGCACTCAAACGAATATCGACCATCTCATCGTCAATCAAAAAGATCTTAGATAAGCCGCCTCCTAGCGATACACCACCAACCTTAACAACATAATCACCGCACTTTGCTGTAACGATTGCTATATTTGGATGATCATAATACTCGCAGTCTTCCGCAAATTCGAATTGGTACTTCAAGCCGTTTTCCTTCGCCCACTCCAATGAATACTTGATTTGTGGATCATCTGTATCCATCCCGATTAAGCCGCCGAGCAGAGCCTTGTCTGTTCCATGGCCCTGATAGGTTTCAGCGAAAGAATCATAAAAGACAATATTTGCTTCTTCGGGACAATCTCCCAACAATTCATAAATAAATTTTCCGATCGATACGACACCTGCTGTATGCGAACTAGAAGGTCCCACCATGATCGGGCCAATAATGTCAAAACAACTCTGAAATTCCATCAGCATGCCCCTTTCTTACACTGTGACTGCCTGCTGAAATATCGGATAGGCATCACAAATCGATTTAGTGGTTTCCTTTGCTTTTTCAAGCACTGCTTCGTCCCCTTTACTCTTCAGAACAGCCGCAATAACTTTTCCGATTTTCACCATTTCATCCTGCTTCATGCCGCGAGTCGTTAAAGCGGCTGTTCCCATCCGGATACCACTTGTAACAAACGGCTTTTCCGGGTCATATGGAATCGTATTTTTATTTACAGTAATGCCTGCTTCTTCTAATAATTTCTCTGCTACTTTTCCGGTTAAATTCCACGGACGTAAATCTAATAGAACGATATGATTATCTGTTCCACCAGAAACAAGGGCTGCACCTTCATTTTTTAATGTTTCGCCAAGTGTTGATGCATTTGCAATGACCTGTTTTGCATATTCCTTAAAGCTTGGCTGCAATGCTTCGTTGAAAGCAACCGCCTTAGCTGCAATGATATGCATAAGCGGGCCGCCTTGAATTCCCGGGAACACTGATTTATTAATCGCTTTACTGATTTCTTCATCATTGGTTAAAATAATGCCGCCGCGCGGGCCTCTTAACGTTTTATGCGTAGTGCTCGTGACAACATCTGCATATGGAACTGGCGATGGATGAAGTCCAGCTGCAACAAGCCCGGCAATATGTGCCATATCCACCATGAATTTTGCGCCAACTTGATCAGCAATTTGTCTGAAGCGAGCGAAATCAATCTTTCTAGGGTAAGCACTTGCCCCCGCAATAATCAATTTTGGTTTTTCCTTTTTGGCGATCGCTTCCAATTCTTCGTAGTCGATCATTTGAGTATCCTCTCTAACACCATAGGACACAACTTCAAACCATTTTCCAGAAACACTTACAGGGCTTCCGTGAGTTAAATGTCCACCTTGCGAAAGGTTCATCCCCATCACTTTATCACCAGGCTGGAGCAGAGCGAAAAATACAGCAAAGTTTGCTTGTGCACCTGAGTGTGGCTGAACATTGGCATATTTGGCGCCAAACAGCTGAGTGAGGCGGTCAATGGCTGTTTGTTCCGCCACATCAACAAATTCACATCCACCATAGTAGCGCTTCCCAGGGTAGCCTTCTGCATATTTATTCGTCATCACACTTCCCATTGCTTCTAGCACATCTTGGCTTACGAAGTTTTCAGATGCGATCAACTCCAAGGTTTGTAGCTGGCGATTTTGCTCTTTCTTAATTGCTTCAAAAATAGTTGAGTCATTTTGTTGTAATCCCATTCCTACTCCTCCTTGAAATATGGTTTAAACTACCCCTTGATGTGTTATAACGAAACACTGCTTTTTTGCACGCAAAAAAGGACAGTAGAAGGGTAGCTTTTAAAGCATTTTTCCCTTCTCTGTCCTTTTACCTGAGAGTTTAGTTCCGTTTAGAACCTTCCCCTTTGGTGGCATAACTTTATACGCGCTCTCCAGAGTTGCGTCCAGTTGTGGTTCCATCTACCTGAGAGATTTATTCCAAGGGTTTTTTTGGAACTTGCTCCTTCGGTGGCTTGTAAAAAAATTGCGCTCTCCCACAACCGTCATCCGCTCTATTCATTTGTTGTTTTCAGAATAATCGTTAATGGAATCAAAGTCAAGCTTTTTTAAGTTTTTTTTGAAAACGGTAACAATAGCGGCTATATCAGACATCTTCGCTTAATTTCCTGCTATCTTTTCCTGACTCACTTGCTCTTCCTGGCCTGCCTTCATATTCCGTATTTTATAAATGGCAATTAGCACAATAAACCAGACAGGAGTTACAAACAAAGCAACACGAGTATCTTCCGCAAGGCCAAGCACGACAAGAACGAAAGCTAAGAAAGCTAGGATCAGGTAATTCGAAAATGGATAAAGCGGCATTTTAAATTTGTTGACTTTTGCCAAATCCGGTCTTGTTTTCCGGTATTTTAAATGGCTGATGGCAGTAATGCCCCAAATAAAGATGAAACATACTGTAGAAATACTTGTAATGAGTGTAAATACTCCTTCAGGCATTATATAGTTTAAAATAACAGCAACAAGAATGACAGCACTTGAAAAGAATAACGCATTAGAAGGTACTTTACGTGTTGTAAGTTTGGTAAATGGTGCAGGTGCATTTTTATCTTTAGCAAGTGAGAATACCATCCGGCTTGTACTGAAGACGGCGCTGTTACATGCTGAAGCTGCGGATGTGAGCACAACAAAATTGACAATACCGGCAGCAGCTGCGATCCCAACCGCTACGAAGACTTGGACAAATGGACTTTTTGCCGGATTTATGGCATTCCATGGATAAATACTCATTATGACTAATAGCGCGCCAAGATAGAAAATAAAAACTCGAATTGGGATATTATTGATTGCTTTTGGGATAACTTTTTCCGGGTCTTTTGTTTCACCTGCAGTAAGTCCTACAAGTTCAATACCTGTAAACGCAAACACCACCATCTGGAATGAGAGAATAAACCCGCCTATGCCATTAGGAAATAAGCCGCCATGACTCCATAAGTTCGTGAAGCTAGATGGACCTGAATTGGTGGAAAAGCCTTTAATAATCATAAAAATACCAACGAAAATGAGTCCCAGGATCGCGATAACTTTAACTAATGCAAACCAAAATTCCATTTCACCAAAAAGTTTAACCGTTGTAAGGTTCATAATTAACAAAATAACAAGTGCAATTAATCCAGGCATCCACTGTGGTACATTAGGAAGCCAATATTGGGTATAGAGTCCAACTGCTGTTAAATCAGCCATAGCAATTGAAACCCAGCAGAACCAGTAGGTCCAGCCCGTGACAAATGCTGCCATATTACCTAAATAGTCTCTAACAAAGTCAACAAAAGAATGATAGTTCAAATTAGTTAAGAGCAGTTCGCCAAGTGCGCGCATGATTAAGAAACAGATTACCCCTGTAATCAGGTAAGCAAATAAAATCGAAGGTCCTGCCAAATGTATAGATTTTCCAGCACCAAGAAATAATCCTGTTCCAATTGCCCCACCAATAGCGATTAATTGTACGTGCCTGTTTTTTAGGCCTCTTTCCAATTTTTGTTCCTTCATATAATTCCCTCTCTCTACTAGTTTTGTATGCTCTATTTTGACTATTGTGAATATTCTAGAGGCAGGATCTATGTTGAATATTTGATAGTAAATCCAATAAAGACTTTACACGATTACTCAACCGGCAGAAAAAATTACTTGCATTCTGTAAAATATCAGGCTGTTTTTGAATTTACATTATTTGATTTAACTTTTTTCAGGAGTAACAAGACTAAAAATAACTGTTATGACAACATTTATCATTAAAGCAAGGGTGCCAGTATTTAAATCTTAAATGACTTACGGGAGCGATGGAAACAATGTTGCGATCCTGAGTAAGAGTAATATAGGCCACAGTGAGCACTCCGAAAATCATCTCTGTAACTGCACCTGCTTTTGTCACAAAGTTTTTTTTACGAATATAGAGATAATTCTGATGCAAAGGTTTCTACAAAAGTAACTTGTGGGTTTTGTCAAATTTTTTGCACTATTCCCGTAAATATTGCCTCATACTAATATCGTTTCTTTACTCGATTCCTACTCCTCCTTTTTTTTAATGCGCTAAATCCCCTCAGCATATTAAGGTCCATATAATAGAATTTGTTGATGATAACTGCTATATACATGGCTAAATGCTGTTGTTGAACTTAATAGCGCTAAATTTCAGGAATTATTTGTTTGCTACAACAAAAAAGGACAGAAGAAGGCAGTGTTTCTACCTTCTCTGTCCTTTTACCTGAAAGTTTGTCCCACAAAAAAGCGGATCCCCTTTGGTGGCATATAAAGAAATATGCACTCTCCAGAGCTACGTCATGTAATGGTTCCTTTTACCTGAGAGATTTATTCCAAGGATTTTATGGAATTTGCTCCTTCGGCGGCGACATTCGTCACTCTCTCCCAATACAATCAACCGTAAAATATTCAATTGTTCTTATGTAAAGAATATCTTACTGTAATCTAGAAAACCAGTAACATGTAAGATAATCTAACATACACTTTATGATTCCATTACCAGTGCGTTGGAATACATAACTACATCTTCCCTAATCATTCTCCAATTTAGATTGAATGCGCGTGGAGTAATGTTTTAAAATAGCATCCATTCATAACAAAGTTTGTATACTTTGAAAAGAATGAATTATTCAAATATTGAAAGCGGATTCATAAGTTGATATTCTCACATATTTACCCCATTGTCAATCAAATTATGAATAAAATTTAGAATTTTCTGTTTTAAAAAAATATTTGCTAACCATTATTTTCGACTACGAGGATCCAATACTTTGTAAAAAAAATTATATTGAAAAACCAATAAAGAATAGCGAAGATGCAGCTATTCTTTATTGGTTTTTCAGTAAGGCTAATCTTTTTATGCATTCCTCGATGACTTTATCCTTCATAATAAAGCTGTATTCAGGGCTGAATCGCAATTTTAGGATATCTCCATTCACAACAACCGGTCCATCAGTCTCCAGATAGTCGCCTTTTTCATTTAATTGCTCAACTCGTCCCCAAAACACTGCCTTTACAAAGGTTCCTTTGGGATCTGTTACCCGGTACTCGCCAATTTTCGTAAGTTCGCTTATTTGAGCACCTGTTTCTTCATAAACCTCACGGTAAGCTGCGTCCTCAAGCGATTCCCCTGCTTCCATTTTACCGCCCGGAAATTCCAATCCCCTCGTTTTATGATGTGTTAGAAGCCAATCATCTCCAAATAGGCAAATGACTAGAACATGCCTTGCTTCCTCTTGAAAGGCATGCTGGGAGAAGGATAACTCAACCCTGTTCCCCGCGATATCTAAAAAAGTTTTCATCTTAAATCACGCCTTCACGAATCTTTACTACTTTTATTATAGTCGATTTATAATAGAAAAAGAAAAAAGATCCCTATCTTTAAAAGATAAGGATGCTAAATTGATTAAACATTATTTTCAGGTATAATATTCATACTCTTGATGTGACTTTGAGCTTCTTCATCACCAAGCTTATATAACAATTCGTATACCTTTGCGATTGTTTGGTCATATGCATCATTTTCACGATCATAGTGATATTGAACGTATGGAACATGGGCGCGAAAGAAACTTTGCCATTCAGTTGCATAGTTTTGATCAAACAATTCACGGAGCTGAATGATTTCCTCATCAGATGCGTGAATTTTATAACTCCATGTCGAACTAGTAGCACTTTGAGAAATTTCCCCGGTACCTGGGTCTATATAATAAGTTTTTTTTGCGTGCTCCATCCTATCATCCCCTTTTACTTATTGCTTCCACAAAAAATAGATTTTATTCTTAAATCTTTTTTCTTCATTTTTGGATTGAATTATCATAAAATTAAGAAATAACAACTTCTATTCTAAAATCGCTCAGACACTACTTTCATCATTGCGTAAATCAAATTAGCATATTTTTAAACTTTTAAGGGAATTGAATAGAAAGAAATGAAAAAAATCATTCTAAACAGGAGAGGTGAACGAATTGAAATTAGTGGATGAACTATTTGATCTGTATCGAAATAAGCTGACAGGCGATGAAGAAGATATTGATATGCTCACTTTCGCTTTTCTTGAAGAAATGTCCCGTGAGGATTTATTAGGTATTATTCATGATATGGATGAACAAGAGTTAAATGATCTTGTCGGACTCTATTTAATTGAGAGCTTGAAGGTAAAATTTGCCCAAGAAGAATATGGTCAGCGTCGGGCCCATACTTATCATCCAAGAAACATACATTAACTATAATTTGTACATAGAGTGGAAGCTAATGAACTTAGCTTCCAATTTATCATGCCACAAGCTGTTAAAATCGCCAATTGGTCATTGACAGTAGCTACTAATAACATCCCTCCAACCATATTTTCCCCAGCACAATTAAATTAAAACCAGGATGTTTTCATGTTACAATAATAGAAAAAAAGGGGGGAAAGAATGTATACCATATTTATAGTCTGTATAGTCATTGTAATCGCCGTTTTACTTTTAAGTGTTTTGACAACTTCAAAGGCCTATTCCTATAAACATACAGTGGACCCATTAGAAAACAATCCATATGCAGACCAAGAAAAAGACCAAAATAACACTCAAGGGTAAAAAAATCCTATTCAAAAAATGAATAGGATTTCTTTTTAGGAAAATGGTGCTTCCACTTTTGGTTTTACGCAAAAATCTGCTTCAACTCTTCATTGCTGTGTTCCAGCCATGCGCGCATGATTTGCTTTGCCCCTTCTAAATCATGAAGCTTCGCTTGGCCGCATTGAACTTCATTTGCTGCAGGCACTTCGGTTAATTGTAGGGCATCCTTCATTGTAGCATCAAGTAAATCAATGATTTCTTCCACAGTCGGTTCCCCGCTGACGACAAGATAAAAGCCTGTTTGGCAACCCATTGGCGAGATATCGATAATATCAAAGTGTTCCTTTGTGTATTTACGGATCGTATAGGCCAACATATGCTCTAACGCATGGAGCGCAGCAGGTTCCATCGCTTGTTTATTTGGCTGACAAAATCGAACATCATATTTATTAACAATACCGTCAGTTCCGACCTTATGGACACCGCAATGTCTAACGTAAGGGGCTTTTACAGCATTATGATCTAATTCAAAGCTTTCGACAGATGGCATTATAAATCACTCCTCTTAACAAATCTATTTTCATCATACCTCAAATCGTTTGTTTTATCATCTTAATTAATCATTTTAGACGTTTATCTTCGTTTATGTTATGTTTTAACCAAGATCTAATAAGGAGAAAAATCATGCTTAAAAAAGGACTTATTGCATTTATTCATTTTTATCAAATCGTTATTTCACCATTAAAACCGCCCACCTGCCGGTTTTATCCAACATGCTCTCATTATGGATTAGAAGCTGTTCAGCGCTTTGGAGCATTAAAAGGCGGCTGGCTTACGATAAAACGAATTTTAAAATGCCATCCCTTCCATCCCGGTGGAGTCGATCCCGTACCGGACAAATGGCAAAAAAAAAAGGAGCACTAAGCTCCATACCCATCTACCACAACATCTAATTTTCCTGTTGCAGGGTCAATAACCAATCCGTGAACGGGAACACCGGATGGCATTAACGGGTGGTTTTTAATGACAGTAACACTATGCTCTACACTTTCAGAAACATTATCAAAGCCATGCAGCCATTTTTCAAAATCAATTCCAGAGTAACTAAGGGTTTCAAGTGTTTCCTCTGAAATGCCTCGTTCCTTCATACTTTCAATCATTTGATCTGATTTCAATGCGCTCATTCCACAATCATGGTGGCCGATAACGAATACTTCATCAGCCTTAAGTTCATAGACGGCAATAAGGATACTCCTCATTACGCTTCCAAATGGATGACTTACAAGAGCACCTGCGTTTTTTACTGTCTTTACGTCGCCATTGCTTAAATTCATCGATTTAGGCAACAGCTCAAGCAGCCTCGTGTCCATACAGGTTAGAATGACCATCCGCTTTTTAGGAAATTTGGTTGATTCGTATTTTTTATATTCTTGATTTTCAACAAACTGGTGATTATATTCAAGTATTTCGTTTAATAATGTCAAAGTTTTGGTCACACCCTTCCTCGTTCATTCATTTATTTTACACTTAAATTTGTAATTGCACAAAAATTTCAGTATTTCTTATTTAAAGCCTGTGCATTAAATTTGATCGTTGATTTCCACTCCGGTCAGCAATTTTAACATAGCCTATTTAAACACAAATGTCCGTTTTGTTACAAGTACTTTCTGAAGCCGTTTTTCATTGATTTCAAAGCCTATTCCAGGCCCTGCAGGAACATCTACCCAACCATCTTTCACGGTGACTTCAGGTAAAATAATATCCTGTTCCCAAAACCGACTGGATGCTGAGATATCACCGGGAATTGAGAACCCAGGCAATGATGCGAGCGCAATATTATGAGCCCGGGAAACCCCAAATTCAATCATGCCGCCGCACCAAACCGATATATTCCTTTCAAAGCAATAATCATGAATTCGGATCGCTTCACTAAGCCCCCCAACCCGGCCTATTTTAATGTTGATGATTTTACAACTGCCCAACTCAATCGCCTTACGCGCATCATCGAAGGTAACAATACTTTCATCCAAACAAACCGGCGTTTGAATTTCCTTTTGGAGAATAGCATGTTCAATAATATCATCATGGGCAAGCGGCTGTTCGATCATCAACAGCTCAAATTCATCCAATGCTTTCAAACGATCGATTTCTTTTAAGCTATAGGCCGAGTTCGCATCAGCCATTAGTGCAATATCCGGATAATCACGGCGAATATCCCGCAAAAATGTCATGTCCAGCTGAGGATTTATTTTTATTTTGAAGCGCTGATAACCATCCTCTAAATAGCTTTCAATTTGCTTAAGGGCATTTTCGGTCGAATCGGTCGCAACAACCACCCCAGCTGGGATTCGTTCTTGTGTCCCGCCAATCAATTTTGCGAGAGATTGTTTTTTCCTTTTTGCATACAAATCCCAAAGTGCAGTTTCAATAGCTGCCTTAGCCATATGATTGCGGCGTACCGAACTAAATAAAGTAGAAACCTCTTCAGGATGCTTGAGCGGATTTTTTTCAAGTAATGGGATTAAAAATGAAGTTAACATATGTAAGCTTGTTTCAACTGTCTCCTCTGTGTACCAAGGGGAAGAAAAAGCAACCCCCTCGCCAAACCCAGAAACACCATCCTCATCCCTCACCTCAACAATAATTCCCTCACGGTCTGTAACCGCACCTAAATGAGTAAGAAATGGAGATTTTAACGGCATCCTGATGACGTAAAGATGAATGGCTGATAGTTTCATTATTCTCCCCTGCTCTCACCAATAAGGTCACAAAGCTTGCGGCGCAGAAGCTTTTTCGCTGCGTTCCTTGGCAGTCCTTCGACGAAATAGATTTGTTTTGGCATTTTATATTTAGCTATGTGCTCTAAGCAAAATTGGCGCAGCTCGTCATCAGAGCATTCGGGGCACCCTGATTTTAGGACAACAAATGCAATTGGAACCTGTCCCCATTTGTCACTGGCAATGCCCGTAACTCCAGCATCAGCAACACAAGGATGGGCCAATAAAGCTGACTCGATCTCGGCAGGGTAGATATTTTCCCCTCCTGATATAATCAAATCTGCACGCCGGTCCATTACATATAAAAAGCCTTCTTTGTCCAAATAACCTATATCCCCTGTATAAAGCCAGCCATTCCGGATTTTTTCTGTAGTCGCTTCCGATCGGTATAAATAGCCTGATGTTACGTTGGGTCCTTTTACAACAATCTCACCTGCTTCGTTTGCACTTGCAATACTGCCGTCCTCACGCTCTATTCTAATTTGTGAAGGAAACAGCGGTTTCCCGGCAGATCCCAATTTGCTTAGACTATACTCCGGTGAAAGCGTAATAATCTGTGAGGATGTCTCCGTCATTCCGTAAGTTTGAAAAACAGGAATTTCGTTTTCTACGCACGATTCCAAGAGCGGCAGCGGTGCAGGACCTCCCCCTAACAGCATGCAGCGAAAATAGGAAGGTAGACGATCGGTTCCAAGAAATTCAACAATTCTTGAAAGAGTCGTTCCAACAACAGACATGATCGTTACTTTTTTACTGCGGATGTCCTTAATTGTTTTTTGCGCATCAAAGCTTTCATGTAAAACAATTGGCATCCCATAAATAACGCCTTTCATTACGATTGAAAAACCGCTTATATGAAATAATGGGACGGTACAAAGCCAGCAGTCACCATCGGTGTATCCTAGATTTAACATCGACCCAACCGCGCTCCACCAATGGTTTCCAAAAGTCTGGATCACCCCTTTCGGATTTCCGGTTGTACCTGATGTGTACATAATCGTACAAATATCAGCTAAGCCAACCTCTTCTTGGATAATTGGCTCCGAGACTGGTGCGGCAAACAACTCTTCCTTTGTAATGCTTCGCATCGATGGTACTTTTTCTGCAAAAGCAGAGTCGATAATCAAACAAACAGCCCTAGAATCAATTATCTGCCAAGCTAATTCGGCGGGTGATAACCGATTATTAAGGAAAACTGCTCTGATGCCCAGTAATTGAAAAGCAAACAAGATGACAACCGTTTCTAAATGGTTTGTTAGTAAAACGCCGGCAAAGTCCCCCTTAGCGAGTCCAAAGGTCTGAAGCTGTCCTGCAGTCTTGATAGCGTACTCATAAAGCTGTTTAAATGTTATTGTTTCTTCTTGAAAATAAATCGCTGTTCGATCTGGTGTTAGGAACGCTCTTTTTTTCAAAAAGTTAGGCATCATTTCATTTTGCATATAAACTAAATCACCTTCTTATTTAGAAAAGCGCAAGTGCCCGTTTAGCAACGTATGGAATGGAGCGCACCGTATGAGATAAAGGAAACACGAAGAGCGTTAGCGACTCGATGTTGACTTATCGTAAGGAGGTGAGCGAAGTACACTAGTCGCTGGGCACTGGAGCTAGACAATTCATTGGGCGCTGGCCGACTAAAAGCGCCGCCGTCCTGGCGGCAACGTCGGCACTAGCACATCCTGTGCGTCGAAGCTAGACAGTTATCAAATTTCAAAGTTATCTATATGATACTATAAAAACAGCCTGATGGAAAAAACCATCAAGCTGTTTTGAAATATTCCATCAAGGGAACCTAGGGAATTGTCCGAAGTCCGGCTTCCGCTTTTCTTTAAAGGAATCGCGCCCTTCCTTCGCTTCATCGGTTGTATAATAAAGCAATGTAGCATCGCCTGCTAACTGCTGAATTCCGGCTAAACCATCGGAATCCGCATTAAAGGCTGCTTTAAGGAACCGTAGTGCAGTTGGGCTCTTGTCGAGCATTTCCTCACACCATTTAATTGTTTCCTCTTCCACTTTGTCTAATGGAACGACTGTATTTACTAAGCCCATATCTAATGCTTCCTGTGCATTATACTGACGGCATAAATACCAAATTTCACGAGCCTTCTTGTGACCAACAATTCTCGCTAGATAGCCTGAACCATAGCCAGCATCAAAGCTGCCCACCTTAGGTCCAGTTTGTCCAAAAATAGCATTATCAGCAGCGATCGTTAGATCACAAACAATGTGAAGAACATGCCCTCCGCCGATTGCATAGCCTTTAACCATGGCAACTACTGGTTTTGGTATCACTCGGATTAAACGCTGCAGGTCAAGAACATTTAAGCGTGGAATTTGGTCCTCGCCCACATAACCGCCATGGCCGCGTACCTTTTGGTCACCGCCCGAGCAGAACGCCTTATCCCCTGCGCCAGTTAAAATAATCACACCAACATCAGAGTCATCACGAGCATAAGCAAATGCATCAATCATTTCCATAACGGTTTTTGGAGTAAACGCATTATGTACATGGGGGCGATTAATCGTAATTTTCGCAATCCCATTATAGGTTTCATAAATAATTTCATCATATTTACGTCCTGGTACCCATTCTACTGTCAAAATGAAATCCTCCTTTATTATGTATTTAGCAAAAACTCACTTACTATTGTACCAAACTTTTCTAGTTCTTCCACATGAATTGCATGGCCGCTGTTTTCAATGACCATCCATGTACTATTTTTTAAGCCTTTTTGCATTTTTTCAGCAATCCTGCAAAACTTTTCATCTTTCTCTCCCGTTAGTAAAAGAACCTCGTTCTTTAGCTGGGGCAGTTTTGCCCACCATGAAGGCTGCGCACCTGTCCCCATTCCAAGCAAACTGTTTGCTAAGCCCGGGGGAGACTGGGACAACCGCTGCCGCCGAATGGCATTCTTTATCTGTTGAGGCTGATTTTCCATCGTTGAAAACAGAGGGACTTTTTCCCAATAGTCAACAAACGGCTCTATACCCTTTTCCTTAATAAAATGGGCAAGTTCTCCATCTTTCATACAACGTTCTTCTCTTTCAGCCTCTGTCAACAAACCTGGTGAAGAACTTTCTAAAATCAACTTACGGAGCTTATCCGGAAAAAGAATAGCGAAGGTTAGGGCAAGTCTGCCCCCCATCGAGTAACCAAGCAAATCAACTTTTTCGACGCCAAGTTTAGTAAGGATGTCGTTTAAATCCTTGGCAGCAGCCTCAATTTTATAACGGATTAGCTGCTCAGGTGCTTCCGTGCTCCCATGACCAATAATATCAGGGATGATCAAGCTGGAATGCTTCCCCCAATCCTTACAAAAGCCTGTCCATGTTGAGGAATCTCCTGTAAATCCATGAAGCAGCAGCAGAGGGAAGCCTTCACCACAAGTCTCTACATGGTAGCTAACTTCATCAATATCGATCTCCATCACTGTTCACCCTTGACAAACTTTGATATTTCCTGGGAAACCAGATTCCACATTTGACGATGTTCTTCTGTATTTCTGTCTCTCTTTGTCACAATCTCGATTACGTTTAAACCTTGAGGTGTTTTTGAAGCCTCCATCATGGCCTCCACATGAGCCCAATCCTTTACACGTGTGAAATTTCCATTATACATATGAACGACATACTCAAAATCAAGGTCTAAAGGTGTTCCAAACAGGAGTTCAAAATGCTTTGGATGCTCTGCCTGCGAAAGAAACGAGAAAATCCCGCCGCCATTATTGTTAATAATAATGATTGTAATATCAATATTATAGAGTTTGGCCGCCAACAAACCATTTAAATCATGATAAAACGTCAGGTCGCCTAGTACAAGATAAAGTGGCTGTGAACAGACAGTTGCCGCTCCTAATGCAGTAGAGATTGTTCCATCAATCCCATTTGCCCCTCTGTTAGCCAAAACACGAATCGATTTATCGTTATTATGAAAGAAACTGTCCAAATCACGAATCGGCATACTGTTTCCGACAAACAGGTTTGCTCCTTCAGGAAGCATTTCCGCCAATTGAGAGAATAAACGTCCTTCACTTAGTTCGATCGTATCCTTACTAAATGTCATATTATCCTTTGATAAGCGATTGATAGAAAGCCATTTATCAAGAAAATGCTGATTATCATGTGTTTTAAGCAGTGCGAAAAGCTCTTGACAAAATTTTGATTCATTGCAATAAATCATGTCAGTTGACAGTGCAGCAGGATCGCGCCATCCTCCGCCTCCATCGACGACGAATTGTACGGCTTGATGGTTTTCCTTTAAGAAGTTTGTCAGCGCTTTAGAAATAGGCATTGCTCCAAAGCGTAAAATAATCGTTGGCTTTAAATACTCTTTTACCTCTCCATTCCGCAAAAAAGTATCATACGCATCAATGATCGTTTCGCTTGAATGCTTACCGCTTCTCAGCTGTGATAGTGGGTCCGCCAAAATAGGGAAATTTAATCGGGCAGAAAGCTGGGTTACAGCTGCAGCAAACTTCTCATCTTCGATTTGACCGCAAACAATGATCCCTTTTTCGTGCTTATCTATTATTCCGGCAATTTCTTTGATTTCAGCTTGATCAATGGTTAAATCCCCATTATGAACAGTAACGTAACGGTTTGGCCGTTCTGTTAACTGAAAAAGATTATCATCGTCTAATTTAGGAATGAGCGGTTCCCGGAACGGAAAATTTAAATGGACAGGACCTGATGGTGCTTGAAGGGCGGTTGCGGCTGCCCTGCCGCATACACTTCTTACATAGCGAATCATTTCATCGCTTTTCTCAGGCAGGGCCATTTCGACAAACCATTTAACGTGATGGCCATATAAACGAATTTGATCAATAGTCTGTGGTGCACCAACATCCCGTAGCTCATGGGGTCTGTCTGCCGTAATCACAAGTAACGGAATTCGTGACAAATTGGCCTCTACAACAGCCGCAAAGTAGTTTGCTGCCGCCGTGCCAGATGTGCAAAGGATCGCAACAGGCTTACCAGAAGCTTTGGCGATTCCAAGCCCGAAAAAGGCGGCGGATCTTTCATCCACTAGGATATGGATGTTCAGCTCCTGATGTTCTGCCATCACCATTGCCATCGGAGTGGACCGAGAACCAGGGCTGACTACAACCTCGGTAACACCTATTTGAACTAATTCTGCCACAAAGGCAGCTGTATAAGCGGTTAAAGATTCTTGATGGTTCATGTCACTTTCCTCCAAGCGCAGTTAGCATCGGTCTAAATTTTAAGCTAGTTTCCAAGAATTCACTTTCCGAATCCGAATCGGCAACGATCCCACAGCCTGCGAACAGTGAGGCCTCATTTCCCTGAATCAACCCGGAGCGGATGGAAACAGCAAATTCTCCGTTTCCTTGATAATCCATCCAGCCAAGCGGGGCAGCATAAAAACCTCGGTCCAATTCCTCTACCTGTCTAATTTTTTCAATTGCCTCTTTCTTCGGAAGTCCGCCAAGTGCCGGTGTCGGATGAAGCCTTTCAACTAACATCAATAAGGAAGCATCTTCTTTGCATTTACCAATAACGGGTGTATATAGATGCTGAATATCTCTTATTTTCATCAATTGCGGCTTATCTGGCAGAATGATATCCTCACAGGATTCTTCTAGCGCTTCTTTAATCATTTCGACAACAAATTGATGCTCCATTCGATTTTTACGATCTGCCAATAATTGCTCACCTAGAATTTCGTCTTCCTCTTTTGTTTTCCCTCTTGGAATCGAACCAGCCAAACAGGTTGAAAAAACATTCCCTCCTTGTTTTTTCACAAGCCGCTCTGGTGAAGCCCCAATAAAGCAGTCCCCATGGGATTCAAATGCAAAAATAAAGCTGTCATGCTGCTCTTTATATAAGCGGCTTAAGCCTGTCTCACTTGGTATACAATGATCAAATCGCAGCCTCAGTTCACGGGCAAGGACGACCTTTTTTAATGCCCCGGCTTTTAAGTCCTTGACTACTTCATCAACCGTTTCCTTCCACCTTTGCGGGGAAATAACCATTGTATCAACAATTTTGGCAGGCTCTAAATCCAAGCCTTGGGTAGCTAAGCTTAACATCTCCTGCATCTCTTTTACTGCCAGTTGAAATAAACTGAGATCATCATGATTTGTACAGACTATGTTTGTGGTAATAAAGGTTTGTCCTTTAATGATACTCAGCATAAACTTTGGAACATAAAATTGTGCATCAGAGAATTTGCTCCAAAGCTCTGTCTTTTGCTTTAATGGATCAAAGGAAAATCCGCCAAACAACAGCGGCCCGATTCCATTTTCCGTAAAAGGGTTATGGGTTATGCTTTCTGCTAAAAAATCCTGCCACACTTTTTCAACATGAAAAAAGCGGTCAGTAGCCTGATCCGATTGTATTTGTTTCGCTATTCCCATTCCAACAAGAACGATTTCATCTGCTGGGTCCTTCCAGAAAAATCGTTCACCTAAATAATGATCACTGCCACTCTGAAAAAAAAGCAGTGGATCTATTGAATCAACTTTATTTACAACACTTACTAAAATCGGCCGAGCAAGCCTTCTTGCGCGTGCTAAAGCTGCCATTGCCTTTTCCTTAACGTCCGTTTCTTGAATGGTAACCAAAAAAAATCCCTCCAAAACAGCCAAAGTGACTGTTATCCATTCATTTTAAGCCTATTTTAAGATACTACTCCGATAAGAGCGGTGTCAATAATACATATTACAATAAGCCTAGTTCGTTCCTTATTATATATTAATAACACAAGTTTTGGCAGAATTGAGCTTTATTTTTCCACTAATCAACTGTTAAGGATAATCTTCCAATTTCAGTAGTGAAAAAGTCATTGACACTGTTCGGCTAATTCCATAAACTTAATTTTGGATGAAAATCTTTATTACCTTACAAACAGTTTCTCTATAACTTATAGATATTATTTTTAAAGGGAGAGATCAAATATGCAGCCACAATTACCTTCAAGCTCTAAATCAGGCTTGGAATCGAACCGTGGTTTTCAAGTTTGGTGGCAAATGACACGTCCCCATACACTAACAGCATCCTTTGTGCCAGTACTGCTTGGTTCAGCACTTGCCCTTAGATATGAAAAATTTCACCTTGGCCTTTTTATTGCAATGCTGCTAGCTAGTTTATTCATTCAAATTGCAACCAATTTGTTTAATGAATACTATGATTTTAAAAATGGCCTCGATAATGAAAATTCTGTCGGGATTGGCGGAACGATTGTTCGGGATGGCGTCAAGCCGAAAACGGTACTGAACCTCGCCTTAGGCTTGTACGGTATATCCTTGTTACTTGGAGTCTATATCTGTATGAATAGCAGCTGGTGGTTAGCTCTAGTCGGGCTTGTTTGTATGGCGGCTGGTTATCTATATACAGGCGGCCCGCTTCCAATCTCAAGCACTCCTTTTGGTGAACTTCTTTCCGGATTTTTCATGGGATTTCTGATAATCTTAATCTCATTCTTTATCCAAACCGGAACAATTGACCAGACAAGCGTCCTTGTATCAATACCAATTATGCTCCTTGTGGGCGGCATCAACTTATCAAACAATATTCGTGACCGTGAAGGCGATAAAGAGAGTGGCCGAAAGACACTTCCAATCCTATTAGGAAAAAAGAAAGCTGTTTATTTACTGGCATTCATTTTCATCGTTTCCTATCTATGGGTTTTAACACTTATTATTACTGGTGTTGCTCCCGTTTGGATTGCACTTGTTGTTCTAAGCACTCCAAAAGCCATCCAAGCAATTAACGGATTTATTCATAATAACCTGCCGATTCAAATGGCGCCGGCCATGAAAGCAACAGCCCAAACCAACACATTCTTCGGTTTTTTGCTGGCTGTCGGGTTGTTTATTGGCCATTTTTTCTCCTAATTAATTCTATCCTTTCTTATATTGTGATAATAGCTTCTGCCTTTTTGGCAGAAGCTATTTTTTTTAATAAGCAATTCCTATTTATTCAGCGCCAAGAAAAATGTTGAATTTTCGTCAATTTTGTAAAAGTTTGAATGATTTCGCTTGTACACAATTGACAGTATTAATATAATAAAGGAAGTTAATGAAAATTTTTCCATAAAAGGAGGATGGTACCTTGCAAACAGAACAAATACATAGACCTAGGAAGAAAAAATGGATAGTCATAGGAATCATTGCGTTAATCGTTATCATTGCTGCTATTAATATTACCGTCATCCACAGTAAAAAGAATAACAGTACAGGAGATTTGAAGTTTGCCAGTGTAACAGAAAAAGAATTAAGCAACACAAAGTTAGTTGCAGGACAAGTGGTACCTGTCAATATGGAAACATTTTATCCAGATCCGGCGAAAGGAAAAGTAAAAGAACTTTTTATTAAGGAAGGTCAGGAAATAGAGAAAGGACAGAAACTCTTTTCGTACGACAATCCTGAGCTTTCTATTCAATTACGGCAGCTGGAAATCGATAAAAAGTCAGCAAAAATGCGTTCTGACCAAGGAAATGCGAAAATTACTTCTATCAAAAGTGAGATTCAAAAGGCGAAGGATGCAAAATCCCCAAAAGAGGTAATAGATCCGTTAGAAGCACAGCTGGATGATTTACAATTCCAACAAAAAACAACAAATCTAGAGATTGAAAAAAATAAACTTCAAGAAGAAGATCTGCAGAATAAACAAAAGGATCTAATCATATATAGCAGTCTTGGAGGTATTGTCAAAAAAGTAAATAATGATATGAGCCAAAGTACTGCACAGACTGCCGGAGCACAAACGAATCCGGTTGTTCAAATTGCTTCAAAAGATCCGTTCATTATCCAGGGAACATTAACAGAATTACAAAAATCACAAATTCAGCTGAACCAGCCCATCACAGTTACGGCAAAGGCTGTTTCGAACAAAACATGGAAAGGGAAAATCACAGAGATTAGTGAGTATCCTACAACAGATGAAACTGGGCAAAGCCTTGCAGCATCTGTAGGACAACAAACGCAAAATATTTCTTACTACAATTTCAAAGCTGTCCTTGACGAGCAAGACGGATTATCCCCTGGGTACCATGTTTCGATCCAGATGGATCTATCGACGAAGAAAATGCTTGTCGTGCCCAGCAGCAGTATCAGCTCAAAAGGCGATTCCCGATTTGTCTATGTTGTGAAGAAAAACAAGCTATACAAGCAAACGATCACAACGGGTATTGGAGATGGCAATTCAACCGAAGTGCTGACAGGTTTGAAAGTTGGTGAAAAAGTAGTGAAGGATCCTTCCGCGAATGTTTCCGACGGATTGGAAGTGAAGATAAAATGATCAGCTTACAACACATCGACAAAACATACAAACAAGGATTGCTTGAAGTTCCCGTCCTACATGATATTAATCTTGAGATTGAAAATGGTGAATTTGCTTCAATCATGGGCCCCTCTGGTTCCGGAAAGTCAACACTGATGAACATTATCGGTCTTTTAGACCGTCAAACAATGGGGGAGTACATGTTAAATGAAGTAAATGTTTTGAAATCAGATGGAGCACAGCTCGCTCTGCTTCGGAATAAATACATCGGTTTTGTCTTTCAGCATTTTCACCTGCTGCCAAGATTAACTGCTTTGGGAAATGTCGAATTACCGCTTGTATACGGCGGTGTCCGCAAGAAAGAGCGTCGGGACCGAGCCTTTGATGCACTTGCTAAAGTCGGTTTAGCGGATCGTGTTAACCACTTGCCTAATCAGCTTTCAGGAGGTCAAAAGCAACGGGTGGCCATCGCACGTTCAATTGTAAACGATCCAACTTTTGTATTAGCTGACGAACCAACGGGTGCTCTCGACTCCAAGTCAGGGGAACAGGTTATGAAGATTTTCACCCAATTGAATCAAGAAGGAACAACGATTATTGTTGTTACCCATGAGGATGATGTTGCCTCCTATACCTCCCGCCGCATTTTTCTTAAGGATGGTCAAATTATCCATGATAAGGGGGGGAAAACAAGTGAGTTTATTGGAAAGCATTAAAATTGCCCTTTCCTCCATTTTGGCACATAAGCTTCGTTCAACGCTAACCATGCTGGGAATCATTATTGGGGTCGGATCGATAATAACCGTCGTCGCCATTGGGCAGGGCGGTGAAGCAGCATTGAAATCGCAATTTGCCGGTGCAGGAAACAATACAATTCAAATTAACTTTACCCCAGATGATGAAGACCCGTTTGCGATGCCTTTTGATCAAGCCCCAACATTTTCACAGGAAAGTTTACTTCAGCTTAGAAATATCCCTGAAATATCACACGTTATCACAACGAACAGCTCTATGGAAAGCATAGCTGTCAACGAAAAAAGCAGCAGTGCTCAAATCTACGGGATTGATGCGGAATACTTTGCTGTTAATACTGTAGATTTGGTCAAGGGGAGAAAGCTAACCGAGAATGATTTTGCTCAGTCCAACAGCTTTATTATGGTGAATGAGAAGGCTGCCACGGATTTTTTTAAAGATAGTAATCCAGTTGGACAAATTATCGAACTAAAAGGACAGCCGTTTCAGGTAATCGGTGTGTACAAAGCACAGGATGGTATCTTCGGATTCGGTCTTCCAGAGATGTTGATGCCCTTATCGATCTGGCCTGTTTTATTTGGAACAGATAATATCCAATCTGTTACGCTGCAAGCAAAGGATGTAAGCAAGCTTGAACTAGCTGGAAAAAAGGCTGCCAATCTGCTTAATGATACAAAGCCCCCTGATTTGAAAGGTAAATATGAAGTCTTTAACCTAGAAGAAATTAAAAATAGCATTTCTAAAGTCACAAACATTATGACGATGATTATTGGCGGGATTGCTGGTATCTCTTTACTTGTCGGTGGTATCGGGGTCATGAATATCATGCTTGTATCAGTTACAGAGCGAACGAGAGAAATCGGAATCCGCAAAGCACTTGGTGCGACAAGAGGCAAGATTTTGCTGCAATTCCTAATTGAAGCGGTGATGCTTACCCTTTTAGGAGGGATAATCGGGATCGGTTTAGGGGTAGGCGGAGCATATATCGTCTCACACTTTGCCAAGTGGCCGCCACTTGTATCCGTTCAAGTAGTCATTGGCGGGGTATTGTTCTCGATGTCACTGGGAATTATTTTTGGTCTCATTCCGGCTAACAAGGCGGCAAAGCTCGACCCAATTGAAGCATTAAGATACGAATAATAATAGGAGTGATATTGAATGGAAACAAATGTTAAGTTTGAAAAAGCACAAGTTAAAAAGCCGTCATTATTTGGGATGATCCCTTCCCCAGGTATTCAATTTGAAAGAATGAAGGAAAGCTCACCAATTGGATTGCCAATTGTGCTGATGATCTTGTTAATGGCGATTGGAGGAGCGCTTGTCGCCTTCTTAAGTTTAAACAATCCCATCATTAAAAATATAAATGCAACACCAGAAATGAAAATACCAGTTGGGTTTACCGTAGGAATGGGTGCACTTGGTGCTGGTTTAGGAGGAACGATTTCTTTTTTTATCATTGCAGCCTTCTATAAACTTTGTATGATCTTTATAGGAAACGATACACCATACAAAAAGCTGCTGAGTATCACGATATACTCTAGTATCATTTCCGCAATTGGCTTACTTGTAAATGGATTAATAGGAATCATCCTTGGAGGGTACGAGACAACTTATACAAGCTTGGCTCCATTGGTTGGGGATAATAAGATGCTTCAAGCCATGGCAGGACGATTTGATATTTTTTCAATCTGGTACTATGTTGTGATCGCAATCGGGCTGCAAATTGTTGCAGGCTTAAGCAAAAACAAGGCCATTGTCCTAGTTGTCATCCTATTTTTGATCGGCCTCGGCTTCAGTTCATTAAGCGGCTTATTCCCGCAGCTAGGGAGTTAACAGGTTTGTCAGCAGGCCTTCGAACAAAAGGCCTATTTTTGTTTTTAGAATGAAAAAAGGACTGAAGTTGTCTTCAGCCCCATCTCTTTACCGATTTAATCCGCCAAATTTCATCCGCATATTCCCTAATCGTCCGATCACTCGAAAAGTAGCCAGCCTTGGCAATATTAAGTAAGCTCTTCCTTTGCCAATCAAGCCGATTTTTATAAGCTTCTCCGATTCGCTGTTGGATTTCAGCATATGCTGCAAAGTCCCGCAGTACAAAGTATTGATCATTTTCGGCGAGTAATGAATCAAAAATCGGCTCAAACTCATTAGAAACATTTGGAAAAAAACCTGACACTAATTGATCGACGACCTGTTTGATTCGGCTATCGTGATGATAATATTCAATAGATCGATATCCTCCATGCTGATAATAATGAAGAACCTCCTCTGAGGACAGTCCAAAGGTAAAAATATTGGAATCCCCCACAAGCTCACGAATCTCTACGTTCGCACCATCAAGTGTTCCAACAGTTAAGGCCCCATTGATCATAAATTTCATATTTCCCGTACCGGAAGCTTCCTTACTGGCAGTGGAAATTTGTTCACTCACATCTGCAGCTGGGAAAATTTTTTCTGCTAAAGATACACGATAATTTTCAAGAAAAATTACCTTTATTCGATTCGAAATGAGAGGGTCATTATTAACCTTGTCAGCTACAGCATTAATTAATTTTATAACTTTTTTCGCGTAGTAATAGCCTGGCGAAGCTTTTGCTCCAAAAATAAACACTCTTGGAACGATCACACTGCTTGAGTCCTCTTTCATCTGATTATAAAGGTACATAATATGCAATACATTCAGTAGCTGTCTTTTATACGCATGAAGTCTTTTCACCTGGACATCAAAAATTGATTCTTTATCAACGGCTACGCCAATTTGTTTATATATGATGTCAGCTAATCTTTGCTTGTTTCTGGATTTAATCCAATGCAATTCTCTTAAAAATGCATAATCATGTTGATAATCAAGCAATTGTTCCAGTTCAGCGGGATTCTGATGCCATGAAGAGCCGATCGCTTCGGTTATAAACTGGGAAAGCTTCGGGTTGGCTTTTAATAACCAGCGCCGGTGGGAAATTCCGTTCGTTTTGTTAGTAAACTTTTCAGGATATAACTGGTAAAATTGATTCATTTCCCGCTGCTTCAAAATTTCAGTGTGAAGTTTGGCCACTCCATTCACACTAAAGCTCCCGACAACAGCTAAATGGGCCATTTTTACTTGGTCATGTGCCAGGATTGCCAAATCTTCAATTTTCTTCCAATTTCCAGGATGTTTTTCCCAAAGCCAGCGGCAAAAACGTTCATTTATTTCTTCGACAATCATAAAAATTCTTGGCAAAAGCGGGCGAAAAATTCGAATTGGCCATTTTTCCAATGCCTCGGTTAATGTCGTATGATTGGTATAGGAAATCGTATTTGTCGTTATATCCCATGCCTGATCCCAATCCAATCCCTCTTCATCGATCAGAACCCTCATCAACTCCGGAATAGCTAGGACAGGGTGGGTATCATTTATATGGATACAAACATGATGATGTAAGTCCTCCAAATCATGGTTCGTATTTCGATACGAGCTTAAAATGGATTGAATACCAGCTGAAACGAGCAGATATTGTTGTTTTAACCTTAGAATCTTTCCTTCATCATGGGTATCATCGGGATATAAAAACTCTGTCACCGCTTCTGTTTCCCGCTTATATTTTAAGATGTCTTTATGGACTGGAAAGGGAGAAGGCTCCGCATTCCATAGCCTTAATGTATTGACTGTGTTCGTTTTGTAACCAACGACAGGCATATCATAGGGAACCGCTGTAATGGTCTCCGCGTTAATATGCTGAAAAACAAGGCGGCTTTTTTCCACCTTTGTTTCCACCTGACCCCAAAACGGTATGTTAACAGCCATATCAGCTTTGCGCACCTCCCAAACATTACCGTGCCTTAACCATTGCTCGGGAAGTTCAACCTGATAGCCATCCACGAATTTTTGCTCAAATAGTCCATGCTTGTAGCGAATCCCAAATCCATGACCAGGAAGATCAAGTGATGCGATTGAATCCAAGAAGCAGGCAGCCAGTCTTCCTAGACCGCCATTCCCTAAACCGGCATCTGCTTCCATTTCCTCAAGCTGCCCCAGGTCAATTCCTAGTTCATGAAGGCCATCCTCAACAATGTCTTCAATACCTAGATTGATTAAATTTTGCCTTAACAGCCTTCCTAATAAATATTCGATAGAAAAGTAATAAACCTGTTTTTCATTTACTGAGCGATATTCTTCATTGGTTCTTATCCAATCCTTACTAACATATTCCCGAATCATATTTCCTAGCGTTTGATAATGATCATTCCCCGTACTCTCGTTAAAGCCTTTTCCGCACAGCATCTCAAGTCTTTTTAAAAAAGTTTGCTTAAAGTGTTCCTTGCTAGAAAACATGGGTCTCACTCCTAGAAATAAGCTCTGCGTATAAGCAATTATACTTAAAAGCTGATTGGGCCCAGCTATAATCCATTCTCATAGTACACTGCACAATCGCATTCCATTCATCCTTATTGTGATAGAAAGATAAGGCTCTGCGAATCGTGTAAAGCATGTCGTGTGCATTGAAATTATGGAAGGAAAATCCACTGCCTTCCCCACTACTTTCATTCCAAGCGGAAACCGTATCGTTTAAGCCGCCTGTTTCCCTTACAATCGGGACTGTCCCATATCGCATCGCGATCATTTGCCCAAGTCCGCACGGTTCAAAAAGCGATGGCATTAAAAATAAATCTGCCGCAGCATACAGTCGATGGGCTAGGCTTTCATTAAAACCGATATGCACCTTTAATTTGTCAGGAAAAGCGTTGGTAGCGTACTTCAAATATTCTTCATACTCAGAATCTCCCGTTCCAAGAATTATTACTTGGATATCCTCTGCAAGGATTTCATGCAGCACACACTTAACGAGATCGAGTCCTTTTTGTTTTGTCAGCCTTGTGATCATGACCATTAACGGGGTTCTATTTTCGACAGGTAAGCCAAAGTATTTTTGGATTTCCTGTTTATTCTCCTTTTTCTTATCAAAATTAGTAATGTCATATGTTTGAAAGATAGATGGATCACTTGCTGGATTATAAAATTGTTCATCAATGCCATTTACTATACCGCATAGATCTTCCTCTCTCTCCCGAAGAAGTCCATCCAATTTTTCACCAAAGAAAGGAGTCGTAATTTCTTGTTTATAGGTAGGGCTGACTGTCGTGACTTTGTCTGCTGCCACGATTGCTCCCTTCATAAAATTAACATTTCCATAAAACTCTAAATGCCTTGGATGGAAATATTGGCTATCCAGGCCAAACAAATCTCCTAAAGTTTCTTTAGGAAATATTCCTTGAAATTGGAGATTATGAATCGTAAAAACGGTCCGAATTGATTCATACTCCTTTTGATTTTGGTAATCTACTCTTACTAAATAAGGAATCATAGCCGTATGCCAATCATGACAATGAATGATGTTCGGAATGAAGTCAAGATGGGATAGGCTTTCTAAAACGGCTCTGTTAAAATAGGCAAACCGTTCTCCATCATCAAAATAGCCATACAAACGCTCTCTCTTAAAGTAATATTCATTATCAATAAAATAATAAGTTACTCCTTGAAACTGAAGCTCCTCAAGTCCGCAATATTGATTTCGCCACCCTACCGAAACAGAAAACTCATTTATTTTTTTCATTTCCTTTTTAAAATTGTCAACAATTGCCCCATATTTAGGAAGTATTACTCTAACATCTGTTCCAAAGCTTTTTAATTCCTTCGGGAGAGAACCTGCCACGTCAGCAAGTCCTCCTGATTTAACAAATGGACAACATTCTGATACGGCAAATAAAACCTTCACGATTTCATCAACGCTCCCTGTACTGTGCCTTTGCGAATAACATAAGGAGCATGGTCTGTTCCTAATAAACTGGTTCCCGACTCTACTTTTACATCCTTATCTACTATAACGGAATCCAGAAAACAATTTTCGCCAATTTCACTTTTTTGCATGATAATACAATTTTTTATAACTGAGCCTTTTCCAATTTTCACTTCGCGAGAGATAATGCTGTTTTCCACACTGCCGTTAATCAAACAACCGTTGGCAACCATTGAATTTTGGATGCTCGATCCTTTCAGATACTGGGTTGGCGGTTCATCTTTTACCTTTGTTAGGATCGGCTGTTCCTTTAGGAAGACTTCCTTCCATATTTCCGGTTTAAGCAAGCTCATGCTGATAGAATAATAGCTTTGGATCGAATTTACCGTTACTGCATAACCATTGTACTTATATTGACAAATAGTAAAAGAATGATGGATGTCATGAACGACATCCTTCATACATGTATAGCCAGTTTCATTTCTTGTTTCAATCAAATCTGTCAGTAATGAAGTTCTAACCAAATACATTTCCAAAGAGTTCCCCTCATGATCCACTACCTCTGTAAGATCACAACCTGACTCAATATGCCATTCTAATAGGGGATTAAAGTTCATAGTAAAAACAGTATGACAATTCGTGATCAAGGAATATTCTTGTGTGCTTCGCTTGAAAAAATCTATATTCGCGGCAAAATGATGAAAACAACCAATTCCATTATGGCTGCTATCAATGAGTGGCGAAGGGAAGAAGAAAAGACCATCTTTTTTTCGATCCAAGTCCCAATTCTTTCCGGACCCTAGATGATCCATTAAGGAGCGGTACTGCATTTTCGGAAATATAGCAACACTGCTAATTCCCGAATTCACCATATTTGACAGAACAAAATCGATCATCCGGTAGCATCCGGCAAAGGGAAGAGCAGCAAGTGAACGGTGATCGATTAGTTCCTCTAAATCCTCATAGTAGGCTGTCGCATCAATTACGCCTAAAAGCTTTTTCTTCAATTACAAGTCCCTCCTGATTAGAAATGCGCAAGCGCACGTTTAGCGACGTATGGACTGGAGCACACTGACTGAGATAAAGGAAACACGAAGAGCGTAAGCGCATTCGTGCTTGACTTATCGTAGGGAAGTGGGCGAAGTACACTAGTCGCTGGGCGCTGGAGCTAGACAATTATCAAAGTTCAAAGATATAATTTTTTATACGATTAGAAATGCGCAAGCGCACGTTTAGCGACTTACATCAATCACTGGACGCTGGCTGTCTAAACATGCATTCTTCCAGACAGTGCTAGCATGTCACGTACTTCGAAGTCAGACGGTAAAAATTATTCAAAGTTTTCAGTGTATTTGTATTAAAATGCAGTATATAAACCGTTTACCATTTCATTTGTTACTAAAATAATTTCATCATCCAATGAGCAGATAACCGTATCATCCGGAATCGTTAAATCACAAGGGACAATCGCTTTTTCGATTCGTACATTTTTTCCAATCCTTGCACCGGACATGATAACGGAGTCTTTAATGAGCGACTTCTTACCAACCTTTACGCCTTGAAAGAGCACAGATTTCTCAACGACCCCCTCAATTATACAACCCTCATTAATTAGCGATTCTCTTACAGTGGCCTCCGGGGAAATATACTGTGGAGGCTGGTTTGGATTAACAGAATATATTTTCCAGTTCTTATCAAATAAATCTAACTTACATTCATCTTCTAAGAGGTCCATATTCGCTTCCCACAGACTTTTAACAGTCCCAACATCTTTCCAATACCCTTTAAACGGATATGCAAACAGCTTTTTCTTTTCATCAAGTAACAATGGAATAACATCCTTGCCAAAGTCGTGTGTCGACCCTTGGTTACGATCATCCATTTCTAAAAATTCTTTTAAAATAATCCAATTAAAAATATATATTCCCATCGAAGCGAGATTATTCTTTGGAGTATTTGGCTTTTCATCAAACTCTTGAATTCTCAAATCCTCTCTAGTATTCATAATCCCAAACCTGCTTGCTTCATGCCAAGGAACCTCAATCACAGAGATTGTTACATCCGCACGTTTTTGAATATGGTATTCAAGCATATTTTCATAGTTCATTTTGTAAATATGATCACCTGACAAAATCAGGACATATTCAGGCTGGTATTGCCTCAAATAATTTAAATTTTGAAAAATGGCACTCGCTGTACCTGTATACCATTTCACTTCTGATGATTCGCTATACGGAGGAAGTACCGTCACTCCTCCATCCTTTCGATCTAAATCCCAAGCACTGCCGATGCCGATATAGGAGTTTAAAACCAATGGCTGATATTGTGTCAATACTCCAACAGTATCAATTCCTGAGTTGGAGCAATTACTTAATGGGAAATCAATAATTCGATATTTTCCTCCAAATGGAACTGCAGGCTTTGCTAGGTCTTTTGTTAATGAATTTAGCCTGCTCCCTTTTCCTCCTGCGAGCAGCATCGCTACGCACTTTTTCTTTCCCATTCGCATTTAGCTCCTTTCAACTTGTCATAAAATCAATATTTCAAATGGAGGAATTGTAAGTCCCACCGACATTGCTCTCCTCATCTATTTATTGTAAATATTTATTTTTAGCGACTATTTATAATTCGTTCTTTTTAAAATTATTCCTTGAAAAACTTTTATTACATTTCCGACATGAATTGATGCCATTTACCAATACGAATGACTTTTTTATATTTTTCTGTCTAATGCAGAAAATAAGCTTCATTATCCGACAATTTCACCCCATGCAGCGCGAAAAGTTTCTTGAATAAGCAGTGAATAAAAACGCTCTATTTTTTCAAATAATAAATAAAAGATCTCAACAGGTTATTTTTATATAATTTTTTATACAACAAAAAAACTGATGATAATTTATCATCAGTTTGCTATGACCCCTACGGGACTCGAACCCGTGTTACCTCCGTGAAAGGGAGGTGTCTTAACCGCTTGACCAAGGGGCCAAAAATATGGCAGAGAAGAAGGGATTCGAACCCTCGCGCCGGTTACCCGACCTACACCCTTAGCAGGGGCGCCCCTTGAGCCACTTGGGTACTTCTCTATAAGGCTCCGCAGGTAGGACTCGAACCTACGACCGATCGGTTAACAGCCGATAGCTCTACCACTGAGCTACTGCGGAATAATTTAAC
>NZ_JAEVLT010000020.1 GCF_024494385.1 Bacillus sp. EB600
TATATTATTATCGCGGGGTGGAGCAGTTCGGTAGCTCGTCGGGCTCATAACCCGAAGGTCGCAGGTTCAAATCCTGCCCCCGCAATTTGGTTCGGTAGTTCGGCTGGTTAGAATGTCTGCCTGTCACGCAGGAGGTCGCGGGTTCGATTCCCCCATCACCCGCTCCAATGGACCTATAGCTCAGCTGGTTAGAGCGCACGCCTGATAAGTGTGAGGTCGATGGTTCAAGTCCATTTAGGCCCATCATCATTAAATATTCTAATTCTTCCGCAGTAGCTCAGTGGTAGAGCAATCGGCTGTTAACCGATCGGTTAGAGGTTCGAATCCTCTAATGCGCGTAAATGTTACGGTAAAAAATAAGTGCTACCACCATATTGCCCCCAATAAGCATATCAATCCAAAAAATCTTTCATAAGACCCCTATCCATTTACATAAAAACATCTAATATGTATAAAATTTCCAATTTAATAATAAAGACTTGTCCTTTCACTTGCTATACAAACGGGCAAAAAACCACTTTTTTCTTCGACGTTTTGTGTGGAAGTGTACTTTTACCAGACTAAACGTCAAGACAGCAAGTGAAAGCGCGGTAGGTGTGATAGATAGGCCCGTTATCACTACAAGCCTTCAGGATCAATTATACCAAAGGGTGCTCAAGTCAAGCCCATAATAAGTGTATCTATGACTACATGTAATCAATCATAAAAAGTGCATTCTTCCAACCTTTTTGAGCTGATACATTAGATAAGCGCCCTTTTGCTAATAACACTTAACAATAAAATAGGATATTTATGTTAAAATATGGAGAGTGTTGTGAAGGAATGTACTTAAGCTAACTGGCAGGATAGGAATTAAGGATTCCATATAATACGTGTCCCAGTCAACAAAGCTATCTCTGAAGGATTCCCGTTATACTTTATATGGGTACCCATCAAAATTCGCTAAAAACAACCGCTAGGATATTTTCCACACCACAAACCCTCATTTTTAGTTAATTCGAAGGTATGTTTCTTAGGGGTACTTTAAAGAACAAATACTGTAAATGCAAAATGCAGAAAGAAATTTTTCTTTCTGCATTTTATTTTAGGAACTTATTAGACAGCCCCTTAGTATTTGTAGCATTGTTATGCCGGAAGTTCCTTTTACATTAGTTTTTCTGCTATGGCTTTAGATGTATCAACATATATTTACTAAGATGCTCTTTCCTTTTCATCCTTAAATTCCACACATTTTGCGGGTGAACCTCCCCGAAAGACGACTAGGAGAATAATAAAGATAAGTAAAACAAGGCTAACCATACCTTTGTCTATCCCCAGACCACCGTGGCTATGGGACGCTGCTAACCAATCCGAGAACGAGGCACCTACTGGACGCGTCATGATATAGGCGAACCAGAATGCAACAATTTCATTGAGACCAAATAATCGGTAACCCAAAGCTGGAATAACGAGCAAGACAGTAAATAATAAACCTGAAGAGAAGTAGCCCAAGTGCATGCTTGATGCGGTCATATCCCCAGCGGCGGTACCGAGTGCGAATGTTACCAGTACGGTGAGCCAGTAAAAGGTCTCACGGCGACGGGTGAAGATGCTGTGTACGGAAAGAGTTTTTTCTTTGGAATACCAAGTGATGAGAACGACAGCGAGTGCCACCATAAAGAAGATGGCTGAAACGATGTAGGGAATGCCCAGTCCGACACGAACCACATCTGCGGCCATTGTGCCGAATATACTAACCATAACGACAACTAACCAGTAGACCTTTGGTATATATCGGCGTACTTTGAACTGTAATATCATTGCGGCTACAAATATGAGAACACTTAGCGGTGCTGAAATAAGCGGATTTAGATTCTCGAATAAATAATCGGATGCCACTTCACCCATTCCAGTAGTCAGCAGCTTAGTAATCCAAAAGTAGAGTGTAATTTCCGGAACCTTAGCAAACATTTCATTTGCCTGATTCATGGTGGTCGATAATGATTTATTCATATTTAGACCTTCTTCCAATAATCTTTAATGACAAAGGCTTAAAACAGCTGCAGATTCTTCCCTGTTGATTACAGATCATCAGCTGTTTCACCTAGTGTAGTTGCACAAATCCTCATAATCTAGTAATTTTTTACTCCTAAAATAAAAATTAAATAGTTTGCATGTAAATTCTAAAAGGGAACCGCTATTTGCGATTCCTAAGATTTTTATGTATTTGCTCCGTTTAGGACACTAAGTGAATTTTTAAGTGAAGATTTGCACTTGCTGACATTAGGGTTTGATGAACGAACTGCTGCTAATACAACGTCAATCGTTCCATCAATTTTCGTCCATGTAGTGCCATCCATTTTCCTAAGTTTAGATTCCGATGTGTCCCATTGATGTTCCAAATTGTCCGCACCTTTTTTCGCAGAAGTGAAGTTATTGGAATTTACATCGTATAGCATTTTATTAATCTCCTAATGATGCTCCGAGTGGACGAGTTAAAATATACGCAATCCAAAACGCTAATACTCCATCTAATTTCATTTTCCATGCCAAGAATATACAAGCGATGATAATAATCACTGTTATTCCTGTTTTAAGATAGCCAAAACCGAGTTGTTCGGAATATAAATCGCCGACTGCCGTTCCAAGTGCAAAGGTAAAAAGAATAGTAAGCCAATAGAAAACTTCTCTTTTTATTGTAAAAATCGAGTGGGACCGAGAGTGTTTTTTCACTAAGATACCAAAAGAGAAATGTCAATCCTAACAGCACGGAGAAAACTGCTGTACTAAGTTCTAAAGGAACCCCCATGCCATCTGTAAAGTTATCGGTTATCAATGTACCAAATACGCTTATAAGAACAACCATTACCCAATAAATGCCTGGAACATATTTAGATGCTTTGAATTGAAAAAACAATACAATGCAAAACGCTGCTCCCATAATGGTGGTCGTGTTAGTTAACCCAAATCCAAGGTTGAAATTCAGGAAATCGGCAAACGTTTCACCGACAGTTGCACATAAAACCTTGATTATCCAGAAGAAAATAGTAACTTCTGGTACCTTGTTAAGTAAAATTTTTAATTTATTTTGGTTCTCTACATACATAATTTCCTTTCTTTACAGTAGTTTCCCACAACTTAATTTGGCATAAATGTCAAAACAATTATAATGTTATGTTCTTAATTATTTATTTTAAACCTATTAATAATTTCTTAAATTTTTATTAAGATCTATGAACCTTATTGGAATTAATAGTTATTCGAGTTCCAGTGAAGTCTTTTAATAGTGGTGGAAAAAAACAAACTAATCACTGATGTTTTTATCAGGGGGTAAAAATGTGAATGAAATTAAACTAACAATGTTAGAAAAAATAAATCTAATTCTTAAAATAGTCATTGGATCAGCCATTTCTTGGGAATTAGCTATTTTATTCGGGTCAACATACCCTTATCTAGGACCAATCGCACTAATTCTATGTATAAAGGCGACGCTCATCAAAGAAAGCATGGGAACAAAATTTTTTCTTATTAGAATCCCACTTCGTAATTGGAATGAGGGAAAAGCAATGATAGAAGTTATATTGAATGAAACGCGTTCAAATGAAAAATTTTACTTTCCAGCTATCTGGAATGCACAGCATTTTATTTCTACTCTTAAACAGTACCCCCGACCGATCACATAATCTTAAATATCGTCTGAGTAAAAACAGAAAAGGTCAGAATCACAATTTAAAAATCATCTTTGAAGAATTGAATGAGTAATAATTCAATTCTATAAACCATTAACAAAGTGGATGTTTCCAATTCGGAAGGAGAACAAAGGGAAATGCCCCCTTTATGTCGCATTTGACCCACATTGTGTATTAAAAAAAGTACCTCTTTTAAGAGGTACTAGGTTTATTAACAATTTTCAGCTTTATTAATGTGTAGAGGTGGAGGAATTAGCCATCCCTTTTCCTTGTTTAACCTTAACATTTTTAAACCAAATTGTGCCTTTGCCAAATGGAACTGTCCGTACATCATAGCGATATCTTCTCGGATGCATTGACCCATTAATTGGCTGCAGGCTACTAATCCAGCAGCAACGTCCTTGGAAACAGATGCGCTAATTTCTGGATCAGTAAATCTTGCTCCGACAGGTATGTCCTCTATCTTTGCGTATGGACGATCTGGTGGGGTTGGTGGCAAGCCAATACCATTTGTTTTAAGCAATTCAAGAAGTTGTTGATTTTCATTTTTCAAACCATCAATGGCTTCTTCAATTAGTTTTTTTAAGTTTTGATCACCAGTGTGATTAAGAAAGGACTGATAACCGGCAATTAAACCCTTGTTTGTAAAAAGGTGAGTCCAAGTTCCAAAAACCTCACCATAATGCATAGGTTCATTCTGAGGATTACCACTTAATATTCCCATGACTACACTCCTTATCGTTTTTTGTACATTCATAATTTACTCCTTTGAAGGAAACTAGAACACAGGAAATATTATTGATTAACACATTAAAGATTATTCTTTATTTGCAAAAATGGCTACGTTTGAATATCTCATAAAAGATTTTTTGATGAGAAAAAGAGCAGAAGATCAGGAAATAACTATTAACACAATTCTAATAAATGTTGGAAGCAAAGAAACTCTCCCTTTTTAATTCATTAATAATATGCAGTAAAATTATTCTCAAGAAATATTTATTGCGTATTTCAAAAATTGTTGACTCAAAATGGATCAGAAAGAAGAAGCGTCGTCTGACGCTTCAATAAGAAGAGAGGTTGGTTTGGGGTCATTGGGTTTGTTTTGGATAGGTTTCTACACTCTAAAAAAGATTAGTATCCACCGCTCATAAAACTTGTACCAACAATAATTAATAGGATGAAGAGAACAACAATCAAAGCAAAACTGCTGCCCATTCCACTACCGCCATAACTCATATATAACACCCCCTTTTTAATGGGATAGTACATTTTATGTAAAGCTTGTCCTCTTCGAAACGGACAAGCATGGAGTTATATCGAAAAAATAATTTGTTTACTAAATATTTTGTCAGATTGTTTATTCATAAACCATTGCATTAAATAAAGTGTTCTGGGAATAGTAAAGCCAATAATGGGACGAGAGATAACCTTAAAATCGCTCATTTTAAGGTTAAGAGCTTCAGATATCCGTAATCCTGCATAAGTAAGAATGGTTACACTTTGATTGATTAAACCAGTTCAAAAATCCAGAAGCCGGATTGAATATATCCTTTGATTGTATTCACTCTTTCCTTTCTTTTGGCCTCTTTGCCACTTCCTATAAACTTTGTAGAATTCTATTTTAGTAATTTTCATATAAACTATGTTGAAAAAACTGAAATGATTGAAGAAAAGTAACAGAAATAAAAGGAAACTGATCTAAAAAGTTTATTTATCGTTCATATTTCATTCAAATATTGTTCTTATTTTATCAATATTCCTTTCGTAACTTTAGACTATTGGTAAACAAATAAAGGGGTGGGGAAGAGATTCGATGAGTCAAGTAAAATCCAAATTCAAGTGGCATTATCTAGGGCTGGCAGCAATTCTATTGTTATCCATCATTCTTAATTTTTATAAGTTAGGACAAGAGGGGTATGGAAATACTTATTATTCTGCTGCAGTAAAAAGCATGCTGGATAATTGGCACAACTTTTTCTTTAATTCATTTGATCCTAAAGGGTTTATAACAATTGATAAACCGCCAGTTGGTTTTTGGTTTCAAACATTAAGTGCGTATATCTTCGGGTTTAAAGGATGGAGCTTATTTCTGCCCCAAGCTTTGGCCGGTGTGTTAGCTGTCGCTTTACTGTACCATCTTGTGGGCCGTGTGTTTGGACGTGGAGCCGGGCTGATAGCAGCACTATTTTTAGCACTGACCCCTATTGTTGTGGCGGCAGACCGGACGAATGAAGTTGATAGTATGCTCATGTTCGTTACACTGATTGCTACTTGGGCTATTAGTAAAGCAGTAGAGCAAAGTCATATAAAATGGTTGGTGCTTGCATTCTTTCTAGTAGGAGTCGGATTTAACATTAAGATGATGGAGGCATTCCTCGTACTGCCAGCTTTTTATCTTTTTTATTTTATTTCTCCAAAATTAACTTGGACTAAAAAGCTGGTTCACTTATTGGTAGCGACAATTGTTCTTGCGGTTGTTTCCTTATCTTGGTCGGTTATCGTTGATTCTATTCCATCAGACCAGCGCCCATATGTTGGAAGTACACAAGACAATTCTATGGTGACGTTGGCGATTGGGTATAACGGTATCAACCGGCTCGTTGGTCAGCAGCGAGGTCAACAAGGAAATTTCCACATGGGGTCACAACAAGGTCAGCAGACAAATGGCTTGAACGACACAAGTCGAGCTCGCCGAAATGCAGGTTTTAATGGTCAATTATCGATAGGACAACATATGACCATCCGGAATGCTAAGTTCATAAGAGATATGTCACGAAATGCAGGGAACCATTTTTCAGGATATGGACAATCGGGAAATACGGGCCTACTCAGACTGTTTACAACGCCGGAATTGGATGGACAGCTCAGCTGGCTATTGCCGGGCGTCTTCATTAGTATAGTGGCACTACTGTGGGGTATGCGTTTTCGAGTTCCTCTCGATCGCAAGCACCAAACGGCCATTCTTTGGACAGTGTGGGTTTTGACTATGTTCATCTTCTTCAGTATTGCAAAAAGGTTCAGCAGTTATTACATGGTCATGTTGGCTCCGGGTATTGCTGCCTTGGCCGGTGCTGGTTTTAAACAGATGTGGAATCAATGGCGTGCAAAAGAAAAAAAAGAAACATGGTTTTTACCTTTTGCATTGGTATGCACCGTGATATTTGAAATTTCAATAGTATGGAAATATCCTACATTAAGGGCCCCGCTTTCCATTGCAATCGGAGTTCTTGCATTACTTGCATTGATTTGTTTACTTTTTGTCCAAAAATTAAATGCTCCAGGAAAGAAAGGTATATCTATTATTGCCATAATGGCTGGGGTGCTGGCTTTAGTAGTAGCTCCAACAGCATGGGCCATAACGCCAATCGAATATGGAGGTTCGGTAACCAAGCCGTTTGCGGGTCCGGAGCTGAAAACCCAGCATGGACGCGATGGGATGATGGCATCTAATCCTAAACTTGAAAACTTTTTAAAGTCGAATTATCGAGAGGGCTCCTACTTGGTGGCTACCTTAAACGCCACGACGGCTGCGCCTATCATTCTTGATACTGGTCTGCCTGTTATGGCATTGGGAGGATTTATGGGCAATGATCCTGCACTTACGGTTGAGAAGCTGCAAAAGCTGGTCAATGACGGTCAAATCCACTATTTCCTTCTTCAAGAAAGGGCTTTTGGTAATCAACAATCAGCAGTCATCAACTGGATTAAGACCAACTGTCTAGTCGTACCCGCTGACAAGTGGCAGGACTCACAATCTAAATCAAGCCAAGACCCGAGTTTGATGGGATTTAGGAATTCCTCAATGATGCTTTATGAATATGTGAAAAAATAATACGTCCTTTAAGTCTTGAAATAAAGATACCATGGTTGTGAATGTGCCCGATTAGAAAATTATTTTGTTTTTTTAGAGAAAAAAAGTTTCCGCAGAAACTTATGGGAAACTGAAAAAAGTGAGGAAGGAAAAGAAAAAATGTAAAGGGTAATAAAACCAGAAAAAGCCTTTCGGTTTTCCCTTGTTTTGTGTAATGCGAAGACAATATTAAGAAGGAGGAACATAAGGATGGATACTCATGTACGCTATTCTATAGTGGTTCCCGTATATAATGAAGAAGCTGTCATTCGCGAAACGTATCGACGATTAAAAACAGTTATGGATTCTGTGGGAGAACGTTATGAACTCCTATTTATAAATGACGGCAGCCGTGATGAAACAGCGAATATTTTAAAAATGTATAGCGACAAAGATCAATCAGTAAAACTGATTGATTTTTCGCGAAACTTTGGTCACCAGATTGCGATTACGGCAGGAATGGATTATGCAGCGGGAGAGGCGGTTGTCGTTATCGATGCAGATTTGCAGGATCCTCCGGAATTGATTATAGAGATGATTAACAAATGGAAGGAAGGATACGATGTCGTATACGCAAAACGAATCGAACGGAAAGGGGAAACAGTTTTCAAAAAAGCCACAGCCACTATTTTCTATCGAATATTGCACTCTTTTTCAGACTTTTCGATATTCCGGTTGATACCGGAGATTTCGCTTGATTGATCGTAAGGTGTGCGATGAGATGAAAAAAATTCATGAAAAAAATCGGTTTGTGCGGGGATTGGTCAGTTGGGTCGGGTACCGACAAACGGCGATCGAGTATGTGCGCGACGAACGTTTAGCTGGAGAGACAAAATATCCGTTAAAAAAGATGTTAAAGCTATCGATAGATGGGATGACATCATTCTCTTATAAGCCATTAAAACTTTCAAGCTATGCCGGAGGACTTTTCTCAATTGTTGGTTTTCTTTATATGTTTTTCGTGCTGTATTTAAAGCTTTTTACTCATAGGACAGTTACAGGCGGGGCATCTATTATCATTATACAACTTCTCTTCAGTGGGGTTGTTCTCTTGATGTTAGGAATTATCGGGGAGTATATTGGACGCATTTATGACGAAACAAAAGACCGGCCTCTTTATATTGTTCGAGAATGCCACGGAATGGGGATGGAACCAAAGAAGGGCATCCAGCAATATATTAATTAAAGGTGGTCATGAAAAAGTCTAGCACTTTCATACTATTAGAAGCATCTTAGTGATTTCATGGATTATACAAAACAATTTCTAAATTTTCATAAACAGGTTGTATGACATATAAAGTGAGAGTTTATGTCTAAAAAAAGATAGATAAAACAGATTATATCAGCATTATCTATCTTTTTTTCTTATAAATATGGTTCATTCACTTTTGAGTTTTTTAAAACGCCCAATTACCGTCCCTGAATATGGCTTCTGTTTTTCCATCTGCAGTAATTCCGTCAATATCCATTTCTGCGGAACCAATCATGAAATCAACATGGGTAATGCTTTCATTTAGTCCGTTTTCTTTTAATTCCTCTGAAGACATCTTTTTCCCGCCTTCAATACAGAAAGCATAGGCACTGCCAATCGCCAAGTGGTTGGACGCATTTTCATCAAATAAAGTATTGAAGAAAAGCACATTGGATTGCGATATTGGTGAGTTATAAGGAACGAGGGCAACCTCGCCAAGGTAATGTGAGCCTTCATCTGTTTCAACAAGATGCCTTAAAATTTCTTCGCCTTCCTCCGCCTTTACATCAACAATTTTCCCATTTTCAAACGTTACACTAAAGCGGTCGATAATATTGCCGCCATAGCTGAGAGGTTTTGTACTTGAAACGGTTCCGTTGACACCCGTTTTGAATGGAACAGTGAACACTTCCTCCGTCGGCATGTTGGCCATGAATTCCTTGCCATTTTCATTAATGCTGCCGGCACCGACCCAGAGATGATTCTTTGGAAGTTCAATCGTTAAATCGGTTCCAGGGGCTTTATAGTGAAGCTTCGTATAATGCTTTTCATTTAGATAGTTAACCTTTTCATGGAGGTTCTCATCGTGTTTTTTCCAAGCTTCAACAGGGTTTTCTGTATCAACCCGGGTTGCTTTAAAAATTGCTTCCCAAAGCTTGGTGACCTGGTTTTCAACAGGTTCCTCTGGAAAAACCTTTGCAGCCCATGCAGGTGAAGCAGACGCAATAACGGTCCAGCTGACTTTATCTGATTGAATCATTTTACGATATTTGGCCAGCGCCTTGCCAGCGGCTTTTTGATAGGTAGCGATCCGTTCTGAATTCACTCCCTTTAATAAATCAGGACTTGAGGAAATAATTGACATAAAGGCCGCTCCCTTTGCTGCCAGCTCCTCTGTTTCCCGTGCCCGCCACTCAGGATATTCACTAAAGGCCACATCAGGGGCCAACTCATACTTTGTTCTTGAAACAATATCGTCATTCCAGTTTACAACAACGTTCTTTGCGCCAACCTCATAGGCTTGTTTTACAACAAGACGAGCTAAATCAGCAGCGTCAAGGGTAGCATTAACAACTAATACTTGTCCCTTTTGGACATTCACCCCTACTTTAACGGCTAGCTCTGCATACTTCTCTAGGTTTTTTTGAAAATCTTTCATTTGTGTAGCCTCCTTTGTCTAAATCCTACTGTATATTTTATCCTCTTTTCTTGGAAAAATAAACTAACTGGGATTGTAGATGAAAATAGCACGCCTGTTGGCGTGCTAAACGGATGATAAGCTAAACTTTCTTTTTTCAAAAAGATAAAACATAACCCAATATAACCCGGCACTTAGAATGGCAAGCAGGGCAAGGATAAAGAATGTCCATCCATAGCCAATCCAAGCGGTCATTGGGATGAAGATGGGGGCTATCATCCGGCTGAAGGTCCAGCGCAGGCTTGATGCTGCAAAATACTGACCTCTCATATGCTCAGGTGCCAGCTTAGAAACAAAGCCTTGCTGGATCCCTGTACTCGTTAATTCTCCAAATGTGTATATTGCCATTGCCAAAACAAACCCCCAGAAGGAATGTGTCAGGCTAAAGAAAACAACTGATACAGCATAGATGATAGAGGAAAGCATGAATACATTCCGCTCATAAAACTGTTCCATCCATTTTGTCACCCAAACGGTAAGCAATGCAACTAGTAAGCCGTTTTCTGCCAAAACAATCCCGAATACCTGCGCTCCTTTAACGGTAACAGTTGAAAAGAGCGTTTCGCTTTTGAGTACATCCTTAATATAGACAGGTAGTAATAAATCCAACTGGACAAACGTTTGACCTACTAATATACCAGCAAGGATATAGAGAAGGAAGGTCTTATCCTTGCTGATCAGTGAATAATCCTTTAGCTGATTTTGTAAAAAGTAATACCACTTTCCGGCATGATCGGTGGAAATAGTATTTCGAACAGGTTTAGTTTCCCTTGTCCATTTTGCAAGAGTTAGACCCAATAAAAGGCAGATAATTCCTGCTGCAAATAAAAGCTGAAAACGGTAATCTTCAAAGAAAATCGCACCTATCAGTGGTCCAACTACGACCGCGATGTTAATCGAGGTATAAAAGACAGCAAATACTTCACTGCGGTTCTTTTCAGCAACCACATCTGCTACCATTGCCTGACTTGCCGGCCAATAAAGGGACCCAAACACGCCAGCAATTGAAAATGCAACAAACCCAAGCCACGGGGACCGAAACCATGGAGAACCAGCAATGGCAAAGGTTAAAAAGGCAAGACCTTGACCAATCGAGGAGAGAACGAGCATTCGTTTTCTTCCAAAACGATCGGCACAGTATCCGCCCATCAAATTAGCTAAGACGGAAAATACTTGTGAGAAAATCAATAAAAATCCGGCTTTATTTTTCCCAAATTCATCTGCAAAATAAATAGTGAGGAAAGGAAAAAACATCCAATAGGAGATGTTCATGATCGATTCCCCAAACAAACGGACCTTTAAGTTCCGATCCCAATCCTTAAGCCTCATTTTTTTCCCTCATTTTTATCTGTTCCAAATCAAAATCTGCTCATGAGCAACCAATTAAAAAAAGGTGGGTGCGAGGTAATTATATTTAGTATAGTAAAAAATCTTACAATTATATAGTGAATCTTAAATATGCAAACGATTAGCTATTCTGCAATTTAAGTTATTATATGTTATATTTAAGGTTCAACGGTTGTTTGAAAGGATGTTTGTTAAAAATGAAAAAAAGTGTTGTATTAGCTGAAAAACCTTCAGTTGCCCGCGATATTGCTCGGGTATTAAATTGTAATAAAAAAGGTAATGGCTTTTTAGAAGGAGATAAATATATAGTTACATGGGCATTAGGGCATTTAGTTACACTTGCTGATCCTGAAGCGTATGATGATAAGTATAAAGCATGGAAAATAGAGGATTTACCAATGATGCCTAACGAGTTAAAGCTTGTGGTCATAAAGCAAACGAGCAAACAGTATAATGCCGTAAAAAGTCAATTGCATCGTTCTGATGTGGGGGAAATTGTAATTGCTACGGATAGTGCCCGTGAAGGAGAACTAGTAGCACGTTGGATTATTGCTAAAGCTAAGGTGAATAAACCAATTAAAAGACTTTGGATTTCCTCCGTTACTGACAAAGCAATTAAAGAAGGCTTTCAAAAATTAAAAAGTGGTAAAGATTATGAAAACCTCTATCATTCTGCTGTAGCTCGTTCTGAAGCTGACTGGTATATCGGTCTTAATGCTACCAGGGCACTAACGACAAAATTTAATGCGCAATTAAACTGCGGGCGTGTGCAAACTCCGGTTGTGGCAATTGTTGCAGCACGTGAAGATGAGATTAAGAATTTCAAATCGCAAGCCTTCTATGGCATCGAAGCACAAACTGCTGATAAATTAAAACTGACCTGGCAGGATGCTAAGGGAAATGGACGCAGCTTTGATAAGGAAAAGATTGATGCGATTGTGAAAAAACTTGGCAGGAAAAATGCTATTGTCACGGAAGTTGAGAAAAAGCAGAAGAAGTCATTCTCTCCGGGTCTTTATGACTTAACAGAATTACAACGTGATGCCAATAAAATATTCGGCTACTCTGCCAAAGAGACGCTGAATATTATGCAAAAGCTTTACGAACAGCATAAAGTTTTAACGTATCCACGTACAGACTCACGCTTTATCACATCAGATATCGTTCCAACGCTTTCAGAGCGTCTTAAAGCATGTTCTATCGGAGAATACCGTCCTTTAGTTAACAAAATCCTGAAAAAACCAATAAAGGCTTCTAAATCATTTGTAGATGATAGCAAAGTAAGCGATCACCATGCCATTATTCCAACTGAAGGTTATGTGAACTTCTCAGCCTTTACAGATAAAGAACACAAAATATATGATCTAGTTATAAAGCGTTTCCTAGCTGTATTATTCCCGGCATTTGAGTACGAACAATTAACGCTGCGTGCAAAAATTGGTGATGAAAATTTCGTTGCGCGTGGAAAAACAATTCTGAACTCCGGCTGGAAAGAGGTTTATGAAAATCACTATGAAGATGATGATGCAGCGGACGATTTAAAAGAACAGATTTTACCCCGAATCGAAAAAGGCGATTCATTACCTGTTACATTAATCGCCCAAACTTCTGGTCAAACAAAACCACCGGCGCGTTTTACAGAGGCTACATTATTATCGGCAATGGAAAACCCGGTGAAGTATATGGAAAGCCAAAATAAGCAACTTGCAGACACTTTAAAATCAACTGGTGGTTTGGGTACAGTTGCAACACGTGCTGATATTATCGAAAAGCTATTTAATTCGTTCTTAATAGAAAAACGTGGAAAAGACATTCATATTACATCAAAAGGCCGCCAACTGCTTGATTTAGTTCCAGAAGAATTGAAATCACCTGCAACAACTGCAGAGTGGGAACAAAAGCTGGAGCTGATTGCTAAAGGTAAATTGAAAAAAGAAACATTCATAAATGAGATGAAGCAGCATACAAAAGAAATCGTTACTGAAATTAAAGCAAGCAATAAAAAATATAAGCACGACAATATTTCCACAAAAACATGTCCGGATTGCGGGAAACCAATGCTTGAAGTAAACGGTAAAAAAGGAAAAATGCTCGTGTGTCAGGATCGTGAATGTGGTCACCGCAAAAATGTCTCACGCGTTACAAACGCTCGCTGCCCACAATGTCACAAAAAGCTTGAACTACGTGGTGAAGGTGATGGTCAAATTTTTGCATGTAAATGTGGATATCGTGAAAAGCTATCTGCTTTTGAAGCACGTCGCAAAAAAGATTCTCGCGGAAAAGTATCCAAAAGCGATGTACAAAATTATTTAAAACAGCAGCAAAAGAAAGAAGAGCCAATAAATACTGCTTTGGCTGATGCTTTAAAGAAGTTAAACCTAAAGTAGCATGAAAAAATTCACACTATATAAAAATATGCACATAAGTGTGCATATTTTTTAATTATGTACAGAACTTATTGATGTTTCAACGGCTCAAGTAAAAAAATGTTAAGCTTTTTGAAGTTTTAAACATATAATAAATTAAACAATGTCTCTGAATGGAATGATCAATATGAACTGTTCAAACAGTTTAATGAGGATAAAAAAAGGTTGGAGTCCAAATCGATAAAGATTAGATTCCAGCTTTTTTCTTTACCTAACTAATATGGTAGAGGTGAGAAACATGGTGGTATTAACGGGGAGCAGTCTAACATTGGATGAAGTAAAAAGAGTGTTATTTTCTAAAGACACTGTCACTATATCTGCACTAAATATGGAGTTAGTTAAAAAGAGCAGGAGGGCTGTTGAAAAGATTGTAGCTGATCAAAAAGTTGTTTATGGGATCAATACAGGGTTTGGAAAATTTAGCGATGTCCGAATCGATCAGGGTCATGTCAGGGATTTACAATTAAACTTGATCCGGTCACACGCATGTGGAGTGGGTGAGCCGTTTTCTGAACTTGTTAGTAAGGCAATGCTGCTTTTGCGCTCCAATGCACTAGTAAAGGGGTATTCAGGGGTAAGACCTGTAATTATCGAAAGGCTGATGGAACTTTTAAATAAAGAAATTATTCCAATAGTTCCCCAGCAGGGTTCACTGGGCGCAAGCGGGGATTTGGCACCACTCTCACATCTTGCTTTAGTATTGGTTGGAGAGGGTGAGGTTTTTTATAAAGGTATCCGAATGAACACTATCGAGGCCTTCAAGAAAGAGGGTATTATACCAATAACACTCGAGGCAAAGGAAGGGCTTGCCTTAATCAATGGAACACAGGCAATGACAGCAATGGGTACCGTTGCGTATTTAGAGGCAGAGCAGCTTGCATATATGAGTGAATGGATTGCAGCAATGACGATTGAAGGCCTGAATGGAATCATGGATGCATTTTCGGAAGAAGTACATCTCGCTCGGGGCTACAAACAACAAATGAAAACGGCGGAAAGAATCCGGAATTACTTGTTTGACAGCAAGCTAACGACAGTCCAAGGGGAATTAAGGGTGCAGGATGCTTACTCATTAAGATGTATACCACAGGTACACGGGGCATCCTGGCAGGCACTTTACTATATAAAAGAAACACTGGAAATTGAAATGAATGCAGCAACTGACAATCCATTAATTTTTGCTGATGGTCAAAAGGTCATTTCTGGTGGAAATTTTCACGGACAGCCGATTGCTTTAGCGATGGACTTTATGAAAATTGCAGTTGCTGAATTGGCGAATATCTCAGAACGGAGAATTGAAAGATTAGTTAATCCACAATTGAATGATCTACCGCCCTTTTTAAGTCCAGAACCAGGCTTGCAGTCTGGAGCAATGATTATGCAATATGTGGCAGCCGCCCTTGTTTCCGAAAATAAGACGTTAGCACATCCGGCAAGTGTTGATTCAATTCCCTCCTCTGCCAATCAGGAAGATCATGTCAGTATGGGAACAATCGCGGCAAGACATGCCTACCAAATCATTCAAAATGCAAGAAGGGTCATTGCGATTGAATTAATTTGCGCGATGCAGGCGGTCGAGTTTTTAGGTGTCGAAAAAATGGCAAGGAAAACAAAATCCCTTTATGAAAAAGGGAGAAAACTCGTTCCTTCGCTAAAAAAAGATCGTGTTTTTTCGATGGATATTGAAAAAATGTCAGAGGGGCTAAAGACAATATCTCCACTATAAATGCGAAAGGGATAAATTCCCTTCAAAAAAACAGGCGTGAATACCACGCCCTTGATTAATCCTTTTTAACTCTATTCTTGAAAGCTTCTTGAGTGACAATCAATTCCTCATCTTCCTGTGCTTCCGTTGTATGTCTTTCCGTTAAGCTGTCACTTGGAAAATTACCAGGATGATTCTTCTTTTTATGGTTGAAATTTTCACCACGACCCATAATAAACACTCCTTTCTTGGAATAATAAGAATCAATCTTGATTTTGAGAATTGTCCAGCTTCGACGCACAGGAAGTGCTAGTGCCGACGTTGCCGCCAGGACGGCGGCGCTCTTAGTCGGCCAGCACCCAGCGACTAGTGGGCAACCCAATCCTCCCTACGATAAGTCAACATCGAATCGACTTAAGCTCCGTGTTTCCTTTATCTCAGTCGAGCGGGCCCTGCCCATACGCCGCTAAACAGGCGCTTCCGCTTTTCTTGTGTAGCATCTCCAAATCTTTGCAAATTATAACGAGCTTTTCAACTTTAGAAAACATCTGAATATAGTAGAATAAATAAGCAGCAGGGGAGGGTTAAATATGTCTAGTGAAATACATGCAAGTAATATAGCAGCAGGCCCGGATTTTTACTACGCAACCCGTGATGATCAAGCTCCAATATTCACAACATCTGCAGTTCAAGACGGAAAAATCATAAAAGTGAATTTAAATGATTATCTCGGGAAGTGGGTGCTGCTTTTTTTTTACCCAAGTGATTTCACGTTTGTTTGACCAACCGAGCTGGCGGCGGTCGCCGCTGTTCATAGTGAGTTAGCTGGATTAAATACCCAAGCTCTTGCCATAAGCACCGATAGTGTCTTTTCTCACAAAGTTTTTTTGGAAACATCTCCTTCACTAAAAAATGTCCGCTATCCATTAGTAAGTGATCGAAATCAAGAGATTTCGAAGGCTTATCGAGTCTTAGATGAAAAATCTGGAGCATCTTTTAGAGCATCCTTCTTTATCGATCCCAATCAAATCATTCGCGCAAAATTTATTTATCCACGAGAAGTTGGCCGTAATCTTGATGAGCATATCCGGTTATTAAAAGGGCTTCACTATTCCCAAAAAACAGGTGAAGGTGTACCCGCCAATTGGAAACCTGGTGAATCGGGGATTATTCGTGATCCAAATAACATTGGCAAGATATAAGGAAGAAAAAGGGAGCCTGAAATTCCCTTTTTCTTTTTGCATGGCAGGTTATAATAGAAGAAAAAAAGGGGAGCGAAACATGGATTTATTTCATATTCTTGCCGAAGAGAAGATTAAACAAGCCTATAAAGATGGTGAATTTGACAATCTCCCTGGGATGGGGAAACCATTGAACTTTGAAGATATGTCAGGTGTTCCGGAAGAATTGCGAATGGCATACAGAATTATGAAAAATGCAGGCTACACAGAGGAGGAAAAGGCTTTTAGAAAGGAATTAATGACAATCGAAGATTTAATCAAAAAGTGCAATGACGATCATGAAAAAGAAAGTCTTCAAAAACAGTTAAATGAAAAGCTTCTCCGGTTTAATCGTTTACTCTCAAAAAGAGGAATTCAAACTAATTCCACCATGTTTAAAAAGTATGGGCAAAAATTAACAAGCAGATTTCAAAAATGAAGGACATCCTTACAACCGGAGCTTTCTATTACCTGATTCACCAATATTTATCTACTTAACTCTATCGAAAATTTCCATAGACTATAAAGAATAATAGAATTCTGTCGAAATAAAGAGTAAGCTTATTTGTCATGAAAAATTGTCAAACTTAGAGTAATAGAAGATTAGTAGATCCAACGAGATGGGTGATAGAGATGGACAAAACATCAATTATAGGAATAATCGTTGCCGTTTTAGCCATTGGCTTCGGAATGGTTTTAAAAGGAGTACAACTTTCTGCACTGGCAAATCCGGCAGCGATTTTAATCATTATTTTCGGAACGATTGCAGCAGTTACGATTGCTTTTCCAACAAATGAGATTAAGCGGGTTCCAAAGCTTTTCAAAATTATCTTTACAGAACAAAAGCTTATCAATTCAGCTGAATTAATTAAAATGTTCTCAGAATGGGCACAGCTTGCCAGAAAAGAAGGTTTACTAGCATTAGAAGCAAAAACGAGCGAAGTAGATGATGCTTTTTTACGAAATGGGTTATCACTTGCTGTTGACGGACAGAGTGCCGATTACATAAGGGATGTACTGACAGAAGAAATTGATGCCATGGAAGAACGGCATTTATCTGGTGCCGCTATATTTTCCCAAGCTGGGACATATGCGCCAACACTAGGAGTGTTAGGGGCTGTACTTGGATTGATTGCCGCCTTGGGTAATATGAATAACACAGATGAGCTCGGGAGGGCTATTTCAGCTGCCTTCGTCGCCACCCTGCTGGGGATTTTTACTGGTTATGTGCTTTGGCACCCGTTTGCCAACAAACTTAAACGAAAGTCAAAGCAGGAAATTAGACTTAGGCAAATGATGATTGAGGGAATCTTATCGATCCTTGAAGGAGAAGCCCCAAGGATCATTGAACAAAAGCTAGCGTCGTATTTACCAGCGGGAGACCGGAAGAAGTTCCTTGAAGAGAGAGTTGTGAAGAAGGATGAGTAGGCGTAAGAAAAAAAAGCGCGATGAGGAGCACATGGATGAATCATGGCTGGTTCCTTACTCTGACATTTTAACGTTATTATTAGCCTTATTTGTCATTTTATTTGCGATGAGTTCTGTAGATGCTCAAAAATTTAACATTCTCTCCAAGGCCTTTAATGAAATGTTTACAGGCGGGACTGGTGTGCTGAATTTCGAATCAGCTGTTCCACCAAGTAATGGAAAAGTTCCAGGCAAAAAGCCAATAATAACTCAAAGTCAACAAGCAGACGCAGAAGCAGCTAAGAAAATTCAAGAAAAAGAAGAGGCAATGAAGAAGGATCAGGAAGAGTTGTATGCAATCCAAACGAAAGTAAACAATTATATTCAAAATGCCAATCTTACGGATAAACTGCAGACATCCTTAACATCGGAAGGTCTATTAGTGACAATCGGGGATAATGTTTTATTTGACTCAGGCAGTGCAGAGGTGAGGAGTCAAGATATACAGCTTGCTCGGGAAATAGCAGCATTACTCGTGATGGATCCGCCAAGAAATGTAATTATTAGTGGACACACAGATAATGTTCCGATAAGGAATTCAAAATACACTTCAAATTGGGAATTAAGTGTGATGCGTGCTGTCAACTTTATGAGTATTGTTTTGCAATATAATAGTTTAGATCCAAAGTGGTTTAGTGCAAAAGGATTTGGGGAATATCAGCCTATTGCTGGAAATGATACACCAGAAGGAAGAGCCAAAAACCGCAGAGTTGAAATATTAATCACACCAAGGGTAGAACAATAATAATCTCTTACTAATTTTATGAGGATGGTGCAACAGATAAGCTGTTTCAACTACTCCTCATTTTTTTATACTAGGGACTCCCCATCCGATTCGTTATCTTGGGATGTTCAAGTTCAGTTTTGCTCTTCGTTTTTTTCTTGGGTAGTCTTTCTTGGTTTACATGCACGATCGAGTAGAAAACCCGCAATTGCGATAAAAGCAACCGGAATGGAGAAGTTTAAAATATGCATAATCGTCATAAATAAGTTTCCTCCGCTTTCTGTATTTTTAATATTTTCAAGGTGTAATACTATTATACGCTATAATTGATAGAAAATACAAAAAATTCTGTCATATTAAAAAATCTAATCACAATTGGACAACTGATTCTACAGTAAAAAGAAAAGAAGCGTCCCTTGCACCCAGGACACTTCTTTTCTTTAAAATTTCATTTTTTTTAATAGTCATGTTTATTGATTCGAGGTAGTAACTGATGTTGAAGCCGGTTAGAGAACTCTGAACGCTACTAAAAAAAAAACCGCGAATCCTTATTTGAGGCGCTATCCATTGAGTCAGCCAAGTTCCTCAGGCATTTTGATCAAGAAATTCACGAACTTCTTCAATCGTAATCCCAATTTTTTTTGCCTCTAGGATGAGTTCTAACCATTCTGCATCCATATCTTTACTGATTGTATTTGCTTCTAACAACTAGTCTCACCCCTAAAATACCAATAGTATTCAAGGCAACTCGGCTATCATGGCAAAATAATTCTCTGCTTTAGACCCGTGGTTTTGCGTCCCGACTTTTCAGAAGGTTTGCCTTTATCTGTTAAACATTACCACCTAAGCATGACTATGTACTAACTTGTTTTGGGACTTAAATACTTAGGAATAGTTATACGTTTATTATAATTAGTTCTTTTCTATTAGGGTGTAGTATTTTGTCAATTCTAAACATTTTGTAGATAAAGATTTCTACAATACACTTTATAATTCGACATTATTCAATGAAAACTATAAAAAATGGTAAAATTTATAATATATATTGTGAGAACTTGGAAGATTGTTGGAAAAAATTACAAAAAATAAAGAATGAGATGCTTCGCCATCTCATTCTTTATTTTGGTTCATACGCCACTTATTAAATTCGAGAAAGTCCCTGAATTGTTCTTTCGAAATACCTGAGTTCATAGCTTCTTTCACAATAATCATCCAATCGCTATCTAATTCACTAGTATTGATTTGATCATGGATTAAATGGTCAACCGGAACATTTAAGACAGAGGCAATCTTTTCTAGAAACTGAATGGAAGGATTACGCTGAAGATTTCTCTCTAAGGAGCTTAAATAAGATTTAGCTACACCAGCTTGATCAGCAAGTTCCGATAAGGACATTTTTTTTTCCGTACGAAGTTTTTTTACGCGATCACCAATCATTGCTGTTCACACACCTTACACTCTAATATAAGTATATTCTAACAAATAAAATAAAAAGGTTCCATATTAAGAACTTTTTTATGTTACAATAGTATGAATTTTTTATTACAATAGCATGTTATTTTACAAAGAAGGACTACTAAAAACGATACTGAGAAAATGAAGTTATTTTTTTACAAAGTATTAATGCCCCTACTTTGAAAAAATTGAAGGATAGCGATAATATAAAAGAGCAGACCAATCAATGAGATAATTATTCTATTTGTTCGTAATATAAATTGAGAGGCAAATAAAAAAGAGGCAGGGAAAAAAATGATTGTACTAAAATCAAAACGAGAAATAGAAGCGATGAAAAAAGCAGGCGAAGTTCTTGCATCATGTCACAAGGAAATAGCTAAGTTGATTAAGCCGGGTATTACAACCTGGGAAATTGATCAATTTGTTGAAGAATTTTTGAAAAAGCATAATGCTACACCTGAGCAAAAAGGCTATCAAGGGTTTGAATATGCCACTTGTGCCAGCATAAATGATGAGATCTGCCATGGTTTTCCTCGGAAAGAACCATTAAAAGAGGGAGATATTGTTACCATCGATATGGTTGTTAGATACAATGGTGCATTAGCAGACTCTGCTTGGAGCTATCCGGTTGGCACTATTTCTGAAGAAAACAAACATTTATTAGCTGTAACAAAAGAAGCCCTCTATAAAGGGATCGAACAGGCGGTTGTTGGAAATCGAATTGGGGATATCGGACATGCGATTCAACAATACGTTGAGAGCGAAGGCTTATCTGTCGTTCGTGATTTTATTGGGCATGGAATCGGTGCTGTTATGCATGAAAAGCCAGATGTTCCACATTATGGATTACCAGGTAAAGGACCAAGGATTAAAGAAGGAATGGTGTTTACAATCGAGCCAATGGTAAATATAGGAAGATATCAAACAAAAATGGAAGGAAATGGATGGACAGCTCGTACAATTGACGGCAAAAATTCCGCTCAATATGAACACACTCTAGCCATTACAAGCGATGGTCCAATTATTTTAACAGAGCAGGAAGAAGAGTAAGTAACGAAAAAGGCTGACTTTTGGTCAGCCTTTTTCTAAAAAAATAGGAAAGTATAAAATTTTAACTTAGATAACTGTCTAGCGCTTTCGCAGGTTTCCGAGTTCTTCAACAATTGCCTGCATTTCACTAGGGCTAAAGGAATTTTTCTTCACTACCATTTCATAAATTTCTTTGAGTTCTTCATACATTTCCTCATCAAAATGTGTTGGCTTGATTGCTCCAAAGTTTAAAACCTTTAATTTTTCTTTTATTTTTTCAATCATATATTCAACATTTTCCGTAGACTTCTGAGATAAATTCACCTAGTCCCACCCTTTCGCTACATTTAGTCTCATCTTTCCATGTTCTATTTCAAAAGTCAATGAAAAACGTTTGTATAAATGTGAAAGCGGGTAGGATTAAGCATAGAAAACAATGTAATTATACATATTGAGTAAGGAGAGTTCACAATGTCAAATTCGAATAAGTTTTGGAAAGGAATGCTTTGGGGAGCATTGGCAGGAGGCTTCTTAAGTTTATTGGACAGGGAAACCAGGCTAACCATGAAGGAAAGCTGCCTCAAAGGCTGTAAAAGTGTTACAAATATAGTAAAGAATCCAGAGAAAATAACCAACCAGGTTAAAGAGACGGCACAAAAATGGAAAACAACTGTAGAGGAAGTTGGAGAAGATCTTGCTTTTATTACGAGTAAAGTTGAAGAATTAAGGGAAACGACCCCAAGGGTAACAAAAATGCTGAAGGAAACGAAGGATACCTTTACGAAAGTTGAGGAAGATATAGACCTCACCGACAATGAAGAAAGCCTTTTAAATAGAAAGAGGTGAAATAGTGGAGAAGCGAGGAGATCTTAATCATTCCTTGATAAAGAAGTTGTGGCATCGGATCGATGAGGATGACTTACCGGGGTTGTCGGCCCAAATGGCCTACTATTTCCTCCTCTCGATGTTTCCACTTTTAATCTTTCTGTTTACGCTCCTTCCTTACTTACCAATCCCCTACGAGGATTTACTGGGAATGATAAGTGGATTTGCTCCGGAAGCGGCTTTAGACTTGATTCAAACAAACCTTTATGATGTCATGAACAATCGAAATGGTGGTTTGCTTTCATTCAGTATAATTGGTACGATTTGGTCTTCCTCAAATGGAATTACTGCAATCGTTAAGGCCTTCAATAAGGCTTATAATGTAAAAGAAACCAGATCCTTTCTAGTTTCCGGCGCTATGGGTATTTTACTTACCTTGGCGATGATCTTTGTCTTTGTAATAGCACTTGTATTACCGGTATTTGGAAAAGAAATAGGCATTTTCTTATTTTCAATATTTGGATTTAAGGCCCAGTTTCTCGCTGCTTGGGACACCTTGCGCTGGTGTATAAGTGCCATTGTTTTATTTTTTATTTTTACGGTATTATATTGGATCGCTCCCAATGTAAAATTGCGCTGCCGAAGTGCTTTTGCAGGGGCTGCCTTTTCAACGGTTGGTTGGATTTTATCCTCAGTTGCCCTTTCTTTTTATGTCCAAAATTTCAGTAACTTTTCGGTCACCTATGGAAGTATCGGTGCCATCATTGTATTAATGCTGTGGCTTTATATAACGGCTTTTATTATTATACTTGGCGGAGAAATTAATGCTTTTTATAGTGAAAAGAAGAAAACTAACTGTTAATTCTCCCTATAGTTTCCTTTATGAAATTCACTCTTTTGTTGAAACTATAATTGGGAGTACATCCCCATCATCGAAAGGGAGGTTTTCATTCTGACGAAACATACTAAAAAAGACGGTGGCACAAAACAAAAAGGAAAAGGCAGTAAAGGAAACAAAACTTCCGGATCTGCAAATGGCTCAAATGGATATCATTAAATTAAAAGTGGAAGCTACCGTATAGCGCACGACAAGACTGGAGCACATCGACTGAGATTAAGGAAACGCGAAGAGCGTAAACAATTCGATGTTGACTTATCGTAAGGAAATGGGCGAAGGCCACTAGGCGCTGGACGCTGGAGCTAGATAATAAGAAAAGCAGAAGCACAAAAGGACCGGGATTTTCCGGTCCTCTCATAAATTAGTTATTTCAAAAGCCTTAAACCGTTTAAAATAACAAGGAGTGTACTTCCTTCATGTCCAATTACCCCATACGGCAAATCGAGTATTTGAAAGAAATTTGAAGAAATTAACGTCATGATCACTAAAATGGAAAAGATAATGTTTTGTTTAATAATTCGGTTCATGCGTTGGGAAAGTTTAATCGCTTCTGCAATCAGCGGTAAATCGTTTTTTATTAGCACAACGTCCGCCGTTTCAAGCGCAACATCTGTTCCTCCCCCCATTGCAATTCCGACATTTGCAGTTGCTAATGCTGGTGCATCGTTTATCCCGTCACCTACCATGGCAACCGTCTTATATTTATTCTTCAATTCTTTGAGATGTTCTACTTTTCCTTCCGGCAGGCATTCAGCAATATATTGGTCAACGTGACTCTCAGCAGCAATTGCTTTTGCTGTATTATTACTGTCCCCAGTTAGCATAATCGTGAAGACTCCCGCTTTTCGGAGTTCGTCAATCGCAAGCTTCGCTTCTTCCCGAACAATATCCTTTAAGGCAAACATTGCGACTAATTCTTCATTGATTTGCACAAAAACAAGTGTGTTTCCTTTAGCAGCGTATTCCTCTGGTTTCCCATTTGCAAAAGTTTCTGTCTGGATTCCGATAAAATCAGCTTTTCCTATTTTCCATTGATCTCCACCCATCTTAGCGGTTACTCCCCATCCGGGGACATCCTCTAATTCTTCTGGTGTGTACAAAGTTTTTCCAACTGCACTTTTCTCATAATTTACAATTGCTTGAGCTAATGGATGTGTAGAGTAATTTTCAATGGATGCTGCTTTCCAGATTAGGTTTTCTTTATTAAGCCCAGCTTTAACAATCACCTCGGTCACTTCTGGTTTCCCTTTGGTCAATGTACCTGTTTTATCAAAGGCGATCGCAGCTAAATTCCCCAAATTTTCTAAGTGAACGCCACCTTTGAATAAAATGCCATGCCGAGCACCCTTTGAAATGGCGGATAAGGTAGCAGGCATGATTGAGGCTGCTAAGGCACACGGGGAGGCAACAACTAACAAAATCATTGCCCGGTAAAATGTTTCGTTCCAATCCCAGCCAAGTAAATAGTGCGGAAGGAACATCATTACAAGCACGACAATTAAAACAGTTTTTACGTACTTTCCTTCAAACTGTTCGATGAACAGCTGAGAAGGTGATTTTTCACTTTGAGCAGATTGCACAAGCTCTATTATTTTTTGGAATAGCGTTTCACTGTTTTCTTTCGTAAGTTGAATTGTAATGGTACCAGACATGTTAACAGTTCCCGCAAAAACCTCATCTTCAATTGTTTTTGAAACGGGAATGGATTCTCCAGTAATTGCCGCTTCATCAATATTTGTTTGTCCTTTAATGATCTTTCCATCAGATGGCACCCTTTCTCCAGGCTTAACAAGGACCAGGTCCCCAATCTGCAGCTCGGATACTGGGATTTTTTTTTCCAGTCCCTTATTTATCAGAAGTGCTTCTTCAGGCTGCAAATCCATCAGAGATGAAATCTCTTTGCGGCTTTTGTTCATGGTGTAAGTTTCTAATGCGCCGCTGAGGGAAAAAATAAAGATTAGGACCGCTCCTTCTGTCCAGTAACCGATAATAGCTGAGCCAGTTGCTGCAAGGATCATCAGCAATTCAACATTTAAATCCTTTTTTTCAATCGTAGCCTCTATACCTTCTTTTGCTTTGGCGAAGCCGCCAATGATAAAGGCTAATAAATAAGAAACTACCGAAATCTCGTTAAAGTTTTCTTTTTCTAAGAGCCACCCTGTTACAATCAAAACACCGCTGACGATAGCTGCGATTAATTCGGCATGGGGTTTTGATTTTTCAAAAGAACTTAGTTGTTCAGTTTTTTCTTTTTGAACAAGTTGAGCTTCGGAGCTCATTTTAACACTTCCTTTTTTCTTTATTGAGAAAAATAATCAAAATCATCACCCTTAAAAAGCACGAAAGCTGTCATCAATAGATGACAGCGGGAAAAGCTAACCAAAATTATTACGAGTTTGAGTTCAGTTTATCACAATTTTATAAATTTTGAGAAAGGATTTGCTCGACAAATATCCTTTTAGCAATAATGAAATTGTTCCTTAGCTGTTATTAATAGGAAAGCCTTGCGTTTTTACCTCTATTTAAGGGAAAATATAGGAATGATTGGAAAGGAATGGACATTTAAAGATATCGTGTTAGGTGTGAATGAAAAGCTGATTTTTTCTAAAAAATATAAAAGATGGAGGGAAGACATTGTTAAATAAAATATTTGGAGTAGTAATGGTTATTGGCGTACCGCTGTCTGTTATTGGGACACTGATGCATTGGTCCAGCATGATCTTATTTATTATTTACTGTCTAAGCATCATTTCGCTAGCGAGTTTTATGGGGAGAGCAACTGAAAGTCTGGCTATTGTAGCTGGACCGCGTGTAGGTGGGTTGTTAAATGCTACCTTTGGAAATGCAGTCGAATTAATTATCTCTATTTTCTCTTTAAAAGCGGGTCTTATAGGAATTGTTTTGGCTTCTTTAACTGGCTCAGTTCTTGGAAACTTACTGCTTGTTGCGGGATTATCATTTTTTATAGGTGGTTTAAAGTATAAACGTCAGGAATTTAATGTTTATGACGCGCGCCATAATTCTGGATTGCTAATGTTCGCAGTTGTCATTGCTTTTTTAATTCCTGAAGTTTTTTCCATGAGTTTAGACAAAACAGAAACGGTAACCTTGAGTCTAGGTATTTCCATTGTTCTTATCGTCCTTTACCTGGCAGCTTTGTTTTTCAAGCTGGTTACCCACCGAGGGGTTTATCAGCATGATAAAGAAACAGAAGGCCATCAGGAGGAAGAGCCTGAATGGGGGAAAGGGAAAGCAATTGCGGTTTTGTTTATTGCAACGCTAATTGTTGCTTATATTTCCGAACACTTGGTTCATACATTTGAGTATGTCGCAACATCATTTGGCTGGACAGAGCTATTTATCGGGGTCATCATTGTTGCAATTGTCGGAAATGCGGCGGAACATGCGTCAGCGGTTTTAATGGCTGTTAAAAATAAAATGGATGTCGCTGTTGAAATAGCTATTGGGTCCACTCTTCAAGTTGCAATGTTTGTTGCACCTGTGCTGGTTATTGCTTCACTATTCTTTAAAACGCATATGCCGTTAATCTTTAGTTGGCCCGAATTAATTGCCATGGCCTCTTCCGTATTGCTGATGGTTGTTATTTCCAATGATGGTGAAACCAACTGGTTTGAAGGTTTAACATTAATAGCTGCATATTTCATTATGGGATTAGGGTTCTTTTTGTTATAAGATAGCCATTATTATAAGTAAGAAAAGACTCTGAGCTAAATTGGCTGCAGAGTCTTTTCTTTATTAGAACTATTTTTTAATTAATTGATTCAACGCTTGAATCTATAAGTATTTTTTAATTTTTAAATTAGGGAAAAATCAACCGCTTTCGTTTTGGGACCATCAACCACCAACCTTCATGTTTAATTTGAAAAACGAAAAACACGAGTGTTGAATAATATCATATAAGACGGAAATCCCAACCTCCTTAAAGTAGAAAAATACAGCGAATTGATTACTACCCTCCTTCGTGATTGGATACCCTTATTATAAAGTAAAGTTAAAATAATGTAAATATTTTGACTGCAAATTTTACAGTATTTCAGTGAAAATTTTTTTAAATGGATAATATATCGGGTCTCCGAAAAAACTAGTAGCAGATGAATTAGAATGCCATCTTTGAAGGGAGAAATCACGGTGAAAAAGTATTCCACTGTCCTAATGCTGCTTTTCTTCATGTTCACGTTATTACCGTCTGTATTCGCTGGCAAAAGTCCAACCGAAAAAGTCAACTATCAGGTGCCAGCATCAGTAAAAAATATTACGAAAGAAAATACGTATCCAAATCCGACCCAAGACTTGCCGTTATTGCAGCCAAGTGATTTAACAAAAAGGCTCCTAGAGTCCTCTAGAATTAAGATTGAAAACCCCGATCTAATTAGAATGTTAAATGAATCAAGTATTAATAGCACACCTTTTGCAATTGGTTATCGAGCAGTTGTCTATCTAGGCCAATGGCCATTAAACTATAAGTCCTCTGAAACTTCCCCCAATTGGGAGTTTCAAAAAATTAATACTAATTATTTTGATAACCGTGGTGGAAATTCACCTTATCAAATTCATTACGTTCAAGAATCACAAAAAATTATTAGAGGTGGCTTAACCGCGAAGATTCCAAACGCTGAAGACGTAAAAAAAATGATGCTGTTAAAGGCAACAGAGAAGACGAAATTACCGCTTGCTTTTGAAACTGTGATTGGAGGCGGAACGAAAAACGATCAAGTTTATAATATCCCGGCCAATCGCTTAGGTTATTTATATGCTCATGCTTCAGCTGTAAACGAAAAAGGCAAGGTTACATATGGAGAAGTTTATTTAATGTTAAAAGGAAATAAAAAATTTATTGTTATTAAAAATGTTACCTCACAAGGGATTGGGGCATGGATTCCAGTGCAAGACTATGTTTCCTTCGGATTTGTAGCCTCTGAAAAACCCAGATAATAACGGGGACTCCTAGAACTGATAGGAGTCCTTTTTCGATTTTTTGATAAAATTTTTTCAAGAAGTGATTGCGAATGGTGCAATAGTTCGATAGGATGTAATCGGAATAGAAAGGAGCGAGATGTTTGGGAAGTCTAATTAATGATAAAAATACACAAGTTACTTTTTTAAAGCAGCGTTTAAATATGTTTCTTGAAGTCCTTGATGCAATTGATCCGGAAGATGCCGATCTGCAAGATGTAGACCGTTTAATTGCCATCCTAGATGAATTAGAATCGAAATGCCGGGAATTTCAAAACCGGGAATGTGAAGAGTCTGTTTAACGTAACAGGCTTTTTTTTATAGAAAAATAGCTAACATGTAACCGGTTTCGAGCTTCTTCTTTTAATCCCAAGTCGATTGGAGTATAATTGTAGCGAAAATAGTTGTAATATTAAAAATAAAGTTCTAAATTGAATTGAAGTAAATGAGTCATCAAAGGGAGAGGGTACAAGAATGAATTTAGCAAAATTTGAAGAAAGCATGTATAAGCTAGTTGTTGAAACATCAACAAAACTTCCAAAAGATGTACGTCGTGCTGTCAAGGCAGCAAAGGAAAAAGAAAATGCGGGTACAAGAGCAGCATTAAGTCTTGCAACCATCACAAATAATATTAAAATGGCTGACGATGCTGTATCGCCTATTTGCCAAGATACAGGTCTGCCAACCTTTAAAATAAAGACACCTGTTGGAATTAATCAGTTACAATTAAAAGAAGCTATTTATAATGCCATTGTTCTTGCTACAAAAGAAGGAAAATTACGGCCAAACTCCGTTGATTCCTTAACAGGTAAAAACAGTGGAAATAATCTTGGCGGCGGAACTCCAGTAATCAAATTTGAACAATGGGAAAAAGACTACATTCAAGTAAAGCTTATTTTAAAAGGTGGCGGCTGCGAAAATAAAAACATTCAATACAGCCTGCCATGCGAGCTAGAAGGACTTGGTCGTGCTGGCCGTGATCTTGACGGAATCCGCAAATGTGTTCTACATTCAGTTTACCAAGCACAAGGACAAGGCTGCAGTGCCGGATTTATTGGAGTCGGTATTGGAGGAGACCGTTCTTCTGGATACGATTTAGCAAAAGAACAGCTATTCCGTTCTGTGGAAGATGTAAATCCAAATGAAGATCTTCGCAAGCTTGAAGACTATATTATGGAAAATGCCAACAAGCTTGGGATTGGAACAATGGGATTTGGCGGAGAAGCAACGCTTCTAGGCTGTAAAATCGGTGTTATGAATCGGATTCCAGCCAGCTTCTATGTATCCGTTGCCTATAATTGCTGGGCATTCCGCCGCTTGGGCGTAGCTGTTAATCCTGAAACGGGTGATATTCAGGAATGGATGTATCAAGAAGGAGAAACCGTTGATTTCACTCAAACTGAAGCAGAAAAGGAAACAGCAGCTTCATCTGAGGGAGTAATCACTCTTCAAGCGCCAGTTTCTGAAGAGCAGGTCCGTCAGTTAAAGGTGGGGGACGTTGTTCAAATTAACGGAGTCATGCATACAGGCCGTGATGCTATTCATCACTATTTAATGTCCCACGATGCTCCAATCGATTTAAACGGTCAAATTATTTATCATTGTGGTCCAGTTATGTTAAAGGATGAAGATGGAGTTTGGCATGTTAAAGCTGCCGGCCCAACAACAAGTATTCGTGAGGAACCATACCAGGGAGATATCATGAAAAAATTCGGTATTCGTGCTGTTATTGGTAAAGGCGGTATGGGACCTAAAACATTGGCAGCTCTTGAAGAGCATGGTGGAGTATATCTAAATGCTATTGGCGGGGCTGCTCAATATTATGCAGAATGTATTAAATCTGTTGATGGTGTAGATCTTACCCAATTTGGAATCCCTGAATCAATGTGGCATCTTACTGTAGAAGGCTTCACTGCTGTTGTTACAATGGACTCACACGGTAATAGTCTTCATGCAGATGTTGATAAATCTTCATTGGAAAAATTAGCGCAGTTCAAAGAAACAGTTTTTAACTAAGAATAGTTTTGGAAAAGGAAATGGGCGGGTCCGCGAATGGACCTGCCTATTTTGTGTGTGGAGAGTTGTTCATGGCGTGGTAGTAGGGGGGAAGATCTAATTGAAGAATCCGCTCGAAATGTAGAATCCAAATGAAAATATGTAGAATCGAGTCAAAAGTATGTAGAATCTGGACCAAAACATGTAGAATACCACATGGAAGTGTAGAATCGCACCGGAAGTATGTAGAATACACTGAAAATATGTAGAATCGAGTCAAAAGTATGTAGAATACATCTGAAAATATGTAGAATCAGGGCAAAAGTATGTAGAATCCGGACCAAAACATGTAGAATACCACATGGAAATGTAGAATCGCACCGGAAGTATGTAGAATACAACTGAAAATATGTAGAATCAGGGCAAAAGTATGTAGAATCTGGACCAAAACATTTAGAATACCACATGGAAATGTAGAATCGCACTGGAAGTATGTAGAATACAACTGAAAATATGTAGAGTCAGGGCAAAAGTATGTAGAATCCGGACCAAAACATGTAGAATACCATATGGAAATGTAGAATCGCACCGGAAGTATGTAGAATCCATCTAAAAATATGTAGAATCAGGGCAAAAGTATGTAGAATCCGGACCAAAACATGTAGAATACCACATGGAAATGTAGAATCGCACCGGAAGTATGTAGAATACAACTGAAAATATGTAGAATCAGGGCAAAAGTATGTAGAATCTGGACCAAAACATGTAGAATACCACATGGAAATGTAGAATCGTACCGGAAGTATGTAGAATTCCAACGATAACATATAGAACCCAACCGGGATCATATGGATTAATAAAAGTGCACAAAACATTCAATATTTACTAAAGGAATAACAATAACTTTCCAGAAATTCTTACTATACGAATAAAGGAGGGCTAGATTTGTTTGAAAAAAACCTAACTAAATCATTAGTTTTTCAGCAGCATGAAGCACTTTTGGGGAGATTACCTGAAGATCATCCCAAGTGGTCAGAAGTTCAGAGGAGAAAAGAAAAATTAAAGGCTGGTTACAACGGAGAAAAAGCCATTAATTATTTTCTGAGTTTACTTCCAGCGAAAAACTACCATATTTTTCATAATATCAGGCTTCCCATTGAACAGTCCTTTTTCGAAATTGACGCTTACCTTCTATCTCCAAAAACATCATTTATCATCGAAGGAAAAAATTACGCGGGAACCCTACTGCTAGATAGAAACCAATTAACTCAAGAAGTAAACGATGAAACAAAGGTTTACGAGAATCCCCTAGTACAAGTTAACCGCCATAAAATTCTCCTAAAGTATTGGTTTGAGAAATACCAACTTCCTTTCACTCCATCTGAACATTTCGTTTGTTTTAGCAATACCTCCACCACCATAAATATAAGTCCAGGATACACGGAGGCTGAAAAAAGAGTTTGTAAAGCAGCTGATCTTCTAAAGAAAATTGTTGAATTTGAGCAATTTTATAAAAAGGAAACTGTTGACCCAAAAACGATTGGTAAAATAAAAAGGCTAATCTTAACGAAACATATTCCAAAAAGAATTGAAATTTTACAAACATATGGTTTTGATAAAAATGATATTATAACAGGTGTCAAATGTCCTGCATGTAAATTCATTGCAATGGAATATAAACGAGGCATCTGGGAATGCCCGGCGTGTCATTTCCGTTCAAGAGAAGCACATTTTCCAGCAATTAATGATTACTTTTTGATCTACAAGCCTTCAATTACAAATTCCGAATTGCGTGAATTCCTTCATATCCCATCATCAAGATCTGCTACCAATGTGTTTTCCAGTCTAGGTCTTACTTATGAGGGAGTAACCAGAGATCGTATCTATTTTCAAGACCCCAGAACTTAAAAAAGGATATCTATTCCAATCATGTTTTCCTTCATAAAACAAACACTAAGATAAACCAAAAGCGGGGGGAACATGAAAATGAGGTATTTAAAATATCTTGTCATTTTTTGTGTAATGGTATTAGCACCTACTATTACTTTGGCTGCAGTATCCAATCAGCCCATTCATTGGGGCTTTAAAAAGGGGATCAATGAGCAGCAGGCAGAAGCAGGAGCAGAGCTTGATGGGGTGCTAAAAAAATATGGCGGTTTTTATAAAGGCGATGCAAAATCGAAGACATTATATCTTACCTTTGATAACGGCTATGAAAATGGTTATACACCAAAAATTCTTAAAGTGTTAAAAAAAGAAAAAGTCCCAGCAACTTTTTTCGTAACAGGTCATTATTTAGAGTCTCAGCCAAAGATTGTTAAGCAGATGGTGAAAGAAGGTCACATTATCGGTAATCACTCTTGGTTTCACCCTGATTTAACAACAATCAGTGATGACAAGATAAGAAAAGAATTAGATAAGGTCAGAGTGAAGACAAAGGAATTGACTGGTCAAAAGGAAATGAAATATGTGCGTCCGCCAAGGGGAATATTTAGTGAAAGAACAATGGAAGTAGCAAAAAAGGACGGCTACACCCATGTAATGTGGTCGCTTGCGTTTGTCGATTGGAATATTAACCAACAAAAGGGATGGAAATATTCCTATGACAATATTATGAGGCAAATCCACCCCGGCGCAGTCATTCTTTTACACACAGTATCAAAGGATAATGCCGATGCATTAGACAAAGTCATTAAAGACTTGAAAAAGAAGGGCTATAAGTTTAAAAGCCTTGATGACTTCCCAAGGAAAAAATAACATTTTTTAAAGCCGGATCCTTATGGAATTCGGCTTTTCCTGTATAATGAAAAACATGCTATAATACGGGAAATACGAAAAGGATGGAATCGAACGTGTGGCAGGAAAAAATCGAAATTGAAGGGCCGTATAACTTTGATATAGTGCTCGAAAGGCAGTCGCTGGACCCGCTGAGCAATATTGATAAAAAGAACCGATCGATAAAGGTACCAGTCTTTCTGGAACAGGATCCTAATGTAATTGATGTTATGGCTGTAGGAACAATTGAAGATCCTGTTTTTATTTTAACGGGAGGACAACAAAATGTAAAAGATGCTTTGATCGATCGAGTGTCCGAAATTTTTCAATGGAATGTTCCTCTAAAGCAAATTCATGAACATTTTCAAAAAACCAGCCTCAATGAACTTTTCAAAGAACACATTGGGACACCGCTTGTACTGGATTTTGATCTGTTTGGTTGCTTAATCAAGTGCGTGATTCACCAACAATTGAATTTGAGGTTTGCCTATACGCTGACAGAACGGTTTGTTAAAACCTTTGGCTTTGAGAAGGATGGAGCTTGGTTTTATCCAAGTCCTCAAACTGTTGCCGTCCTTACGGTTGACCAGCTACGTGAACTCCAATTTAGTGGAAGGAAAGCGGAATACGTGATTGGGATTGCGAAGGCAGTTGTTGAAGGAGAACTAGATATAGAATCATTCAAACAAGATAATAATGAAGAAGTCTTTACTAAATTAATTAAGCTTCGCGGTGTCGGAAATTGGACGATTCAGAATCTCCTGCTTTTTGGGCTTGGCCGGCAAAACCTTTTTCCAACAGCGGATATTGGCATTCAAAATGCATTAAAAAAATTGTACAAGCTCGAGCAAAAACCAACTTTGGAAGAAATGGAGCAATACAAACAGGGTTGGGAACCGTATTTGAGCTATGCTTCTTTGTATTTATGGAGAAGCATTGAATAATTTGGAGTGAATAAAATGAGAAATGAACAAACTGTTACAATCAAACCTAACCAAACCTTTCCGCTCACGATCAAACGGCTGGGAATTAATGGGGAAGGGGTAGGCTATTTTAAAAAGCAGGTGGTGTTTGTTCCCGGAGCCTTGCCGGGCGAAGAAGTAGTCGTTGAGGCAACAAAGGTACAACCGAAATATGCTGAGGCAAAAATAAAAAAGATTCGCATTCAATCCCCCTATCGTGTAAAGCCGCTTTGTCCTGTTTATGATATTTGCGGCGGTTGTCAGCTCCAACATTTACGCTATGACCAGCAGCTGAAGGAAAAACGCGATATTGTTATCCAATCCCTGGAGCGGCATACAAAACTGAAGGTTGATCAGCTTGACATCCGCGCCACGATTGGGATGGATGAACCGTGGGGCTATCGTAATAAAAGCAGCTTTCAGGTTGCCGAAAAAAACGGTAAAGTGCTCGCTGGTTTATATGGGATAAACTCCCACGAGCTCATTGATATTGATAATTGCGCGGTTCAGCATTCTCAGACGACAGAAGTCACTGTAAAGGTTAAACGAATTTTAGAGGATTTAAATATTCCTATTTATAATGAAAAAACAAAACAGGGAATTGTCCGGACTATTGTTACACGTGTTGGAGTACAAACCGGTGAGCTTCAGGTAGTTATCATTACCTCACAAAAAGAATTGCCAAAAACTGAAATTTTAGTAGAAGAAATTCAAAAACAATTGCCGAATGTTAAATCAATTGTACAGAATATAAATGGTCAAAAAACATCACTCATTTTTGGTGAGGAGACTAAAGCGTTAGCTGGGAAGGAATTTATCCAAGAAACCCTTGGAGATCTTTCATTCGAATTATCTGCCCGGACTTTCTTTCAGCTGAATCCACTCCAAACAGTGGTACTTTATAATGAGGTAAAAAAGGCGGCGGGGCTGACAGGAGATGAAAAAGTAGTCGATGCCTATTGCGGTGTTGGTACGATTGGGTTGTGGCTGGCAGATCAAGCAGGTGAAATTCGCGGCATGGATGTCATACCCGAGTCGATTGCGGACGCAAAGAAAAATGCGAAACGCCATGGCTTTAGCAATACAAAATATGTTCCAGGTAAAGCTGAAGAAATACTGCCTAAATGGGTAAAAAAAGGGTGGAAGCCAGATGTCATCGTGGTGGATCCGCCGCGAACAGGCCTCGATCATCAACTTATCCAAACTATCCTTGAGGTGGAACCCAAAAAACTTATCTATGTTTCATGCAACCCCTCAACCTTGGCTAAAGACCTTCAAGCTTTGAGTAAGAAATTTGATGTAAAGTATATACAGCCAGTGGATATGTTCCCGCAGACGGCACACGTTGAATGTGTGTCGCAACTTATAGTAAGGTAAAAGAAATTATGCCCATTCCTGCGAATGGGCTATTGTTGTTTAGAAAGACAGATTTAAGATGAATTTTTCGGTGAAATTCGACAAGTCTCGGCTGGTGCCAGTGGATTGCGCCTATGATAGGAGACAGGTATAAATTGGGAACAATATAGCTGATGCTTACGTGAATTAACCGAAAAAGATATTCGTAAAATTGTTGATACATATATCAACCACGAATTATCCGATGAGTGTGTGGGACTATTGCGTAAGCGAATTCGTGGTGAAGCCTGGGGAGTACACGGTATACCTCGGTACCCCCAGCGAAGATACTCCTTTCAAAACTACAGTAGTCGTTGCCTAACGGCAAATAGCTTAAAATAAAAAAATATCTAAAAGGATTGAATTCTGTACTATACAGGACTCAATCCTTTTGTTCCAGTTTACAAAATAGTTGTAGAAAGATTGAAAGAAGAGTTAAAAATTGCACTGATACTGATTTATTCCTATTTGGTCTTTAAAAGGGAAAAACATAAGGAATAATGAACAGAAGCTGTATAATGATATTATGGAAAGAGTAAAACTACTTTCATCTGTCAAAATAAGAAGAGTCCAGTCTAGAAAAATATTATTAAGTGGGGTATCCTTCACTTAATTTATTGTTCATGCATCTTTTTATCTTTGCTGAAAAATAATAAGTTCGAGGTGATAAAATGGCAACTGCTCAAATCGGGGACAATATTTTATTTAAGCGTGAAGGGAAAAGCTATAATGGAATTGTTACAGTTGTAAGAGATAACTCTGTTATTGTTAAGTACGGATACAATAAAGAAAAAGACGAACCACTTACAACAATAGTCAATCATAAAAATTATAGCATTACTAATTCTTAAAAAATTTTTAATGAGTAAAGTTGTTAAAGGATTAGAATACATAAAAAATTTAAACAAAATAATTCCTATGGATTTTGTTTAACGCCACAAATATGAAAAATCCCAATCCAGTAAGAGGATTGGGATTGCTATTTTTTAAATTAATTAAAAGGCTTATTCTATATTTCAAAGCAGAAATATTTATCTAACTAGAATCTCCAAGTTCAGCTTCTTATTTAGAAGATGAAACGTTTTTTCCCTTATTTGCTTTTTGCTGCTGTAACTTTAGAAGGTCAAGGAAATTATCATCTCGCGTATGGATTGCTTTTGCTCCATTATCATCATATTCGTAGAAGCCTTTATTGGAACGGATACCAAGCTGCTCATTTTCGACCATTTCTTTTAAGAATGAAGGTAATTCTCTTGTGTTGGATAGATCTTGTTCAATGTTGTGCACCATAGCTGCTGTTGTTTGCAGACCGGCTAAATCCTGGCTTTCCAGTGGACCGCAGAATGCCCATTTAAAGCCCATGCTTCCTCTCACAGCGATATCGATATCTTCGGCAGTACAGACACCCAATTCAATTAAGTTGAAGCATTCACGCAGAAAAGCTACTTGAACACGGTTAACGATAAAGCCTGTAATCTCTTTTTTAAGAATTACTGGAGATTTTCCGATTTCTTTCATTAAGTCATAAGTTACTTGAACTATGTTTTCATCTGTCTTTTCAAATTTAGCAATTTCGACAATTGGCACAAGTTGTGGCGGATTAAAGAAGTGTGTAATCACAAATCTTTCAGGATGCTTCGCTCTTTGGGTTAATTCTTTTAATGGAAAAGTGGAAGTATTAGAAGAAATAATCGTCTTCTCAGAGACGACGCTTTCAATAATTTCATAAGTATCCAATTTTAACTCAAGATTTTCAGGAATCGATTCAAGAATGAAATCAGTATCTTGGATAGCTTCACGCAATTCTGTTGTATATTTGATATTAGCTAATGTCTGATCCATTTTGTCTTGAGTCAGCATTTCTTTTTCAACCATAATCTTTAAGCTGTTTGTAATCAGTTCACTTGCTGTTTGCAGTGATGACTCGCGTCTGGCTTGAATACGTACATTGTAACCTGCTTGAGCAAATAATTGAGCGGCACCATGCCCCATAATACCTGCTCCAAGTACTGTGATATTCTTCATTTCCATACCCCAATTCGTATTATTTATTTTTTCATAACTTGACTCCATACTCCAGTAAGTAAAGAAACAACTTGCTATTTAAGTATTTACTATTTTTTATAATAACATATATCTTTCGGAAAGATTGTAATCTAGGTTACAATTTTAATAAGGAGATGGGGAGAATGAATCAAGTTAATATACGGGAAATCGTATCAAAAGAATCGAATTTATATAGTGTTATCGAAAAAATCGGTACCTTACAACATTACAAAAAAAACGAAATCATCTATTTACAGGATGATAGTGTACATACATTTTACCTGCTTAAATCAGGAAGGGTGCGTCAGTTTTTTACTTCGGTAAATGGGAATGAATTAACCGTAAAGATTTTAGGAGTTAATAATATTTTTGGGGAAGCATCTTATTTTAGCCGAACGCCAAGAGTAACATCTGCAAGCGCGCTTACAGATGTAGAACTGCTTGCGGTCGATTTACAGAGCCTGCTGCCGTTCTTAACAGAGAATCCAAGCTTAATTGCCGAACTCCTGGATTTGATGGCCCAAAAAATACGTCTTTTCTCCATTCAGGTATATAGTATGGCTTTTTTATCAGCAGATAAAAAAGTAGCCCATATATTAGTCCAACTTGGAACCTATTTCAAAAACAAGGAATCAGATATAGATTATTCTATTGATTATACACATCAGGATTTAGCTGAATTGATTGGTATTGCCAGGGTTACCACAACAAAAGAATTAAAAAGGTTTGAAAAACTAGGATGGATTTCATTAGCCTACCGAAATATCCAAATACTTAATGAAGCGGCTTTAAAAGAATATTTATTATCTTAGGTATACTTTGGTTACTTCAGAAAATTAAATTAAAAGGTATGTTTAGATAAAGCAAAAGTAAAGAATCCCAATCCGATGGGAATTGGAATTCTTACAGTTAAAAGTTTTTTAATATTTTTACAAGAAAAATTTTAATTGTAAATAATTGGGAACACAGTTACATTAATGAAATTGTTTTTATATTAACTTCTACAATGTATACTAAATCTTGTAAGGCTATTTAACAGTTTGCCATAGTGTTAATAGTATAAATAAAATCTTGAATTTAGATGATAAAAGGAAGATTATTTCAATTAGAATTTTCCGGGAATAAGAATTATAATTAAATCAATTAAGGGAATATTTTTATAATTAAATATTCTAAGATATGAATAGGCTTACATGATCTTGTTAACTTCGCACCCTAGAATGAAGGCTTAAAATAAGTCTGAGTTTGCGTGTAACAAAATGTTTTAACAAACTAATTTTTGGTTTTGATTTGTATACGGTTACACAAATGAGGATGTAAGCAAGATGCAATATCAAAGTTACTTCTATCAGTAAGAGATTACGCAGATAGTTAAGTGAGCTAATAAAAACACTACCAAGGAGGAAAATCATGAGCAAATATGTTCTAGAAGATCAAGAGAAATGTTCATTTAAAGTGAATCGCAAAGCTTTTGTTGATCCAAAAATTTATGAATTAGAACGAGAAGCTATTTTTAGCAAATGCTGGTTATATATCGGGCATGAATCAGAACTAAAGAACAATGGAGATTTTCATAGAAGAAAAGTTGGCGGACGTAACCTTTTATTTACTCGCGGCAGTGATGGCGTAATAAGAGCTTTTTATAACAGCTGTCCACACCGTGGTGCTTTAGTTTGCCGTGAAGGAAGAGGAAACTCCAAGGTATTCCGTTGCTTCTATCATGCATGGAGCTTTAATAATCAAGGGGAACTAGTGGGAATGCCTGATAAATCAGGTTTCGCTGAAGACCATAACTGTGATGGTTCTAAAAACCTATCCACAGTAAAGCGTCTTGAAAGCTACCGTGGTTTCGTATTTGTTAATTTTGATGATAATGCTATTTCTCTAGAAGATTATCTGGGAAATGCTAAAGAATATCTTGATTTAGTTGCTGACCAAGCAGCTGCAAGTGAAAATCCAGAAGCAGGTATGGAAGTTTTAATGGATCCACAAGAATACAGTGTACGCGCTAACTGGAAGCTATTAGGCGAAAACAGTGTTGACCTTTATCACGGTGTACCAACACATAAGACTTATTTTGATATCGTTGCTACTCGCGGAGGCGTAATGGAAAAAGATAGTCTTAAGGGCGTTGGTGTTGACTTAGGCAATGGCCATGCTGTTATGGAATATTATTCTGCTTGGCCAAGACCAGTAGGAAAATGGATCGAAGGCTATGGAGAAGAAGCAAAAGGTATTATCGATGCAAACATCGAAAGATTAGAAGCAAAGTTTGGTGAGGAAAGAGCACACCGAATTGCTAAAAAGAACCGTAACATCTGGATCTTCCCTAACCTTGTTATTAATGACATTATGGCGATTACAATCAGAACATTCTATCCAACTGCACCTGGCTACATTGAAGTTACTGGATATGCCTTGGCAGCAGCAGAGGAAAATGAGAACTTCAGACAAGTTCGTAACGACAGCTTCCTAGAATTCTTAGGCCCAGGCGGTTTTGCTACTCCTGATGACAATGAGGCTCTTGAACTATGTCAAGAAGGTTTCCAAAATAGTCAGGAAGTTGGATGGAATGATATTTCAAGAGGTATGAACAGAGAAGTTCCTACAGCAACTGATGAAGCACAAATGCGGGCTTTCTGGCGTGAATGGAATGACCGGATTACATTTGCAGAAGCTAAACAAGAAGAAGCTGGGAGGGTAAAGGCATGAATATAACACGTCAAGAAATTGAAGATTTTTTATATCATGAGGCTGAACTTCTAGACGATTGGAAAATGAAGGAGTGGGCAGCATTATTCTCAAGCAAAGGAACCTATGAGATCCCGCCAATTGGAAATCCTGATGCAGATTTTAAAAAGTCACTCTTTTTGGTTCATGACGATCGTGATCGTTTAGAGCAGCGTGCATTGCGATTATTGAAAAAAGAGGCTCATGTTGAATATCCTCACTCAACAACTCTTCACAATGTAAACAATGTAAGAATCGTTAGCAATGAAGAGGATGAAGTAAAGGTCAAATGTAATTTTGCAACGTATCGTACAAAACGGGAAACGCTTGACTGTTATGTTGGTGTTAACGAATACACATTAGTGAAAGAAAATGGCGAATTAAAAATTCAAGATAAGAAGGTCGTTCTTAAACTTGACAGCCTTCGTCCACATGGAAAAGTAAGTATTATTTTATAAACTAAACAATGCTTTTGAAGCGCTCAAAATCACTGACAGGTGTGAATAAGAAAATTTACACCTGTCAGTGATTTGAGTTGTTTTAAGTATTTTGAAAATGGGAGGTAATCTAATGATTCGCTATAAGAAATTAGGTTATACTGTGTTAAGTGTAACTGATCTTGATAAATCGGTTGATTTTTATGAAAATATTGTTGGTATGGAATTTGTTGAACGGGAAGATAATATAGCATTCCTTCGTTGCAGTGGGGACCACCACAATTTAATTCTTGAACAAGGCGAAGAATCAGGTTTGAAAAGAGTTGCTTATGAACTTGAAAAAACAGAGCAATTCCAAGGCGTATTTGATTATTTAACAGAACAAGGTTTAAATCCTGTTGAATTAAGTGCAAAAGAGTGTCAAAGCTTAGCTCAAGGCAGAACATTACGATTTAAAGACCCATATTTAGGTGTAACGTATGAATTCTATGTTGAAATTATGGAAATGGGCACACCATTTGTTCCGAAGGATGCAAGAATTACAAGATTACTGCATATCGTTTATGAAACAAATAAATTTGATGAGTTATACGACTTCTTTACTAATACATTAAACTTCAAAGTTTCCGATATTCAAGGCCGGGAAACTGGGTGGGCTTGGTTAAGAGCGTTCCCTTCTCCATATCACCATGACTTTGCCTTGACGAGAGGAAAAGAAAATAAATTGAACCATATTGCTTATCAAGCTGAAAGAGTCGATGATGTCGGTATTCAAGTTAATCGATTAAAAGATAATAATGTTCCAATTCTTTTTGGACCAGGAAAACACCACCCGTCAGGAAGTATTTTCCTTTATTTTGCTGATCCAGACGGCTTAACTCTTGAGTACAGCCAAGGCATGGAAGAATTCCCTGAAGAAAATCCAAGAGAAGCTCGCCGCTTAGAACCAACTATGGCAACTCTTGACGAATGGGGAGGAAGACCACAACCTGGATGGGGTAAAATTGGTAAATTAATTACGGAAGATCTCGAAAAAGTTAATAAATAATCCCTGCAAAATAAACAATCATACTTAAAGGAGGCGGGCATTGTGTCAAAAGAAAAACATTTTCGCGTAGACTTTCATGCGCATATTATTCCAGACAATTTCCCTGATCTAGATGCAAAATATGGTGATAATCGTTTTCCTACATTAAAGCATACTTGCAGCTGTGGAGCTGAAATCTTTAAGGACGGCAAGTCATTCCGACAAGTCGAGGATAATGCCTGGGATCCAGAAAAGCGGATTGCACAAATGGATGAGGAAGGCGTAGATGTTCAAGTCTTATCTCCAATTCCTGTTACGTTTACGTATTGGGCTGATCCAGAAAAATGTTTAGAACTGTCGAAAGCACAAAATGATTTTATTGCTTCGGTTGTTGCAAAATATCCTGATCGTTTTGTCGGCTTAGGAACTGTGCCATTACAAGATGCTGATTTAGCTATTGCTGAAATGGAAAGAGCTGTGAAAGAACTAGGGCTGAAAGGGATTGAAATCGGCAGCAATGCAAACGGTAAAACCCTTGATGATCCCAACATTTTAAAATTCTTAGAGGCAGCTGCTAAAATGGATGTGCCTATTTTTGTTCACCCATGGGCTACTATTGGTGTGGAAAGAATGCCGAAACATAACTTTATGTATTCAATTGGGATGCCATCAGAGACGGCGCTTGCTGCAGCAAGTTTGATCTTCAGCGGTATTCTTGATAAATACCCGAATTTTAAAATCTGTTTCTCCCATGGCGGGGGTTCACTTCCATATTTATTACCAAGGATCGATCAAGCTTGGGAAGTATGGCCTCATATACGTACAACGGAAAATCCACCAAGTCATTATGCTAAGAAACTCTATTATGATACACTTGTTTACGATCCTCGTAATCTCCAATATATGCTTGAAAAATTTGGCGCTGAACACATTATTACTGGTTCAGACTATCCATTCTTGCTTCGTGAAGTTCCAGCTGGAAGAGTAGTTGAACAGTTGGAAAACCTTTCTGAAGAAGAAGTTAAACAAATGCTTGGAGAAAATGCGATCGAGTTTCTTGGGTTAACAAAATCAAGTTTTATAAAAGAAACTATTAAGTAAAAAGTGTGATATGTAAAAAAGAACCTTCCTTTTGACTCTTCATGAGTAAAAGGAAGGTTCTTTTTTTTGTTACTATTTGTATTTAAAAAAGTAGAAATAGTGAAGGTAGTAAGTGTAATTAATTTACATATTCAAATCGATTTTAAATTCTTTAATGTAGTTTCAAAGTAATGTATAAATAGAAGAAGTTTTTCTAATTTTGGAGCTTCTTTTTTATAAACTCCTGCAACATTATATGTGATGTCGTCAAAATCAGCAAAGGGGATCATACATAGATCCTTATCCGGTTTAGACGTGTCATTGGCTAGAATTAGTTCTGGAACAACACTGAAACCCCAGTTATTTTTAATCATAGATAGTACCATTTCAAATCCGCCAACTTCAATGCGTTTTAGATTTTTTACTCCCACTAATTTTTCATCGATTTTTCTCCATAAAGCTGATTCACGTCGATAACAAATCATCGTTTGATTAATTAAATCCTCTTTTGTAACTTCAACTTTTCCTGCCAATGGATGTTCTTTTCCAACAATAAAAGTAAGATTTTCATGATAAATATATTTAGTTTCTAGATTAGTGAACGGGATAACGTCTCTAACTAGTCCTATATCAATTACTCCTTTTTCGACCATTTTAGAAACCTCAACAGAATCCTCTGCTTCTACTAAATCAAATGAGAGCTCATCATTTTCTCGTAGTAATGATAAAACATGTAAGACAATCGAAACAGAGATAGCAGGGGATAATCCTATTGTTAAGGTTGGAGCTTTAAAAAGATCAATCGTTTGTTTTGCTTCGTTTATATAACTAAGTATTTTCCGTGCAAATGGAAGTAAGGCTTTTCCTTCCTCTGTTAGGAGGATTTTTTTTCCTTCCCGATAAAATAATTTACAACCTAATTCTATTTCTAACTTTTGAATTCGTGCCGTGACAGCAGGTTGTGTTAAATTCAAATACTCTGCAGTGCGCGAATAATTATTAAGTTCAAAAACGGTTATGAAAGTTACTAGTTGTTCATCATCCACTATTACACCCCCTCCGCTTATTTTTTGTTTATTTTATAGTGATTTTTACTATATCTATATAATCAAAAGAACCTTAATTTTTATAATATAATACCATAAAATAAGGATTTTGTAAGTGTTTCCATTTGAATTATATAATAATTATGGTGGCTACTTCCGATGATGGGATTAAAACATAAATGGGTTTCTAAGTGGGAACTCAAAAAAACTCGCCCATTAATGTGAGAAGGCGAGCTTTTTGAACCTATTTACGTTTGATGTATTTCCTATTTCTCCTTAAGATAGGGCTGAATATCTTGTAATGCCTGTTGAAGGTCAGACCGTGTTTTTAATTCACTATCGATTTCAATTCCCAGTTCAATCATTGTGTCAGCAATCTCCGGACTAATTCCTGTTAGAATTGTCGAGCAGCCTAATAATTTAATCCCTTTAACAATTTTAAATAAATGGTTAACAACTGCTGTATCAACGAAAGGTACGCCTGAAATATCAATAATTAATTGTTGTGCCTTCAGTTCTTTAACGCGTTGAAGTGTTTTTTCACGGATTTTTTTGGCGCGATACGTATCAACATTCCCGACAACTGGAAGGATACAAACCCTTTCGGCAATTGGAATGATCGGAACGGATAGTTCATCTACCGTTTCACGATGACTTTTTAACAATTCCTCTTTGTAGTTAGCAAAATAAGCAGTGTAGGAATCAATATAAAAATCAATGATATCGTTGACAGTACGCTCTAAAGTAAAGAACTCCTCCACCGAGAGAGTGTTGTTAGATTCAATATAAAACGCTTTTATGGCATTCCAAATGATCCCTCTTGATGATTGGAACAGCTCCCATGCCAAATGGATAGGAAACTCTGTTTTAGCACTCCTCACACCACGTTCCCGGGCAAAATCCATGATATCTTCCATTTTTAGTTGACTAATGTTATCTGCAACAAGCTTCATTATTGGATTACCGACTGTTTTAAAGCTATCCATCTCACCGTTTTCTTTCAATAGAGAAGTAATGTAGCTTTTATTTTTATTCAAATATTCAATCCATTCTTCAGTGTAAAAATGGATATTATTTGTCAAGAAATTTTCCAGTTCAACTTTTGAATCAACTGCTTGGATCATTGAATGACCTCCTATAAATTGGTTGGAATGTGCTTTGGGGAATGATAGAAAAAAGGTAGTTCCTTGTCCTTCCTCACTTGTGACACGTATTTTGCCGTCGTTTGTCTGGATTGCGTTAAAGACTTGTGCTAAACCCATTCCTTTACCGTCCTGTTTCAATGTAAAGAATGGTGTGCCTAGCAAACGCAGCTTGTCTTTTGGTATACCAATGCCGGAATCAGAGATATTGATGCGAATTTCCTGTAAATCCTCAAACTGTTCAATCATTAAGGTTCCACCTGGAGACATCGCTTCGATTGCATTTTTAATTAAATTAAATAGTGCTTTCTTTATTTGATCCCTTCTGCCTAAAATGACCGGATTTTCGCTCATAAATTTTTTAATTACATTTATATCATAGAGTTGGTTTTGAAATAAGAGCAAAATGGATTCAACTTCCGAACACAAGTTAAAGGTTGTTTGTTTTTCCTGCACAAATTCAGGTTTTGAGACACTCATTAAATCATTTAAAATATGAATAGCACGGTCTAGTTCACTTTGGGCAATTTGCGTATATTCTTGTTTATACGTTTGCTCAAGCAATTGGAGAAATCCTTTTACGGCGGTCAATGGATTTCGAACCTCGTGCGCTATGCCGGCAGCCATTTCACCAATTGAGGATAATAGGTGATTATTCCAATTATTGTGATCATGCGAGCTTTGTAAATAGGCGATATTGAACATATATAAATGTACTTTATCTAGTTTTTGGTCCTTGAATGTTCGATGAAATAGGAAAAAGTATGGTTGTGAGTCAATGGTTACAATAAAGTCATTAGATCTCCCCATAAAGCATTCATGGAGTTTTGTCTTAATTTCATTATTTTTAATACGATGAAAAAGATAGTTTGTATCATTTTCTTCAGAAAGTAACAGCTTTTTCCCTTCACTATTAACCTTTTGAATCGAACCATCAGGATTTACTTCAATCAAACCGTAAGAGATACTCTGAGTGGTAGGTAAATTAACCAAAGCGACTAGCCTGCCCTTCATTTAACCATTTAACTGCCCTGATCCTTGTACCAAGATCGGCCGTGCTCGTAATTTCAAACTCATCCATTAAGCGTTTTACTCCTGATAATCCCAAGCCTAAACCAGTTTTTGAACGAATTCTATTATTTAAAATTTGATCAAGGTTCAAGATGCCGGGGCCTTGGTCAATTGCGGTTATTTCTATTCCATAGGATGGAATAGGTTTTATAAAAAGCTCCCCTTTTTTCGCGTAAAAGACAATGTTACGAGTTAATTCCATTATGGATACAACTAATTTTGTTTGCTGACTTTTATTTAAGCCGAAATCATCAGCAACTCTTTTCCCGAGCGTACTTGCCATGTATACATCATCTTCCCGTTCAATAACAATCCTGTACACAGTAGTATCCAATCCTTTTCTACTAAAAAAATGTTTATTATATTTAATTCTAGCATAATTTTATACGAATTTGCTCATTATTTTTGAAAATGGCAAAAATTCGTTTATTTGTTTCTTTATATGTGACATTTTTTCTATCTAGGTATAAAATCATAAACTGTTGATTACTTTGGATGTGGTTAATTACTGAAAAGCACAAGCGTCCAGCGACGTTCTAGTGCTGAACGTGCTTTTCTAACTATGCCTCAATAAGGTGCCACTTTTGTGCTTCATTCAAAATTTCACTAAAGACAAAACTTATGTTTGATTTTAAACCTGATTAATGAACATCCTGCCCGGAACTGGAAATGAATAAAAAAAATAGCCCCTAAAAGGAGGAGCTGGAAATTTCTCTTATTGAAGTTTTCTAACGTATTCTCTAACCATTTCGGATGTTACACTTTTCCGGGAAGGCACAATCCCTTGCTTAGCCAATTCATTGATCGTGTTTGTTACTGCGTTTATTTTATCAATTGAAAAAGCTTTCCCTTGCTTACATAATTCAACAGCCTCTTCAATATATAACTCCCTTTTTCGATCGAGAGTTAAAAAATCAGTTATTCTTTTGTTTTGTTTATTAACATGGGTTGTAATGTCTTTATGTACACTCATATTTTCACTCCTATGCATATATATCAATGAAACAAGATGTCGTATTTAATCATACCAATTTTCAGCTAAATTTAATATAAAGATAAAGACTTTTTAGTTTTCTCTAGCTTTTAAATGAATTATAATAAATTTATACGAAGTTCATGAAATTGTCAAAAATTCATTTTGAAGGCTGGAGGAGAGGTTAACATGCTGAGAATTGGTATATCGAGTGTAGTTAGTTTTATTCTTTTTTATATAGAATCCCTCATTGTTATGCAATTAAAGGGCGCGTCAACGATTGAAATAGGCGGGATGGCTCCTTTTATTAATATTTGGGCAATGAATTTCTTTTTCGTGTTTGCCATTCTCACACAGGTCGGAAATTGGTTTCAAACTAGAGGATTATTCGAACAAACAGATGAGCATAATATTTATTGAAAAATCACCTTTTTGGATCCGAAAATCTCCCGGAGTGTACCTAACTCCAGGGGGTTTTTTTGTATTATTTTTACTCCTTTAATTGATTGCCGATTTGTTTATGATTGGTCCATGCTTTTTCTGAATAGCTGTGTTAAACTTGTATGTTGATTTCCGCTCCAATCAACATAGTTACAAAGTCAATAATAACTTTTAACACAGACTTCTGAATAAATGTTTCTAAGTTAAGATAATTTTTGAAAATGGTTACAAGCAGGCGGTTTAATCATTTTACACATTTATTGAAAATTAGGTATTAAAAACATTGTATAATTATCGATAAATTAGTATAATAATACATCAAGAGGGCTACAGGGAGATGAAAAAAATGAAAGCAGCTATTATTGGCGGCACAGGATACGGGTCAGCTGAACTGATTCGTTTGATACAAAAACATCCAATTCTTGAAGTTGGAACCATTATTTCTAACTCACGGGCAGGTACCCGGTTTAGTGACGTTTATCCTCATCTTACAAATATAAATGAACAACCAATGGAATTATTTGATGCAAATAAAATAAGTGAAAATAATGAAATTGTTTTTCTTGCTACGCCTTCAGGAGTAAGCAGTGAACTTATTCCTCCATTATTTGAAACAGGCTTAACATGTATAGATCTTTCCGGTGACCTACGGATCCGCTCGGCAAGTGAATATGAAAAATGGTATAAAAAGTCACCTGCTGAAGAGAAATATTTAAATCTGGCAGTTTATGGGTTAAGTGAAATTTACGAGGAAAACATAAAAAAAGCTTCACTAATTGCCAATCCTGGTTGTTATCCTACAGCAACATTACTCGGACTTTTACCTGTTGTGAAAATGAATATAGCAGATTACAAGTCTATTATTATTGATGCAAAGTCAGGTGTATCTGGTGCAGGACGGGGGCTTTCCATTACATCCCATTATGCTGAAATAAATGAAAATATCAGAGCTTATAAGTTAGGTGGCCATCAACATATTCCTGAAATCGAACAAGTTCTTCAAGATGAAAGTGGAAGACCGGTTACAGTATCCTTTACGACACATCTTGTTCCGATGACAAGAGGGATTATGTGCACAATGTACGTGAACTTAAATGAAGTGATTTCAACGGCTGAAATCATCGAAAAGTACAAGCGATTTTATCAAAATAATCCATTTGTTCGAATCAGGCCTGAGGGTAACCAGCCTTCAACAAAAGAGGTACTTGGCAGCAATTATTGTGATATTGGTTTGTATGTTGATAAAAGAACAGGACGACTCACAATTGTTTCAGTAATAGATAACCTAGTAAAGGGTGCTGCCGGTCAGGCGATTCAAAATGCAAATATACTTAATGGCTGGGAAGTTCAAACGGGATTAAAAGATATTCCTGTTTATCCATAAGCTGTGTAAGAAGATAAGTACTCTGCCATGAATTTTAAAGGGGTTGTATAATTTGATACCGACAATATCGAATAACGAAATGGTTATTCTTGAACAAGAAAGTGTGACCTTACCTAAAGGTTTTAAAGCAGGGGGAATGAGTTGCGGTTTAAAAAAGAACAACAACCTTGACCTTGGCTATATCGTTTCTGATGTACCTGCAACTACAGCAGGAGTATATACAACAAATACCTTTCAAGCAGCTCCATTGTTCGTTACGCAAGAGAGTATTGCTAAGGAGAAGAAAATCAAGGCTATTATCGTAAATTCCGGCAACGCCAATTCATGTACCGGAGATCAGGGGATAAAAGATGCCTATGAAATGCAAAAGCAATTTGCAAATGAACTTGGTATAAAAGAGCATTATGTTGCTGTAACTTCAACAGGCGTTATTGGCGAACTAATGCCAATGGATAAAATTAAATCAGGAATCAAACAGATTCTTGGAAAAGAAAATGAAGCTGAAAGCAAATTTAAACAAGCCATTTTAACAACTGACACTGCACCCAAAAATATTGGTGTGCAAATTAAAATAGACGGTAAAACAATCAGTATTGGTGGTGCTGCAAAGGGGTCGGGGATGATTCATCCCAATATGGCAACAATGCTGGGCTTTGTTACGACTGATGCAAGTATTGAATATGAAAATTTAGTAACTGCCCTTAAAGACGTTACCAACCAGACCTTTAATATGATCACCGTTGATGGAGATACAAGTACCAATGATATGGTATTAGTCATGGCCAATGGGATGGCAGGTAATGAACAGTTAACAAAAGGTCATCCGGATTGGAACGTATTTGTAAATGGACTGAAAGTGGTATGTGAGGAACTTGCCAAAAAGATTGCTAAAGATGGCGAAGGGGCCACGAAATTAATTGAAGTGCAGGTAAACGGTGGGAATAGCCTGGCCGATGCACGTGCTGTTGGTAAAGCAATTATCTCTTCCAACTTAGTGAAAACAGCGATTTATGGAACAGACCCAAACTGGGGAAGAATCATTTCAGCAATCGGATATAGTGGTGTCCCGGTTGAGCCGAATGCAATTAAGGTTTCGATCGGATCATTTCTTGTATTCGAATCTGGACTGCCTTGTCCAATTATTGAATCAGAAGTTAAGGAATATTTAGAACATGATACCATTCAAATCTTGGTGGAATTAAATCAAGGTAACCATAGTGCAACGGCATGGGGATGCGATTTAACTTATGATTATATCAAAATTAACGCATCGTACCGTACATGAGGTGAAATGATGAAATACATTGTGATTAAATGGGGCGGCAGTGTCCTTGAAAAATTACCGAAAACTTTTTATAAAGATGTTGTTACACTACACCAATCAGGCGAATGGATCCCCATTATCGTTCATGGCGGAGGCCCTCTTATTACTGAACTATTACAAAAATTAAATGTAGAAACCAAGTTTGTAAATGGCCTTCGGGTAACAAGTCAACAAGTATTAGATATTGTTGAAATGGTGTTGAGCGGGGCAGTCAATAAACAAGTCGTCAGAAAGATTATGGAAGCAGGTGGAAATGCTTTCGGAGTAAGCGGTGTTGATGGCAGTTTGCTAAAAGCAAGGCCGACAGAGGCTTCCGAAACATTAGGATATGTTGGCGAGGTTGTCGAAGTCAACCATCTGCTGATTGAAGGAATTATAAATCAAGGTTATATACCGGTTATTTCTCCAGTAGGGATTGGCGAAGGCGGGCAGCGGTATAACATTAACGGTGATGTTGCTGCATCGGCCATCGCAAAAGCACTAGGTGCTAATCTTTGTTTTATCAGCGATATACCGGGAATTATGGTAGAAAAGGACGGTAAAAAGACGAAGCTCGCGAAAGTTTCAAAGTCAGAGGTTGAAGAATTGATTAACAATCAAACTATATGGGGCGGAATGATCCCAAAAGTAAAAGCGGCAATCGATGGACTTGTTCATAATATACCCGAGGTTGGGATAGTTAATGGATTTGAGGAAAATAGTTTATTGGATTATACAAATGGTATAGATGTGGGAACAAAAATTGTTTTAGACGAGGTGTTTAGTAATGACAAATAATCCTGGAGTCACCACAGTTTCACCACTTATGGCAACATACGCCCGCTTCCCAATTACTTTGGTAAAAGGAAAAGGAAGCTATGTGTGGGATGATCAAGGGAAAAAATATTTAGATTTTACCTCAGGAATCGCCACCTGTAATTTAGGGCATGTACCGGATGTCGTAAAAGTAAAGCTTGAAGAGCAACTGCAAAGTTTGTGGCATTGTTCAAACCTTTATCATATACAAAATCAGGAAGAACTAGCAGGACTGCTGGTTGCAAATAGCTGTGGTGACCAAGTGTTTTTTTGTAACAGCGGTGCGGAAGCCAATGAGGCGGCAATTAAAATTGCAAGAAGGTATGCCCAAAAGGTTAAGGGTACAGATCAATACTTGGTTGTTACCTTCAAGCAATCATTTCATGGACGAACAATGGCAACATTGTCGGCAACGGGTCAAGAAAAAATTCAAAAAGGTTTTTATCCATTAGTGTCAGGATTTCAATACCTTGCTTATAATGATTTTGCATCTTTAGATCTTCTTGCTGAACTTAAACCGGCAGCGGTTCTGCTTGAACTGATTCAAGGGGAGGGTGGAGTAATTCCAGCCGATCCAGAATGGGTGAAAAAGCTTGAAACTATTTGCAAAGAGAATGATATCCTCTTGATGGTAGATGAAATTCAAACGGGAATGGGAAGAACAGGAACACTGTTTTCCTATGAGCAATATGACATTGACCCAGATGTTATAAGTCTAGCCAAAGGTCTCGGCTCAGGCTTGCCAATTGGGGCAATCATTGCGAAGGAAAGGGTCGCTAAAGCATTTGATCCGGGAAGCCATGGAAGCACATTTGGGGGAAATCCGTTTGTAACTGCAGCAGGAGTGGCGACAGTTACTCATATTGTTTCGAGCAATTTATTAAACCACGTAAATGAGATCGCAGCTTACTTAGATGCTAAGTTGGAAAATTTGAAAACAAAGTTTGACTTTATTAAAGAAGTTCGCGGTAAAGGACTCTTAAAAGGAATGGTTGTTGAAGTGAACGCAGCAGACATTGTTCAAAAGGCAATCACAAATCAACTGCTTATTTTAACTGCAGGGCCTAGTGTTGTCCGTATTTTGCCGCCGCTGACAGCTACAAAAGAAGAAATTGATGAGTTTGCAGATATATTGGAAAATGTTTTCCAAAGTATATAGAGAAAGGCAGTGAAATTGTGAAACACGGATATCTTACTTTGGAAACCGGGGAAATATTTGAAGGGGTTTTAATTGGTGCTAGTAAGGATTCTTTCGGAGAAGTTGTCTTTAATACAAGTATGACCGGGTACCAAGAAATCATTACAGATCCCTCATATGCTGGGCAAATTATCACTTTTTGTTATCCGATTATTGGCAGTTACGGTATTAATACAAAAGATGATGAGAGTATTGATCCTGCTTTGTCAGGAGTCATTATCGGGGATTTATGTGAAACCCCAAGCCATTATCAATCCATTCAAAGGTTTTCTGAAAAACTAACACAAGCTGGCGTTTCAGGTCTGGCTGGAGTAGATACACGGTTACTTGTAAAAACGATTCGCAACCGAGGTACAGTAAAGGGGATTATCAGCGAGCAAACGATGGAACAAACAGCTTTTGCTGCTTTTCCAGAAAGTCCGTTTTGGGTTAATAAGGTATCAACGAAAAAAGTCACTACTTATACTAATCCAGGCCCTCACGTGGTATTAATGGACTTTGGCTATAAAAAGTCCATTTTGAATGCACTTTTAGAGGAGAATTGCTCCGTAACGGTTGTGCCATATAATACCCCATTTGAAAAAGTAAAATCTTTATCACCAGACGGAGTATTGCTTTCCAACGGACCTAGTGATCCGATGGAGCTGAAACAATGGTTTCCTGAGATTAAAAAGATTAGTAAACATTATCCAACACTAGGAATTTGCCTGGGCCACCAATTAATTGCGCTGGCATTTGGTGCGAAAACAACAAAATTAGCTTACGGACATCGAGGCGCAAATCATCCGGTTAAGGAACTGATGACCGGTAAAGTGAAAATTACCGCCCAAAATCATGGGTATGTTGTCGTTGACGATAGTATTGATACAAGCGAATTTGAGATAACCTACCGAAATGTAAATGATCATTCGATTGAAGGGCTAAAACACATAAAGTATCCGATTCAAACTGTGCAATTCCATCCAGAGGCACATCCGGGACCAAGCGATACCGCTTATATCTTAAAAGAGTTTGTCAGCCAAATTACTTCATTGGGAGAGACACGTTATGCCATTACGTAAAAATTTAAAAAAAGTACTAGTGATCGGATCAGGTCCCATTGTGATTGGGCAGGCAGCTGAATTTGATTATGCTGGAACTCAGGCATGCATTGCCTTGAAGGAAGAAGGCATTGAGGTTGTTTTGATCAATAATAATCCGGCTACTATTATGACTGATGAAACAGTGGCAGATAAAGTATATATGGAGCCGCTTACTATAAATACGATCGAGAAAATTATTAAGAAAGAAAAACCCGATGGGATTATCGGAACCCTTGGCGGGCAAACAGGCTTGAATCTTGCTGTTGAGCTTTATGAACAGAACATTTTGGAAAAATATAATGTCGAGTTATTAGGGACTTCTGTTGAATCTATTAAAAACGGTGAGGATCGTGAAAGATTCCGCAACTTAATGCTTAAAATTGGTGAGCCTATACCAGATTCGAGCATCATTCATAGCTATGAAAAAGGTGTACAATTTGTTAAGGAAATAGGTTATCCCGTCATCATTCGCCCTGCTTATACGCTTGGAGGAGACGGAGGAGGCTTTGCACATAACGATGCCGAGCTTGAGGCTGTTCTAAAAAAAGGCTTATCTGCAAGCCCTATTCACCAGGTGCTGGTGGAAAGAAGCATTAAAGGCTGGAAAGAAATTGAGTATGAAGTTATGCGAGATGCAAATGATACATGTATTATCGTTTGTAATATGGAGAACATGGATCCCGTAGGCGTTCATACCGGAGATTCCATTGTTGTTGCTCCATCACAAACCTTAACAGATGTTCAATATCAGATGCTTCGTGATGCATCAATCAAAGTCATTCGAGAATTAAAAATTATCGGAGGCTGTAACATCCAATTTGCACTTAACCCCTATTCAAACGAGTATTGTATCATTGAAGTAAACCCAAGGGTAAGTCGTTCCTCCGCATTAGCCTCTAAAGCTACCGGATATCCAATTGCCCGGATGGCTGCAAAATGTTCGATTGGCTACCATTTAGATGAAATAGTAAATCCGATTACCGGCAATACGTTTGCTTCATTTGAGCCGGCGATTGATTATATTGTGGTAAAACTGCCGCGTTTTCCGTTTGATAAGTTTCCTGAGGCAGATCGATCTCTTGGAACACAGATGAAAGCAACAGGTGAAGTAATGGCGATTGATCGGACATTTGAAGGTGCGCTAAATAAAGCCATTCGTTCGCTGGAGTTGAATGTATACAGCTTAACAAATGCTGTACATCAATCATGGGATACGGATACTTTGTTTGAAATGCTGGAAAAGGCGAATGATCAGCGTTTATTCGTTATTGCTGAGGCGATGAAGCGGGATGTGCCGCTTGAAAAAATTCAGCAACTAACCCAGATCGATCCATGGTTTTTACACAAAATTAGCTCAATCGTCGAGTTGGAAAAGGAATTATCCACTTATACATGGGATGATGTACCGACTTCATTGCTTAAAATAGCAAAGCGTCACAACATTTCTGATAAACTGTTAGCCAAAATTTATTTAGTACCTGAGAAACAAATCAGGAGTAAATGGAAGCAATTAAATTGGCAGCCTGGTTATAAAATGGTCGATACATGTTCCGCAGAATTTGATGCGATTACTCCTTACTATTACTCCACTTGGCTGGGGTTTGATGAGGTGGAAGCGACAGACGGAAGAAAAATCTTAGTTATTGGCTCTGGGCCGATCCGAATTGGTCAGGGGGTTGAATTTGATTACTGTTCTGTCCATGCAGCGAAAGCAATTAAGAAAAAAGGGTATGAAGCAGTCGTTATTAACAATAATCCAGAAACGGTGAGCACAGACTATTCAGTGGCAGATCGACTTTATTTTGAGCCGTTAGCTGTTGAAGATGTTATGAATGTAATCGAAAAAGAAAAGGTTGAAGGAGTCCTAATTCAATTTGGGGGACAAACAGCCATAAATATTGCGAGCGCATTGGAAGAAGAAGGAGTCAAGATTTTAGGAACAACAGTCGCTGATGTTGATAAATTAGAAGATCGAAAAGAATTTTATCAGTTGCTGGAAGAATTAGATATTCCTCATATTAATGGTGAGATTGCGAACCATTCGGAGGAAGTGTTAGCAGCAGCTGCTAAACTTGGTTACCCGGTTTTAGTTCGCCCGTCCTATGTGATCGGCGGTCAATCAATGTTTACGATTTATACGGAGGAAGAATTAAAACGATATATTCATCAATTAATTGAAAATTCCCAGGATCAAATGTGGCCGTTGCTTGTAGACCGTTATATGCCTGGACTTGAATGTGAAATTGATGTAATCAGTGATGGCCATGAAATTGTCGTCCCAGGTATATTTGAGCATATCGAAAGAGCCGGCGTACACTCCGGGGATAGCATTACTGTGTTTCCTCCTGTATCTTTATCCATTGAAATGAAAGAAATATTAATTGACTACGCTGGTAGAATTGCTAAATCATTGCCGATTGTTGGCATAATGAATATACAGTTTGTCATTTATGAAAATACAGTTTATGTTCTAGAGGTGAATCCTCGCTCTTCAAGAACTGTTCCAATTATTAGCAAAGTGACAGGTACTCCAATGATTGAATGGGCAATAAGAGTTCAATTAGGGGAGAAGTTAAAGGATATTTGTTCGATCCAAGGATTAATGCCAGAACCACATTATTACTCAGTAAAAACACCTGTATTTTCTTCAAGAAAATTAAAAGGTGTAGACCCTGTTCTTGGACCAGAGATGAAATCAACTGGTGAAATTCTCGGATTAGGTATCACACTTGATGAGGCACTGAAAAAGGCCCTTCCGTTAATGGAGGAACAACTAGATGATGAAGATTATCTTTTGTGCTCCATCTCTGACCGAGCTAAAGAAGAGAGCCTGCCTATTATTAAAGACTTGGCTTTTAATAAATTCAAGCTTGCCGCAACAGAAGGTACAGCCCAATTCCTTCAAGAGAATGGGATCATGGTAGAAGAAATTATTAAGGATTCAGATCAATTAAATAACTTTTTTCGAACTCAAAAAGTCAGAGCGGTCATCAATATTCCAAGCGAAGGGCGCAACGATAGTAAGTTTGGATTTTATATCCGCGAGCAATCAGTGAAATTTAATGTACCATGTTATACCCATTTTGATACCGTAAAAACCATCATTGGGTTAAGAAATCAAAATTCTTTTGACTCAAGTGTTTTTACCTTAGGGGAATATCACAAAATTGAAGGAAGTCCTATAGGAGGGGCACTATAAAATGGTAAATACAATAAAAACGATTGATAACATTGAAGTAATACAGGAAAGTTTAAAAGGAAAGGACTTTTTGAAAATTGCTGATTTTCAACCAGGAGAGATATTATATTTGCTTGAAGAAGCACAGGAATTAAAAAAATTACAAAAACAAGGCATACCCCATCCATTTCTGAGCGGGAAAGTATTAGGGATGTTGTTTGAAAAATCGTCTACTCGTACACGTGTTTCTTTTGAAGTCGGAATGCTCCAATTAGGAGGGCATGCAATATTTTTAAGTCCTAGGGATATTCAACTAGGAAGAGGGGAAAGTATTTCTGATACCGCTAAGGTTTTATCAAGGTATCTCGATGCACTTATGATTAGAACCTTTTCACATGAGTCAATCGAAGAATTTGCTTACCATTCCGATGCACCAATTATTAACGGTTTAACTGACCCTCATCACCCTGTACAGGTGATGGCTGATTTATTAACGATATTGGAACATAAAGGGAAGTTAGAAGGCCTGAAGCTTTGCTATGTTGGCGATGGAAATAATAATGTAACACACTCACTAATCGAAGGTGCAGCTAAAGTTGGTATGCATATTAGTGTAGCCAGTCCAAAAAAATATCAACCAAATCAAGAAATCGTCGCTAAAGCAATCGAGGATGCAAAAGTAACGGGAAGTAAGATATCAATTTTAGAAGATCCAATTGAAGCAATGAAGGATGCTGACGTGGTTGTAACAGATGTTTGGACCAGCATGGGCTTCGAGGAAGAAGCACAAGAAAGAATTAATGCATTTCAATCGTACCAAGTGAATGAGGCGCTTTGTAGTTATGCAAAAAGTGATTATATTTTTATGCATTGCCTGCCGGCACACCGTGGTGAAGAGGTGACAGCTGAGATCATTGATGGACCTCATTCAGTTGTATTTGATGAAGCGGAGAATCGTTTGCATGCCCAAAAAGCTGTTTTAAAGGCATTGCTTTCATAAAATACAATAATCAATAAGAATTTTTTTAAAAAAACAGTGGCATTTTTTCTGAGTTAATGTATAATAATTCTATCGAATGAATTTTAATGCAATGGAATGTGAGGAGAATACAAGTGGCGAAAGAAAAAATAGTCTTAGCATATTCAGGTGGTTTGGATACATCTGTTTCAGTTAAATGGATTCAGGAAAAATACGGTTATGATGTCATTGCTTTAGGATTGGATGTTGGTGAAGGAAAAGATCTTGAAGCAATCAAAAATAAAGCTTTAAATGTTGGAGCAATTAAAGCATATATGATAGATGCAAAAGAAATGCTTGCAAAGGATTATATTTTACCTGCATTAAAAGCAAATTGCTTATATGAAGGTAAATATCCATTATCATCTGCACTTTCACGTCCATTAATTTCAAAACTATTGGTGGATGTTGCTGAAAAAGAAGGTGCAACAGCAGTTGCTCACGGATGTACAGGAAAAGGAAACGACCAAGTTCGTTTTGAAGTATCGATTCAAGCGTTAAACCCGAGCCTAAAGGTTGTCGCTCCTGTTCGTGAATGGGGAATGAATCGTGATGACGAAATCGAATATGCGGAAAAGAATGGAATTCCTGTCCCGGCTAATTTAGACAACCCATATTCAATTGATGCAAATATATGGGGACGTGCTTGTGAGGCAGGCGTTCTTGAAAATCCTTGGAATGAAGCTCCTGAAGGTGCTTTTGCGTGGACGACTCCCGTTGAGTTGACACCAGATGCCCCCGAGTACATCGAAATTGAATTTGAAAAAGGTGTGCCTGTTGCTCTTAACGGAGAAAAGCTTCCTTTGGTTCAATTGATTGAAACATTAAATCTGCTTGGCGGCAAACATGGAATTGGCCGTATTGATCATATTGAAAACCGTTTAGTTGGAATAAAATCACGTGAAGTGTATGAAAATCCAGCTGCATTAATATTAATTAATGCACATAAAGAATTAGAATTTTTAACACTTCCTCGCGAAGTTACTCAATTTAAGACTCAAGTTGAGCAGCAAATGACAAAACTTATTTATGAAGGATTATGGTATTCACCATTAAAAGCTGCACTTGATGCTTTTGTTGAAGAAACACAAGAAACTGTTTCTGGAACAATCCGCATTAAACTTTTCAAAGGCAGCCATACAGTTGTTGCCCGTAAGTCAGATAACAGTCTCTATAATGAAGAACTGGCTACTTACTCTAAAGGTGATGCGTTTGATCATCAAGCAGCAGAAGGATTCATTAAGATTTTTGGTTTACCAACAAAAGTTTTTTCTGAAGTTAACAAAAAAAAAGAAATAATCGTTAAATAAAAATTATATACTAATACGTAAGAGGTGCCCTCGAAATTCATTTCGAGGGCAATCTGCTTGATGATAAGGAGGAGTTCGGCGTGGCAAAGTTATGGGGTGGACGTTTTACAAAGGAAACAAATAAACTCGTTGAGGAATTTACCGCTTCAATTCCATTTGATCAAAAACTAGCCAAAGAGGATATCGCTGGAAGTATGGCCCATGTTCAAATGTTAGGTGAATGTGGAATCATTCCGCAAGAGGATGCTGATAAAATTAAAAACGGCCTGCTTACGATCAAAACAAAGCTTGATAATAATCAGGTGGATTTTTTAGTTGAAGATGAAGATATTCATATGAATATTGAAAGATTATTAACGGAAACAATAGGTCAAGTCGGCGGTAAGCTGCATACAGGACGAAGCCGTAATGACCAAGTAGCTGTGGATATGCATCTCTATTTAAGAACAAAAACAACCGAAATTATAAAATTAGTTGAAGATGTCCAATCATCGTTAATCGAGCAGGCAAAAGCGAATGTAGATACATTAATTCCAGGGTATACTCATCTTCAACGTGCACAGCCTGTATCCTTTGCACACCATTTAATGGCTTATTTTTGGATGTTGGAACGAGACAAAGGGAGATTAATGGATAGCCTGAAACGTATCAATTGGATGCCACTTGGGGCTGGGGCTTTAGCAGGGACAACCTTCCCGATTAATCGTGAACGAGTTGCGGAGATTTTAGGCTTTGAAACCGTCTATCCTAATAGTATGGATGCTGTGAGTGATCGTGATTTTATCCTTGAATTTTTATCGATCGGTTCCATCATCATGACGCATATTTCAAGATTATCTGAAGAACTTGTAATCTGGTCGAGTCAAGAATTTCAATTTGTAGAATTAGATGATTCATTCTGTACTGGCTCAAGTATTATGCCGCAAAAGAAAAATCCGGATGTTCCGGAGCTTCTAAGAGGGAAAACAGGCCGTACATATGGTAATTTAATTGGATTGCTAACTGTTCTCAAGGGGCTGCCACTAGCGTACAATAAGGATCTACAGGAAGATAAAGAGGGTATGTTTGATACGGTTGAAACACTGGAAGGTTCCCTTAAATTATTGGCGCCAATGATTGAAACGATGACAGTTAAAAAAGATGTTATGCGCAAAGCAATCAATAATGATTTTTCTAATGCAACTGATATTGCAGATTACCTAGTGCGTAAGGGAGTGCCATTCCGTGAAGCACATGAAATAATCGGAAAAATTGTTCTATATGCCATCCAGCATCAAAAATATTTACTGGACTTGTCCTTTGAAGAGTATCAGCAGTTCAGTCCATTATTTGAAGATGATATCTATGCGGTCTTGTCACCAGAGCATGTAGTGGCTGTAAGAAATAGCTTCGGAGGAACATCTCCAGAGCAGGTGAAACAACAGATTACATTGGCAGAGGGTAAGCTTCATAATTGAATACAGCCCTTTTTTTGAATAATTAGTTTTAAATGATTGACATAAATAAATAATTGCACTAGAATTGCAATTATATTATGAAAATATAATTTAATTTAATACTATATACTCTTATCCAGAGCGGCGGAGGGACTAGGCCCGATGAAGCCCGGCAACCATCAAGGTATTCCTTGAAAAGGTGCTAATTCCTGCAGGTTATTTAATAACCTGAAAGATAAGGGGAGGAAAAGCCCTCTTCTTATGAAGAGGGCTTTTTCTTTAATGTTGACTAAATAAAGGGGTGTAGCGGCATGTCTGTAGTAAATGTGGCAATATTAGGCTTTGGAACAGTAGGAGAAGGGGTTTATAAAACGATTCAATCACACCAAGAAGAGCTTACAGCTATTTTAGGAAGTAGAGTGGAAGTTGCGGCAGTTTTAGTTAGAAATAAGCAAAAAGATCGAAAAATCTCAGAGAATACCTTAGTAACTGATGATTTTGACGAAATTATCCGTCTTCCAAGGCTTGATGTCGTAATCGAAGCCATTGTTGGTAATGAACCTAGCTTTACCTATTTGAAAAAAGCAATTCAAAGAGGCTGTCATATTATTACTGCAAATAAACAGATGTTTGCGCACTACGGAAAAGAGTTAATGAAAATGGCGGATGACTATCATGTTACAGTCGGGTTTGAAGCGACTGTTGCTGGCGGTGTTCCGATTATTCAAACACTTCGGCATTTACTAAAAGTAAATCGTGTCCAATCAGTCCAGGGTATTCTAAATGGGACTTCAAATTTTATTTTGACTGAGATGAGGGAAAAGCAACAGTCCTTTGAGGAGGCATTAAAACTTGCACAACACAAAGGGTTTGCTGAAGCAGATCCAACTAACGATATTGAAGGCATTGACGCTTTTTATAAACTAATGATTCTAAGCAAAATTGCGTTTGGTAAAGAACCAGATTGGAAATCGGTTGAGCTTCAAGGAATAAATGGAATTACTAGTGAAAGTATTGCAGCTGCAGAAAAGAGTGGGTTGCGTTTTAAACACATTGCTTCCCTAGGTCAAAAGGGGGATAAAATAATCGGGTCTGTAAAACCTGTTCTAATTGGGAAATCACATCCATTTTATAATGTTGAGGGTGTTGAAAATGCCGTTAATGTTCAATCAGATATTGTGGGAAGTATTACATTACAGGGACCAGGTGCAGGTATGTTTCCGACTGCAAGTGCAATAATTGAAGATCTAGTCTATGTAGCCAAAAAGCAGGCAAAAAATCAAGCAATTCTAGCTGAATCCATGTAGAACAAGGGAGAGTCCCTAAATCGGGTTGGGACTCTCTGGGATTAGTTGTAAATAAATCCTTAAAGTATAAAGAAGTATGTTTGTAATTTAAAATCACCCCGAAAGTTATCCACAAACAAAACCTTGTCTTTTGAGTACTCCACAGACTTATGCACATTATCCACAATATTCATCTGCAATATCCACAATTTTTATTAACACATGGCGCTACCGAAAAAACTTTTTATCAAGGCATTTTAAAGCATTATCCACAATATCCACAGTATCCACAAAAAATGTGTTGAAAAGGTTTTGAAAAGAACGTTCTGTCTCAAATTAGGTAAGGTTCACAATCTATTCAATTTTCTAATTTTAATATGTTAAGAAACTGTGAAAGCCGTTGCTCCTTTGAATAGAACCGAATATAGTAAAAGTGTAGAGAAGGTAGTGAAGCAATTCACAAACACTCTCTAGTAAAAACAACTGGCCGGTTGTATCTCCTTAACGGAGAACGTTAAACGTCACTATTTTCTCTTGTGAAATGATTCGCAATAAAGTAGGAGATGATTACGATGAGATGGTATAAAACCCCTCTCGCAGCTGTAGTTTGGACAGTTTTAAGAATATGGCTTGGAGTCCAATGGGTAGAAGGTGGAATTGAAAAATTCGCGAATGGTTTTGATGCAACTGGATTTTTAAAAGGAGCACTTGCAAAAGCAACAGGTGAGCATCCCGCAGTAGCAGTCTGGTATGCAGATTTCCTTAAAGGCTTTGCGATCCCGAATGTGCACTTATTTAACGCTATCATTCCCATCGGCGAACTTCTTGTCGGAGTAGCACTAATTGTCGGATTAGCTACCATCCCTGCTCTTATTGCCGGTGCGTTTATGAATTTAAATTTCATGCTGGCAGGAACAACAAGCACAAACCCAGTTCTTTACACAGCAACAATGATCCTTTTGTTCGCAGGAGCTGGAGCATACTTCTTTGGACTTGACCGTTTCGCCATTCCTTATCTCAAAAAGGTCTTCAAAAGGGGCGAAAAGGGTCATAGAAAAGCAGTGAATGAACATCATGTTAGATAACAGATTCTACAACAGCCTTACAGTCATCAAAATCTCTTTATAGAATCTGACTATTTATATCCCCCTATATTTATTTAAAAAAAAGAAGCAGGAATTCCCTGCTTCTCCTTTTTTTCCTGAGTTGTAGGTAATAAATAGCGCAGCGCCCAAGGGTGCTTTCGCTTTCCTTCCGAAAGGGTTATCTTCTTTTTGCATTAACGCGCTGGTTTGCTGCGTTTGCCCGTGCTTGGGCTTCTAGATCCTCTTGATCAGCAAGTTCACGAGAATACTCTACGTCAATTCCATCTGATTTAAGATTTTTTGGTACTTGTGGAAGTGATGCTTTATTTTTATCACGAGTTTTGTGACCATGAGAACGACCCACTGCAAAAACCCCTTTCAGCTTTTAAATAATTTGGAAGAAAATTATCTTCCTCTACTATTATTGCCAAACAGAGGATTTTCATAATGGAAATTAATGCTTCGTTCTTCTTTCATTATAGCCTCCGGCACGATCAGCCAATTTAAAATCACGTTGATAACCAACTTCTTGCGCGCTAGTAAGCGTATATTTTGGTTTTTCCTTCTTCTTTTTATCTGCCACAATTTTCATCTCCTTTCAGATAGTTTAATTTTTCCTCCTAAAAAGACCTTCAAAAAATGACAACAGCACTTTTTTGTACTTATTTCCATTTTTACCCTACAAGCAAAGAAAGATACAGCTTTTCATAAAAATCCCGTTAAATATGGTAGAGTAATGAATGAGGTGAGGAAAGTGGCTGTTATTACGAAAATCACCACTCAGCAAAAAAAACAGGATCGTTATAATATTTTTATGGATTATGGAAAAGGGGAAGAGTTTGCTTTTAGTGTTGATGAGGATGTCCTTATAAAGTTTCAATTAAAAAAAGGCCTAGAGCTTGATGAATTCTCTTTAATGGAAATTCACTATCATGATGATATTCAGAAAGCATACAATTCAGCTATTTCCTATTTAGCAAAGAGGATCAGATCAGAAAAGGAAATAAAGGATTATTTACTTAAAAAAGAAATAGAGGAGCCTGTTATACAGGAAGTTATCCATAAATTAACCACTCAGAATTATATTGATGACAAGGAGTACGCTTTTGCGTATGTAAGAACCCAAATCAATACAACCGACAAAGGACCAGATTTAGTTCAAATGGAATTAAAAGAAAGAGGTATTGATAAGGCTTTAATTGAACTAGCTATGGAAGAGTACTCTTTTGAACATCAATTGGAAAAAGCGTCGATGCTCAGTAAGAAATTTATTCAAAAGAATTCAAAGGAATCAATGAGAGTAGTAAAACAAAAGCTTGAGAATTTGTTGGTCAGGAGAGGATACCCCTTTGAGGTAATCAATGTTACTGTAAGAGAAATTAATTTGGACAAACCCGTTGCTGACGAACTGGAAGCCATTAGGTTTCAGGGGGAAAAGGCCATCAGAAAGTTTAGTAATTATACTGGGTTTGAGTATGAACAGAAGATGAAACAGTTTTTATTTCGAAAAGGATTTTCTTTTGAAATTATTGAAAGGTTTTTAACTGAATTAAAGGAAAGTGAGTAGGAGCACGGTGGAATCTGCTATGATATTACTTTTCCTCATTTTCATGAAGTTAATTCCTTTCATATTCTGACAATATTCACTATACTAAAGTTAACATACTTGTAATGGTGGGATGTATTTATGCAGCAAGAAAAGCGTTATAGTCAAATGACAGTGCAGGAACTGCGACAGGAAATAGCGAAACTCCAGGAAAGAGCACGTAAAGCAGAACAATTGGGAATGGTCAATGAATTTGCTGTGCTTGAAAGAAAAGCAGTCATGGCAAAAGCATATTTACTAAATCCTAATTCCTTTACACCTGGACAAATATATGAAATTGATGGTGCTCCAGGATCATTTTTCAAAATTAATTATATTAATGGGGTATTTGCATGGGGGTATCGTTTGAATGGTGACGGAAAAGACGAGGCACTTCCAATATCAATGTTACTAGTAGAAAAATAATTTAAAAACCAGAGAAAATACCTCTCTGGTTAAAAGTTGTTCAAAGCTCATGTAAATCTTTTTTATTCTTGTCCCTACGTTAAACCAATTGAATCACTTTCACGCTCTCCCGAAGCATGCATACGCTCTTGAGGATGTGTATTGGTTGTCCCATCAGCCCTTTTTGAAGCATATTCTTCTTTGGCACGAGGCTCTCCCTCAAATTTGTTATGATTTTGGTTTGGGAAATTAGTTGCTTTATTTCTCATTGAAATACCTCCGTTAATAGAAATGAGAAACAGTGAAAAGCAAAAGACTGAGCTTTTCACGTAAGTATAGTATTGTACTTGGTGTCATTAAATATGTTGTAAAGAATTACTAACGAGGTGTAATGGATGAACGATTATCAGGAACGACTAACTAGGCTTCTATTAGATAAAAATGACTATTTATCATCTGCACAGGCAAGAATTTGGGTTGAATTGCTTTGGGATGACTTTGAGACAACATACGCTAAAGCCGGCAGACCGTATCAGGGTATTGAAATGACCGAAAAAGTAGTAAAGCAATGGATTCAGCAATATGGGGGAAATCTTCATGAGTTTGTAGCTGAAAATCCCAAGTATAAGGATTATTTGGTTCAGGATAAGAATACTTTACATTAAAAAAGCGATGACAGGTGTCACCGCTTTTTAAGTCGACGTTCCTTCTTTTGGGCGCTTCCGCTTTTCTAACTAATTGGGGAGGACATCCAATTTTTTGCGAAGCTTTTCTTCGCTAAATATCCAGCCTGTATAAGAACTGATAATTCTTAGATCCTGATCAAGTTGAACGACAGCGACAAAAGGATAGCGGTTGTTACTTCTGTATCGTAAATCAATAAACCTTACTTCGTAGGCATCGTCAAATTCGTCTACTTCCCATCTGTAAACAGGTGAAAACGAAAGGAAGGCTGAAAGATTTTTGTCTTTTTTTGCAGCTTCAAGAACAGGTGTATCAGGTATAGGGATACGATTAAATTGATCTAAAATGATGATCTTATTTTTCACTCCCCGACCAACAAAAAATTGATGCTTTGTCCTGATCGCAAGTCTCCATTGGTGAAATTTCAAAGTAGGGGCGATAATAATTTCTGTTGCGTCTGGAACAAGGTTTAATACTTCTTTTCGAATTCTACGTTGAGCAAGAGTGCGGAAAACGTAGTAAGAGGCAATAACTGCATATACAGCAAGAAAGGTGTATCCAGGATATGCACCTGCAATCCAGAGTATGATTCCAACAATATGGAGTGCAAAAATAAACGGATCAAATGTATTGATAATCCCTAGTGCAACCCATTTGGGTGTAAACGGTCTAAGTGCCTGCGTTCCGTATGCATTGAAAATATCAACAAATACGTGAAGAAATACTGCAAAAAAAGTCCACAGCCATAAATGTAATAAATTTGCATCTGGGAAAAACGGATATACTACTGCTAAAATAATAAGAGGCCACAAAATAACTGCTGGAATTGAATGAGTAATACCACGATGATTTCGAATATACACGGCATTATTTCGAAGTTTTAAAACCGTGTCAATGTCAGGTATTTGTGAACCAACGATCGTCCCAATCAGAACGCTGCTTGCGGTCATATGATTGCTTAAGACGATAGGATCTAGTGTTGCGAGTCCTCCTAAGGCAATTCCCATAACAAGATGAGTTCCTGTATCCAAAAGGAAAGGACCTCCTTTAAAAAATAAATTAATTACTTAGTCCTCACTATTATATTCCCACAATCTATAGTGTTTAACAACTTGGAGGCCCAAAAAGTAATGGAAAAAAAATTAAGAAATCTTGACAAAATAGATAGTAAAGTATTTCAAAGTGATTTAATCTCTTGGTTTAAACAAGAGCAGCGTGAGTTACCATGGCGAAAAGACCAGGACCCATATAAAGTATGGGTTTCGGAAATTATGTTGCAGCAGACAAGGGTAGAAACAGTCATTCCGTATTTTAATCGTTTTCTTGAGCGGTTCCCTACATTAGATGATCTGGCAGCTGCTGACGATGAAAAAGTCCTTAAGGCATGGGAGGGACTTGGCTATTATTCTCGAGTTCGTAATTTGCAATCAGCTGTAAAAGAAGTGCAGGAGAAATATAACAGTGTTGTTCCGAGTGACCCTAAAGAAATATCTTCTTTAAAAGGGGTGGGACCCTATACAGCGGGTGCCATTTTAAGCATAGCATACGGGATACCTGAGCCGGCTGTTGACGGAAATGTTATGAGGGTATTAGCTAGAATCCTTTCTATCTGGGAAGATATAGCAAAGCCAGCTTCACGAAAAGTGTTTGAGAAAGCAGTGAGACAACTAATCTCACAGGATGACCCATCAAGCTTTAATCAAGCACTAATGGAATTAGGAGCACTAATATGTACACCTACATCACCATCATGTCTATTGTGCCCTGTTCGTGAACATTGTCAGGGCTTTTATGAGGGCACACAAAATGAACTGCCTATAAAGTCAAAAAAGGGCAAACAAAAACAGGTTCAGCTAGCAGCGATTGTCCTTGTGGATGAACATGGAAAAATCCTTATCCATAAGCGTTCTAGTCAGGGACTGCTTGCAAATTTATGGGAGTTTCCGAATGTTGAAATTGATTTTCCTATCCAAAATGAAAAAAGGCAATTGTCAGGACTTTTTCAAGAAACATTTGGCTGGGAAATTAAACAACTAAAAAGGCTTGGTCAAATTCAACATGTTTTTTCCCATTTGATCTGGAATATAGACGTATACAGCGGAACAACTTCAAAAGTTTTGCTAGAACAAGACTGGAAGCTCGTCACCTTGGAGGACATGGAGGACTATGCTTTCCCTGTACCATATCAAAAAATGCGCAAGCTTTATCAGGAATTAAGTTCAAAATAAGAAAAGCGCGCAAAGTAGTTGGGAGGGTATTCTGTCATAAGGTTATGAAGGACAGAAAGAGCTCATGGAAGGCAAAATTGTCCGTCATGATGGTGATGAAGGACAAAAAGAGCCGCTGGAAACCAGAAAATATCCGTCATAAGGGTGATGAAGGACAAAATCTTCCAGACGAAGGCAAAAATTGTCCATCATGATGGTGATGAAGGACAAAAGGAGCTCATGGAAGGCGAAAATTGTCCATCATGTGATGGTGATGAAGGACAAAAAGAGCCGCTGGAAACCAGAAAATATCCGTCATAAGGGTGATGAAGGACAAAATCTTCCAGACGAAAGCAAAAATTGTCCATCAAAAGGTAAGTAAAGGAAAGTTAAATAATTATTTAATCATAAACAGTTTTTGTCCCATGGGTGTAATCAGCCTCATCATGCTTAAGTCCTCCACGATTTTCAATTTCTCCAATAATTTCGCGGTGAATGCTTACGCCTTCACTGTTTAGGTACGGTGCCATTTGTTGGAGAGAGTGATGGAAAAAAGCAAGCTCACTTTTATCCCATTCTGATTTTGGAATCATCGATAATTCGGTCATATCACGTCCAACATACATTTTAATCTTCCTCTCATAAAGGGTATATAGACTATTGTTTTGTTTATAATTGTCTTCTATGCATGTAAAAGCTAAAATAAAAATGAAAAGTGAAAGCACCCGAATGAAGGAACCTTCAAATCAGCACATTCTCGAAAAGGCTGTTGAACCTTTCCATGTCCTGTGCGTGAGTTAGACAGTTATCAAAGTTAAAAAATATAAATTATGTTAGTAGGAAAGGGTTAGATCAATGTCACAAAAAGTAGCACTTATAACGGGCAGCAGCAGGGGAATTGGTAAGGCTGCAGCCTTAAGGTTAGCTAAAGAAGGATATGATATCGTAATTAATTATGCAAGAAGCAAAACATCAGCACTTGAAACAGCAGCAGAAATTGAAGCATTAGGAAGAAAGGTTTTAGTAGTAAAAGCAAATGTTGGTGATGTGAGCAAAATAAAAGATATGTTTTCACAAATTAATGAGGAATTTGGCCGTTTAGATGTATTTGTTAACAATGCAGCCTCTGGAGTTCAGCGGCCGATTATGGAACTGGAAGAAAATCATTGGGATTGGACTATAAATATTAATAGTAAAGCATTATTATTTTGCGCACAGGAAGCAGCAAAATTGATGGAGAAAAATGGCGGTGGAAAAATCGTTAGCATCAGTTCACTTGGCGCCATTCGTTATTTAAAGAATTATACCGTTGTCGGAGTTTCCAAGGCTGCACTTGAGGCACTAACTAGATACTTAGCCGTTGAATTAGCGCCGAAGGGTATTACTGTTAATGCAGTTTCCGGAGGAGCCGTTGATACGGAAGCATTAAAGCATTTTCCAAATCGAGAAGAAATCTTGCAAGAAGCCAAGACCAAAACTCCGGCAGGAAGAATGGTTGAGCTGGATGATATGGTCAATTGTGTCATGTTTTTATTATCAGATCAATCTAGTATGATAAGAGGACAAACAATTATTGTCGATGGTGGAATTTCTTTGCTTGTTTAATCAATTACCAAATTTTAGTTGGATAACCCCCGCGATACTGGGATACATTATTATCGTGGAGGTGATTACACAATGGCAAACTTCAATAATCAACCAAACAAAACTTCAGCTGGAACGAACATTCAACAAGTAAGACAACAGAATGCTCAATCTGCTCAAGGCGGCGCTGGCGCATTTGGTACTGAATTTGCGAGCGAAACAAATGCTCAACAAGTTAGACAACAAAATGCTCAATCTGCTAAAAGCGGCCAGTCTGCTCAAGGCGCATTTGGCACAGAGTTCGCAAGCGAAACAAATGCTGCTGAAGTGAGACAACAAAATCAACAGTCCCAAGCTCGTAAATCGCAAAACTCTGGCCAATTCGGACCGAGCTAATAAAGGTACGCAAAAAGGCACTCCATCATAGGAATGGAGTGCTTTTTTTGATTACGCCTTTATTTTTTCACGAATTAATCTTTTGTAACCACCATATAACCAGTCAGCGACTGCATAGTCTTGAGAAGTTCTTCCCTCAAAGATTGCGTCGCGTAAAAGAATGGTAATTGGATCTTCTGCATGAATGATTTCTCCCCATTTACGTGTATTTTAGCGGAACGAGGTTGACGTTCTGTTTGGTATTCTTGGAAGGCTTGCGCGTAATTGTCACCATGAATGTGCAGCATATCTGCTAGGTTATGAAGCATCTTCTAATGCCTGAACTCCGCCTTGTGCCAAGTATTGAAGCATTGGATGTGCAGCATCTCCAAGAAGAGTAATATTGCCGTCTGTCCAGTTTGAAATTGGATTCCTGTCAGCCATAGGCCATCTGAATTGACGGTTGATGAATGTTAATGAATGCTGCACAATTGAATGAGCACCGGCAAAACGTCTTTCTAATTCTTCAGGAGTTCCCCATTCTCTCCAGTTTGGTGAACCTGGCTCATAATCGTAGCTCTTGAATACAACAACTTGGTTGTATAGTTCTTTTCTGCGTACTGGATATTGAACAAGGTGAAGATTTGGTCCAATCCACATGAATACATCATCAAGGTCTAAATCATCTGTGATTTCAGTGATAGGAAGTGTACCGCGATAGGCAACATAGCCGGAGGGTACGACATCATCTTGACTAACATTAGGGCGGGTTTTTGACCAAATTCCATCCGCACCAACTGCAGCTTTACCTGTAGTCGTTTCCCCAACTTCATTGGTAACAATTACACCGCCGTCTTTATTTTCCACTTTTTGAATCTGCTGGTTTGTTTTAAGTGTAATCAAAGGGCTTGCTTCACATGCTTCTAAAAGGACTCTGTGTAAGTCGGAACGGTGCATAACCGCGTACGGGTGACCGTATCTTTGTTGGAAAGCTTTACCTAAGTCCATGGTGGCTAATTCTTTTCCAGTATAAATATCCTTTAAAACGAGCCTTTTTGGGAATACTGAAATTTTAGAGATTTCTTCAGTTAAACCAAACCGGTCTTACACTGCCGTTCCGTTTGGTCCAAGTTGAAGTCCTGCACCGACTTCACCGAATTGTGCTGCTTGCTCCAGAACGATTGATTGTTTTCCCGCTTCTGCTGCGGCAAGAGCTGCTGCTAAACCGCCAATTCCCCCACCAATAATAACCATTTCATTTGTTACGTTTACCATGTTTCTATCCCCTTTTTAAAAAATTTTCATTAATCCAAGTTATTTATTTTATTAAACCGCTTATTAACCTAATAACGGCTTGAACTCATCTTTAACTTCCTGATAACCATTGTTGCTTTCGTATGCTTCTTCTCTTTCAACATTGAATTTTTCCATCATCGGCAAATCACTCGTTGAGAAGAGGTAAGAATCTTCATTCGTAGATTATACTGGCTGATATCTTTAGTAAAATCTTAGACTATTTTGCTTTTCATAAAATCTATTGTTTTATCCATTACAGTACCCCGCTTTTTGAAAGTATTTTTAGTCTACTTCTTGAAGTTCTGACAGTGTTTTATGCTTTTGCAAAGTTGACCTCAATAGTGAAAACGTTTCCAAATATAGATAATAGGCCAGTAACTCTTTTTATTATCAATATAGTGAACTAGTTTCTCTATTTGATATTTTTATTTTATAATCATAATAGTCAAAATGTCAACAATATTCAGAATGAATATTGAAAATTATTTTTCTCCCCCAAAAAAGAAGCTTAGTGTCTGTCATTATGTGGTTAATGGGTTGACTTTATTGAACTTAGAGCGATCAAGTGAAAAAATATATTTACTTCAAAATTAATATTTATATTATTGACAATTGTCAGAATATACATTATTCTCCGAATAGAGAACACAGTCATCTAAAAATAAAAATGATCACTGTACTGTTTTCTGTTAACCAAATATTTAATAGAAGGGGAATAATGTATGAAATTAGTTACATTTTAGTTATGCGGGATTTACTAAATAAACAAATTGAGGAGATGAATTTAATGGCGATAATAAATCCAACGGCAATTATAGCGAATAGCAAGTTTAATAAGTTTCATTTAAGTTTACTTATATGGGGATTGATCCTTATCGTATTTGACGGATATGACATCGTTATTTATGGGACAGTTGTACCTGTATTAATCAAGGATTGGCATTTAAATGCAGTTCAGGCTGGAGCATTGGGAAGTTACGGATTGTTTGGGATGATGTTTGGCGCTATCCTGCTTGGTATATTAGCTGACTACATCGGCAGAAGAAAAGTGATTGTGGTTTCTTTATTTTTGTTTAGCTTATTTACCTTCTTGTGCGGGTTTACAAATAACCCAAACAGTTTCCTAATTTACCGGGTTCTGGCGGGACTAGGACTAGGTGGAATTATGCCTAATGTCATCGCTTTATTAACTGACTATACTCCGGCTAGAATTCGAAGCATGATTATTTCGATCGTACTGTGTGGTTATTCGATAGGGGGCATGCTGGCACCTACACTAGGGATTTTTGTAATGCCTACTTTTGGCTGGGAATCAATCTTTTGGTTTGCAGGTCTGCCATTGTTATTTCTTCCTTTTTTGTTAAAGCTATTGCCAGAATCCCCCGATTACTTAATAAAGAAGGGAAAAAAGGAAGAATTGACTGCTATTCTTTCTAAAATAAGTCCAACCTCAATATTTGATAAACATGCTGAAATAGAAGACGTAAAAAAAGAACATTCAAAGGTCCCTGTTACCGGTTTATTTAAGGAATCCCGGGCGCTTAGTACAGTTATGTTTTGGGTTGCGTTTTTCTCATGCTTACTGATGATTTACGGATTGAGCACGTGGCTTCCAAAACTTATGATGAATGCAGGGTACGGACTTAATTCAAGCTTGTTATTTCTCATTACTCTGCAGGGCGGCGCGATTGTAGGTTCACTTCTTATTGGCCGGCTTTGCGATAAATACGGCTTTAAACAAATGTTGGTTCCTTTGTATGCATTAGGTGCCATTAGCCTGATACTTCTCGGGTTTGGAGGAAGTACCATATTCATTTATGTACTTGTTGCGATTGCAGGGGCTTCTACAATCGGGGCGCAAAATCTTATCCAAGCATATGTTTCCGAATATTATCCTCCTTTTATGAAATCTACAGCTTTAGGAACTGCTTCTGGGATTGGCAGAATGGGTGGAATACTGGGGCCTGTTTTAGGCGGTCTGCTGTTAGCAAGCAACTTGCCCGTTAATTTAAATTTTATTATCTTTGCTATTCCTGGATTTATGGCTGCATTTGCCCTAACATTGGTATCTGGAAAGGCAGCCTACTATAAAAAGCAGACTGCAAACGGGGAACAGACAAAGGAATCCTCCCAACAGAGCGTTGTGGAAATCAATTAAGTAAATTTGAAAAAGCCGTGTTTCAGATACAACTATGAAACACCGGCTTTTTTTATGAAAATTATCTAGCTCCAACGCTTCCGCTTTTCGATTAATCGACAAAACTTCTTTTTAATCTACATAAGAAGTCAAAGGAAAATGAATCTAGTTCCAGAATAAATATTAAATAGAAAGTAAATAACAAGGCGGTGGAAAAATGAATGATTTTAACCGTTTAGTTTATAAGCAAATGATGACGATGGATAAATTATTGTGTCTTCAAGGGGAATTAGAAAGATGCCAAAAAATTGAAGAAGAGTTACATAATTTACAGAAAGAAACAGAGGTTGAGAGCATTCAGATTGAAATCAATCGAATGAAAAAAGAGCTCTATGAGATCCAACAGATGTTTGAAAAGCAGACAGAAGAGGTTATTCAATCGTATCGACAAATGGAAATAACTTCTTGTAGTTGAGTGGTATTTTCGTCGAATTTATTAAAATTAGATGAAAATATCATCAATTTCAGCCATGGGTCATTGAAAACAATGGCTCTTTTGTTTTAAATTCCAGCTTGAAACGTTATAATAATAATAAATATTAAAATTTTAGAATTGTACTTTGTTTCCTTTTGTTGTTGAAATAGAATGGATCGATTGGTTACAAAGCGTTCAGGAATGAAAGTAGGGGAAAAAAATGGGCGTACCCATCGAAGGAGCTCCAATACAAATACACAGCTATAAACACAATGGGCACATCCATCGCATTTGGAATGAAACAACAGTTTTAAAAGGAACACAGAATTTAATCATTGGTGCAAATGATCGGACACTTGTTACAGAATCAGATGGTAGAACGTGGATTACACGGGAACCGGCTATTTGTTATTTTCATTCTCAATATTGGTTTAATGTAATTGGAATGATTCGTGAAGATGGGATTTATTATTATTGCAATATTAGCTCTCCGTTTATTTTTGATGGGGATGCAATAAAATATATTGACTATGACCTCGATATTAAAGTATTTCCGGATATGACCTTCAACCTATTAGATGAGGATGAGTATGAGCGCCATCGTAAAGAAATGAAATATCCAGATGTGATTGATCAAATTTTAAAAAGAAATGTTGAAAAGCTTATTCGTTGGATCCGCCAGCGTAAGGGACCTTTTTCACCAGAATTTATTGATGTTTGGTATGAGAGGTATCTAACATACAGAGGTTAATTGGGATCAAGGGTTCATTATGGCTCCTGTTGATTATTTTATCAACAGGTTTTTCTTTGGAAAAGAGGGGAACAGCTTGAACAGTATACGCCGGTATCTTGAATTTGTAAAACCGTATCGGTTGCAAATTATTGGCACAATCATAATTGGACTTATTAAATTTTCAATTCCGCTAATTATACCATTGCTAATTAAATACGTGGTTGATGACATAATAGGGAACAATCACTTAATGCAACAAGAAAAAATCAGCAAGCTATCTTTAATAATGGTATCCATGGTGGTAATTTTTGTTTTTCTAAGGCCACCGATTGAGTATTACCGTCAGTATTATGCTCAATGGACTGCTAATAAAATTCTTTATGAGATTCGTGATAAATTATATAGTCATATCCAGAAGCTTAGTTTTAAATATTATGCAAATAGTCGGTCTGGGGAAATTATTTCACGGATGATTAATGACGTTGAACAAACGAAAAACTTTGTTATCTCAGGGTTAATGAATCTTTGGCTCGATATGGCAACCATCATCATAGCAATTGTGATGATGTTTATGATGAGTAAAACTTTAACTGTTATGTCAATTTTGCTTTTTCCTCTTTACGCCTTTTCAGTAAGGTATTTTTTTGGAAGGCTTAGAAAGCTTACCAGAGTTCGTTCCCAAGCACTTGCAGAGGTGCAAAGCTATTTACATGAACGGGTACAAGGGATGGCAGTTATTAAAAGCTTTGCCATCGAAAAGTATGAACAATCCCAATTCGACAAACAAAATAAAAATTTTTTAGACAAGGCGATGCAGCATACGAGCTGGAATGCAAAGTCATTTGCAGCAGTAAATACGATAACAGATATCGCACCGTTGCTGGTAATCGGTTATTCTGCCTATCTGGTTATCAATCATAGCCTTTCATTAGGTACTATGGTTGCTTTTTTTGCCTATATAGATAAGCTTTATAATCCATTAAGAAGACTTGTTAATTCGTCTACAACGATCACACAGTCGTTTGCATCAATGGATCGCGTTTTTCAGTTGATGGATGAAAAATATGATATTGTCGATTTTCCCGATGCAATTGATTGCAGAGAGGTAAAAGGGGATGTTTCTTTCGAGAATGTACAATTTGCATATGATGAAAAAGGCGAAATGGTTCTTAAGGACATATCTTTACATGTTAAAAAAGGGGAAACAATTGCCCTTGTTGGCATGAGCGGTGGCGGGAAATCTACATTTGTCAGTTTAATTCCACGTTTTTATGATGTTACCTCAGGCAGAATCCTTTTGGACGGTATCGATATTCGTCAATTTAAGGTTCAAACACTTCGAGATAAAATTGGTGTTGTTTTTCAAGACAATATCTTATTTAGTGAGTCTGTTAAAGACAATATCTTACTCGGTAAGCCTGGCGCTACTGATGAAGAGGTGATTGAAGCGGCTAAAGCGGCAAATGCTCATGAATTTATCCTAGGCCTTTCTGAAGGCTATAATACGAAAGTGGGTGAAAGGGGTGTTAAGCTTTCTGGAGGGCAGAAACAACGGATTGCAATTGCCAGGGTGTTTTTGAAAAACCCCCCGCTTCTCATTTTGGATGAGGCCACCTCTGCACTTGATTTAGAAAGTGAGCATTCCATTCAGGAATCGGTGAACATATTAGCACATAACCGTACAACCTTTATTGTTGCCCATCGCTTATCGACAATTACCCACGCCAATCGAATTGTATTAATTGAAAATGGCGAAATAACAGAAGTTGGGACACACGATGAATTAATGGAACAAAAAGGAGGATACTACAATTTATTTCAAATTCAACAATTGGAACATAAAGAACCCGATGCCGTTTAATACGGTATCGGGTTCTTTCAATTATTTTCTTGTTCTTTAATAGAAACTTCATTATTATGATAGGAATGAAAACTAGTAATCAATCTATCTAGGTGTCTAACATACTCTCCATATTCAATTATACCGGCTACAATTTGCATCGTATGGTAAAGTTGTGGGTCATCCTTGTTCACTAAATCTTTTTGATGGTCTAAAAAAAGTTCGACTAACTCTTTTTTATCTAGATTAAAATCTCCGTCTTCGATACTGGATGGAGTTGGTACCTTACCTATAAATCTTAGCATTAATTGTTCATGCTGGTAAATAAGAGAATCAAGTTGTTCTTGAATTGACAGTTGGAATTTTGGTGGTATATGGATCATTTCATTTTCAAAATGGTGCAACCGTTTTAAGGTCTCAAGACCTTTTTTAGCAGCAGAAATCATCTGGCGGTAAATCACTAGCTTACGTGACTTTTCCGGATTGTTCCTTTTCAAATAAATACGTTCTTCCCTGTACATTAAATAAAATTGTTCTGTTTTAATATTGCTTTCTTTAAGTTTATCAATATCATGTTTTAAAAGATTATGATCAAATGCTTGCCTTGAACTAAGGCGTATCCATCGAATGATTTCCTCCGTTGTACTTGAAATCGAACTGAATAGCTTTTGTTCATATTTTGGAGGCATGAAAATAAGGTTTACGATAAATGCTGAAAAAACACCAAGCATGATCGTGGAGAATCGGATTATAGAAAACTGCAGAAAATTCCCCCCAGGTGTTTCCATAATTGCTAGTAAGGTTACGAGGGAAAGACCGATTGTATTCTCAATTTTAAGCTTTAAGTTAATGATTATGACGGTAATGGCAGCCAGGCCAATCATAATAAAATGGTTTCCGAGCAGAAGTACAAATAGGATGGAGATTACTGCACCAATGACATTCCCTTGGATTTGCTCGATAATGGTTAAATATGATCGATATATGGTCGGCTGAATAGCAAATATAGCAGCAATGGCTGCAAAAATAGGTGAGGGGGAATGTAAGATTTGACCAAGATAAAGGGATAATACAATCGCAATTCCCGTTTTAAAAATGCGGGCACCTAACTTCATAAATAGGTTTATCCTTTCAATTCAAACTTTATTTGCTGATAATTTCATTAATCAATGAAGCAATAATGTACTATAACATTAATTAAACTTTTTATCCAAGATATTTTTTAACGTTACTGCAAAATAGTAATACTACATTATATGACAAAAAAACATCCGCGGAAGCGGATGTTTTTTTGTCATTCTGTAGATACGGATGGATCTGCTTGCTCTTTAACAGGAGTGATTTGAACAAAGTGCTCTTCAGGGTTTTCTAATAAGGCCTTTAGTAAAGTAGCTTCCGCTACTTGCCCATCTTTTTCGAGAAGTGCAATATACTGACCTAACAGTTCCTTAATATCCTGCTTTCCATGTGCATTTAAATCTGAAATAGAAACTTTAGCACCTTTTGCAATTCTGCGCTGAATGGCATCCTTCGTTAAGCCCATTTCCGGTTGATGGCGGATGTAAACAGCTCCACCAGTCATACCTGCACAGCACCATGGACCTGGATCACCTAGGACTAGCCCGCGGCCATTTGTCATATATTCAAACGCGAAACCTTTAATGTTTGCATTAGCACCAATGTTACCATGTTCCTTTGTAGGAATTGGTTTTTGAACTAAGCCGCCGATAATAATATCAGCACCTGAAAGACGAATTCCGGCACGTGCATCAGCATTTCCTTGAGCGACAAGTAAGCCTTTTTGTGCACCATAGCCGAAGCCTTTTCCGACTGATCCATTATAGTACTTACCATTTTTTCCTTTTGCTTTAAGGATTTGAATGCTGCCACCGAATGAAGTTTTACCTACACCATCCTGGCCGCCGCCATTAACAGTAATAGAAATTCCTTCACTATTGTATGCTCCTAAGCCATTTCCTGGTATGGAACCTTCTTTATAATTTAAGCGGATGTTTGGAAGCTGACGATATGAGCCATCTAATCTTCCGCGTACCCTGTGGCACGAAACTCGGCTTCCAAGGACCCTTTGATCAGATGTAATGCTGTGAAACTCTCGTGAAGAGTTCAATTGTTCAACACTGGCATCGAGGTACTCGGCACCCGCAGCCACTTGCATTTGGACTTGTTCAAGAGTTACTGGCTTTTCCATATGAGTAACTTTACCCATATCAATCTGCTTAAGTAAATAGGAAAGGTCAAGCTGGCGAGTACCCTTTACTTGTTCTAATAAATCTGAACGGCCAACGACATCCTGTAATCTATTAATACCAACCGATGCTGCAATTTCTTTTAGTTCTGTACCAAAAGCTGTGAAAAGGTTCATAATTCCGTTGACAGCCAAGTCAAATTGGCGAGGCACAAAGCGTCGTAATCCATGATCTTTGGCTTGTGCTTCTGACTCAATTTGTGTTGCAATCCCCACATGACATGTATCTAAATGACACCCACGGCATGTAGTACAGCCAATTGAGAGCATTGCTAATGTTCCGAAGCCAACGCGGTTTGCACCAAGGAGCATAACTTTAATGACATCAAGGGCACTCTTCATACCGCCGTCTGCCCAGATTTCAACCTTGTGGCGAAGTCCGCTTTCAAGGAGAGCATTATGGGCTGCTTTAACACCAATTTCAACTGGAAGACCAACGTATTGAAGGGCATGAATTCTTGCAGCACCAGTACCGCCATCAAATCCGCTGAGTGTAATAATATCTGCTCCGGCTTTCGCAATACCGACTGCAATTGTACCGATATTTGGAACAACTGGAACCTTTACAGCGATCTTCGCTTGATCGTTTGCTGTTTTTAATTCTAAAATCATTTGTGCAAGGTCTTCGATGGAATATATATCATGATTATTTGATGGTGAAATTAAATCAGAACCAAGTGTTGCATTACGTGCAGCAGCAACCTTTGCAGTTACCTTTGATCCCGGTAAGTGCCCACCTTCCCCAGGCTTCGCACCTTGACCAATTTTAATTTCTAATAGGTTTGATGAGTTCAGCAGTTCCGCATTAACACCAAAACGTCCAGAAGCAATTTGTTGTCCTCTTGTTTTTGGATATTTGCCTAACATATCCTTTATTTCTCCGCCTTCACCATTTAAGCTAACCATATTTAAGCGGTCAGCACCTTCAGCATAGGCACGGAAGGCAGTTTCGTTTTGTGATCCAAACGACATTGAAGAAATAAGGAACGGCAGGCTATGCTCTCCAACCGTAATATCAACTTCTTCTGGAGAAATTGATTTTCCAGTTGCTTTTAATCCAGTTAAATGACGAATCGTTGTAGGATTTGCCAATTCTTGTTCAGTAATCTTATCACGGTAAACACTATAATCGCCTGTTGCTGCCACTTCACTGATTGATTTCCAGATCCGTGGGAATAGGTGGAATGTCTTGCCTACCCGTTCATTTTCATTCTGATAATCTTCAGCTCTTGCAAATGCATCCTCTTCCAAGGCAGTAAAGTCATTTTCAAGTTCGTTAGACCCGAAAAAGTTTACGATGTTTAATACATCGGCAATTTGCTCATTTAAACCAATTGACGAGAATAATCTGCCGTACCCACGTAATTCATGGATTCCAATTGTAGAGATCACTTTTTCTAGACCTTTAATTAGAGCACTGAACAGATTTAAAAGCGGTTTTGTATTTTCATCATTCATTACAGTCATAAACATATAATATGGGCTGACTAAATCAGCACCTAACCCAATAACGGTGATCATGTCATGTAAGGAGCGAATTGCGGCAGAACGCAATAACAACGAACAATTTCTTCGTAACTCTGCTTTAACTAATGCTTGATCGATTGCTGAAACAGCCAAATGCGGGTCAATCCAAAATGAATTTTCTTGGTGTGCATTGGCATCATCTAAAACAATCAGCGTTTTACCAGCGACAACGGCTTGCACTGTTTCATTTGCCAATCTTTTTAGAGCAGCATCTAATTTTTCGCCTTTTGTAAATGTTATCGAAATGAAAGCTGTTTGCTTTTGATCTTGATAATACTGGACAACCTGGTCAAAGCTTGGCTGTTCTAACTCCTCTGAACAAGTAAAGCCGGCTTTACCTTCTATAAGAAGGGGAGAAGCTAACTCCATTACTGTACCAATCTCTTCATGTGTTGTTAATGAAGGACGTTTACCAACAATGACGCGTGTGGAAAAGTGCTCTGTTTCACGATCGCGGTCAATAGCAGGATTGGTAACAACAGCAACGCTTTCCTTAATATAATCGGCAATATTCTTCCGTTCAGGATTAAGAGCAGCAAGCGGTGCATCATGTCCAAGTGAACGGATTGGTTCAACGCCTTTTTCAGCCATTTGCTCAATTAATTGAATATGATCTTTTTCCCAGCCAAAAGCCTTATATTGTCCATTATGGATTTTGTCAGGATAGTTCATAGTAATTGTTTTTTCCATTGGTGGGTACTGCAGACGTTTACGAGAGTTTTGGAAGCTTAACCGTTTGTAATAGCGACTGAAAACTTCGTCTTGATAGTTTTTTTGTTCGAAAACTTTTAGTGTGTCGCCGTTCCATTTGAAACCAACTTTTTCACCTGGCGCAAGTGGTTTTGGTTCATTTACATACTCAGTAGATGGCATGATGCCTGGTTCTGAGGAAAACATATAAGAGCTTTCCTTTTCCAACATCCAAAGTGGGCGCAAGCCAAGCGCGTCAACGCTAAATACTGCTTCATCACCATATCTTGAAACAATACCTGCAGGACCTTGTGCATAGTGCCCCCATGCTTCCCGAATATACGTATAAAGATCTTGGAGATGCTCCGGATAGGCTTTAATTTCATTCACAATTGGTGGGAATAAGAGATCCATTACTTCAAATAATGTGTAACCATCGCGACAGATCAATGATTCCATTGTTCTGCTTAAATCCTGTGAGTCACTTCCACCTTTTACAAGTGGAATACCAATCATTCTCGCTTCATCACGGAGCTTTTCAATTGTATTAATCTCGCCGTTATGGCCAATTACACTAAAAGGCTGTACACGGAAAAAGCTTGATAGAGTGTTTGTTGAATATCGATTATGCCCAAGCGTCATTGTTGAAGCAACAAGCGGGCTTGCTAAATCTTGATAGTAGCGAGGAAGAATATCTCCTGCACCCATGACTTTATAGACAACATGATTTTGGCTAAATGATGCTACATGAAGATCATCATTGGTTTCAAAATCGATAAGAGTATTAAACAAAAGTTTGGTTAATCCCTGGCCTTTCTTATTTGCAACGCAGGCAAATTGCCAAAACACTGGGTTTTCTTGCGAGGCAATCGGGCCTAGGGCAGACGAATTTGTCACTTGGTCAGTTTCATAAACAAGCGTTAACTCAGCCTTTTCTAATTTCTGGATCAGTTCGTTCTTCACAGATTTCCAATCTGCTTTACGGCTGACAAAAATATGACCAACAGCAAATTCCTCTTGATCTACTAGCTCTTCATTCACTCCTGCATTACGCAATTTCTCTTTCCAAAGCTCTGTTGGAATATCGATATGAATTCCAACTCCATCACCTTCACCATTAATAAAGCCGGCACGGTGGTTCATCCCTACGAGTGCGTTGATACAGTCAAATATATTTTGTCTCGTTGGTTGTTTGCTTTTTTCAAGGCAAGCGACTATTCCACATGCATCATGTTCGTCATTGTGGAAATTTTCAAATAAAGAAGGGTTCCAGGTTTGATTCATTGGGCTATGGCTTCATAGGATTATCCTGTAAAGCCGCTCCACCTCCTAAACAAATTAGTTATTTAGAAATTAGTAAAAATTTTCAATGTATTCTATAGAGAAGTAAAGATTATTAAAAACAAAATAATAAACTAATAGTATCATATAAATTTTCAGAAATCAAATAAATATACAATAGTTTGGATATGAAAATACGACAAAAAGAATATATTTAAGAAAACAACGCTAAATTGTAACCGTTTTCAACTAGGAAAGGTAATAAAAGGAGAATTATTTAAAATCCTCCATTGCATAAAAAATGTATATTTATTCGTCCTTTAGTTCAGAAAATGCATTCTTTACGGCCGTAATCGTTGTTGCAACATCTTCTTCTGTATGGGCAATCGTTAAGAACCATGCTTCGTATTTGGAAGGAGCAAGATTAATGCCCTCATGTAGCATGAGTTTGAAAAACTTACCAAACTTATCACCATCCGTATTTTGCGCTTGTTCGTAGTTTTCAATTTTTTCGGTTGTAAAATAAACCGTAAAAGCGCCCTTCAATCGATTGATCGTAATGGCAATCCCATTTTCACGGGCTGCCTCTAAAATTCCTTCTTCAAGCAACGAGCCCAATCGATCTAAGTAATCATAAACTCCGTCCTCTTTCAAAACCTCTAAACAGGCAATTCCAGAAAGCATGGAGGCTGGATTTCCTGCCATCGTCCCAGCTTGATAGGCCGGTCCAAGTGGAGCAACCTCTTCCATGATTTCTTTACGGCCTCCATATGCACCGATCGGTAGTCCACCGCCAATAATTTTCCCTAACGCAGTTAAATCAGGCTTTACTCCGAGCAAATCCTGGGCACCGCCATACATAAACCGGAAAGCAGTAATGACTTCATCATAAATCACAAGTGCGCCTGCAGCATGTGTCAGATCATTTACTTGCTGTAAAAATCCAGGCTTAGGTTCTACAATTCCAAAGTTCCCAACGATGGGCTCAACTAGTACTGCTGCAATTTGATCGCCCCATTTTTCGAGAGCTTCTTTAAATGGTTCAATATCATTAAATGGAACGGTAATAACCTCTTGAGCAATACTTTTTGGAACACCAGCTGAATCGGGGGTACCCAAAGTTGAAGGTCCTGAACCTGCTGCAACAAGGACAAGATCAGAGTGACCGTGATAACATCCGGCGAATTTGATGATTTTATCTCTGCCGGTAAATGCCCGTGCAACCCGGATGGTTGTCATGACAGCCTCTGTTCCTGAATTAACAAAACGAACTTTATCCAGCGAAGGAATGGCTTCTTTTAACATTTTAGCTAGTTTAATCTCATGCGTTGTTGGTGTGCCATAAAGAACGCCTGTTTCAGCAGCCTTTTTGATGGCTTCTGTGATATGTGGATGGGCAAAGCCGGTTATGATTGGTCCATAGGCAGCTAGATAATCGATATATTTGTTTCCATCTACATCAAAGAAATAAGCACCTTGACCGCGCTCCATTACGACAGGAGCACCACCACCTACGGCTTTATATGACCTAGATGGACTGTTTACTCCGCCAACAATATGTTCGAGCGCTTCCTCATATAAACGCTCTGAATTAGTAAATTTCATAAGTATGTATCCTCCTTCATTTCAATCCTTCCCTATTCTATCATTTCTTGGTCCCGCTTTTGATGTTTTAAGAGTAAGAATTGAATAGTTTTGAAACATTTACTAAAGATCTATATGATTGATAGTTGTTTTCGGACAGCAATTTCGCTAAACTAATTTTTTAGGGTAACTATTTCAGGGGGAATAATAATGGATTTTGCAATAGAAGTAAATAACTTACGGAAAGAGTTCAAAGCCTATTCGAGCCGGACGGGGTTAAAAGGAGCGTTTCGCGATCTGTTAACTCGTAATTATAAAATTGTTCCTGCAGTTAATGATATTAGTTTTTCAATTGCGAAGGGAGAAATGGTTGGTTATATAGGAGAAAATGGCGCAGGCAAGTCAACAACGATCAAAATGCTGACGGGCATCTTGATGCCGACGTCAGGTAAAATAGTGGTTAATGGGATGAACCCTCATAAAGAACGAGAAAAGTTTGTTAGTACGATTGGTGTTGTTTTTGGCCAACGATCGCAGTTGTGGTGGGACATTGCTGTTCAGGAATCATTTCGTCTCTTAAAAAAGGTCTATAAAGTTTCTGATGCCCAATACAACGAGCATATGGATCATGTCATTAAAACACTCGACATTGAACCCCTTTTGGACAAGCCGGTACGAAAGCTATCTCTTGGCCAAAGGATGAGGTGTGAACTTGCTGCAGCACTAATCCACAACCCTCCATTATTGTTTTTAGACGAACCGACAATTGGTTTGGATGTGCTGGTAAAATTAAAAATCCGAGAATTCTTAAAGGAGATAAATGAAAAGTACAAGACAACAATTTTATTAACAACTCATGATCTATCCGATATTGAAGCACTGTGTGAAAGAGTCGTTATGCTTGATGAAGGTAGAATCATATATGACGGAGCACTTGCCCATTTAAAAGATCAATGGGCAGATGGAAAAGCATTGCAGTTTCAGTTTTTAGAACATGTAGATTTACGGCATTTAAACTTGATTACTTCAGGGATGGCTATTAAATGGGAGATGGACGAAAAGGAATCTATTTTTACAGCATTTGTTGATAATAATGATGAACTCATATCACAGGTGATTGCCAAAGTAGTGGCGGCTATTAAAATTAAAGACATTAAAATGAATGATATTTCGATAGAGGAAATTGTTCGTAATATTTATGAAAAAGGGTCTGTGTAAGAAAGGGGGCTTTATAGTTTGGCTAAATATTTGGAAATGGTCAGGGTTCGTTTTTTAATGATGCTTGCTTATCGGTCCGATTATTATACGGGAATTCTAATATATAGTATTAATATTGGGGCGTATTATTTCCTGTGGGAAGCGATCTATGGAGCAAAGCAACATATACAAGGACTCTCGGTTGTGCAGATGACTACTTATGTTGCAATAGCATGGATGGCACGTGCTTTTTATTTTAATAATATAGATCGGGAAATGGCGCTTGAAATTATGGAAGGAAAAGTAGCAGTTGAATTAATTAGACCGTATAGTTACTTAGGAATGAAAACCATGCAAGCTCTTGGTGAAGGGATTTTTCGGCTGTTTCTCTTTTCCATTCCGGGTTTTATTATTGTTTCACTTATTTTTCCAGTAAAATTGACTTGGAATCCAGCAGTGTGGGGTCTGTTTGGAATCGCTACGCTGCTCAGTTTTTTTATAAATACTGAGCTAAACATATTAACGGGAATTACCACATTCTTCTTATTTAATAATTCAGGACTAATTCGAGCAAAGCGAGTAGTGATTGATCTATTCTCAGGATTACTATTGCCAATCAGCTTCTTCCCGGGCTGGGCGCAAAATCTAATGAAATATCTCCCATTTCAAGGAATCAGCTACATACCAAGTATGATTTTTACAAATGGTTTCTCACATCAGCAGGCGTTAATAGGCATCTGGCAGCAATTTATCTGGGTAGTGGTTTTGCTGGTGCCAATTACATTGCTATGGACGCTGGCGAAAAAGCAATTGGTGATTCAGGGGGGATAATAGTTGTTTTACGTATCAATATTTTTTCATTATATGGGTCAGTATTTAAAAACAAGATTTGAATACCGGGCTAATTTATTTGTTGAATTTTTCTCAGACCTATTATCACAGGCGGTAAACTTTATTTTTATTTTGGTTGTATTCGGCCACACCAGCTTGCTACATGGCTGGAATCGAGATGAGATCATTTTTATTTATGGCTTTTTTCTTGTGCCATATGCTCTTTTTTCGTCCTTCTTTAATATATGGGATTTTAATGACCGCTATATCGTAAAGGGAGAGTTTGATCGGATTTTAACGAGACCCATCCACAGCCTTTTTCAAATTATTCTTGAAAGGATGGAACTGGAATCTTCGTTAGGAGTCGCGACAGGGCTAGCTGTCATGTTTTATTCTGGAAGCCGCTTAGGTTTGAAAATGACATGGTATGATCCATTCTTATTCATTATTTTTGTTGTTGGCGGAGCACTTGTTTTTGGTGGAGTTTTTATAATGATTGCCTGTATCAGTTTCTGGGCAGATGCAAAAACATCCATTATGCCAATGATGTATAATATCAGCAATTATGGGCGTTATCCAGTTGATATTTATAATCGGGCGATACGCTTTGTTTTGACGTGGATTTTGCCGTTTGCATTTGTGGGTGTTTACCCAGCAGCTTATTTTCTTGGGAAAAAAGAGTGGTTTAGTTATGCTTTTTTGACACCGGTGATCGGAATAATATTTTTTGTTCTTTCTATTTTTATATGGAATCAGGGGGTCAAAAAATACCGCGGTGCGGGGAATTAGAAAAGCGGACGCGCCCGAATTAAGGAACGTCGACTAAAATCCGCCACGTCCTGTGGGGAACGTTGACGTCAGCACATCCTGTGCAAGTCCGTATGGACTGGAGCGCATCGACTGAGATAAAGGAAACACGAAGAGCGTAAACGCAATCGTGCTTAACTTATCGTAGGGTGGGGGCGAAGTACACTAGTCGCTGGGCGTGGCCGACTAAAAGCGCCGCCTTCCTGGCGGCAACGTCGGCACTAGCACATCCTGTGCGTCGAAGCTAGACAGTTATCAAAGTAAAATATCCTTCCTATGTGTTGGATTGTCCTGCTTTTTTGATATTTAATTGTACAAGCAAGCATAGATATAAACATACCAGGTCATTTGTAAAAAGGCGGTGCGTTTATGTTTTATCTTTTGCTTTTGCTTGTTATTTTTTGCATTTTTATGAGCTTACGAACACTGTTTCTTCCATATAAAATGAAAGGAAAGTTTGTCTCACTTGAAAATTTTCTTTCGATTGGCTATGTCTATGCAACAGTAGTTCTCGGATTTGGGATTATCTATATGGTATTTGCTCTTAATGGAAGACCACTCCTAATCGAAACAGGAATGGTAAGGAATGATAATATTTTTGAAACATGTTTTTATTTTAGTGCAATGACCTTATTTTCTGTCGGAAATGGGGATGTCATTCCACATGGTCTAGGCCGAATCATTACGGTAATCGAAGCACTGATTGGGTATACCCTTCCAGCAGCATTTATTACCCGGGCTGTTTTTGATAAGGACAAATAGAAAAATAGTTGTATTATTGGAGAATATTGGCTAGTCTAAGGATAACATTACGAATGGAGGGTTTATTATGACAGTTGAAGTGGGAATGCTTGCACCGGATTTTACGTTAGCTGCGAATAATGGTGAGACGATAAAGTTATCTGATTTTCGCGGGAAAAATGTTGTTCTCTATTTTTATCCCAAGGATATGACTCCTGGATGCACTACAGAAGCCTGCGATTTCCGTGACCAGTATGAAAACTTTGCAGCGCTCGATGCTGTTATCCTAGGAATTAGTCCTGATCCGGTTGACCGTCATGTGAAATTTGTTGAAAAGTACGGTTTACCGTTTTTGTTGCTTGCTGATCCAGATAATCAAGTAGCAGAAGCATATGGGGTATGGCAATTAAAAAAGAATTTTGGAAAAGAATACATGGGTATAGAAAGATCTACATTTGTTATAGATAAACAGGGAAATATTACTAAAGAATGGCGCAAAGTAAAAGTAAAAGGGCATGTAGAAGAAGCGTTGGAATATATTCGTGACAATCAATAATAGATTGATCAAAATGCTTGAGCCTATTTTTGTGAAACAAGGCTTTTGTCCAATGCACCAAAACAAGTTTTGAATATCATCTTAGTAGGGCATACCTCCTCAGATAAAAATTTTAAGGGTCCATGTGGCCCTTTTTTTTTATGGTTAAATTACTGAATTTTTGGACTTTTTAATTTTTAAAAATTTTTTTAACTGTTATAATGTAAGAAA
>NZ_JAEVLT010000021.1 GCF_024494385.1 Bacillus sp. EB600
AAGACCGCTCTACTGAACGGTCTATTTTGTTAGTTTACTATTATTTTATTTCTTGTGGAACCGAGAGGTTCAACCCTTGAGCAATTCGCTTACCATACTCAGGGTCTGCCTTATAGAAATGCTGGATTTGACGAAGCTTAATATCATCTCTTTCAACTGGCTTCATTGTTTCAATGATTGTTTCAACAAGACGTGTACGTTCTCCTTCATCCATTAAACGATAAAGTTCTCCAGCTTGTGTGTAGTGATCGTTATGATCATATGCAACACTTTCAGCCAAACCGGATACTTGGAAAGTGGATTGTTTGCTTTCATTAGCTTCAGAAGGACCACCATAGCTGTTTGGTTCATAATAAACTGAACCTATCCCTTTTGATCAAAACGTATTTGACCGTCACGTTGATAATTATTTACTTCTACTTTAGGACGGTTAATTGGCAGAGAGGTATACACGATAGCGATCTGCATAGAAATAGGCAGGGATTCTGCCTTGAAGCATTTTATCTGGAGCAACCTTCTCACCAGGTACTATAGTTCAAGATGAGAAGGTTGCTTGTTCAACTTCAGAGAAATATAGACCGACAAAAATAGTCGGTCTTCTTGGTGATAGCAGGGATGTTATTTAACAACTTTCATAGATCTTTATTACTTTAGTAGCTGTTAATTAAGGTCGAAACGATCTGCATTCATTACCTTGACCCAGGCAGCTATGAAGTCAAGCACAAACTTCTCTTTGTTATCATCTTGAGCATAAACTTCTGCAATGGCACGTAGAACTGAGTTTGAACCGAACACTAGGTCAACCCTAGTTGCTGTACGTACTACTTCACCTGTCTTGCGATCACGTCCTTCATAAACGCCTCCGTCTACAGGCTTCCACTCTACTGACATGTCATGCAAGTTAACGAAGAAGTCATTAGTAAGTGTACCTACACGATCAGTGAAAACCCCGTGTTGTGTGCCACCGTAGTTAGTACCTAGCACACGCATACCACCAACAAGTGCAGTCATTTCTGGTGCAGTAAGGTTTAGCAGCTGCGCCTTGTCTACTAAGAGTTCTTCGGGACTTACACTATACTGCTTCTTCTGATAATTGCGGAAACCATCAGCGATAGGCTCTAGCACTGCAAAGCTTTCTACATCAGTTTGCTCTTGGGTTGCATCGCCACGTCCAGGAACAAAAGGAACAGTTACTTCAAAGCCTGCATCTCGTGCAGCTTTTTCTACTGCGACACTACCACCAAGTACTATCAAGTCGGCCATGCTGACTTTCTTATCTAGATGACTTTGAATGTCTTCTAGTACAGTAAGCACTTTTGTAAGTTGTTCCGGTTGATTCACTTCCCAATCCTTTTGTGGAGCAAGACGGATGCGAGACCCATTTGCGCCACCACGATAATCTGAGCCACGGAAGGTACTTGCTGAAGCCCAAGCCGTTGTGACTAACTCGTTAATTGTAAGACCTGAGTCTAGGATCATAACTTTAATCTTTTCTACTTCATTAGCTGTTAATTCATAATCAACAGCTGGTACAGGATCTTGCCAAATAAGCTCTTCTTTTGGAACTTCTGGGCCTAGATGTCTTGATCGAGGACCCATGTCACGGTGTAATAGTTTGAACCATGCACGAGCAAATGCATCTGCAAACGCTTCTGGATTCTCATGGAAACGACGAGAAATCTTTTCGAATCCTGGATCCATACGCAGTGCCATATCGGCTGTAGTCATCATAGTCGGAACACGTATTGATGGATCCTCTGCATCTGGAGCAAGATGATTCTCAGCAGGATTTACAGCAACCCATTGATATGCGCCTGCCGGGCTCTTTGTAATCTCCCATTCATATCCAAACAGTATATCAAAGTAACCATTATCCCATTGTGTCGGATTAGCAGTCCAAGCACCTTCAATGCCACTCGTGATGGTGTCGCGACCTTTGCCAGTGCCGTGTGAACTTAGCCAACCTAGGCCTTGTGCTTCAATAGGAGCAGCCTCTGGTTCAGGACCAACATGAGCAGCATCTCCTGCACCGTGTGACTTACCAAAAGTATGTCCGCCAGCTGTTAATGCAACTGTTTCTTCATCGGTCATTCCCATACGTGCAAAGGTTTCGCGTATATCACGAGCACTTGCAAGCGGATCTGGGTTGCCGTTTGGACCTTCTGGGTTAACATAAATAAGACCCATCTGAACGGCAGCAAGAGGATTCTCAAGCTCACGATCGCCTGTGTAACGGTTATCACCTAGCATTTCAGTTTCTGAACCCCAGTAGATGTCCTCTTCTGGATGCCAAATGTCTGCGCGTCCGCCACCAAAACCAAATGTCTTGCCGCCCATTGATTCAATCGCAACGTTACCAGTTAGAAGAAACAAGTCGGCCCAAGAGATTTTGTTGCCATATTTTTGCTTAATCGGCCATAGTAATCGACGTGCTTTATCAAGGTTACCGTTGTCAGCCCAGCTGTTCAGTGGCGCAAAACGCTGATTGCCAGTACCACCGCCACCACGGCCGTCACCTGTACGATAAGTACCTGCGGAGTGCCAAGCCATACGGATAAAGAATGGACCATAATGTCCGTAGTCAGCCGGCCACCAATCTTGACTGTTTGTCATAAGATCTTTAAGATCCTGCTTAAGAGCATAGTAATCTAATTTTTCAAATTCTTCTGCATAATTAAAGTCTTCTCCCATAGGGTCAGATTTTCTGTCATGCTGATGTAGAATATTCAAGTTCAACTGGTTTGGCCACCATTCTCTATTTGGCATATTACTAGATTTGTTAGAAGTTGCGCCGCCATGAAAAGGGCACTTTCCAATGTTAGTAATGTCCTTAGCGTCCATATTTGTTTCCTCCGTAGTCATATTTGGTCACCTCGTGAATTTTTTTTATAGCATATCTGAATTATAGTATATATTTATTAAAAATCAATATTAAAAAATAATAATTATAATTTATTATTATTTCTGATAACTTTAACAAAACCTCCATAAACTGAATTAACAACTTATTACTAAACAAATGATTGAGTACTTTAAAAATTTGTATTCCGAAATTATTCTCAATTAAAACAGAGTCAAATTTTAAATTATTATAATTATTATATATTACCAGAAACCTCCAAATACAGATAAAGCGTTTCAAGAACTAGACCAATATAACCCTTAAAGAATACAATAAGACAAAGAATCATTAATGATCAAACCCTAAAAAACAAAAGCTAAGTTATCAAATAATATGATTAAAATGTAAGCGAAACGTTCTAGAGCCACTTTTAATAAGAAATCTGCTTTTTAGATTGCTAGTTTCATCATGGATTGAAGGATAAATTAATTCATCATACAACCGAAAGCCCTCAGGATATTTAGTGGCTAGTTCTACTTTTATATTATGAATAAGTTTGTTCTGCCTTATCGGCTGGATAGATAAGACCAATTTGTTTTCGTACTTCTTCGATGATTTCTGTGGTAATTAGGGAGTTTTTAAAAGAATTGACGGGGGACTCTAGTTGATTAAACTTAATTAAATCAATAAATTCGTTCACTTCGTAATACATCGAATTAGCTATTTGAGATTGCGTAATATCTTCTACCTTGCCATCTTTATAACGGATTTCCACCTTTTCCGGAGTATCTATTCGGTTAATCAGTATACTTCCTTGTTCACCCTGGATTTCTGAAGGGATATAGGAATTGGTTATTTTGGAGTGAACCACAACCGCAATGCTTTCTTTATATCTAAAAATGATACTTCCCTCTCCATCCACCCCTGATTCAAGTAGAAATCCATTGGCTTTTATGCTTAGAGGCTTACCGAATAATACAACCATAGGATAAATACAATAGACGCCAATATCCATTAAAGAGCCATTAGAGAACACAGGATTAAAAGCATTCAAAACCGTACCCTCTTTATAAGCATCATAGCGGGAAGAATATTTACAAAAGCTTGCAAAGTAGCTGCGGACCTTTCCGATTTTATGCAAGTTGTCCTGGATAACTTTAAAATTAGGAAGAAACGTTGTTTTTAGAGCTTCCATTAACAACACATGATTAGTTTTTGATGCGTTAATCATTTCTTGCAATTCTGCCATATTCGATGCAATTGGCTTTTCACAAAGCACATGTTTTCCATGATTCATGCAGATAATAGCTTGACTGGCGTGAAAAGAGTTGGGGCTTGCAATATAAACAGCATCAATTTCTTTACTTTTTGCCATCGCTGTGAGATCGGAAAAGATCGTTCTAATGCCGTACTTTGTTGCGAATTTTTTTGCAGTTTCTTCTGTTCGGGAATAAACAGCAGATAGTGCAAAATCTTCGACCTTACTAGCTGCTTCAATAAATTTTTGAGTTATCTGGCTCGTACCAATTACTCCAAAACGTATCATATTTTGTCCTCCACACTTGTTTTCAATCCTTTTAAAAATATCTTTTACTAATTTTAAAGTATAGAAGGGTTCTTCAATTCTATTAAAAATGCAATAACTACTGATCCATCATCTTCTGGGCAATTTTAAATACTTATGGTAGTTGCAGGGCAAGAACAGACATTTTCCTGTTCAAACACGAGTTCCGTTGCGGTATCTGATAAATATCACCCTCTGAAACTAATTGTTTAGACTGAACTCCTAACTTAATGTTTTGTACGTTAAACATGAACTTTTCAAAAAATTGCTCTTTTTTTCTTTTATAAAATTATAGCAATCGGAATATTCCGATTATTAAATATAAATATATAACATAATATTGATTTGTAAAGTGTGGAATATAATTTTTATTTTTATAGTTTTTATTAATATTTTGTGGACTCTACTTTGATGAACTCTATCATAAGGGTACAGATATAGTTTTGGTTAAAAATTAATGTAGTTCTTAAGATGCACCAATCCATTGGAAAAGATATTATTATTTTGTTTACTATAAAAAAAGAAAAGAATTTTTTAACAGTTTATATATATCAGCCTTTATCGAAAAATGATAGGAAAATAAGTGAACCATATGAAGAATCACTCATAAAGATAGCTACATGTGGTTTTTTTAATTTTTTTCATAATTTCAGTATACTAATTTTCGGTATAGTTTATCTGTTATAGTGAATTTCTTTACACTATTAGATAAAAAAGTGCTTACTTTTTTATCTGAAAATTGCGACTTATAATGACGATGTATCAATTAAACTAAAAACGGAGTGAGAAATATGGAGCTACAATTAGCGTTAGATCTCGTAAACATCCTAGAAGCAAAAAAGCTGGTGAAAGAAGTTGAGGCGTATATTGATGTGGTAGAGATTGGCACACCGGTTGTCATCAATGAAGGCCTTAGAGCAGTAAAAGAAATTAAGGAGGCCTTCCCTAACCTGACCGTATTAGCAGACCTAAAAATTATGGATGCAGGTGCCTTTGAAGTTATGAAAGCATCTGAAGCGGGTGCTGATATTATTACAGTACTAGGAGTAACTGACGATTCAACTATTAAAGGTGCAGTAGAAGAAGCTAAAAAACAGGGGACAAAAATCCTTGTGGATATGATTAATGTAAAGGATCTTGCAAAACGAGCATATGAAATTGATGACCTTGGTGTTGATTATATTTGTGTACACACAGGTTACGATCTTCAAGCAGCTGGAGAAAGTCCATTTGAACAGCTGCGAACCATTAAACGTGTGGTAAAGAAGTCAAAAATAGCTGTTGCAGGGGGCATTAAATTAAATACATTGCAGGAAGTCATTCAACTGGAGCCTGATCTTGTCATTGTAGGTGGCGGCATTACCGGTCAAAATGATAAGAAAGAAGTTGCAGCCCAAATGCAAAAATTAATTAAACAAGGCATGGTTAATCAAAGGTAATGCCAGAGACGAAGACGATTCAATTAGCAACTGAAATTGTGAAGAAACTAAATTAGAAGATAGACATACTGCCTAGGATGAGGTAGAAAGATTGGTAGAATGGATCCTTAAGTCTAAGAAAGTGTTCACAGCTGGTGTAGGTAGAACTGGATTTATAAATAAATCTTTTGTGATTCGCTTAATGCACATGGGGTTAAATGCTTTGTAGTTGGTGAAACGGTAACAACTAGTCTAGAAAAAGACGACATTTTAATGGTTACTTACGGTTTAGGGTGAAACAAAAAGTCTGGTGTCAGTGGCAGATTGAAATGCATCTGTCGTAGATGACTAGATTTCTCCTGAATATACCATTGGAAAATTAAGCATTTAGTAATTAAAATACAGGCCAAATCTAAAGCCGATGCAGACAGTGATAACAAAACTATCCAACCCATGGGTTCACTATTGGATCAAACCCTCGTATTGTTTTTTTGTGCTTCCATATTAAGGGTAATGTATAAGATTGGATTATAATCCGGGGTCATGTATGGCATACATGCGAATCTCGAGTAGGGAAATGGATTCAGATAAAATCGATATGATCATCCAATCAAAATAGAAACTACTTAATTAGATTATAGGTTTCATACACACTTAAAACCAATATGGTCTGAGGTTTGTGCAAACTATGGTGTGATTCTAAGAATTTTTGGTGGAAGCCAATTTCATGTTGGACAAACTCCACTTGAGCTATACTTTTTCTTGTTTGACCTATGATTTGTTTTACATCGTTGTTCCTACAATACAAGTTATCAACATATTAAGTCCACTTGAATTTAGTTTTATTTTTATAGTGGTTTAGAAAGTTTACAGATAAATTAGATGATAATTCATTCTATCTAATAGAATGAATACGCTATCATCAACATTGTCTTTTTCTAGGAGTTGCTTGGATAAGTTATATTTCATTTAAATTAATTATTTGTAATCTTAATTATAAACACTTTACAAGGAGGCAATTTAATGAGCACACCAGAAAATGTATTACAAAAGGTTCAGCATCCTCTTGAACCTCTATCGGCTGGAGAAATTACTAGGGCAATTGCAATTTTAAGGCGGAAAATGAATTTGAGTGAATCTGTAAGATTCCCACAAATAGTATTACACGAACCAGAAAAAGACGTTGTATTAAATTATAAAGATGGAGATAGCTTTGATCGGGAAGTTTTCATTATTATTTTAGATAGTGGGACTAATAAAACATATGAAGCGGTTGTCTCTCTTACAAAAGAGGATGTTATTTCATGGGAGCATATTCCAGGCGTTCAACCAGGGTTTATGCTAGAGGATTTTGATATTGAAGAAGTATGTAAAGGCAATCCTGAATATCAGGCAGCTCTTTTAAAACGCGGTGTTACAAATCCAGATTTAGTAATGATTGATCCATGGTCTGCTGGTTATTTCAATGAACTGGACGATCCTAGCACAAGAGTAGCACGCGCTCTCGCATGGGTTAGAAAATCAGAAAAGGATAATGGTTATGCCTACCCGCTTACAGGTCTCTATGCAGTAGTTGACCTAAATAAGATGGAAATCATTCGTATCGAGGACTATGGTGTTAAACCTTTACCACCAACGGAAGGAAACTATTCCCCAGAGCAATCTAGTTCTATTGAATTACGGACAAGTTTAAAACCTTTAGATATCGTACAGCCAGAAGGCCCTAGTTTTGAAGTTAACGGTCATCATATTAAATGGCAAAAGTGGGATTTCCGTATTAGCTTTACACCAAGAGAAGGACTAGTTATTCATGATGTAGGTTATGAGGATAAAGGGGAAAGGCGTTCGATTCTTTACCGAGGATCTTTATCTGAAATGGTTGTACCATATGCTGATACAACAGAAATGCATAGCCGCCAGAATGCTTTTGATGCAGGGGAATATGGAATGGGCCAATTGGCTAACCCGTTAACTCTTGGCTGTGATTGTGTTGGACACATCCGTTACTTTGACGCCGTTTTAGCAGATGGTAAAGGAAATCCGAGAACTATTCCTAATGCAATATGCCTGCATGAAGAGGATTATGGTATCGCTTGGAAACATACAGACTGGAGAACTGATGATGTGGAAGTACGACGTTCACGCCGTCTAGTCGTTTCATTCTTCTCAACAGTTGCAAACTATGATTATGGATTCTTCTGGTCTTTCTATACAGATGGAACAATCGAACAGGAAGTTAAATTAACAGGAATGTTAAATACTGGAGCGGTTGATGAAGATGAAATTCCTAAATACGGTAATCTAGTTGCTCCACAATTAAATGCTACATTCCATCAACATTTCTTTAATTTTCGTTTAGATTTCCAATTGGATGGAATGAAGAACTCGGTTATGGAAATTAACACTGTGCCTGAAGAAAAGGGTCCACACAATCCATATAATAACGGATTCTATCCAGTTACAACTAAGTTTAAAACTGAAAAAGAAGCAATACGTAAAATGAATTTAGAATCTGCTCGGACATGGAAAGTCATTAACCCTAATCGTAAAAACTTTGTTGGTCAACCAGTTGGCTATAAAATTATGACAGGTGAAAACTGCCTTCCATTTGCGAACGACGATTCTAGTTTAATTAAACGAGCAGGTTTCCTTAAAAATCATTTACATGTTACAAAGTTTAATAGAAATGAAAGATACGCATCAGGTAACTATCCAAACCAAAACAGGGGTGGAGATGGATTATCTAAGTATGTTGAAGCCGATCGTAACATTGAAAATGAAGATATTGTAGTTTGGTATACAATGGGTCATCATCATATTACCCGTACAGAAGATTGGCCAATCATGCCTACTGCCTATACTAACTTCCAGTTGAAACCAGTAGGATTCTTTGACCGTAATCCTGCACTAGATTTACCTAAACCTATTGAGAAAAAAGGTTCAAGCTGTCATATGTAAAAAGTAGATGAAAAAGGAATTGTGTCTAATTCAATTCCTTTTTCACCCTTAATATTAAGTCAAATTCGTCTTAGAAACCGGGGGAAAGCCTATGTTAATACTAATAAGTACCCTAATAGTAATCATATATACAATAATCTGTATAGTGAAGGTTTATAATCACAAAAACAAATTAGTAAATATGACAGGCATGACAGTTGTAATGGTATTAGGGATGGCTAGTAGTTTGGTGATGGGTTTAATTGCTGGAATCGCATTTAAAGGAGACATAACCCTTTCTACAATTTTGGTAATTAGTTTCAGTCTTGTAGTGGGAGCTTTGGTAGGAAGATTTATTAACCTTCTTGCTCTAGCGGAAGGAATTGCCGGTGGAGTTATGGGAGGAATGATGGGGGCAATGTTAGGAGAAATGATGCCTTCAGATAATTTCAAACTTATGTTGGTATTCACAGATGTTCTTTTTATTACATGTTTCCTTTTTATAATTCACATGATCAATTCTGAATTAAAGCGAGTTGAAGACTCTGTTTCTAGATACTCTCGTACCTTTCCCTGGATTGTAACGTCAGTTATTTCCGTTGTGATTATACTTACTTTTTCACAACTAGAGGCCAAACCTTTACTAAGCAATGTCAATGTTCAAGAAAATCAACACCATCATCATCAATGAAACTTTGATTTTAAAAAGTACTGCATCTTTTGGACTAAGTGTGATTTATAAACATTTTTTATCTTTTTCAATTATTTACTCATACCTTGCGGCCAAATATGTGATTATACATTTGATTCCAATAAACTAACTTATGAATAGTAAATTCACAATAGTTAGTTAATCGAGAAAGATCTATGTAGCTTTCTGTCTTGGAAATGTTTTATGACATGTCCGAATCGACGATAAACGAATAGGGGATATTAAGCTTTTAATGTTAGCCTGATTTATAAAGGCGTAGGCGTTACATTTGAGTTTCCCGCAGAAACAGCTGTGTTTCCTTTTTTGGTGATGAGTATTACATTCTAATTCCTTCAATCAATCCTATTGTTGCTGCTTCAGTTTAATTTTTATTCTTTATTGTGCATATATTTGGTTTTAAAGACTATGCAATAATTGAGAGGATCTTTATTGCTATATACGTAGGTGTTTTCTTTCTTCTCCTTTTATGGGATACCACATATTAATGGTGATAAGCTATTTGGGCAGATCTCCTCTATACACTCTTTCTTCTTATTTAAAAGGAGCTTCTAAATGATAGAATATATTTTAATAGAAAGCAGAGGTATTTATTATGATCAAGATTGCACCTTCCATTCTTTCAGCTAACTTTGCAAGGCTTGAAGATGAGATAAAAGATGTCGAACAGGGCGGGGCTAATTATATTCATGTTGATGTTATGGATGGTCATTTTGTGCCAAATATAACTATTGGTCCGTTAATTGTTGAAGCAATTAGGCCCGTAACAAAATTACCTTTAGATGTGCACTTAATGATAGAAAATCCAGATCAATACATTGGAGCGTTCGCAAAAGCTGGCGCAGATTTATTATCGGTCCATGTAGAAGCATGCACACATTTGCACAGAACCCTTCAACAAATTAAAGCTGAAGGGATGAAAGCAGGAGTCGTATTGAATCCACATACGCCCGTCTCTGTGATCCAGCATGTTCTAGAGGATATTGACCTAGTATTGCTTATGACAGTAAATCCAGGTTTTGGAGGACAATCTTTCATCCATTCTGTTCTACCTAAAATTAAAAAAGTCGCGAGAATGATAGAAGAAAGAAAATTGCAAGTTGAAATTGAAGTAGATGGTGGGGTAAACCCAGAAACAGCTAAACTTTGTATCGAAGCAGGAGCGAATGTCCTTGTAGCTGGCTCTGCCATTTATAATCAACCAGATCGACGGCAGGCAATTGCAAAAATTAGGAATGAAAACAGTATACTTTCACTTTAGACGGCTTCAGATGGCAGAAGTTAATGCATTTTAATGGATCCACATTGTTTATAAAAAGTAAATTGAACGATAAAAGCATTCTAAATAGGAAAACTTGTTTAATAGAGTTGTTTCATAACCGATTAATATAAAAGGGAGGGAAGCCAATCTCTCTCTTCTTTCCTCATTAACAAGCACGATGGCTGGGGATTATTACATTATTTCTTCTGCTTTAATTGAATTCAGATTTATTTGCCAATGTGGGTTCTTTTTGTATTTAGTCTTAAAAATCTATATTCATAGATGTATGTTTCTAAGTATTTACCAATATTTATTCACAAGATTGTGAAGTTTTTATCTAAAGAAAAGCCTAGCGGTAATATGTCAAGCACCAAAAAATAAAGTATTGGAATTATTTTGGGATTAGGGGGTAAATCCTTTTAAAAATTGTATACCAAATAAGCCACACCAATCGTACCAATTTTCTAGCAGTAAGGATGAGTGCTCTTTTGTGTTGAAGTTTTGGTACTTCGTTGTATTTCAAAAGGCTTTGTATTCTGAATCATGTTGGCGTACTTTATCGGCTGCTTGTATGAACAAGTACCGAAGGTATTTGTTTCCGGAATTTGCACGTTTGGTTTCGTCGGATTCAAATTCACCTGATTGATATTGACTCTATACGAGGCCAGTGTAACAGCATGATGGCTCTTAAAACGTTTGATATCACCAATCTCGGCAATAAAACCAGCTGCATATACATCTTCGACTCCTTTTATGGACTTTAGTGTCTGTGGAATGCCTTTCTTGAACTTTGCAATTTCACGGTCAAGCCGTTTTACCTCAGATTCCATGTGTTTAATCACACTAAGAGAAACCGATAGTGAAACATTGACTGGATCAGCTATTGCTTTATCTAAATTCAATGATGAGTCAAGGGTAGCAGGCTTTATAAGCAGTACACAAAAATGTTCGCAAGGAGAAAAAGAAATTTCCTAAGAAAAGCTTGTCGACACCATTGTCCCACGGTCAGGCCAAAGATTCTACAAAAAAATGACGGAGTAAAGCGTAGGAGCTCCTCCATGTCATTTCTCGGGATTCAATTTAAAGGCACATCAAAGAAGCAGCAGGGAACCATCCCCCTGCAAAAACATAGGAACAACACAAATCTAGTAATGCTTAATTTACTTTGTACCTCGGCTCCCCCCATCAAGTGGGTGAAACTAGGGTAAAACAAAAAATAATGATGGGGAAGCCGGTAGGCTAACCTAATAAAACCTATAGGAATCTAGAGTGAATTATAGAGGATCTGGATCAACTGGGAATTCTTCTACAAAGAGCTCTTACTACTAATATACGAGGAGATGCAATATGTCGGAGGTGATTCGGAAATCGATTACTCTGCTTACTACTATTATACCTAATGCGGATAAGGAAGAGTGGAGTGCAACTGAAGTAAGCCGGCAATTAGACATTCCAATTCAAACGGTGCATAGATTACTTTCGAGTCTTTCAGAATATGGATTCGTGTTTAAGAACAGAGAAACTAAAAAATTTCGATTAGGATTGACTTTAATGCAACTTGGGCTCTCAATCAGGGATAATCTATTGGTTCGCAATAGTGCACTTCCAATTATGGAAAAATTAGCGATGAAAACAAAGGAAAGTGTATATTTGACAGTTTCAGAAGGTAATGAAGGTGTTTTTATTGATTGTGTTAATGCGGAACTGTTTCTAAAAGTTGCTGAGCCGATTGGGATGAGTAATCCGTTATGCAAGGGTGCTTCTAAAAAAGTAATCTTAGCACATATGAAAAAAAAGACAAGGCAGCAAATTATTCGAGATCTTATCGGACAAGGAAAAATACATGATATAAATAGATTTGAAACTGAATTAAAGCAGATTAAGGAATCGGGTATTGCAGTTTCTTTTGGAGAAACAACAAAAGGAACGGTTAGCGTAGCAGCACCTATTTTTTCCTGGGAAGACAAGGTTGTTGCTTCTATAAGTCTTGGAGGTCTAGAATCTAGATTTAGGGAACAACAAATCAGGCATTTTGTATGCGAGATTAAAAGAGGTGCAGAAGAGATTTCTGAAAATCTAGGATGGGTCAAACCAAGATAATACAAAATATAGGTTAGGACTAAAAAGTATTACCCGGCAAACTAGAAAAGTAATCTTTTGAAACATCTCAATTATCAATTTAGTATCCTCAGTCTGGGGATACTTTTTTACTCTGAGTAAGAGGATGTGTCGTTTTATCAAGTAATTTGTTATTAAAAAGCCTTGTTAATAAAAATATATTCATTTTTCTCAATATTCGGGAGAATTTAATTTGAATTTCTCAATATTTATGTGAACATATGGTCATCCAGTAACATTCTCTCATTTATGAGGAGCTTTAAATTTTCCAAGTGAAAAAAATTTGAAATCGGAAAGGTGGGATAAAATGAGAGGAAAAATTAAAAAGTAGTTGATATGTGAAAAGATAGTGAAGTCAAAAAATTATAAAGAAGAGATTAGATAGAGTAGAAACAACATCCCCCCTTGACTCAAAAGATTGAGAACATTTGTAGAATCTTTAAATCCAATTCTCTTTGTACCATATTTTAAAGGAGGAAAAAGAATGGAAAAAATTAATTATATTTCTATACAAAGGGAAAAAATCCCTAATCAACCTATATTAAAACGTTTTCCATTTCCATTTAAGGGAAATTCTTATCGTTATTCTAATAATTCAGAACCGCTTCATTCGAAGAATGTGCTTGAAATTACGCCAGAATATTTTGAGGAAATTGATCTAAAACGTCATCTTTTAGATACTGAAAAAGAGCGAACCTATCAATCCTTTACACACTCTCTTGAAGCACAATGGGAAATTTTGGAAATTATTATGAATGAGATGATTATGGAACATCCACAATATTTTAGTTTAACTAAAGATGGAAGTAGTTGGACTTTTTGTAACCGCTTACTAGGGGAAGTACAGAGCTTTACTTTTGGAGATCTGTCAAGTTTACCTTATGAACCGTTAGATTTTATTGGACGACATGTTCAAGAGGATTTAATTTATCTTGCACAAAGGGACGGAGAGCTTTATATGGATGCTGGACAGTTATGCTTTCCTGCCAACTGGTCGATCGCATTTGATCTTGGGATGAAATTTTTAGAAATTCATTCTCCTGTTCCAAAAGCCTTTACTGGAAGTGGATTAGCTGAAAAAGTTCGCAGCTTTATCTTAAGGATGGAAGCGGGAAAACCCTGGACTCGGTTTAACTGGTCGATAACAGTTGAGCCAATTCTTGATACGGCTCCTGAAACATTTGATGAGTGGGGATCAAAAAAAGAAAACGTTACTGTTGATAATGCTGGACATTTAGTATGTTTAAGAGTCGAAGATCAAAGACTGTTTCGCCTTCCACGTAGTAACGGTATTTTATTTGGTATTCATACACATTTAATTACACTTGATGAATTGTGTGAAAATCAGAAGTGGATGAATCAGTTTTACAATGTGCTTATGGACTTACCAGACGATTTAGCAGAATACAAAGGTTTTATTTCTTATAAAGATAAAATAGTAAAATATTTGGAGAAGAAAATAGAAAAATCTTCTTCAGTCTAACAAAAGGAAGGGGGACGAAAATGAAGTCATTTAAATGTAAGCTTATTAATGAAGAAAGAACACTTGAACAAGGATATATTGCAGATGTGAAATTAGAGGAAGGCACTATCCCTCAAATGATTGGTTTTGCTGATAAAGTTCAATGTAATGATGCTACTTTTCATCTCCCGATTCAAGTTATTGAAACTTGTAAGAAAGAAAGAAAATATCGTCTTTTTTTTAATACCTCAGCTATGCAAGAACAAAAGCATTTGCATTTGGTGGAACAGATCCGATCTCAAATTTTCGAGTTGAATTTTTTAGAGTACCCATTTTTTAGACTTCAACCTAACTGCAGGAAAATGTTATTTCTAATTGATGAGTCAGTTCTTTTTGAAAGTTTAACATTTATAGATTTACATTCTATAAATAATATAGAAACAATAATTTATGTTAAAACAGATCGACAACAAGAAGAGATATTGGACCATCTTCAGCACATACCTCAATATAAAATCAACTTATTACCGACAATTGAAAATGAAAAAATTCATGCTATTTTTAAAGAACAGAAAATTGGTACAAAAATTTTTATTTCTGGTCCATGGTCAATGATTTATCATATCAAAGACATTGCTAATACCGTAGGTTTTACAGATGATGAAATTCAGTATAATGGGTTTGGACAAAAAGATCATAAAGTATATTGTGTAAAATGTTACTCCTATAATAAGATGTCAAATAACAAGGTAATAACATGTGAGCACTGTAAAGTCGTACTCGATGTATCTAATCACTTTTCAAAAAGATTGGAAGCATATCTTGGTTATATCCAAGTTATTTAAGAACAAAGGGAGGAGAGATTAAAATGTCCGCTGGTACAATTGAAGTAATAGTAGAAGAAGTTAAAAATGAATCCCCGCAAGTTAAAAGTTTTAAGTTAAAGGCGGCAGATGGATCAACATTGCCTCGCTCTAGTGGAGGATCTCATATTACGACGTACATTCGAAGTGATCAAGGGTTAATCGAACGTCATTATTCATTAACAAATGACCCGGACGAAACAGGTTACTTTAAAATTGCCATTCGTAGAAGTGATGAGTCAAAAGGTGGATCAATTTATTGGCATGACCATATAACAGTTGGGCATCCACTCAAAATTAGTTATCCCAAAAATCATTTTTCGCTCAGCTTTATGGCAAAACATCATGTCTTTATTGCAGCGGGTATCGGTATTACTCCTTTTCTAGCTATGGCAGCTGAGTTAAAAAAGAAGGCAAAATCATTTGAATTACATTATGTTGTTCCTTCAAAAGAGTTATGTGCTTTTTATCCATTTCTTGTTTCTAATTATCCAGACGAAACCCACTTTTACTTTTCAAGACAAGGGCGCAGAATGACAACAGAGTTAATGAAAGATAAACCAGTTGGGACACATGTTTATTTTTGTGGACCTGAAGTAATGGTAAAGGAATATGCAGAAGCCGCAAAATCATATGGATATCCTGAAAAAAGTATTCATTTTGAACTTTTCACACCTCCAGATTTGGGTCCTAAGCGACCTTTCGAAGTAAAACTAAATAAAAGCAACAAAGTTCTTCAAGTTCCTGAAGGGGAAAATTTGTTGGATATCTTGTTGAAACACGATATTGAAGCACCTTATTCATGCAAAATCGGGGGATGTGGCAGCTGTCAAGTTGACGTTTTGGACGGTGAAGTGGATCACAGGGATATGTTCCTTTCAGATACTGAAAGAAAAGAAACAAATGTCATTTTAACTTGTGTTTCTAGAGCGAAGACAGGCTGTTTGGTTTTGGATTTATAGGAGAAAAAAATTACAACCATTAATAGATTCAATTCAGATGTGATTGAGTGAATATTTCCAAGGTTTGTAACCTGTATATATAAACCCACATTTTACTTGATAATTATTGATTAACCATACAATGAGGAAAGAAGCTCTCTGAAGATGCACACTATAAATAGCATGACTATCCGGTACGATTTCCAAGTTGAAGGTCTCACTGCCTCCTTGTAGGACATATTTCCAGGGTTCAATAAAAATGATCGTATTGTAGTTGTGGTACAACAAGCTGATGGAGGTATGGGTGCAAGTGCTCTGCTATTGTAAGCGTTAACACGATTTTACGATTGCCATCGTCAGCTGCTGGGTGATGATCCTGGTAAACTGTGAATCTATTCGGAGTTCTTCATCTTTAATGTAGGACAAAGCAACATGAATTATTCTTGTATGGATGTTTGGTCACCACACAAGGCAGTTTTAGTCGAGGACATTACACTTGTATTTGCAACGTGTTCTGAAGAGAGACGATTAGAGTGCCGACACTGTATTTTCAGAGTTTTAGCATATTCTCTCCTACTGGACGTGTTAATTAGGCAGACGTTACAATCGTGAGTTGCATTCAGCTGCAGCAGATAATGTCCTGGACTTGCTGGATAGATCGGAGGAGTTGTCAGTAGAATGAGTGCGCATTTGAAAAGCAACCGATAGCTCGATACTACAAGAAGTCTCTGTCACACGACCGATAAAGATGCATGCGGCCCTTACGTATCTACTTTTTAATTGTAGTTACATGGCTAGTCTAGAGAATAATCAAATCTATATCACTACTAGTGTGAGATCAAATGGTGAATGACCCCTCCTTAACACCCTTTCGGGTTGTTTTGAAGAAGGGGCTTCCTGATTCATCAACCGTAGCATAGTGGGGGTTTCCCAATATGTCTTACACAATTTCCCTTGCCCTACAGTAGTGATTGATATTCAGTTTGCCACAAGCAATTTTTCTAATACCTTTTGTAGGATGTTTAATGCAGCGTTATAGTCCCGATCAATCACAGTCCCGCATTTTGTGCAAATATGAGTGCGAATAGAAAGAGACTTCTTTACTCGATTGTTACAACAAGAGCAATCTTGAGAAGTGAATTTTGGTTCCACCTTGATAAGCATACCACCATTTCTTTCACATTTATAAGCAAGCATGTTTCGGAACATACCCCAACCAGCGTCGGAAATAGATTTAGATAATTTCCTGTTTCTGACCATGTTTGGATATTTAGATTTTCTACAGCAATAACCGAATAATCTTCCGTTAAGTTGAAGCTTAATTTGTGAAGAAAGTCTTTTCGTTGATTCGCAACTTTTTCATGGAATTTCCGAACTCGCTGTACTTGTTTGGTGTAGTTTGCAGAACCCTTTTTCTTTTTTGAAAGTTTATGTTGCGCCTTTTTTAGTTGTTTTTCCTTTTTTCGAAGAAATCTGGGGTTATCATACTGTGAACCATTCGAAAGGACTGCATATTTATTGAGTCCAACATCTATTCCTATTGCGTTATTTGTATCAATAGAGGCTGGTAACGCTTGTCTTTCGACAGAGAAAATAGCGTACCATCTTTTACCTTGACGCTTAATGATCAGTTGTTTGATTATTCCATCTAAAGGTCTATGAAGGAGAAGATCAATTTCCCCCAGCCTTTTATTGAATAACTTACCGCTATCAGAAAAGGACATGGCCATTCGATTGCCTTTTTCATTCACACCAAATTGAGGAAACATCGATTACATTCTTGGCAACAGGTGAAGGAATTTTACCTGGTCAATTCCAACAATTTGTATTTACCGCCAAAAATCCTGATCGTGCGACAAAGGCTGATTGGGATGCTTATCAATATTATAAAGATGGAAGTGTAGTGGAGTGGACAGGTGATGAAGGATCAAAATCTCCTCATTCAATTACAGATATTGTAAAGGGAACAAGCACCGATTATCATACCAATATGGAACATATCCGAAAAAAGCCACACTCAAGTAACAGGAGAAGTAAATGAATCATCTAAATCTTTTCCTCTTATTTTATCAGTAGTCGCTATTCTCTTATCTTTAATTGTATTTATTTTAGGGATGCGTAAAAAATAAACGACTCATATTAAAAGCAGAAGACCAAAATGATCTTCTGCTTTTAATATTGTGTTCCCGGCATGGGTACAGTCTCTATGGTGCAAGTCCTGAACAGTAAAGGCAGTAGTAACTGTAGCTTAAGCTTAGTATTTGATATGCGGGTGACCCCCTTTTCTGATGGAAGTCAGCGACAAACTTCCTCCCTGGGGAACTCGTACCTTAAAGGAAGCTAATCGACATTTGATAAGCATGCAACACAAGATGGAGCTCTAACTGACGGGGTGTCAAATAGTTTGTAATTTAGGGACATGGAAGGAATGTTGTTACTTTTACCACGGGAAATTTGTTGAGTTCTTTCTTTTGGGGTCATGATTACGATTTATCCTTTTCCAAGTATGTTATTTTCTGTATATGCTAATCATCATAAACACATTAGAGTAAAAACAAGCATTGTGCGTTATTGTATTGTGATCGGAATGCCGATTCTATATTTTTTAGATTGAATACATTTGTTTATTTTCTGCCATTCCGATTGGGTTTGTTATACGTTAATAAATCTGCTGAGCAATCATATAGCAAGAATTATTTCATCTAAAGATATTCCATTAATCAACTCTAAATTCATACACATTTAATGAAGGAATGATCTTGTACTCTTTTAAAGGTTATGCGGGAAGGTAACAACATTTAGCTGTTGCAATATACAGCAATTAATCGAGCTTCTTTAAGATATCCTTAAGCAGGATTAAAAAATCAAAATATTGTAGATTCCCGATAATTGGGAAAATAGAGTAGGTATCTACTGATTTTTATGTAAATATAGAACTATCCTACAATATAAAGTTCAGTACTTTTTTTCACCTCGAGATCTAGATAGAATATTAGAAAATGAAAGCGTTTAAAGAAGATGTAGGAAAAAATTATTGGAGGGAAGAAAATGAATGAGTAAACAGTAGCAAAACCAGAATTCAATTATTTAAGTCAAAAGCCAGGTGTACAATTAATTAAAGCAGGCACCTATAAAAAAGAATTAAATAGAGTGTTGGAGATCCCAGCGGTTAAAGTCAAAGTATTGACGTGCCGATTACTTTAAAAGAAAATGCATTATCATTGGGTTACTTTCTCCATACAGCTTGGAGAATAATTTGAATTCACGCATACCATCTTAGAAGTAAAGATTGTTGTAAATGGAACAGTTGTGGTACTTGGTAATTAAGTGAAAAAATATGTAGCTGAAGCGGGCGATGTTTACTTTTTACCCCCGAAGTAACAGTAGTTTTTGATTCTCAAAAAATAGGAGGTTAATTATTTATGAGTATAAATGCGCCTGGAAATAAGGATGCTACTGCCTTACAAATTCCTAATCCACAAATTGAAAGTCCATCGGGTTCTGCGGCTGAGTTGAAAAGAGAAATGACTTGGAAAGATGCATTTTGGTTCTCAAGCGGTGTACCAGCCTTAGTATTATTTTCAATTGGATCTATCGGAGCCACTGTTGGGAATGTCTCATGGGTAGTTTGGACAATATCCATTTTTATGGGTTTTCTCCAGTCCTTTACTTATGCTGAAATTGCAGGACTATTTCCTAATAAGTCTGGTGGGGCATCTGTTTATGGTGCAATGGCATGGATAAAATATTCAAAACTCATTGCGCCATTATCTGTATGGAGCAATTGGCTGGCTTGGTCTCCGACATTGGCTCTTGGAACATCGCTAGCTTCAGGATACGTATTAAATAGTTTTTTCCCTCATTCAGCCTTTACAAATTGGCAACTTACACTTCTAAATTTGGGTTTCATTAAGCATGACCTATCATTAAGAATTAATGCAACCTTCTTGCTAAGTGCAGTATTACTTTTGATGATATTTGCTATTCAACATCGAGGCGCCCTTGCTGCTGCCCGTCTACAAAAAGTGCTAGCAATTTTCGCACTTCTACCTTTAGTTTTAGTAGGACTCGTACCGTTATTTACCCATGGTATTTCCTTAAAGAACTTATTCCCTCTTCATCCATTATCAGGTACTTGGGATATGGCAGGATGGACAATAATGATGGGAGGGATGTTTTTAGCAGCATGGTCGTCTTATGCTTTTGAAACTGCCATTTGTTATACTAGTGAATTTAAAGATCCTAAGAAAGACACATATAAATCTATATTTACTTCAGGATTACTGTGTATAGCAATGTTTATTCTTGTTCCACTTTCGTTCCAAAATGCTATTGGATTAAAAGGGTTACTAGATCCTGGTCTCGTTAGCGGGTCAGGAGTCGGTAGCATTATGGCTAAAATGGTAGGCGGCGGCTTCGTAATATATGCTTTTATTGTAGTAATGTTAATCTTTTCCTTGGTGTTAGCTATTATGACATCAATGGCAGGTTCCTCTCGTACATTATATCAGGCTTCTGTGGATGGGTGGCTTCCAAAATATCTATCACATGTTAACCATCATGGGGCACCTACGAGAGCAATGTGGACGGATTTAATATTTAATCTAGTATTACTTACGATGTCAGATTACACGTTTGTCCTTGCTCTATCAAATGTAAATTATATGATATTTAATTTTCTTAATCTAAATGCCGGTTGGATTCACCGCGTAGATCGTCCAAATTGGATTCGACCTTTTAAAGTACCAAATGTGCTATTAGTAACAAATGTAGTCTTATCCTTTGTTAATATTATTTTCCTTGGAATGGGTGCTGATATTTGGGGAGCTGGTACTCTTTGGGCGGGTCTAATAAGTGCCTCGTTTATTATTCCTGTGTTTCTCTACAGACATTACGTAACTGACAAGGGGAAGTTTCCTGGACGTATGCTGGATGATATGGATATGATGTATAGCACTCAACGAAAGAGGGCTGGTATTTGGCCATATGTAGCAATAGCTGCAGCGATTACAATTATTGTGTTTGTCCACAGTATTGCTGTCTATAATTAATCAACGTTTATCTGTAAATGTGTATGATTAGTTTATATAATGGACATTTATCTTGCATACACAATGTTTATCAGTCAAAATAAATATTTATAAACTAAAAATTAAATACAGAGAAGTTTCTAAAATATACCTTTCTTATACGAGAAGAAACCAACATAATTAACTCCTAAAAAAGTTGCTCTAAGAATTATTTGTTTTGAGATTTCAGAATTATCAATAAAATAGGAAGAGAACGTAGTGATGAGATTACAACATCATAACCTCTTCATATAACCTCCATTTTGCTGCGGATAGCCCTTACGAATGTTCGCTTGCTTCTAATACTAGATGAAGTCTATCATTTTCTATACTTACGAAAAATGAAAATGGATGTGATTCTGTAGAAAAAACTAGAAAGTCAAAGGCATAAAATATATTAAACATATTTAATTTGAAAAGGGGAAAGTATCGTATGTCTATCTCTTTTGATTACTCAAACGCTCTGACATTTATGAAAAAAAGTGAAGTGAATCAACTTAAGGAATTTATTCAGATAGCACATAACTGGCTCCATGAAAAAAAAGGTCCTGGATCAGATTATCTTGGGTGGGTGGATTGGCCATTGAGCTTTGATAAAGACGAATTCTCACGGATCAAACAGGTTGCTGAGAGAATCCAAAGTCATTCAGAAGCTTTAGTTGTGATCGGCATCGGTGGATCTTATTTAGGAGCAAGAGCCACCATTGAGGCATTATCCCATAGCTTTCATAACCAAATGAGCCAGACCACACAGGTCTATTTCGCCGGACAGAATATAAGTTCTACTTATGTTACTCATTTACTGGAGCTTTTAGAGGGAAAGGATATCTCTATTAATGTTATCTCTAAATCAGGGACAACCACTGAACCTGCCATCGCTTTTCGTATTTTTCGCAATTATATGGAGGATAAGTATGGAAAAGAGGAAGCAAGGAGACGTATTTTTATCACCACTGATGAAACGAAGGGATCGTTAAAAAAACTTGCTGACAAAGAAGGCTACGAAACATTTGTGATTCCGGATAACATAGGCGGTCGATATTCGGTACTGACATCAGTGGCTCTCCTGCCTATTGCCACTGCAGGTCTAAACATTGACCAGATGATGTTGGGAGCGGTGGATGCCTTCTATAAATACAATAATCCGGATGTATTAACCAACGAGTGTTATCAATACTCCGCGGTACGAAATATCCTTTATGCAAAAGGGATGGGTATAGAATTACTTGTTAACTATGAACCCTCTTTACGTTATGTATCTGAATGGTGGAAGCAACTGTTTGGTGAAAGTGAAGGGAAGAACAAAGAAGGCCTGTTTCCTGCTTCAATGGACTTCACGACGGATCTGCATTCTATGGGTCAATATGTGCAGGAAGGCAAACGCAACTTAATAGAGACTGTGCTACAAATTAACAAACCCAAAGTCGAGCTAACGTTTGAGGAAGATCCGGAAAATATCGATGGATTGAATTTCTTGGCCGGTAAGACGATGCACGAAGTCAACAAAAAGGCCTTTGAGGGAACCTTGTTGGCGCATATGGATGGAGGGGTTCCAAACCTGTTAGTGGAAATAGATGAAATTAACGAATATAACTTTGGAGAAATGGTATATTTTTTTCAAAAATCTTGCGCTATGAGCGCATATCTTCTAGGAGTAAATCCTTTTAATCAGCCGGGGGTCGAGGCATACAAGAAGAATATGTTTGCCTTACTTGGCAAGCCAGGATTTGAAAAAGAAAAGATAGAACTTGAGCAACTTCTGCACAAGTAAATTGTAATGAATGACAATTTTCAAACTAATTTCTAAAATGACGAAGGGATGAATGATAATCATGGCAAAACAACAAATTGGTGTAATTGGTTTAGCATCTTTGGGAAAAGATCTCGCATTAAATATAGAGTGTCGCGGTTATACTGTATCCGTTTATAGTCATTCCACTAACAAAACTAAAGAATTTATTAACAACGAAGCGAAGGGGAAAAGTGTTGTGGGAACGTTCAGTATTAGAGAGTTTGTCCATTCATTAAAAGAGCCTCGTAATATTTTGGTAATGGTAAAAAAGGGAAAACCAACAAATTTAATAATTAATTCGCTAAAGCCGTTTCTTCAAAAAGGTGACATAGTCATCGATGGAGGACTTACATTTTTTCAGGATGCTTTCCCCTTAAATAAATAGTAACGAGTCTTATGAAATTGACTTAAGAAAAGGTGATTTGAAAAAAATTCCATATCCGTATTTTTATAAAAGTATTTTTAAATTGAAAAGAAAGAGGAGATTTTTATGGTAAAGCAACAAATTGGTGTAATCGGTTTAGCAGTAATGGGGAAAAATCTCACATTAAATATAGAAAGTCGCGGTTATTCGGTTTCTGTTTTTAACCGTTCCTCCGATAAAACTGAGGATTTTTTAAACAAAGAAGCAGTAGGAAGAAGGATTGTTGGTACATACAGTATCAAAGAATTTGTTAATTCATTAGAAAGTCCTCGAAAAATATTATTAATGGTTAAAGCAGGAACACCAACAGATGCAACAATTGACTCGTTGAAACCTTACCTTGATAAAGGGGACATTCTTATCGATGGTGGAAATACATTTTTCCAAGATACCATAAGACGCAATAAACAATTAAACGAGATGGGTATCCATCTTATAGGTACTGGTATTTCCGGTGGGGAAGAAGGGGCATTAAAAGGTCCTTCTATTATGCCGGGTGGTCAGAAAGAGGCATACACAATGGTACAGCCAATTTTAGAAGCAATTTCAGCGAAAGTTGAAGGTGATTCCTGTTGTACATTTATCGGTCCTAACGGGGCCGGCCATTATGTAAAGATGGTGCATAACGGCATCGAATACGGTGATATGCAACTAATATCAGAAGCTTATTATATTTTGAAAAGTATACTTGGTTTAAGTGCGTACGAACTTCATGAGGTCTTTCAAGAATGGAACAAAGGCGAATTAGATAGTTACTTAATACAGATTACAGCAGATATCTTAACAAAGATAGATCAACAAACAGGTAAACCACTTGTGGACGTGATTTTAGATACAGCGGGTCAAAAGGGAACGGGTAAATGGACGAGCCAAAGTGCCCTAGATTTAGGTGTTCCACTTCCAATAATTACAGAATCCGTTTTTGCCCGTTTTATTTCTGCAATGAAAGAAGAGCGAGTCAAGGCGAGTAAGATTTTACAAGGACCTAACAACAATAAGTTCGAAGGTAATAAAGAAGGGTTAATTGAAGCAGTTCGTAAAGCTCTTTATATGAGTAAAATTTGTTCATATGCACAAGGCTTTGCACAAATGCGTTCTGCATCTGAAGAGTATAACTGGAACCTTCGTTATGGCGATATTGCGATGATTTTCCGTGGAGGTTGTATTATTCGTGCACAATTCTTACAAAAAATTAAGGAAGCCTATGATCGAGATCCGAACCTACCTAATTTATTATTAGATTCTTATTTTAAAGAAATCGTGGGTAGTTATCAATATGCATTACGTCAAGTACTCACTGTAGCAATAGAAAGGGGTATTGCAGTACCGGTATTTTCAAGCTCATTGGCTTACTATGACAGCTACCGTACAGAAACTTTACCTGCAAACTTATTGCAGGCACAACGAGATTATTTTGGTGCACACACATATCAACGTGTGGATATGGAGGGTGTTTTCCATACTGAATGGTTTCAAAAGTAATGACACCCAACTTGCTGACTCAAATTGACACTGGAGTCTAAGACGAATAAACACGCTGTTATACCAGAAGGCAAGTAAACTAGCTAGGTGGTATCGAGAACAATTAAATGGACCTCTAGAATCAGTATGATCTCGCCAATTTTAATAAAAATGATTTTTTAGGAGAGTCATCAATATATATGGGTCGATGACTCTCCCCATTATTAAGGATTTGTAAACCAAAATTCCATTTGTGACGGATTATGATTTTCATCGATTGACGTCCAATACCAAATAAAACTGAGTTTATCTATTTAGAGAATATTGGAGTGATAAATATGAACATCATAGTAACTGGATTAAACTATAAAACAGCCTCTGTTCAAATCCGGGAGCGTTTTGCTTTCAATAAAAAAATGCTATTGAGAGCTATTCAAACGTTGCAATCTCGAAATGGTATACAAGAGTGTGTAATAGTTGGTACATGTAACCGTACAGAAATTTATAGTGTTGTTGATCAAATAAATACCGGAAGGAATAGTATAATAGCCTTTCTAGCTAAGTGGTTTAATACGGAAGAATCTGAACTTGAAAATATAATATATGTTAAAGAAAACGATGAAGCAATTCGTCATCTTTTTCGTGTGACATGTGGGCTTGATTCATTGGTTATAGGTGAGACACAAATATTAGGTCAGGTAAAAGATGCTTTCATCCAAAGTCTACAATTAAAAGCAACTGATAAAATATTTAATAGATTATTTAAGCAGTCAATTACATTGGCAAAATATGTTCATACCAATACCGAAATAGGTCAACAGCCCGTGTCTGTAAGTTATGCAGCTGTTGAACTAGGAAAGAAAATATTGAATAATATTTCTGACAAGACAGTTGTTATACTTGGTGCAGGTAAAATAAGTGAATTAACTGCAAAACACCTTTATTCAAACGGGGTGGAAAAAATCCTTGTAGTGAACCGAACATATGGTCATGCCATGGAATTAGCTGAAAGATTTAACGGAGTGGCTTTAGGTTTAGATCAGATCTCATCAGCGTTGATTGATGCTGACATTGTTATTAGTTCAATAGATACAGCCGGACACATTATTAAAAAGCAACAAATTCAAGCTATTATTGAGGAAAGAAAGCAACCATTATTTATGATTGATATTGCAGTACCTAGAAATATTGATCCGGAAATAGGCTTTATGGATAACGTTTTCTTGTACGATATTGACGATTTGGAAAGTATCGTTAAGGTGAATCTTCAAGATCGTGCTAGAGAAGCACGTAAAATAGAGGTATTTATAAAAAAAGAGGTAGAGACATTTAAGATGTGGTTAGATACTCTTGAGGTAATTCCTTTAATATCTAGAGTACGAAAAAGGTCTATGATGATTCAAGAAGAAGTTGTATTTCAAATAGAAAATAAATTACCTAATTTAACGGAACATGATCTTAAGGTTATTAGAAAATATTCAAAATCAATCGTAAATCAGATCCTTCATGAACCACTCATAAATATGAAACATTTGGTGGTGGATAACTTAAACAAAACTGAAATGTTAGACATTTTCACTCAATTGTTTTCCCTCGAAAATGAAAGGGAAAATCAAAGCCATGAACCATCAGTAACAAACCTGGAAATCACCTTAAATAAAACACCTGTTTAATTACTTGCGAAAATATAATAATAGATTTAACAAAACGAATATTTTTATTATTAGAAATCTGCGGTGTCTATTATCAGTATATTTTCCATAAAATATTTCTGAATTATAAAACTAGTCACTATGAGATGTTCTTTAATACTATAGTGTTCGAAAAAAATATAAATGGGGTACTGAATATGTATCAACAACGTTTTAAGCAAGGATTTGACATATTACAAAAAAAAGGTGTAAGGATGACGTCCCAGCGATTGGCAATTTTGGACTATATATCTAGCTCTGAATCACATCCAACAGTAGATAAAATTTGTAAGGACTTACAGAGTTTATTACCTAGTTTAACGATTGCCACCATCTATAATAATTTAAAGTGTTTTAAGAAATATGGTCTTATAAATGAATTGTACTTTGGGGAAGCAGCTAGTCGCTATGAATGGGTAACTTCCTTTCATTACCATGTTATATGTAACTCGTGTGGAAAAATAACGGATTTTTATTATCCAAAATTAATGGAAGTAGAAGAATTCGCTCAAAGTAAAACAGGATTTAATGTAACTCATCATTTTTTTGAAATAAAAGGATTATGCTCCGAATGCAAATAAAAAAAGGTGCCCGTACTTTTAACGGCTCTTTTGGGGGGGCATTTTCAAAAAAGTCACCCGAAATCGAAACTGTTTTAATAAATAAAAAGCAAAAAAAATCTAACTGGTTCACCTCAGAGTTCCAAACAATCACATTGCATATAAAAACACATGGCTTTTCAAAATGGAGAAATCACCATGTGTTTTTGTTGATATATCAATGTTCTCTCTATATTTCATTATATCTCATAATATATAAATCAAGTCTTTGGTTAATTTCTATGACTCCTTGATTGGAAAAAAACTTTTCAGAAGCACTTTTAAATAATATTAAGTAACTCTACTCTATTGATTCTTTAAGCTCGTTGGGAGCCAATAGATTTAAAAACACGACTTACATCCCTATGGATCTTCCACTCGGATTATTCAAAGTCATTATTCTTTTATTTTGGATATAAACAAATAGGGAAACGTTTGCGATCTCAATAGTTTTTAGTATTTTGTTCTTTCTATTTTTACACTGATGTTTGTCTTCTGTTTTTTGATTTCAATTGTGTGGTCGTCGTACTAATTCGTGGAATTTTTGTGTATTATTCTTTGTTCTCTTGGTTAGTAGTAGATCGGTACAAAGGGACAAGTCTTTACTTTCAAATATTTTAATAATGTTTTTAACATATATATCGTTCTATCTTATGTCATATGTTTTATCTTTATTTTCGTTGACAAAACCATCATCACTATTAAATTAAACATAGAAATTCAGCGTCTTTTCGATTTAATTCCCTGATTTGCACACGAGTTTTTGCTTCTTCTTGACGAGTTTCTTCTATTTTATTTAAATAGCAGTTTCCCTATCTTAACCAACATCTCTTTCGGAAATCTGTCTAGTAAGAATCATCCTTTGAATTGGAATTGGACAGGAAACCACTCGTTCATTCATTATAAATGATTTTTTTGTATGCATTAAACATCGGGATTATTTAGAGTAAATTAATGCAACATTGAACATTTGTTGCTTATTATTTGTCCACTACTTGTAAAAGTTCCCTCCTGAAAGGTCAAATTCTTCATTGTTTTTACAAATTGACGAAAAGGTCCCTCTGTTTTATTTCCCTCCTCAAACAAGATTTGCTGGTATTTATTTAAAAACATATCCAATTCTTGGCTACATCTAACTGTTTTTTCACTTGCATAGCCTCTAACTTCAGCACTTTTAATCATTTCTTTACGTGTAGCGTCAATCTTTGCAAGTAACTCTGACTTTAAAACCTCAATTTTCATCTTTTTTCTCCTCCATATCATATGGGAAATTTGATCAAAGACATGACCATGAAAAATCAAACTGGAAAACGAATAAATTAAATTTTATTTAAATCATTGTTTATCACACCAAAGAATAAGTAAATGACTGACTTATACATTAATTACGAGAAATTATAACAATGACAATCTGAGAAAAGTTTATCTCAGAAAAAAAATTGTTTGTTAACTAATGAATTTTAAAATAATGAAATGTCTACTTTTTTATCAATCGCATTTTACCTATTTTATCTATATAAGATCTCATGCCTTAATTGGGCTCTACCTGATGAACCAAATTCACGCATTTTACCTTTGACTGTATGTTTAATCGCTTCACGAGCATGTGCAAGAAACTTATGAGGAACGTATTCATTTGGTCTCGTTTCTAATATTTCCCTAACAGCTTTAGCAGCAGAAATCTGTCTCTCTGTACAAGTGTTAATTTTTGCTGAACCAAACAAAATTGCTTTTTGAATATCCTTTAATGGAATACTTGATCCATCGTGAAGAACAAGTGGAACACCTGTTAATTCCATTATTTCTTTCATCTGATGAAATCCAAGATTAGGTTTCACATTTGTTGAACCGTGTACAGGACCTAATGCGGGTGCAAAGCAGTCTACTCTTGTTTCGCGAACCAATTGTTCACATTGAGCAGGGATCGCATGCATAGGTTCAACATCTTCAAAGTTTCGATCGTCTTCTTGTCCAACGATACAACCAAGCTCAGCCTCTACAGATATACCAACAGAATGTGCTATTTCTACTACACGTTTTGTTATTTCAATATTTTTTTCTAGTGGATAATGAGATCCATCGATCATAACTGAAGTAAACCCAGCATGGATAGCGTGCACACATTTTTCTAGACTTGAACCACGGTCAAGATGAATGGCAGCTGGTACGGTTATTTTATACTCCTCCATTAACGCTACAACCATTTGGACAGTGGACTTAAACCCCCGCATGTAACGAGCAGCACCTTCAGTAACTCCGAGAATAACGGGGGACTTCTCTTCCTGCGCAGCTTGTAAAACTGCCTGGATAGACTCAAGATTATTGATATTAAACTGTCCAACCGCATACTTATGTTCTTTTCCCTGAATTAACATTTCCTTCATCGAAACTAACGGCATTTCCATTCTCCTTTCTAAAGTGTAGAAGAAAATGTTTACTTTAAACTTTCTTTTCTTTTTAACTCCCTTCAAGATAATCCAACTGACAAATCAGCGACTTGCCCTTAGATTTCTGTAGCAATAGCACAGTTTATATCACCATCAGGAAATAACTCAACCCTAGCTTCCACATGAGCCTAATTGATAAAAACGATTGAGACTACTAACAACACTGGTTTTTAATTCACTAATTAGGGCTCCTCCAGTGTCCCATATACCTATACAAGGCTATACTATCTTTTGTACTTGTTTCCACCTATACAGATCCAATTATAATGCGTATAATATAAAATTATAAGTATGTATTTTAAAAGCATATAGTATCAAAAAGTATACTATTAACCTATTCAACTGTATAATCTTTTATTTATTCAAGTATAATGCGCAAAATATAAACTCGTAAGTATGCACTTTATGATCATATAGTATTAAGAATTATACTGTAAATCTACTTTACATGGAGGGGAAAAAATGAGACACATTATTGATAAGACATTTAACTGTGAAAAAGAATTGTCACTCGCTGTAATTGGAGGGAAATGGAAAATGCTTATTTTATGGCATCTAGGTAAAGAGGGAACCAAACGATTTAACGAACTGAAGTCCCTTATGCCAGGTATTACCCAAAGAATGCTCGTTAATCAACTAAGAGAGCTAGAAGAAGACCTCATTGTCCATCGTGAAGTCTACCCAGTTGTACCACCAAAAGTGGAATATTCACTGACCGAGCATGGGGAAAGTCTGATGCCAATTCTTGAGTCTATGTATCAATGGGGGAAAAATTATATGGAAACGGTTTTAAAAAACTAAAAGAATAACCAAACCCATCTAATAATATAGCCTAAGAATTAACAACAATTCCCCCTTTGTCCCCTTTCTTTCGTTATCATGTTATGAGGATATGAGTGTAACACTACAATAAGCATTCACTGATCAAGTTAGAAAAAACAAAATAAACTAAATGATTGAAAAATAAAAAACCATACCTAACTTGGTCAGAATATCCAATATTTTGCCCTTCCCCTAATTCAACGGGGCTATTTTTTTCCTCTAAATAATATTTGACCATTTTTTCCTTAAACGAGGTTTTATAGATTTCCTTTATATTCCAAATTTATCTTAGTGTATATCTTTAAGGTATACATTTTCTCACTTTATATTAGAAAAGTGTGTTCTTGTTAAAAATCATTATGTGCCTAATAATAACAATTAATACAACATGGATGAGGCGAAATTTTTATAGAGTGAGGATATGAAAGGAGGAGACTATGAAACTAAGAGTTTCAGCAGTACAATACCATCTCCATACAATAAGTTCATTCGAAGAATTTTCCAAACAAGTAGAACATTATATTAAAACAGCTGAAGAATTTAATTCAGATTTTATTTTGTTTCCTGAGTTTTTCACCACACAGCTATTGTCTATTGGCACTAAACAAGGACATCCCTTGACTATTCAAGATCTTCCAGATTTTACAGAACAGTATCAATCTTTATTTAAAAATTTTGCGATTCAGAAAAAGATGCATATTATTGGTGGAACCCATGTCCTTCGTAAAGGAGACCAGTTATTCAACGTTTCTCACTTATTCTATCCAGATGGAAGAGTTGCGGAACAATCAAAGCTTCATCTTACTCCAACTGAAATGAAAGAATGGAACCTGACTCCTGGTGAAAACCTGATAGTATTCAAAACTGATAAAGGTACAATTGCTATGTTGACCTGCTATGATATTGAATTTCCAGAGATAGTTCGGATGGCGAAAGCAAAGGGTGCAGATATAATTTTCTGTCCTTCTTGTACCGACGATCGTCATGGATTCCATCGTGTCCGTTACACCAGTCATGCAAGGACAATAGAAAATCAAATCTATGTAGTAACCACCGGCACAGTAGGTTCCCTTCCTACGATTGACTTTATGCGAGCGAATTTTGGTCAAGCGGCAGTGATTACACCAAACGATATTCACTTTCCCCCACGCGGTATCCTAGTAGAAGGTGAATTGAATCAAGATATGGTTGTAACAGCTGATTTAAATTTGGAACTGTTATACCAAGTTCGTGAAAGTGGTTCTGTCACCACATGGCGGGATCGCCGTACAGATTTATATCCAGATTGGGAACCTAAAAAAAGCTCACTGCTCACATATTAGGGGTGAATATAGTGTATAAAAAAGAGTTTTTTGTTTTCGATCAGAATCGTCCTATCCCGTCTGTAATTCGAAATTATAAAGAAAAGGACTTTTCAGATTTAATCCGCGTTCAACAGGAAAGTTTTCCTCCACCATTTCCTCCAGAATTATGGTGGAATAGGGAACAATTGTATAATCATGTTACTTTATTCCCTGATGGTGCCCTTTGCATAGAAATTGATGGTAAAATTACAGGTTCAATGACTGGAATGTTGGTTGATTTTAATTCCAAACATCCGGAACATACATGGGAAGAAATTACGGACAATGGTTATATTCGGAACCATAAGCCCGATGGTAATACGCTCTATGTCGTGGATATTAGCGTGAGTCCATCCTATCGAAAACTCGGATTAGGAAAATGGCTAATGTTATCGATGTATGAAGTCGTTGTTCAAATAGGACTGGACCAATTGCTAGGCGGAGGAAGAATGCCTGGATATCATAAAAAGGTGAATGAGATGACGCCGGACCAATACTTGAAATCTGTTATAAAAGGTGAAATAAAAGACCCTGTTATCACCTTCCTGCTTCGATGTGGTCGTACCCCCGTTCAGGTAGTTGCAAACTACTTGGAAGATGAAGAATCGTGTAATTTTGGGACACTAATGGAATGGAAAAATCCCTTTTTCTGATTAATATCATAACAAGGAGAGAGTGAAAATGGAATATTATAGAATTACAAGTATACAAGATCCTTTCTTTAAACAATTACATCAATTAATGCAAGCAGTATTCCCTTCAGAAGAAGTGCTAGAATTTGATCTGTGGAAAGAGCCTTTGGAAGACCCTGATATTCGTGTTTTTGTTGCAGTTCAAAATAAGAAAGTATTAGGTGCGACAGAGTACCGTTATTATGAAGACTTTAATATCGCAATGACAGATTTTACGATTATTGGTCAGGCTGGTCTCGGCATCGGTCCATTTTTATCTAATATGAGGCTAAATGATTTGAACCTTTTGGTGGAAAAAAATGGAAATAAGTTATTTGGTATGTTTGCCGAAATCTACGATCCTTACCAAGTAGACCATTATGAATTTGGCAGTGTTAAGCCTATGGATCCATATGTCCGCCGTGAGGTATTGTCTCATCTTGGTTATAAGCGTCTTGATTTTCCTTATGTCCATCCATCCTGGAACAATGATGGGGAATCCGTAACAGGAATTGACCTTTGTTTTCTTCCAGTTAAAGAAAGTATCAATGAATTACAAACGGAGCTTATTGTAAGGTTTTTAAAACGATACTACACAATTTTATCGAATAGACCAAAATCATGGTATACAATGATCGAGAACCTAGAAAGGATCGATACTGTTACACTTTTACCAATTTAGTAGGAAGTTTTTATCCCAAATACGGAAACAAGTAGAAGACTTATGGACATAGTAAAAGTGGAAAAAGTCGTGACATATTATTCTGATAGATACTCAATAAAAGAGAAAATTTAAATGGAATTTTTGTGAAAAATATAGACTAACTATTTTTCATTCTATTTTTGCCTTGATACCTTTATTGACTATTTAACACTTATCATTTTTTTACCTTCTAAGCTCATTCACAGATATACGAAGAAAAAAAGTGAATATCATACTTTATTTTAGGTGTAGCTGTTCTGCCGGATCTTGATTTCAAAGAGTTATCCAAAGAAAACGAAAAACTAAAAACCTATTAGGTGAATAAGACCTTGAAATAGCAATTCTACGGGATTTAATAAAAAAGCAAAACCTTCACTCACTGAAAAACTTGAAGTAGCTGATAAATGGATAAAAAAGGATATTCCATTTTTAAAGTGCTCAAAATTATCGGAATTCCTCGTTCCACCTATTATTATCAAAAGAACTATCGTGTGGAAGAGAAAAAGGTGAGTGAGGGACGTCCATCATCAGGTCATTCCTTCAAAGAGAATGGTCAAAAAGTTTCAGACGAACAAATCAAAGAAGTTTTATTAAAGGAAATTGCAGGCGATGGTGATAACTATGGCTACCGCAAGTAAACAAAAGTACTTCGTCTGAAATACAAACTGATTATTAACAAGAAATAAGTCTATCGTTTACGCAAGGAACTTGGGATCTTACGACCCCAGCGACAAAAGAAAGTCTCCTATTCTAGGAAACTAGCACGGAATCGCATTATTAAAGGATCCAATCACCTTTGGGAAGCTGATATTAAATATGGAAATGTCGAAGGAGAAGATCGCTTTTTCTTTGTGATGTCCATCATCGATGTCTTTGACAGAGGAATCATAGCCTATCACATGGGATTAAGCTGCGATGTAAAACAGACTTTGAAAAGAGCCATACTGAAACGCCAACAATTCGATAAACTGGAAAAATCCGTGATTCGAACAGACAATGGGCCACAGTTTATTTCCCATACCTTCGAAGAGTTTTGTGAAAAATCTAAAATTGAACACGAAAGAATACCACCAAGAAGGTCAAATATGAACACTTATATTGAGTCTTTTCATCGAATTTTTGAAGATGATCGCCTATCCGGATGGCAATTTGAAACCTATGCTGAGGCCTACCGGGAAGTTACCAATTTTATGATCTACTATAACTACAGACGTATGCATTCAATTCTTTTAGACTTATCACCAAAAGAATTCTATCAAAAGCAAGATTCTTTGGTTATAAAGGAGGTTCGGGTTTAGTGGGCTGTATTCATTCTTAGCATAGTCTAGTAAGTCCGAGAAAAATTTCACAGAGACGAAAGGATTGGGATGAAACGATGAAATGTGTTTCAATTGATTTAGATGGTACATTATTGAATTCTCAGCATGAAATATCCGAGGAAAATACGTTAGCCTTAAATGAATTGCAAGATAAAGGTTATGAAATCATATTAAACACAGGTCGAGCTTACGCAGATATAATAAAAATCAAAGCTATACAAAACATGGAGGTTTCTATTTTTTGTTTAAATGGTTCTGTTTTATACTCAAAAACAAGAGAACTATTGTTCGAGACAACGATATCTATTACTTCCTATAAAGAAATATTCTCTACTTTACAAAAATTAGGAGTATGGATTCTCGTATATACTAATTATGGTGGCTTCCCTTCCACTTTGCCTCCATTACATCATAAGAGTAATAAAGAATTATGCACTCTTTTCCATGAATATAATTACGATGAAATATTAAACAAAGAAAATCTTAAAATCTACAAATTAATTGCATTGGTTCAGAATGAGCAACTAGAAAAAATTGAAGAAGTAAAAAGGGAATTAGCTAATAAATTTAATATAGCGATGGCTTCTTCCTTTCCTAATAATGTAGAAATAACTTCAAATGAGGCTCAAAAAGGAAGAGCTCTATTACGCTACCAACATATCATGAATCTATCCTTTGAGGAGATTTATGCTTTCGGAGATGGCGGCAACGATCTCGCCCAATTCGAAGTAGCAACCACTTCTATTGCGATGGGTAATGCCCCTATAAATATTCAACAAAAAGCTGATTTAGTAACAAAGACAAATGATGAAGATGGTTTTTCGTATGCAGTGCGCAACCTATTACAATTAATAAAAACGCAAGAAATCAAACCTGTAATATGATAGTGAATGACCCCTCCTTAACACCCTTTCGGGTTGTTTTGAAGAAGGGGCTTCCCTAATTCATCAACCGTAGCATAGTGGGGGTTTCCCACTATGTCTTACACAATCTCCACAGGCGTAGATTATACCGTTCGGACACAACCTTGCCCTACAGTAGTGATTGATATTCAGTTTGCCACAAGCAATTCTTCTAATGCCTTTTGTAGGATGTTTAATGCAGCGTTTTAGTCCCGATCAATCACCGTCCCGCATTTGGTGCAAATATGAGTGCGAATAGAAAGAGACTTCTTTACTCGATTGTTACAACAAGAGCAATCTTGAGAAGTGAATTTTGGTTCTACCTTGATAAGCATACCACCATATCTTTCACATTTATAAGCAAGCATGTTTCGGATATTTAGATTTTCTACAGCAATAACCGAATAATCTTCCGCTAAGTTGAAGCTTAATTTGTGAAGAAAGTCTTTTCGTTGGTTCGCACCTTTTTCATGGAATTTCCGAACTCACTGTACTTGTTTGATGTAGTTTGCAGACCCCTTTTTATTTTTCAATCTTCACTCTTTGAATACATTGTTTACTGAGGTAAGATATCAAGTATTCAAAGTAACTTTCCATTCAAGTTTTCTTCTTAGAATATTTTAAATACTAATGATTTTCTTAGTATAGATAACCGCACTTTCCTGATGTCTATCCATTTTTAGAACAAGTTATTTTTTAGGACTTAGTAATTTTTGAAAAAGTAAAAAAAGAGGAGTTTTATTCCTCTATGTCAAATTAGAATAGCAAACAGGAGGGGGAAAAGAAGATTGACGCAGAGGGAACTTGGAGTGTTTATGATTCCAGTACATACTAAAGTCCAATTAGAGAATGAGTTAAAGGAAATAAAAAATAAATACGAACAATTGAATCCTAATAAGGAAATCATATTAGATGTTAGACCGAACCTATCTGGCGTGGAATTTAATGAGACTGAGGACATTAATTTTTATGTTACAGTATCATTAAAGCTAAAAGGAAAAGAAAAGACAATTAATTAGGGTACAGGATTTCGTTTCCTTTTAGCTTTTAGCTAATTTTATAAAGGGACAGAAAATGATATGCTGATATCTCTACATAATATCCATTAATAAAAAGACGAGGTGTTTGAATATGAATAAGACAGATTTAGTAAATGCTGTTGCAACACAAGCAGAACTAACAAAGAAAGATGCCACAGCAGCTGTGGATGCATTATTTGAAACGATTTCTAACACACTTGCTAAAGAAGAGAAAATCCAATTAATTGGATTTGGTACGTTTGAAGTCCGTGAACGTTCAGCTCGAAAAGGGCGTAATCCACAAACAGGTGAAGAAATAGATATTGCTGCTTCTAAAGTTCCAGCTTTTAAACCGGGAAAAGAATTAAAAGAAGCTGTTAAATAAGTTGGTATCTATAATGGAGCAAAATTGGAATATTGATTAGGAAAGAATCATTCTACAAAAGCCAATCCTAAAAACTAGGCCCTCTTGAGTATAAGAGGGCTTTATTCTTGATATTCTTATGACAGCTCTCTTTGTATTTTATAAATGGTATTACGAGCAACACCAACTTCACGATGAATATCCATAACACTCATACCTGATTCCTACAAATGTTACTCTTATTGAACACAAATATGATTATTCAGAGGACTTAAAAAAATGAGAAAAGCAAAAGTTGCAGTGTAGGAGGAATACGATGAATATTTATGAGCAGGGAATCAAGTGGATATTGTAGAAGTTCTTATATGCACCACTGAAGAGATACAGTGAAAGTGAATTTTTACAACACGTGTTATTGATATTGTTAAAGAAGGGCTAGAAGTTTTTGTAGTATTTATTTATAAATCCGTATTTAAACGAGAAATTTAGGACATGCTAAAACCCCTTGATAGCCAAGGGGGGCTAAATTTGTCAACTTCCTAGAGTTACGATAACTAGAAATGAATATAATATGGCAGTGAACACAAAATGTGATTTGTTAGAGTGTAGAACTTAATTTACATTTTTCAAAGGCAAAAGGTCTTGTTTTACAAAAAATGAATTTGGCTTTTTTGCTTTAAGTTTGTCTAGTTCAAAAAAAAGTTTTTTATATTCAACAATAGATAATTCTCCATAAATATAACTTTTTTGAATATAATCTAGTAATTCATTGGCATGTAATGGGTTTCGTTCTTTTACTAGTTCAAAACGATGTATTAGGTTTTCTAATAACATAGTAATCACTCATTTCATCGGTTTTTTTGAACAGTGTATGCGTTTACAATTAGTATAACATGTATATCGTTTTAAGTTTATTTTTTTGAAAATTCAAACACGAGGTATTTTTTTACATATTTATGATAGGCATAGTGACAGGGTAGCTTCTCAAATCCGTAAGATAATTCACATAAAATGTAATTAACTATTCAAATCCTTCCTCTTGGCTCCTCTTCTCTATGTTGAAGTTATGGTCTCAAGTGTTCATCTTCAAGTTGCCGGAAACTCAGATTTTCGCACCGTTTGTGGTTTTACACAGGTTCCATCACTCAAAACCTTTGAGCGATTTGATCAAGTTATGATTGAAACGGGATTATGGAAAAAGGCCAGACAACTAATGGTTCAGTTTAATATTGAACATGGAATTATTGAGAAAGAGGAACAATTGGCTGTCGATACGACACATGTCGAAGCTGAGGCTACCCTTCACGCCCCATTTGCATAAGTAAATTTTAGTTGCTCACGTAGCTCTTTATTTTCTTTTTGAGCAGAACGAAGCGATCGTAGGAATAATACAACATTTGTTGTAAGTGACGTATTCTAATTGTCATGATAATTTCACAGATTACTTTAAAAGAATTGAGAAAGGAAAAAGTTAAAGCGTAGGAGGAATATGATGATATTTATAAGCAGGGAATCAAGTGGATATTGTAGAAGTTCTTATACGCACTACTGAAGAGATACAGTGAAAGTGAATTTTTTACTACACGTGTTATTGATATTGTTAAAGAAGTGCTAGAAGTTTTTGTAGTATTTTTTATAAATCCATATTAATAGGGTTATTCAGAGTACAAAAGGGTAATGGAAAACTGGCTTGTAGGATTCAAGGTAATTAAATAATTGAACGGGGGAGGAATATGCTGTCATCGGATGAAATAGAAAGAGAATTTAGACTTGAAGTGAAATCTAAGAAACTAGCAGCTTCGGGGGTCCATCACAAGACAGGGAAGCGTGGATATACGGGAACCATTATTTTTCCTTCTTCATTACTTAGGGGGAAAGAAAAACGTGAATACACAAAACCAGGAAAGGTGCGACAATACAATATGTTTACATCATTAACTGATTACGAAACGTTAATATCTTATTCACCCGAAAGACAAAAGGATATTCTTATTAAATGGAGAGAGCAATTTCCTTCAAAAGAGATTATTGGAGCTTTAGGAATCAATCGTACTTCTTATTATGAACTTCTTTATAAGCATGGAATTTTAGAAAGACCGAGTTCCTCAAAAGAGTATAAGGATGGACTGAAAAGAGATAAGCTCGAAGCAAAGCCTGAAGATATAATGAACTTCCAGGACTTAAAATTGCTGACGAAAGAAAAGCAGCTTCAAATATTGGATGATTACAATGAACGTTTTAATATGCCTACGGTTGCTAAGATTTGGGGGAAAGATGTTAAAAGCGTTTATAGTCTCCGATACACATTGAAAAAGAGCCTGGAAAAGGCAAAGAAAAAGGAAGCAAAAGTGAAAGAAAGTGTTGATGAGCATAAACAAATGGATTTGATTACAGGCATCGAGCCGAAAAAAGAAGAAATTTCGGGAGAAAATGAGACACTGACATCTGCAGAAACAGAGGAAGAATTAACAGATACTCAAAAAGAATTAGAAAAGTTAAAATTAATAGTAGAGCAGCAAGCTCAACTATTACGGAGTTTTATAGAATCTCAGCAAACTGCTGAATATGTAGCTACAGCTGTTGAGCCCGTTCAGGAATCTGTTCCTGCCTTTACTATGAAATTTGAAAAAGAGAATGAAGGGTTTATTCTCCATCAAGATCTCAAACGATTTATAACGGTTTTAGAGAAAAATCCTGATATATTCAAAGTAGAAGTCAAGATTACAAGAATAGAAGAAATTTAAATTTTTTGTTGAGCTAACTGATGCTTAGTTGAATAAAATTTTATAAAGTCGATTCCTAAATCGAAGATATAAAGCGATTATCTGTATCAGAGGTCATATCGACGATACAACGAATGTTTGAACACTACACACCCCAGGCCGTTCGGCGAGACCATTCCTAAGGCAAATGGAAAAACGCGTCCTTTAGGGATTCCGACTATTTGGGATAGATGAACAATTTACGATCTCCCATTATTTCTTAATCTTGACTACAAAATTATGAAGGGAAAGAAATCTCTTCTGAATTTCTGTTAGCTCCGTATATAAAAATGATTAAATAGTAAAATAATTAGCACTTAAAAAAAACTTGAAGATTTTAAAGTGTACCCTTTGTAAAGGACATTTTAAAAAAAGACTATGTTAAATTTAGAAGATGATCTCTGTAAGAACAGGGGTCATCTTTTTTAAATTCCACTGGTATCTTTAGTGATTGTAATACGTCATATATTGTTTTATTTCACGTTTTAATTCATCCAAGGTATTGCAAGATTTTATATATGCCTCATCTTTGAATTGACCAAAAAATGATTCCTGGGGGGCGTTATCCCAACAGTTTCCTCTTCTTGACATTGATTGACGTAATCCAAGTGTTTTTACTGCTTTTTGGAAATCTGGGTGTGTGTATAGTGTACTCCTTGATCTGAATGGATTAAGGCATCTTTTGCTTTCTTAAATTTTCTATTATTCTTTAATTTTAAAAGGGTGTATGTAGCCAAGTCGATGGTTATACGATTTGAAACATTATTTGTCAAGATTTCATTAGTTGAAGCGTCCTTAATTGTTGATAAATAAGCTTTTTGACCTTGTCCATAAAACAAATAGGTGATATCTGTAAGAAGAACTTTTCCAGGTACCTCTAGCTTAAATTCCCGATTCAATAGGTTATGGACAACCCGATGTTCTTGTGTAGCTTTGAACATTCGTCTATATGGATTTGCCTTTCTGATGGGGCAAATAATGCTGCACTTCTTCATGATTCGACGAATACGCTTCAAATTATAGACAACATTAAATTGACCCTCCAAAGTCATTTTGATTTGACGGGCACCTTTCTTACATTTTTAAAGTGGAACGCTTTTAAAATAATCTCCTTCATTTCCTCGTCTTTTATCTCTTTTCGCTTTCTTTGTCCTTGTGACTTCGCTGAAAAATAATGATAATAACCACTTCTTAAAACACCTGCTATTTCACATAAATAGCTCACCATATCTATAAGTTGATACTTTTCAATCACAGAACGAATAAGGACATATTTTTGGCAAGAAGGAAGGACTATTTCTTCATCCCCCTTTCTGCAAAACGGATCTTTTTTAAGAGTTCATTTTCCGCCTTAAGTAGGTTAATCTGGGCTTCTAAGCGAGAGCTTTTCTCCTCTAGGGATCGTTCTCTTTCCCTTGGGCACCCTGAATTTCAAGCTCTAGTGTCTTTTAAACCGATGATTCCATTCTTCTTGTAAGCCGCTTGCCAGCTCTTACTCGCTGCGCTAATCCTTTTCGTCCCCAAAATATTTACATCAAACCCACATTCTTCGAATATATCTCTGTCAAACTTGCCTTTCTCTTTTTCCGTAATAAATATATGCTTAAGTTCATCTGTGTAAGTAATTCCTTTTAAACTAACAGATTTAACGTAATTATTAGCTGATAGTGGTTTAATCTCTTTTACTGTGAAAAGCTTTTTACTCATAATTTTCTCCGCCTCTAAGTTTTTTTCTCTCGTTGTATTTCTTAATTATACAAAAAAGTACCCTATAGGTAGACTTTTTTATGTGTCTACTCTATAGGGTACATTTTATTTTTTATGAGTTCTTTTTTTAATAGGAAATTTATCTTCTAGTAAGTGTGGAGCAAGAAATTCATCCCAAGATAAGTTACTATCATCATTTGTTTTTACCATTCTACTGATTTCTTCCATTAATTTATTTTTATCCCATAATTCCACTTTTAAATCAGCTGCTTTTTTAATAGCTGAAGTTGTAAATTCTGAAGTGCATATTATTATTGATTTACTACATTTACAAAGATGTTGGCCATAAAAAATATCTTGTATGGCGGATACACCTACTGATTTTTTATATTGTCCACATTTGACTGCTGTTTTTGATATATGACTTTTTATCTTTTTTGTAAATACTAAATCTATTCCAACATTCTTATTTTCAGGTGTTTTAATTACATTAAATCCCTGTTTTTGAAAAAGGGCTTTTATATAATTCTCAAACTCCACACCATTTAATTTAAGAATTTCATCTAATTTGGTAGGAGGATTTTTTTTATAATATTGTTGGCGAAGTTCTTCTTTGTATTTCTTTGCTTTTTTCTTTTCGTTATTGGCGTGGCCTTTATATATTGTTGTAAATTCGTAAAGATTCGGTTTATCAAGTGAAAATAAATTTCTTATCCACATCAAATTGGATTCTTTTAGTCGTTTGTTAAATTTTTTCATTTCCTTTTCAAATTCTTGGTCTACCCAACAAGAAAAACAATAGCTACTGATATAAGTTTTATTCTCAATTGTCAAAAGAGCCTCTATTTTGGTTTCTTTATGCCTGGAACATTTCTTTGTTGAACCCATTGTAGCACCCTCTTTGTTGAACCCATTTAACCTATTTATTCTTGACTACTCTCTAAATTCCCTGCAATGTCTTAATACCCGCAAGCATAACGATCTAGCATTATTTTTAGTTACTGTCTTTTTTTATTTTCCTATTTAAAAATTGTCATTTCCATTTAAGGTATTTTTGCATAACGCCCAGAAAAGGTTTAATAACCTATATCCCTAGACCCACTTGAGTTCAAAGCAAGCCTGTCAAAAGGTATGCTTTTTGACAGTACCACAACCTTTCATTAATGTTGTTTAAAAACGTCAGTCATGGTATTCCATTAAAGGGCTAGATTGTGGAGGAAACCGAAAGAGTAAGAATACTAATTAAATTAAGTATTTAAATGTTCCTTTTAAACGGGGCTATTTAGCCCTATTTTTTATTTTTCTCTTCTTAACAGTATCTTAACAATTCTTTGGCAATATTAAATTAAACAAAAATAGAGGGGAATAAAATGTTTGAATATGAGTTAGAAAATGGTGTAACTAACCTAAATACAAAATATGGAGCTTTAGCCGTATCATCAGACCCTTCTCAAGGATATAAACCAATAGAATTGTTGGTATCATCAATTGTTGGATGCAGTGGAGGGATTTTAAGTAAAGTATTAGAAAAAAAGCGAATTAAAGTTAATACGATTCGAATAAAAACAAATGTTGAAAGAAACGAACAGGAAGCAAATAAGGTAACAAGAATTAATCTCCATTACATCATTGAGGGGGAGAATATTTCAAAAGAACAAATAAGGAAATCACTTAAAGTTACTTTTAAAAATTGTGCAATGATACAAACAGTAAAAGGATGTATCTCCATTAATGAATCGTTTGAAATAATTAACTTTAAATAATTTAACAGACAAATTAATGTTATTACATTATAGACTAAGGGGATTATACATTAGAACAAAGTAGCCAATGAATAAAGAAATGATGACTGAACTAATCAACAGTATTGATTAAGAAGTGGTGTTGAAAATGAATAATCGAGGAAAGTCAATTCTTGTAGTTGATAATGATTTGGAAATTCGTAGACAAATTAAACAAGAACTTGAAAGAGCAGGTTTTCAGGTTTTAGAAGCATCAAAGGGTACTGAAGCAAAAGACATTTTTTTAACGTATGATCCTTGTTTTGTAATTTTGGAGATTGCTTTGGATGATTTAAACGGTTTTGAACTGTGTAACTGGATTCGAACTAAGCAAAAAAGCGAGATACCTATTGTTTTTGTTTCAAGATTAACAAATGATGAAGATAAGATAAGAGGTTTAAAGATAGGTGCAGATGATTATATGACAAAGCCATTTAATTCGACTGAACTAATCGTAAGAGTTGAAACTGTATTAAGGAGAACCTCCCATCGTTGTAACAAAATCACCTATAGAGGAATTACGCTTAAACCTTTAAAGGGTGATGTTAAATATCTAGGGGCTACCATTCCATTAACTCTACACGAATTTAAATTACTATATTTCTTAATGAGACATCCAAATCAAACCTTATCTAGATTACAGAGCTTAGATGAATTATATCCAGATGATAATAAATTAGTTTCGGAAAGAACAGTCGATGTTCATATTTTAAAGCTAAGGGAAAAGTTTAAAGTTTACTCTGGTGATAAAGAGTTCATTGAAACAGTTCGTGGAATAGGGTATCGGTTTATAGCATTTTAGTTATTTCTTGAAAGGCGTTGTGTCTTAAATGTGGAAAAAAATTTTGTTCTTTCCTTTATTATTTGGGCTTCTGTTTTTAGGGGACTTCTATTATCATAAATCGAATCAAACATTAAGTAAACGGACAGACATTAATATAGTTAAACCCAGCATTTCAGCAATAGAAAAAGATATTGCAAAAAAAGGACCTCAAGAGGGAAGCATGGCTCAAGATTTTGAATTAGAAAATGTAGATGGGAAAAAGGTGAAACTTTCGGATTATAAAGGAGAAAAAGTAATTTTGAATTTTTGGGCAACTTGGTGTCCGCCATGCAAATCTGAAATGCAAGATATTGAAAATTTTTATAAAAAAAACAAAGGTAATAAGGTAGTGGTATTAGCTGTTAATTTAACGAATCTTGAAAAAAACAAAAATAATATTCAACAATTTATAAAAGCATACCACTTAACATTTCCTGTTTTATTAGACAGCAAGGGGAGTGTAGCAAATTTATATCAAAGCATTACCATTCCAACTACCTTTATAATTAATACGACGGGAAGAATCGACCAAAAAATAGTTGGTCCGATGAAAAAAGATCAGCTTGAGACTTTGATATCTAAAACAAAATAAAAAGATTTCAATTCATTCCCTTTCTCACTTCATTTATGACCAATTGCTGTACATTGGTTTGGTGTTATTATCGGTTGTGATCATAAAGGTATAAAAAATTAAAAATAATAATTGCGGACATTGTTCTTGAAATTTCTACCCCCTAATCATTTAACAAAATCTAATTAATTTTGTAAAAACAATTTTTATTAAATGATAACAGAGGTCCAGTTATGAAAAAAGTTTGGCCAGAAAAACTTACCTGTTACTCAATTTCGAGTTGCAAGACCTGCCAATCAATTACAAAGTTAATAGTTGTCAACACTATTCAAAATGAACAAATAACCTTCCTCATCTTCAAAACTGGAAGGTTTGTTTTGTAATGTTAAATATAGTTTTTAAGCCAATTCCTGGAAGGCGGTTTTGTTCTTTAAAAGCGCATAAATCAAGTGTAAAAGCTTATTAACACAAGCGATAATTGCTACTCTATAGGGTTTACCCTCGTCGCGTTTTTTATCGTAAAACTCTCTTAATTTTTTATTTCGAGGAATAACGGTATCACTCGTCTTCTGTTTTCGGACATCTCGAATTCCACAGTATACAGCCATATATAATGCCTGCCTTAACCTTCTAGATCCTCTCTTTGTTATACGATTTTTGGTTGCTGTAAATCTCCCGGAAAAGTAAACGCTAGGATCTATTCCCGCAAAGGCAACTAACTTTTTAGGGGAGATTAAACCGATCTATTTCTCTTATTTCGGAAATGATTGTTGCCGCAATCTTTTCTCCAATACCAGCATTTCCGTGCCAATCATAATCTTGAAAGGATTGAATTACCTCGTTGGCTAAGCCCCTTACATTCATTTGAAAACGTTCATTATATTTTTCAATAAATTGCTGGACTAATAATGGAATATCTTCCTTGCGTTCCTTTAAAGGAGGAATAAAGATTGTAACGACCCCAAGCCGATAATAAAGATCCTCCCGAAGATGATTGTTTTTAATCGCCTCGGTTGGTTCTTCATTCATATTAGCAATAACCCTTACATTTACCGGAATATCTTTTTTGTCGCCAACGCAGCGAATGGCTTATTCCTGCAGAACCCGGAGCAGCTTCCCCTGCAGATTTAAAAATTAAGTGAGTTAATCTTATCAAGCAGCAATGTACCGCCGTTTGCCTTTTCAAACAAACCTGGTTGGTCGATAGCGCCAGTAAACGCACCGCGTTTGGTGCCAAACAAGAGGCTTTCAATTAAATTATCAGGCAATGCCGCACAGTTTTGCGAAATAAATGGTGCTGAAAAGCGGTCACTGGCATTATGAATGCTTTGCGCGAAAAGTTCTTTTCCTGTCCCTGTTTCCCCAACAATTAAAACATATGAGGAGGTACGGGTTGCCCGTTTTGCTTGGTCGATCACCTGTTTAATAATAGGGCTTTTCCCAATGATGTTATCAAATGTAAACCTTGGTGCACCTTTAGAATTCATATTCCCTTTCATCAGGCGTTCAAGCTTTGTTACGTCATGGGCAATTTCCACAGCACCTTGAATATGGCCATCTTGCATAATGGAAATGGTATTGTTTATGGTTGTTATTTCCCGTCCCTTATTATTAAAATAAGTTTGTTTTACATTTGTTGTTTCTTTGCCCTCCTGCAGTACTTTTACAAGCGTACTGGCTTGGCCCTCTTTAAACATAAAAACGTCCAACAGTTTTTTATGCATCACATCACGGCTATCCATTGATTCCGATTTCATCATTTTCTTGTTATAGACAATTGTCTTTCCAGCTCTGTCTACCGCATGAACTCCAAAATCAATTTTATCTAAGATCTGTTTATACATTTCATTGATATATTCTAAATATTGAAGGGTCTTTTCTGAATTTTCCATGAGGCTCATTTCCTTTATTACGGGTCTGTATGTTAAACCAAAATGCCTGCCGAAGGCAAAATATTTTTGCAATTTGCGAAAAATAAAAAATTTTGCGCAATTTTTTTGGCGGTAAAAATGAAAAAAACCTTATTTTATCAAGAAGTTAAAGTTGGTACGAAACTTGCATATAAAAATAGTGAAATCATCAATAGGAGGGAAAAAAATGAAACCTTATTCACATGAACCAACGACAGATTTCTCAATTGAAAAAAATAAATTAGCTTTTCAAGAAGCGCTTTCACACGTTGAATCACAGATTGGAAAAGATTCCAGTTTTATTGGTGGAGAGAAGATTTTTACTGAAGATAAAGTTGTCTCTGTCAACCCGGCAAATAAGACGAAGTCATTGGCAGTGTTTAAAAAGCAGACCGTGAAATAGCTGAAAGAGCAATGCAGGCAGCGCTTGAAACATTTGAGACTTGGAAAAAATGGAAGCCTGAACATCGGGCCAATATCCTGTTCAAGGCTGCAGCGCTGTTGAAACGCTGCAAACATGAGTTTTCTGCTTGGCTGGTAAAAGAAGCAGGTAAACCATGGGTAGAAGCTGATGCTGATACAGCTGAAGCATCGCTTTGCACCTCCGCTTATCATAAAAAAAGAAGAAATTGATTGGGCAGTTGATCGGATTAAATAGGTTTTATCATAAAAAATGTCTGATAAAAACTAACAATAGTATTTATTTGAATATGGAAAAGGGCCTCCAATTTTGGATAACCGTTTACTAAAGTCTAAGAAAACATTGTGACAAACAAAGGAGGAATTTTATGACAAGAAAGATCTATACGAATGGAATGTTCTATACACTTGATGTAAATCACCCTATTGTAGAAACAGTAGTTGTGGAGAATGGAAGAATTATAGATTTAGGTTTGCATGATGATATGATTTTGCAATGGGGGAGGGCAGGGACAAACATTGTTGATCTGCCAGGTAAAATGGTATCTCCAGGTTTGATTGACAGCCATCTTCATCTTTCTTGTGTTGCTTTTAATTTTTTGGACTTAGATTTAACTGGGATTTCATCAAAGACAGCGATGCTTGAAAAGATACGAGAAAAGGCTGCAACAGTTCCCCCAGGTAAGTGGCTTATCGGAATGGGATGGGATGGGAATCTCTTTGATGATAGGACGATTCCAACGATTGTGGAATTAGATTATGTTGCACCACATTGTGGTGTTTTTCTAAAAAGGATTTGCCATCATGCGTTTTTAGTGAATAGTAAAGCCCTTGAAATGAGTGGTCACCATCAATCGATAGAAATTCCAGTTAGTGGAACAATCGTTCTTGATCCAAGTACTCAAAAGCCAACTGGACTTATTCTTGAAACAGCGTCAAAACTTATTACAGATTGTATTCCAGATAAAACATATGAGGAATTAAAAAATGGGTTAGGCCAAGCAATGAATTACGTAATTAAACGTGGTATAACAAGTATTCATACAAATGATCCGTTATATTTAGGCGGTTTGGGCCAGACGTACAGACTATATGAGGAATTAATTAATCATGAACATAAAAAGTTAAGATGTAATCTACTTATTGACTATCCATTTCTTAATGAATTAAAAGAGAAAGAAATGTATGCGGGTTATGGAAATTAGAGATTACAAATAGGTGCAATCAAAATGTTTGCTGATGGGGCATTAGGAAGAAGGACAGCTTTACTTTCAAAAGCTTACCATGATGCACCTGGGCATTATGGGGAGGCAATGCATGATAAAGCAGAACTTTTTGAGATGTTTAAAGAAGTAAGAGATTACTCCATGCCAATTACTGTACATACAATTGGTGATCAAGCCTTGGAAAATGTTTTAGACATAATGGATGAACTGCCAAAATTGACAAAAAGAGACCGAATCATACATGTATCTCTCATTAGAGATAACTTAATTCAGCGCTAAGCAGATCCAAGCAGAATTGCGGATATCCAGCCAAGATTTATAGTGGGTGATTTCCCGTGGGTAAAAGATCGGCTTGACGAAAAGGGTAACAGATTATATGCATGGAAAACGTTACTTTCTGCAGGAGTTTTGTGTGCAGGTGGTTCTGATGCACCTGTTGAACCTGTTGATCCTTTATTAGGTATTCATGCGGCAATTACAATAAGAGCAGGTTGTTTACCGTTGGAGGAGCCTATGCTACAAATGAGGAGCATCTAAAGAGAACGTTATCTAGAGGTAAATTGGCTGATATGACTGTATACTCAAACAATCTTTTCTCGATGAAAGATGCAGACGAACTCTTGAAAACGGAAATTGAAATGACCATTATTGATGGTGAAATTCAAGCTGTGTAAACAGTAACATAAATTCAGAAAGTAAAAAAAGAAGTTTGTGCTTCAACAAAAATTTTGGCTTATGATGTTGAACATAGATGATGAAGTAACAACATAGGGGAGTAATTCTACCATCCGACTAGTTTAGCAGTAAATTTCAACAATGGAGGTTCACATATGTTTAAAGGGGTAAAATTATCAAATGTCTTCTTCATTTTGCTGGGCGCAGCTATTTTTTCTTTCGGGCTTGTTAATTTTAATATGCAAAATAAATTAGCTGAAGGTGGGATTACAGGAATCACTTTGTTATTATATTTTTTATTTAAAATCGACCCATTCCTATCAAATCTAATATTAAACATTCCGTTGCTTTTTATTGGTTGGAAATTACTTGGGCGCACGTCATTTATCTATACAATTCTGGGTGTGTGCAGCGTATCGTTATTTTTGTCCATCTTTCAACACCATCAACTGAATATGCCTTTACATCATGATTTAACACTTGCTGCTTTGTTTGCGGGTGTATTTGTAGGTACAGGGTTAGGAATTATTTTTCGTGGTGGTGGAACAACAGGTGGTTCAGACATTATTGCTCGCCTTGGTAAAAAGTATTTTGGTTGGAGTTTAGGGAGAACCATGTTTATCTGTGATTTGCTCGTTATTGTCCTTTCTGGCATATTTTATCTCAATTATAAAGAAGCGATGTATACGCTTGTAGCGGTATTTGTTGGAGCGAAGGTTATTGATTTTATACAAGAAGGTGCTTATTCTGCAAAAGGGGTAACCATTATATCTAAATTAAATTCAGAAATTGCGGAAAAGATTATGGAAGAAATGGAACGAGGAGTGACTATTTTAAACGGAAAAGGCTCTTACTCGAAAAAAGAATTAGAGGTTTTGTACTGTGTAGTAAGCAGGAATGAAATTTCTCGACTAAAACAAATTATTGCCTCAATAGATCCTCATGCTTTTGTAACGATCAGCGATGTACATGACGTACTGGGCGAAGGCTTTACATTAGATGAAAATAAAAAGCCAATTGCAATGTGAATTTTTAATAAATAGCCAAGAATATTTAGACGGCTTTTTCCTTAAAGTACAGGGAAAAGGCGGGCACAGTTCTGAACCTCAAAAAGCCATTGATCCATTGATGATCATTAATGCGGTCTACACTCAATTAAATAGTTTAGTAGGCAAAGAAGTAGATCCAAGAGAAGTGGCTGTTCTTGTTATCGGGAAGATGGGAGGCGGGACGGCTGCAAATATTATTCCTGATACTGCACATCTTGATGCCACTTTACGCACATACAATCCGAATGTTAGGAACCATCTATTAAAAAGAGTCCCGGAGCTTATTGATACAACTGTTAAAATGATACGCGGTACCTATAGTCTTGAGACGGTCTCAACTCCTTCATTATTTAATAATAAAGAATTGTGTGAGCAAATGGCACCGTATGTAAAAGAAGTCATTGGTGAGAACAATATGGAGGTCAATAAGGAGCCGTTGGCGGGCACAGAAGATTTCTCCTATGTCAGCAATCTTGTGCCAGCGATGTTTAAGTGGGCGGGAGCCAATGGATTGGGAGAAAAAATTATCCGCTCCATAATCCGAACATCGTATTCGATGAAGGTGTTATTCCGTTAGGTGTAGCTGTCGTAGTAAATGCTGCTGTGAATGACCCCTCCTTAACACCCTTTCGGGTTGTTTTGAAGAAGGGGCTTCCTGATTCATCAACCGTAGCATAGTGGGGGTTTCCCACTATGTCTTACACAATCTCCACAGGCGTAGATTATACTGTTCGGACACAACCTTGCCCTACAGTAGTGATTGATATTCAGTTTGCCACAAGCAATTTTTCTAATGCCTTTTGTAGGATGTTTAATGCAGCGTTATAGTCCCGATCAATCACCGTCCCGCATTTTGTGCAAATATGAGTGCGAATAGAAAGAGACTTCTTTACTCGATTGTTACAACAAGAGCAATCTTGAGAAGTGAATTTTGGTTCTACCTTGATAAGCATACCACCATTTCTTTCACATTTATAAGCAAGCATGTTTCGGAACATACCCCAACCAGCGTCGGAAATAGATTTAGATAATTTCCTGTTTCTGACCATGTTTCGGATATTTAGATTTTCTACAGCAATAACCGAATAATCTTCTGCTAAGTTGAAGCTTAATTTGTGAAGAAAGTCTTTTCGTTGGTTCGCAACTTTTTCATGGAATTTCCGAACTCGCTGTACTTGTTTGATGTAGTTTGCAGAACCCTTTTTCTTTTTTGAAAGTTTACGTTGCGCCTTTTTTAGTTGTTTTTCCTTTTTTCGAAGAAATCTGGGGTTATCATACTGTGAACCATTCGAAAGGACTGCATATTTATTGAGTCCAACATCTATTCCTATTGTGTTATTTGTATCAATAGAGGCTGGTAACGCTTGTCTTTCGACAGAGAAAATAGCGTACCATCTTTTACCTTGACGCTTAATGATCAGTTGTTTGATTGTTCCATCTAATGGTCTATGAAGGAGAAGATCAATTTCACCCAGCCTTTTATTGAATAACTTACCGCTATCAGAAAAGGACATGGCCATTCGATTGCCTTTTTCATTCACACCAAATTGAGGAAACGTCATACTCGTATAATCTTTATACTTTTTCTGTTTGGGGTATTTTGCATTTTTTCGAAAGAAGTTTTCAAATGCTTTTTGTAATCGAACAAAAACTTCCTGCAAAGGCTGAGAAGGAACTTCTTTTAGAAACGGATACTTCTTTTTATCTGAGGTTTGTTGTTTTTGCATGTCATAACGATTGTAATTCTCTCTATTTTGCTTATATTTATGTTCTTTGTCTAAGAGGGCAGAATTATAGGTTTGACGGCAGTATTGTAGCCAACGATCTAACATTACTTTTTGTTCTTCGGTTGGGAAAATCTCCTATTTTTGATTCAACAACACTACCATCACCTCGAACTATATATATGTTTAATTATACCAAATGAAAAGGAAAGAGAACAAATGTTTTGTCTTACACCAACCGAAATTCATCCCCTCCCTAACCATGGGCTTTGCCCTTCACAGGTTTGAGGAAGGGGAATTCTTTCGGGATTCGTTAAACTGGATAAATAATTAGAAACTCAATAATAAATTTTCTAAATGAAGATACCTTTTTACTTAAAAAAGCGATAGTAAAAAGGTATCTTTTCTAGTCTATTAAATGACTGTTCTCTGTATTTTTCTTTAAATTTGATTTATCCTATTATAATGATAATGTACTTTGGTATAATTTATCTAAAAACAAACTGAAATAATGAAAGTATTCTTCCTTTAATATATAGGGAGAGGAAGGGCGAAATCTTGGGAATAGATATCAGAAATATCAAAAGATTAATGGACTATGATAATATTTTAGTTGTCGATGAAAAAGGAATAATCATTTTTTTTGATCTAGCCGATTTGAATGTTCTTAGAGAAATTGGTCTTAGACCTGAAGAATTTATGGGAAAACATATTACCTCATTTTATGAAAACCTTACAAATGAAAACAGTACCATTATGAGAGTAATAAAAAGTGGTAAAGCCGAAAGCAATGTTAGACAACAGTTAGTTACAAAAAATGGAAATCATTTCGAATCGATAAGCTCCACATATCCGATTATTGACAACAATAAAGTGATTGGAGCAATTGAGTTCGCAAAACACTATTATTCCAAGAAAAATATACAGTCGTTGGATAAAATGGCAAGTCATAAAGTTTATCGAAAAAATAATACCATCTATACTATGGATAATATTATTACTGCCAATCCAAACATGAAAGCCATTAAAGAAAAGATAAGAAAAATTGCGAAAACCAATTCTAGTGTATTAATAAATGGAAAAACAGGCACAGGAAAAGAGGTTGTTGCTCAGTCGATACACAACTTAAGTGACCGGTATGGTTCTCCTTTTCTTTCAGTAAACTGTGGAGCGATTCCCCCTAACCTTCTGGAGAGTACTTTGTTTGGTACAGTAAAAGGGAGTTTTACAGGCGCCACAGACATGCCAGGATTGTTCGAACAAGCTGAAGGCGGAACATTATTTTTGGATGAAATTAATTCTTTAGATTTTTATCTTCAGGTGAAACTGCTTAAAGCGATTGAAGAAAAAATGATAAGAAGGATTGGTGGGAATAAAAATATTTATGTTGACATAAGGATGATTTCGGCGACGAATGAAGATCCGGAAATCCTGGTTTCTGAAAAGAGATTACGGGAGGATCTTTTTTACAGGTTGGGAGTTGTCCAAATTGATTTGCCTACTTTAGAGGAGAGAAAAGAGGATATTGAACCGCTGGTTGAATATTATATACATTTTTACAACAATAATATGAATATGTATATCAAAGGTGTCAAGCCTGAAGTGTTGGAATGTTTTAAAAGATATTCCTGGCCGGGAAATATAAGAGAATTAAAGAATGCGATTGAAACGGCTTATAATAATGCTGAGTCCAATCAAATCTCGTTGGAAGATATTCCTAAAAGAATTAGCAAACATCATGAAGCACCTTTGCCTAATCATAAGGGCACTAAAGAAAGTACGTTAAAAAACACGATCCAGGAATTGGAGAAATCCATTATCGCTAGTGAATTGAAAAATACAAATGGGAAGTTGACAGATGCGGCACTCCGTTTAGGAATTTCAAAACAATTATTAAAGTATAAAATAGAAAAATACAAGTTAAGGTAAAAGTTTTTACTTATAGTAAAAATTTTTACCTTTTTTGATTTGTTCAAAAATGCTTCAATAAAACTTTTATGATTATAAACATTGATTTAATTGTTTTTCATGGTTAAATAAAATGATTAATTTCTAAAAAAATTGCATAAAAATTGCATTAAATTACTCATGAAAACGCTAAATATTGAATAAAGGGGGATTGTAAATTGTGGAAAACCAAATAAATGACTCACATCGTGGGCTGAAACGCCGACACATTACCATGATTTCAATCGGTGGAGCAATCGGAACAGGACTGTTCCTCGCTTTTGGAAATGTGGTTTCAAAGGAAGTTTTCTGAGCGGTCCAATGCTTATTTGAATTTTAGTTTATGTTTTAATGAAAAGTCTTGGAGAAATGTCAACTGTTTTAGCTAACTCAAAACGTCCAAAAGTTGATGGTGTTGGATGTCAAAGATTTGATGGGGCTTGACCATCATAATTGTAAAACAGTCCGCCTGCTGTTGATGTGACCCTGTCAGGTATCTCCGATCAGGGTTCTTATCGTTAAAAAGAAAAGCCTGCCAAGGCAATCCTTTTAACCTTTAAAACAAATTATTATTTCAATAGATCCTTAGGCTTTGTAACGATTTGCAATGTATATGAGGTGCTGGGCGAAGGCTTTACATTAGATGAAAATAAAATGCCAATCGCAATGTAAAATTTTAATAATAGCCGTGGAACTAAAACTAATCAGCTAAATGGATTACAATCGTAACATCTTATTAAGAATCTTTAAAGTGAATTTTGAATAAAGTATTTTTTACGCAATTAGTAAAAATATTTTTACTGATTGCGTATTTTTGTATTATATGAATAAATCTTGCTAGATAGGTTAGCTAAATTCATTTCATATCATTTTGATATGGGTAAAATTAAATTTATGAAAATTCCTAGACTATCTATACGTTTATTTAAGCAAAAAAACGATACGGATGCAAAAACATTTTTCATTTGCTGATTGTTTAATAATTTTGTCAAAAAAATTTTGGCACTAGAGAGCAAGAACCCTAGTATTCTAGCTAATACTTGTTGGCATGAAATTTGCATGGATATATAGTGTAGTGACTAATCAACAAGGAGGAACAATGATGAAACCTTATTCACAAGAACCATTAACTGATTTTTCGGTTAAAAAAAATAAACTAGCTTTTCAAGAAGCTCTCGCATACGTTGAAACACAACTTGGAAAGGATTATCCGGTTGTTATTGGGGGAGAAAAGATTTTTACAGAAAAAAAAATAATCTCCACAAATCCAGCTAATAAAGAAGAAGTAATTGGAAAAGTATCCAAAGTAGATAAAGAACTGGCTGAAAAGGCGATGCAGGTGGCATTAGATACATTTGAAACTTGGAAAAAATGGCCCCCTGAACATCGTGCCAATATTTTATTCAAGGCTGCTGCGATCTTAAAACGCCGTAAACATGAATTTTCTGCCTATATGGTAAAAGAAGCTGGGAAGCCATGGGTAGAAGCTGCTGCGGATACGGCTGAAGCAACAGATTTCTTAGAATATTATGGCCGGCAAATGCTTCGCCTTAAAGATGGATTCCCTGTTGTAAACCGCGAAGGTGAGTTCAATCAATATAACTATATTCCGCTTGGAGTCGGAATTATTATTTCACCGTTTAACTTCCCATTAGCGATTATGGCAGGAACAACGGTTGCAGCAATTGTAACGGGTAACACAGTTCTTCTTAAGCCTGCAAATACAACAGCAATCATCGCAGCCAAATTTGTTGAACTAATGGAAGAAGCCGGACTTCCAAAAGGGGTCCTAAACTATGTACCAGGAAGCGGGGCAGAAATTGGTGATTACCTCGTCGACCATCCTAAAACCCGATTTGTTTCATTTACAGGATCCCGCGAGGTAGGCTGCCGTATTTATGAACGCGCTGCTAAAGGACACTCTGGCCAAAAATGGCTCAAACGCGTTATTGCCGAAATGGGCGGAAAAGATACTGTTGTAGTAGATCGTGATGCTGATATTGATTTGGCAGTTGAAAGTATCGTTTACTCTGCTTTTGGATTCGCTGGCCAAAAATGTTCTGCCGGTTCTCGTGCCGTTATTCATCAGGACATTTATGATGAAGTCCTTGAAAGAGCTGTTGCCCTTACAAAAACACTAACAGTTGGTGATCCGGCTGAGGGGGCATACATGGGACCTGTCATTGATGATCGCTCATTCAAGAAGATAATGAACTATATTGAGATAGGAAAACAAGAAGGCAGATTGATGACTGGCGGTGAAGGTGATGATTCTAAAGGTTACTTCATCCAGCCAACTATTTTTGCTAATGTAGATGAAAAAGCACGCCTGATGCAGGAAGAAATTTTTGGACCGGTTCTTACATTCTGTAAGGCTCGTGATTTTGACCATATGATGGAAATTGCCAACAACACAGATTATGGTCTGACCGGTGCATTCATTTCTAAAAATCGTGAGCATATCGAACGGGCACGTGAAGAGTTCCACGTTGGAAACCTTTATTTTAACACGAAATGTACAGGTGCAGTTGTTGGCCATCAGCCATTTGGCGGATTTAATATGTCAGGAACAGATTCAAAAGCAGGCGGCCCTGATTACTTAGTTCTTCATATGCAAGCAAAATCAACATCTGAAAAGTTATAAAAACAGCCAGGAATGCGAAAGGTGGAGGGCATCATCACCGTCCTTCATCTTTCGGGACATAGAGAAAGGGGATATTAAAATGATAGCAGCAAAAGCAAATTCAAATGAAATTATTCAAAATACAGACAAGTTTGGGGCGCATAACTATCATCCGCTTCCAATTGTTATATCAAAAGCAGAAGGAGTTTGGGTGGAAAGTCCAGAGGGAAATCGTTACTTGGACATGTTAAGCTCTTATTCAGCTTTAAACCAAGGACATCGTCACCCAAAAATTATCCAGGCATTAAAAGATCAGGCAGATAAAGTAACATTAACTTCCCGCGCTTTCCACAATGACCAACTTGGTCTTTGGTATGAGAAAATTTGTCAGATAACGAATAAAAATATGGTACTTCCAATGAACACTGGAGCAGAAGCAGTTGAAACCGCTCTCAAGACAGCTCGCCGCTGGGGCTATGATGTCAAAGGAATTCCTGAAAACCAAGCAGAAATTATTGCTTGTGTAGGGAACTTCCATGGGCGGACAATGGGGGCTGTTTCTCTATCATCTGATCCGGAGTATAAAAGGGGCTTCGGGCCATTGTTGCCGGGAATTAAATTAGTTCCATACGGTGACATAGAATCATTAAAAGCGGAGATTACAGATCATACAGCTGCATTTTTAGTGGAGCCAATCCAAGGGGAAGCTGGAATTGTCATTCCTCCTGATGGATTCTTAAAGGCGGTATCCGAATTATGTAAAGAAAAGAACGTATTATTCATTGCCGATGAAATCCAAACCGGCCTGGCCCGCACAGGAAAAATGTTTGCTAGCGATTGGGAGGATGTCACTCCTGATGTGTATATTTTAGGTAAAGCCCTCGGCGGAGGTGTATTCCCGATTTCCTGTGTTGTTGCAAATGCTGATATTCTTGGTGTTTTCAACCCGGGTTCACATGGGTCTACTTTTGGTGGTAACCCGCTTGCTTGTGCTGTTTCCATTGCTGCATTAGATGTCATTGAGGAAGAAAAACTTACTGAACGGTCTTTTGAATTAGGGAAATACTTCCTTAATGAACTCAAGACAATCGAAAATCCGATCATTAAAGAAGTTCGGGGAAAAGGTCTATTTATCGGGGTTGAACTAACGGAAGCAGCGAGACCATATTGCGAAAAATTAAAAGAAGAAGGATTGCTTTGTAAGGAAACACATGACTTTGTGATAAGATTTGCTCCCCCTCTTATTATTAAAAAAGAAGAAATTAACTGGGCTCTTGAGCGAATTAAAAAAGTTTTATCATAAAAGGAAATCTTGGATTTCCTTATAAAGTAAGCAACAATCCCTATCAAAAAACTAACCCTTAAGAGGTGTCAACCATGGCTGTTAAAGAACAGATATTGAAGCAACAGCAAGAGGAACAAGAGTCGCTAAATATGCTTCACTCTACACAATCCGTGATTCACGAAGCATTAACGAAATTAGGCTATAAGGAAGAAATGTTTGAACTATTAAAAGAACCATTACGATTTTTAGCGGTTCGAATTCCTGTAAAAATGGACGATGGATCCGTTAAAGTATTTACAGGCTACCGCTCTCAGCATAACGATTCCGTTGGTCCGACAAAAGGTGGTATTCGATTCCATCCGAAAGTAGATGAAGCCGAGGTAAAAGCATTATCGATTTGGATGAGCTTAAAATGTGGAATTACCAATTTGCCATTTGGGGGAGGTAAAGGCGGAATCATTTGCGACCCTCGACAAATGTCACTAAGGGAACTTGAAAGATTAAGCCGCGGCTATGTTCGTGCGATCAGCCAAATTGTGGGTCCTAACAAAGATATACCTGCTCCTGATGTCTATACCAATTCACAAATTATGGCCTGGATGATGGATGAATACAGCCACCTTCGTGAGTTTGACTCACCAGGATTTATTACTGGTAAGCCAATCGCATTAGGCGGATCACATGGACGGGAAACAGCTACTGCCCGCGGGGTGGCAATCATTATTGAAGAAACGGCTAAGAAAAAAGGAATCAGGCTTGAAGGTGCACGCGTTGTTATCCAGGGGTTTGGAAATGCAGGAAGCTACCTGGCAAAATTCATGCATGATGCCGGGGCAAAGGTTGTAGGTGTTTCGGATGTATACGGTGCGATCGCTGACCCTAATGGACTGGATATCAACTATTTACTTGACCATCGTGACAGCTTCGGAACATTCTCCAAACTATTTAAAAATACGTTAACAAACAAAGAGTTATTCGAACTGGATTGTGATATTCTTGTTCCTGCAGCCATTTCGAACCAGATTACTGCAAAAAATGTTTATGATATTAAAGCATCGATCGTAGTTGAAGCCGCAAATGGACCAACTACTCTTGAAGCAACCAAAATTTTAACCGAGCAAGGAGTATTCCTTGTACCGGACATTCTATCAAATGCTGGTGGAGTAACAGTTTCTTATTTTGAATGGGTGCAAAATAATCAGGGATATTACTGGACTGATGAGGAGGTTGAGCAAAAACTCAAAAAGATCATGGTTGATTCATTTGAAAATATTTATCAAATAGCCCAATCACATAATGTAGACATGCGTTTAGCTGCTTATATGGTAGGGATAAAGAAATCAGCAGAGGCCTCAAGTTTCCGGGGCTGGGTTTAATCTGTCCAAATTTAGCTACGGATACAAGAATCACTAAATTAAACTCTGGTAAAGTGGAAATCAAACCACGTTTACTAACCGAAACTTTTGGTAAGGAGTGGGAGATTTGAAAGTTGCCGATGAGACGATATATAGTCCTTGGTCCGGTACCGTTGAAAGTGTGTTCATCCAAAAAAAACAACCATGTTTACGAATGGGAGAAATTGTTTTTAATTACAACTGCCAACGGCATGGTTGAAGAGATTTCGATCGGGATCAGTGGGCTTATTACGTCTTTACATGTGAAAAAGGGCCAAAAAGTCGAGGTCAGCTCAGTATTGGCTACGATTCAAGATGATTTACTTATAACCGGTTCTGAATAAGAAACGGCGCAAAAATACTCTTTCCATATATATGGAAAGAGTATTTTTGTGTTTGTAAGGGAAAATTCAATTTACTAAAATAATTCAAAGCAGTGTAATTTCAATTGATTCGAAGGGGTAATCAAGAAAATGATTCCAGAGAAATTTGAGCAAATTGGCTGGTTATGATAGTGCATTATAACAGATGGAAATGGGGTCATTAATGGCGTGAGACCTGAAGAATTTATGGGAAAACATGTCACCTCTTTTTATAAAAATCTGACGAATAAAAACAGTACGATTACGAATGTATTAAAAACTGGAAATGCTGTTTGCGATGTCAAACAAGAATTAATTGCAATGAATGGCAGTACATTTCAACAATCAATTCTACCTATCCCATACATGATAATGAAAGAATCATTGGGGCAATAGAATTTTCCGAACATATCAAAATGATATGCTGATTGCAATGTTGCACAAGTTTATTTGATCTTAGTCTGGGGAATACCGATGATTGCACAAATCAGTATCCTGTATATCGGATTTCTTCCAATTTAACATTGCCCTGCCACTGGCTATCTATAATGGGGCTTACAGTTCCGAGATTTTTCGCGGGGCGATACAATCTATTGAACAGATGGAAGTGGTACGGTCATTGGGTATGATTAACAATCGTTCAAGGAGAGAACAATCATCCACTTGAAATCTATATGGTTACCGGAATATTTTAACTTGTGCTTGTTGGAGTATTTACCTTTGTCTTTAATAAATTGGAAAAAAGATTTACTCCAACTTTAAAACCAGACATGAAGATGGAAAACATCGAAGTGAAAACGTAAGGCATTTTTTCCAAAAGAAAATAGATTCATTATTCTTTAACCGACAATAATCAAGTTGTCGGTTGTTTTGTAAAAATTTTTGCAAAAATCAAAAATATTTTACATCAGATAATTAATTTATTAAAAATCTATCTTTCCAATTTTTAAAAATAATTTCGTCATTTTTGTTGAAAAATAAAGTTTTTAAGGATTTTAAAGAGTAAATCAAAAAAGTCCTCAAAATCTACCTATAAAATTTAAAAAGTTGGCACAATTATTGCAATAAATAAAAGTGAAGGAGAAAATTATAAAATCACCTTACTTTTGTAAACGATTTCAATGATGTTGAATGAGGGGAGAGAAAAAATAAGTCAAAACAGCAGCGATGTATCAACATTTATCAACAATTTTATCTAAAAAGGATGGGATGATATGAACAAAAACGGAAAGATTTTTTATGGTTGGTGGATCGTGGCAGCGACCTTCATGATTATGACTTTCATCTATGCTCCGATTGCAAACTTGGTTTCCTTATTTATCCTGCCAGTTACGAAAGAACTTAGATTTGCTCCATCTCAGTTTATGCTATATTTTACGATAATGGCTTTAGCCGCAATGGCTGTAGGTCCTATTGCAGGCAGACTAATGAAAAAGATGGATATAAGAGTATATTTAACCTTATTTATCTTAATTGCAGCTCTTGCATTTGTTGGGTTTTCATTTTCAACTAAACTAATTCACTTTTATCTATTAGCAATCTTAATGGGAGCAGGCATGGCAGGAGGCGCAATGATTCCTTCATCAGTTCTTATCACAAACTGGTTTAATGAAAAACGAGGTTTATGTTTAGGTATTGCTTTGTCGGGGAGCGGTTTCGGCGGTGTAATTCTTAGTCCTATAGTTAACTGGCTAATTACGGCCTACGGATGGAGATCAGCCTATCTTGTTTTAGGGATTTTAATAGCTGTCTTATTAATTCCATTGGCAGTATTTGTAATAAGATTAAATCCATCTGACAAAGGTCTATCGCCACTAGGCAGTGCAATATCTTTAAAGAGTACACAATTGAATGTATTAATAGGTACAACCCAAGGTGAAGCATTAAAGTCTGTTTCATTTTGGACTCTTTGTTTAGCTATTTTAGTTGGCGGTATTGTTGTTAATAGTATGCTAATAAATCTTGCTCCATATTTGGCTGGAATAGGTACATCAGCCAAAACAGCAGCATTGCTTTTATCATTAGGTTCTGCAATGGTAATTGCCGGAAAACTATTAGTAGGGCGATTATTTGATAAGCTTGGATTAATCACAACATTATTTATTATTTCGGCAGGAAGTCTGGTAAGTTTTCTATTTTTAATGAAAGCAAACATAGTTTTACCAGCTATTCTTTATACAATATTTTCAGGAGTAGGTTCAACGGCTGTTACTGTTACACCTGCATATATGATAGGAGCACTTTTTGGTGAGAAGGAATATGGAGCAAAATATAGTGTCGTAGCAATATTTATCTCATTAGGTGCAGCCATAACTCCGATTGTATCTGGAGCCATTTATAATTTTAACCATTCATATGGTGTAGTCCTAAATTTTTTAATTGCCCTTTCCGTTGTGCAATTTGCATTATTTTTTATTGCAAGTAAAACTAAACCGAAGTTTTCTTCAACCCCAGATATTTCAAAAGAAGAAGCGTTTAATTTATCTAGGAGTTAAAAATATTACTAAATTTAAATCATGCCCATTTTTAAGATGGGTAAATCTAAAAAGGTAAGGAGTATTCTAATGAATCGTACTTTAACAACCAATAATATTTTATCACTCTCAGAAGATATGAAAGAGGAGCTAGTCAAACACCGTCGATATCTTCATCAAAACCCAGAAATTGGATTTGAATTACCAAATACAGTTGCATACGTTGAAGAAACCTTGAAAAGTATGGGGCTACAACCTAAAAAAGTCGGAAAAGCTGGTTTAGTGGTAACTATTGGTAATGGAAATGGAAAAACTATTTTATTAAGAGGAGACATGGATGCTTTACCGATGGTGGAAACTACAGATTTGCCTTTTAAATCCGCTAATGAATTCATGCATGCTTGTGGTCATGATATCCATACGACATTCATGCTCGGGGCGGCAAAGCTGTTAAAGGAAAAAGAAAATGAGATGAATGGAACCGTCAAAATCATGTTTCAGCCTGCTGAGGAAATTGGGGCAGGAGCAAAGGACATGGTTGCAAATGGGTTATTGGAAAATCCGAAAGTAGATGCCGCACTTGCCCTGCATGTTGACCCGGAATTAGAAGTCGGCAAATTTGGTTACAAACCGGGGATAGCTGCCTCATCGTTAGATGGTTTTTTCTTAAAAGTACAGGGAAAAGGCGGCCATAGTTCTGAGCCTCATAAAGCAATTGATCCATTAATGATTGTCAATACAATATACAGTCAATTGAATACTTTAGTTGGGAAAGAAGTTGCTCCACAGGAAACAGCTGTACTCGTTATTGGCAGAATGGGAGGTGGTACTGTTGCCAATATTATTCCTGATAAGGCACATCTTGATGCGACTTTACGTACCTTCAATCCGGAAGTAAGGGAACATCTGTTTAAAAGAATCCCAGAAATTATTGATTTAACAGTAAAAATGATGCGTGGCACATATAATCTTGAAACTCTCTCAACTCCATCCCTATTTAATAATGCAGAATTGTGTGAACAAATGGCACCTTATGTAAAAGAAGTGATTGGTGAAAATAACCTTGAAGTAAACGAGAAACCGTTAGCCGGTACAGAGGACTTCTCCTATATCAGCAATATTGTCCCAACGATGTTCATGTGGGCTGGCGCCAATGGATTGGGAGATAACAATTATCCGCTCCATAATCCGAACGTCGTATTGGATGAAGGGGTTATTCCATTGGGAGTAGCGGTTGTGGTGAATACTGCTTTAAACTGGATTAATAATTCGAAATAAATTATATATTTTTATAAATGAAAAAAGGAATACCAGAGATTTACTGTTTATAAATGGAGGATGTAAAATTGGAAAACAAAAATCTTGAGTTGGCGATTCAGCTTCGTCATGAACTTCACGCATATCCAGAATTATCAAATCATGAAGTTTGGACTAAACAGCATCTGGTCGATTTCCTCAGAGCAAACACAAAGCTTGAAATTGTTGACAGAGGACGTTGGTTCTATGCTGTCTATCATTCCAAAGTAGGGAAAAGAAATGTAGCATTCCGCGCGGACTTTGATGCACTGCCAATCGAAGAAACGATCGATCTTCCGTACGGTTCTAAGTGCCCTGGAGTTTCTCATAAATGTGGACATGACGGGCACTCTGCAACTTTAGCAGGCTTTGCTCTTGAAATTGATCAGAAGGGATCAGACAATAATATTTTCTTCCTGTTCCAGCATGCGGAGGAGACAGGTGATGGTGCTGCTGAATGCTCTGTTTTCATCAAGGAAAATGACATTGATGAAATTTTTGGCTGGCACAATATGAGTGGATTTCCTCACAATGTCGTTCATGTCATTGATGGAACGGCGCACTGTGCATCTAAAGGTATGACCATCCATATGGAAGGTGTTCCATCTCACGCGAGTGAACCTGAGAAGGGTATAAATCCAACATTTGCCATTTCAAAGGTAATCGATGCCATTCCTAGTTTCATTGATTCTAAGATTAATAAGGGTCTGGTTCTTTGCACAATAGTCCATGTAGAAATCGGTACAAAAGCATTCGGTGTTAATGCCAGCCAAGGCACACTTCGAATGACCATTCGTGCACTGTACGAAGTAGAGTTGGACAGACTTCAAAAAAATCTTGAAGATGTTGCAAAATCTGAAGCGGAGAAATATGGACTAAAGGTGAGCTTCGAATATCAGGATGAATTCCCGGAAACTTTAACCACAAGGAAAGCACTAACAAAGTTCGATACGTTTGCAATGAGAAAAACATTCCTTTTGTAGAGCTTCAGGAAGCATTCCGTGGTTCCGAAGATTACGGTCACTACACGAAACTTACAAAAGGCTCCTATTTTTATATTGGAAACGGCGAAGACTATGCGAACCTGCACAGTTACGAGTATGACTTCAAAGACGATCTCATTGAAACGGCAGTTGAAATGTTCAAAGGTGTTGCTGAACTGTAAAATCTCCTAAAGCAAGTTTGAATTCTCAGTTAGACCTGCAAACATAAAATAGTACAGTCGAAGAATTCTATCTTAATAAACTGCCCAAATATTTGGGCAGTTTACCTTATTGAAAAGGCATTCTGATTTAGCCTATTCAGGTGCTTTTTGTTAATAAACTGAGCCACCTTACAGGTGGGACTTGCGGCTCTTTAATTTAATCATTTATAAATAATCATTAAGGTGCAATAGCCTCGATTGTCAATCGAATTTCTCTAACTATCTTAATCTTATCCTCTATACCATATTCTTGTAGCTTAACCCTGAAGAATTCCATAGAAAGGTAGATTCGATACATATGAAAATATTCGGTTATGTCCGTGTATCATCAAAAGAACAAAACGAAGCTAGACAAATGGAGACTATGAGGAAGGAATTGAAGAACGGGACATATTCATTGATAAGGCCAGCGGTAAAAACTTTGAACGTCCTCAGTATCAATTATTAAAACAAATGGTGCGTGAAGGGGATACGGTTGCATTTGATTCCATTACTCGGATGGGACGGAATATGGATGACACAATGAAGGAATATAAATGGTTTGTAGAAAATGGAGTACAGCTGCGTTTCATAAAGGAGCCTATGATTAACACCAGCAATCGAGCAATACAAACAATCATTTTGACTCTTCTTACTGCATTCGCCGAAAAAGAACGGGAGGAAATCAAGACAAGGCAGGCTGAGGGGATTGCGGTAGCAAAAGCTCAAGGGAAACACCTGGGCAGACCAAAAACTGAAATTACTCAAGAGATTGAACAAGCATACAAACAATGGAAAGATAATGAGATAACAGCAGTTGAGGCTATGAAGAAGGTTAACGTGCCTAGGAGTACATTTTACCGGATAGTAAAGGAATATGAAGAAACGCTGAGCCCTCAACATTGATGTGTGAGGGCTTTTTTATTTATTTCCTATCCAGAGTATTTGCCGGCAGGAAATAAGCTTTTCATTTTCCAAAACTTCTATTTATTTATAATTCCCTTTCATCTTTGCAGCTGCTTAAATAAATCTTGTTTTGTCCTATTTGATAGCTTCCAGTCATAACGGCTGTGAAGCTATTTTTTTATTATAGTCCAAGTAGGAAGGGGATCACCCCTATTTGAATAAGTCTGTTTGAACAAATCTATACATTGATTTTGTTCTGTCAGGGTGTACTCTAATTGAACAAAAAAATGATTATTCAAAGGACGTAAAAGAATTGAGAATCTGAAGTTACAGTGGAGGAATACGATGAATATTTATCAGCGGGAAATCAAATGGATATTGTAGAAATTCTTACATGCACCACTGAGGTAGATACAGGAAGTGAATTTTGAGACGTTACTGATACTGTTAAAGAAAGCTAGAAGTTTTTGTAGTTGTTTTTTTATAAATTCGTATTAATGGCATTAATCAAATTACAAAAGATTAATGGAAAACGGACTTGTAGGATTCAAGGTAATTAAATAACTGAACGGGGGAGGAATATGCTTTCATCGGATGAAATCGAAAGAGAATTTAGACTTGAAGTGAAATCTAAGAAACTAGCAACTTCGGGGGTCCATCACAAGACAGGGAAGCGTGGCTATACGGGAACCATTATTTTTCTTTCTTCATTACTTAGGGGAAAAGAAAAACGTGATTACACAAAACCAGGAAAGGTGCGACAATACAATATGTTTACGTCATTAGTTGATTACGAAACTTTAAAATCATATTCTCCCGAAATACAAAAGGATATTCTTATTAAATGGAGAGAGCAATTTACTTCAAAAGATATTATCGAAGCATTAGGAATCAATCGTACTTCTTATTATGAACTTCTTTATAAGCATGGAATTTTAGAAAGACCGAGCTCCTCAAAAGAGAATAAAGATGTACCGAAAAGAGATAAGCCCGAAGCAAAGCCCGAAGAAATAATGAGCTTCCAGGACTTAAAATTGTTGCCGAAAGAAAAGCAGTTTCAAATATTGGATGATTACAATGAACGTTTTAATATGCCTTCGGTTGCTAAGATTTGGGGGAAAGATGATAAAAGCGTTTATAGTCTCCGATATACATTGAGAAAGAGCCTGGAAAAGGCCAAGAAAGAGGAAGCAAAAGTTAAAGAAAGTGTTGATGAGCATAAACAAATGGATTTGAATATAGGTATCGAGCCGAAAGAAGAAGAAATTTCGGGGGAAAATGAGACACTGACATCTGCAGAAAGAGAGGAAGTATTAACAGATAATCAAAAAGAATTAGAAAAATTAAAATCAATAGTAGAGCAGTAAGCTCAATTATTACAGAGTTTTATAGAATCTCAGAAAACTGGTGAATATGTTGCTACAGCTGTTGAGCCCGTTCAGGAATCTGTTCCTGCCTTTACCATAAAATTTGAAAAAGAGAATGAAGGGTTTATTCTCCATCAAGATCTCAAACGATTTATTACCGTTTTAGAGAAAAATCCTGATATATTCAAAGTAGAAGTCAAGATTACAAGAATAGAGGAAATATAAAATGGAAAGAAAAGAAGAAATAAGGACGGTCATTACTTTTAAAAGGGGGATTATGAATGGATATTTTAGGTTCTCGGAGCCTGGTTGCAATATCTCTTGTTGACTATGGGTGGATGTTTAATTCTCTCCTTTCTATTGTTATTTATATCCAATAAGTATATAAAAAAGAAATTAGATCAAATGGAACAAAATGATTAATTAAATGGAAACAAACAAGTTAAACAAAAAGATTTTTCAAACAGGAAAAAAGATCCACCCTGGGTATGACTGCCAAGATGGATTTTATGCCGTAAACCAAGGTTTTAGGGGACGAAATGAATATAATATACAGTGAACTTAAAATGTGATTTGTTAGAGTGTAGAACTTAATTTACATTTTTCAAAGGCAAAAGGTCTTGTTTTACAAAAAATGAATTTGGCTTTTTTGCTTTAAGTTTGTCTAGTTCAAAAAAAGTTTTTTATATTCAACAATAGATAATTCTCCATAAATATAACTTTTTTGAATATAATCTAGTAATTCATTGGCATGTAATGGGTTTCGTTCTTTTACTAGTTCAAAACGATGTATTAGGTTTTCTAATAACATAGTAATCACTCATTTCATCGGTTTTTTTGAACAATGTATGCGTTTACAATTAGTGTAACATGTATATCGTTTTAAGTTTATTTTTTCGGAAATTCAAACACGGGGTATTTTTTTACATATTTATAATAGGTATAGTGACAGGGTAGCCTCTCTAATCCGCAAGATAATTCACATGAAATGTAATTAACGTATCGGATTTTTAGGAGATATTTCTGCTCACAAAGGAAAGTTATTGATAATCTGTTTTTGTAATTTAACCAGTGCTTTTTAATTGAATTGAATGATAGGTTATCCATTAAATTAAAATTAATTCGCTTAAAATCGCCTGTAGCAACATAAAAATGGGCAAAAAAAATAGCCTTGGAGCTTTCAAGGGCTTTGCAGCCATTGATGGATATTTTAATGCAAAATAGATATCCCCTAACTTTCTACGGAGATCTAATTGATTAAGATAGGTGGAATTAACCCGTGTAGTCTATCTCTTGCTTTTCCTAAATCATTTTTTTCAATGTCATCCTATATCTTCTTTATAGTTGAACAGGTATCTTTTCTATAAAACACACCTTCTTCTTCACTCCCTGTTAATTGAATACCTTAGAGCTTCGATTCAATTTCTAAATTTCCTTCTCTTATTTAAGATAATGGCCCGTAACATAAGGAAAGAGCACAATTCTGGAACAATTATCAAGACTAAAGGTGAAAATTCCTTGATTTTAAAAGGCTCCTACAAATTAGATATGTATAATATGTTGAATTTTCACCAAAAAGGCGTACATTTTTGAACATAATGTACGCCGATTTTTATGGTCTGGTTAATGCTGTAGAATCGCTCCCGATTATTGGATAAGAAAAGCATCACATTACGTGCTACTTATACGCACAAAAAGAATCCTTGATTGGAAGCTCCTTTTTATACTGCTGAACCTTCTCCATCATTTCTAAGTGTAGTCATAAATATAGGAACTTATTGGGATACTGAGTATTATCCGGAATTATTGGAGGAAATTATGCTTGAAAAAGGAAAAATAAATGCCAGTGAATTGTTTATAATGGTCATTACCTTTACAATAGGGGCTTCCGTACTTGTCCAGCCGGCCTCTACGGCAACGGTGGCAAAGCAGGATGCCTGGCTGGTTTCAGCTTCTGCAACCATCATTAGTTTGTTTTTTGCCTATCTCTATAATCAATTAGCCGCCCTTTATCCGTCCATGACCTATATAGAATGTCATGAAAAAATTTTAGGGAAATGGCTCGGAAAAGGCTTGGCACTTCTATTTATTTTCTTTCTTTTTATTCTTTTGTTTGATTTACTAAGAGAAATCGGGGACTTTTTTGCAACGGAGATATTAACCGAAACCCCAATCGAAGTGATTATGGTGGCTTTTTTATTAACGAGCCTTATAGGTGTCCGGTTAGGATTAGAAGTCATCTTCCGGACAGTGGTCATCTTTTTCCCCTGGATTGTAACACTACTTATCTTGCTGTTCTTATTTATTATTCCCGAAATCAAAATAGAAAATATCTACCCGATTCTCGGTGATGGATTAAAACCTGTTATGAGAGGTATTTACCAAACTCTTACCATTCCTTATGTCCAACTTGTTGTATTCTTAATGGTCACGCCGTATGTAACGGAAAAAGCAAAAATAAAAAAAGCCTTTTATTGGGGCATTTTCATTGGTGGGCTGATTTTAACCCTTTTTGTTTTGTTCAGCATTTTTGTTTTAGGCCCGAATATAACGGCAAGGCAAACCTACCCCTCTTATATGCTGGGGAAAAAAATTAGCCTTGGGAACTTTCGAATCGAAGTGTTTGTTGCAATTATTTGGATATTAACAATTTATTTCAAGGTAACCGTTTACTATTATGGAATTTCTCTAGGACTCGCTCAGATACTCGGGTTAAGGGACTACCGAATTTTGCTATTCCCATTAGCATTTTTAACATTCTCTTTTTCGATTTTTTCCTATTCCAATCTTGTTGAACTTAGTACCTTTATTACCACCACAGCGGTACCTTTTCTTTATACAGTTACCCTTATTCTGCCGCTGTTATTGTTAGTGATCGGAAAAATTAAATTAAAACGTTCTGCTTCAAAAGTAACTAAACAGCCACTTAATTGAAAAAATTAGATCTTCGATGCACTCTTAAATAACTCCTTCTCTTATCCAAGAAAATGGACCATTAAAAAAGGGGGATATTATTACTTTAGAATTACAACCAGAAGAACGCTTAAATGACAAAGAATTAGCAGAAAAGTTTGGAATTAGCCGCACACCTGTTAGGGAAGCACTTAAACGACTTGAGGACGAAGGGCTTGTTGAGTCCCTTCCAGGGTCATCTACTCGTGTAGCACCAATGAAAATAGAGGAGGCGAAACATGCTTTTACGGTTGTAGAAGTTTTACATGCTTTAGCTGCTCGACTTGCATGTCCATTATTAAAGGAAAAAGATGTTGAAGAATTAGAGTTTAGTAATAAGGCTTTGCAACTTTCAATTGAAAAAGGTGACGTTATTAAGGCTATTGAGGCAGATACAGCTTTTCACAATGTGTTCTTAGACGTAGCTGGAAACCCTGAAATCTTATTCGCATTAGAACGTAGTTTACCAAAAATTCGGCGATTAGAGATTTCACAATTTATTACCCAAAAAGGGTTATATTCGGTTGAGCAACACAATCAAATTATATCAGCTTGTAAAAATCAGGAATACGAAACAGTTGTCCGTTTTGTAGAAGAAAACTGGCTAAGTCTTGGCGAACTACTAACGCAAGAAAACGGAGCCGAGGTGAATTAACGTTGCAACCCATTTTAATTGGTATTACTGCAGCCTTCTTTTTTGCTTTTACGTTTGTACTTAATGCATCTATGGAGTTGTCTGGCGGCAGTTGGATTTGGAGCGCATCGCTTCGATATATCTTTATGGCCCCGTTTCTCTTGTGTATTGTACTAATTCGCTAAAGTTTCCGGCCACTCCTAAACGAAATGAGAAAACAACCAGGGACATGGGTTTTATGGGGCTCTGTAGGATTTGGATTATTCTATGCCCCCTTATGTTTTGCATCTGCGTATTCACCTGGTTGGCTTATTGCTGGAACATGGCAATTGACTATTATTTCAGGTACTTTACTTACACAGTTATTTTTTGAAACGAAATACACAGAGAATGGACCTATACAGATGAGAGGGAAAATTCCCCTGAAAGGTCTTATCATGTCACTGATTATTCTGTTAGGTATTGTTTTAATGCAAATGGAACATGCTAAACACCTTTCTTTAGAAAATCTTTATTGGGAGTTATCCCTGTTCTAATCGCATCATTTGCCTATCCTTTAGGGAATCGTAAAATGATGGAAGTGTGTGCAGGGAGCTTAGATGCTTATCAACGGGTGTTAGGAATGACTCTTGCAAGTCTCCCATTCTGGTTTTTACTTTCTTTGTATGGCATATATACGGTAGGATTGCCAAGTAAGGGACAGAGTCTCCAATCTTTAGTGGTGGCACTTTGTTCTGGAGTCATTGCAACTGTCCTATTTTTCGGAGCAACGGATATGGTAAGAGGAAATATGCAAAAATTAGCTGCTGTTGAAGCAACGCAATCAATGGAAGTGCTTTTTACGTTAGCTGGGGAACTGCTATTTTTGTCGATACCCACTCGTTCTTTATTATCTTTGTGCGGTATTTTTATCGTTATTCTTGGCATGATTTTGCATAGTTATGTTTCAAATCAAAAAGAGGAAAGTCATTTTAAACAGTCAGTGAACTTAAACTAAGCGAAATGGTACGATGCCGGAAGAAGGCATCGCTTTTTCACGAACGAGTTTGTTGAAGAGTGTTATTTATTCTTTTTTCAACGAACGGGGGCTTTTCTTGAATATCACTGTAGCAGTCCTATTCTGAACGCTCTTCTATTAAAGGGCGCTATTCTTATATTAGAAGGCGTCTTTTTGTAATGAAAATTAAACAACCAAAAAAAGTTTTAAAAGGGTACTTGATCCTAACACTATGTCAGGATGTATAGTAATGTTGCCGGCGAAAATAATTCGTACGAAATGAGGGGTTGATTCTGAATAAAATAACTTGGAAGGTTGGAGAATTAGCTAAACAAACCGGACTTACGGTACGAATGCTTCATCATTACGATAAGATTAGCCTATTTTCTCCTTCGCAGTATTCAAATACGGGTCATAGACTTTATACGGAGTCGGATATAGTCAGGCTACAACAAATTATGTCACTTAAGCAGTTAGGCTTTGCTTTGGAAGAAATTAAAGAGATAATGGAAAATCGAAATTTTAATCCGGTTGAAATTATCAAAGTCCAGTTAGATGATGTAAAAAGACGCATTCGGCTACAAGAACTGTTATGTAGTCGGTTGGAGAAAATATACGAATTGCTTAATAGTCAACAAGAAGTGTCGCCCGAACAATTTATAAATTTAATTGAGGTGATTAATATGAATAAAGATAAATATTTTACCCTAGAGCAACAGGAAAAGATGTTCAAACAGTTTGGACTAGAGGAAAGAAAGCAGTATGTAAGTGAATGGTCTGAAATAACTGCAAAGATACAGTGGAATATGAGAAGGGGACACCACCTGAAAACCTAGACGTAACACAATTGGCAAAACAATGGAATGAATTCGTCAATAAGTTGACTTTTGGGGATCCAGAGATATCCAAAGCAGCTGAACGTTATTATAAAGAGAATCCTGAAATAGGAGAGAAATTTGGGATAGATAAACAGCTTTCTGACTACATCAAGAAGGCAATGTCACATATTTGAATCATCTTTATTACTACAGAAAAAGTCGTGAGCTTTTGTATAGTCACGACTTTTTCTTTTTAAGTAATCGGGCGCTTTTATGAAGTAACTAAAGCCTAATTTCTCACTTATAACAACGAGAAATTAGGCTTTTTATATTTGAATTTCCATACAATTTAAATCAGCATTTTCCTGACGCTACCCCTACCTGACAAAATAGTGAATTAGAGGAGTCTTTTATTGGTAAGAAGTTGGCGAGACATGGAAAATTACTTGTCAAGGACTGGTACAAAAGATGGCAAAAGTGGAAATTCTAATGGCAGTAATCAATCCTCGGGTCTAATTGGCATTGAATTGCAAGGTGCAATGGCTATATATACAGTGAGTTTAAAAAGAATATTGAAACTAATAGATTAAAATAAGGGGAAAATTAACCCCAATTCACGTTTTAAATTTTAAGTCACTTTTTTGATATTACTACTTACCTACCAGCGAAAAAGCGGAGGATTTTCAGTGGCCTCTTTTATTTGATACACTTTTTATGCTTGACATATCACCAATAATCTTGATATTATTTATTATAATGTCAAGATTATTGGGAATATTTATTTTTTTAATAATCACTACTAATCTAAGAGAAATAGAAACAATTCAAAAGATAAAATAAGGACAGCTTTACCAAAAGATAAAGCTGCTCAAATGGAGTTGGTTCTTAAATTTTTACCGCATTAATCGTTCATTTAATAGCTCTTTTTTAGGTTTTATTTTTAAAAAATAAACTGGTAAAAATGGTACTTAAATTTTTACTACTCAAGATTTGCGTGCCTACCGTACATGACCCCGGATTCCAATCCCTTCTTATTCATCACTCTTAATATGACAGCATCAAAAAACAATAGGAGGGTTTGCTCAAATAGTGAACCCATGGGTTGGATGGTTTTGTAATCAGTGTCTGCACCAGCTTTAGGTTTGGCTGGTATTTTAATTGCTAAATCGCTTAATTTTCCAATAGTAGACTCAGGAGAAATCGTGACAACTGCGATTGATGCATCTAAATTTTTAGCCTTCTCTGCCATTGACACTAAACTTTTTGTTTCACCTGAACCGGAAGCAATAATTAAAATGTCGTCTTTTTCAAGACTGGGGGTTACCGTTTCACCAACTACAAAGGCATCAAACCCCATATGCATCAATCGCATCACAAATGATTTGGCCATAAATCCAGATCTACCTGCGCCCGCTACAAACACCTTCTTAGACTCAAGAATCGTATCTACCAATCTTTCAGCTTCATTTTCATCTATTAAGTCTATTGTCCGATTTAACTCATTTACAATTTCAGTAGCGTATTTAATAGTTGTCATAATTGAAATTACCTTTCCTAAGCAAAAGTCTTTTGATTAATTAAATCTTGCATTTTAGCAGCGACAGCTTTTTTATTATCTTGGTTAGCAATACCGCCACCTACAATGATAAGGTCAGGGTTTGATTTAAGAACCTCTGGAAGTGTTTCTAATTTAATACCGCCTGCGATTGCAGTTTTTGCATTTTTTACAACACTTTTAATTGTTTCAAGGTCTTTAAATGAATTTTGACCTTTTGCTTGTAGGTCGTAACCTGTATGGACACAAATATAGTCTACACCCATTTCGTCAACTTCTTGCGCACGTTTGGCAATATCTTTAACAGCAATTAAATCAATGAGGATTTGTTTACCTAGTTTTTTTGCTTCTGCAACTGCGCCTTTGATAGACTCATCTTCAGCTACAGCTAGAATAGTGATGATATCAGCACCATATTCAGCTGCTTTTAAAACTTCGTAACCTGCTGCATCCATTGTTTTCATGTCAGCTAGTACTTGTAATTGAGGGAATGCTTCTTTAACAGCTCTTACTGCTTGAAGACCTTCAATTTTAACAACCGGTGTACCGATTTCTACGATATCAATGTAGTCTTTAACTTCTTCCACCAATTTAATTGCTTCTTCTGTATTTACAAGGTCTAACGCTAATTGTAGTTTCATTTTTTTCTCTCCCTAATAAAATTTATTTGCTACACCGTTATTATATGTTGTAATTTTTAGAAATTAAAGTATGCACTTTTTAATCATATAGTGTCTAAAAATATACTATTAGAGAGTGCAATAAAGTTAATGCCAGATAAAATGTCTGTTTTGACTTTCCAGTTACTTTTTAATTCGTCGAAGTATTTAATCTCTATCCACTGATTAGAGTGAAAGGATGATAATATCACCGAGAATATCACAATACTGTAATACAATTGCTAACCGTCTATAATTAGTCCCTTAAGTGAGAAGTTACATAGTAACTATATAAGTAAAGTTCTTAATTACTTTGTGTCGAGAGGTGGACCTTGTGCAAATATATAGGGTGGATACTCTTATGTAGTAGGAAGTAACGGAAATAACGGAAATTAGTTCACTCCACGATTATAATGAGGGGAAATAATAAACACCAAAAAACTACAAGCATCAACCCGTATTGGGATTGTTGCTTGTAGTTTTTTGGTGTCGCTTAATATTAATTTTTTAATGTTAACTTGGTGAGCGTGTTTTTATACATAATTTTACGTATTTATACCTATAATCCCCTTTTGAAGCACGATCATAATAAGACTAGCCTTACTTTACTAGACAGACTCGGTTTTTTCTACCTGATTTTTCAAGACAGTCTCAATATAGTTTTTACCCCATTCATACATAGAATCGAGTATTGGCATTAGACTTTTCCCTGTTTCAGTCAGTGAGTATTCTACTTTAGGTGGTACTATGGGATAGACTTTACGGTGTATAATGAGGTCTTCTTCAAGTTCTCTTAGTTGACTAACAAGCATTCTCTGTGTAATTCCGGGGATGAGTGATTTTAGTTCATTAAATCGTTTGGTTCCCTCTTTCCCCAAATGCCACATAATTAGCATTTTCCATTTACCACCAATGATAGAAAGCGTCAATTCTTTCTCACAGTTAAATGTTTTGTCAGTAAGATGTCCCAATTGTTTCCCCCTCCGTTTCTTATAAAAATAAAAGTATATCTTTTAATACTATATAATAAAGAAGTGCGTACCTACAAATAAAATTTGTCAATATTATACTAATTGAATCAATTTCACAATTGCTACTTTTAAAATTGCTTAGATTAATCTTAGGTAGATTTATCGTTTTTTTTAAAATTAGGCAGCTATTTTTTGCTGGTTTTCTAACTGTTTATTGATTCGATCTACTGCCAGTTTTTAAGCGTTTGATAAAGATCCATTTATCTGTCCTCATTGCCATCGTGAAATGGATTTAGTTGAAATATGGCATGAGATTACGGATTTTTGTATCATTACATGGAGGATATGGAATCCATTAAAAGGATCAGGAGGAATAATCTTGACCAAAGACAAAGAACTGGATGAATTGAGTCAGGCATTTTTGGAATCGATAGATAAGGATGATCCATTTGGTTTAAATGAAGAGATAAAAATAATCGCTTTCAATTTTAGGATTGTGGTAAAGAAGATGGGGTTTTAGGATATGTTGTTGAAGAATTTCATTTTGATTTAAAAGAAGATGAAGAAGTGGAAGTAGTATGTCCATTTTGCAATGGAACAATGGACGTGCGAGAAAAAACCCAAGTATATAGTCTTCATTTGGGATTGGATTTAAGTCGCGTTAGGGATTTTGTTCTTTGTTGCGTATAATTCAGAAATCCATTAATCATTGTACTTTGGTTAATGGATTTCTCGTTGTCTGAAACCTCTGATTAGAAACCAAAATGGCGTCTCTAATAAGAAGGGTTTCCTAATTATAGATAGAGTCTAACCCATTACTCTATTGTCACAATAATGGATTATAACAATATAACCAGGCTGAATACTTTCTGGTGGGTCTTGTAAAAAGTACCATGTGTAAGAAACCGGTTGTGACAGTAGTGAGTTCTATTTACAGCAAGCCGCCATTCGACTCTTTAAGAGAAACGAATGTTTTTTTTCTGGGGTTCATTATATTTTGAATATTTTGAATTGACATTCTTTTGTATATGGTAAAATGGATGGAGATGTTCCCCATTTTACCATATACATTCCTACTGTAAACAGACGATAGGTTGAGAGAAGGGAAAAAAGATATGACTGCTACTACAGATGTCCGAAATAAAATAATGACTAAATTAAAAGAATTGACACCTGATTTTCAGAAACGGGAAGGTGAATTGGACGAATTGAACTCATTTCCCTATCAAAATGTCAAAGAGTTGAAGGAAATTGCGTATACAACATTAACTTTGCCTAAAGTGTTAGGCGGCGAAGGTATTTCTTTAACGGAGTTCCTTACTTTTCAAGAGCAAATTGCAAAAGGATGCGGATCGACAGCATTATCGATTGGCTGGCATATGGGAATAATACTAGAATTTGCTGAACATAATCACTGGAAAAAAGAGCTGGTTCCCCTATTAAGCAATGAGATTCAGAAAGGAGCGCTGATTAATACAGCTGAAAGTGAACGCAATGCCGGCAGTCCATTAAGAGGAGCAAGGCCAACGACAACGGCCGTTTTATCCAGCGACCAGCAGTATTATATCATTACAGGTGAAAAAACATTCACCTCAGCATCGCCTGTACTTGATTTCATCTTCGTGACAGCTACACTGGAGGACGGCAAAATTGCTACTTTCCTCGTTCCGAAGAGTTTAAAGGGTGTCTCCATTCGTGAAACATGGGACAGTGTGGCACTGAGAGGAACTGCCAGTCACGATTTAATTCTTGATTATGTCGAAGTCCCAGTCAACTATTTGATGGAGTATTCGACTCATGAAAATAAAAATCGCAGAAAAGGCTGGCTGCTTCATATTCCCGCATGCTACCTTGGTATTGCAGGAGCTGCACGTGACTATGCCGTTAAGTTTGCCGCTAATTATGTACCGACAAGCCTTGGAAAACCAATTGGAACACTACCAAACATACAGCAGCAAATTGGTGAGATGGAATTGAAATTGCTTTTATCCAAACAGTTTTTATTTGGTGTTGCTGCTCAATATGAAGAAAGTCCGCAAAAGGATTATAAATTAGAAATTGCCGCAGTAAAAACCTTTGTAACCAATCAAGCAATCGAAATTGTTGACTTAGCCATGAGGATTGTAGGAGCAAGAAGTCTGTCTCAACAAAACCCTCTTCACCGCTATTATCAAAATGCCCGAGCAGGGCTGCATAATCCACCAATGGATGATATTACACTTCAAATGCTTGCTGAAAACGCCTTGAAATAAATGGATGGTGACTGTTCCCCATCCATTTTCTGTATTTTTCATTTTTTGACTTGATTTCAATTTGCGAAGCCGCAAGGCGAAGTATAGGTGCTGACGCCTTTTCCAGTGCTGGAAGGAAGGTACATTTAATCCATCATGTACAGAGTTAGTCAATACATCCCATAAATAATGCCAAAAGCTAAAAATAGTTTCGTTTTGAATATCATATTAATCCTCTTTCTATTAATTTGTTTTACATGTAAATATTATTTACTAAGAAGTAAATGTAGTATTTGATTACCAAGTAATCAATATATTAGTTTGAATAGTAATAAAGTTCAAATTATTTTTCGTTGTAAAAAAATTAGTAAAATACTATTGTAAACTTGATAGTATGCTTAAAAGCAGAATTCATAAGGCTTTGGACGAATTAAATGGAAAATTTCTTATATTACTGTATTTTGTCACTGAAATATAAAAGAGGACGGAGAATGGAATTTTAAAATTGAATTAGGACTGAGGAAAGAAAAGCTAAAATCGATTTTTTTAAACATAATTTTATATAAAACTTCATTATGGTATATATTTAGATACTATATGAAAAAAAAGTGCATACTTTCTTTTCTGAAAATTGCCACTTATAATAAAAATTGTATCAAACAAACCAATAAGAGGTGAAAAATTTATGAAACTACAATTAGCATTAGACCTTGTAAACATTCCAGAAGCAAAAAGGCTAGTAAGAGAAGTAGAGGCGTATATTGATGTGGTGGAAATTGGCACACCGGTTGTTATCAATGAAGGCCTTAGGGCTGTAAAAGAAATTAAAGAAGCCTTTCCTAATCTGACCGTATTAGCAGACCTAAAAATTATGGATGCAGGTGCCTTTGAAGTTATGAAAGCATCTGAAGCGGGTGCTGATATCATCACAGTACTAGGCGCAACTGACGATTCAACTATTAAAGGCGCAGTAGAAGAGGCTAAAAAACAAGGGACAAAAATTCTAATTGATATGATCAATGTAAAAGATCTTGAGAAACGTGCAAAAGAAGTGGATGCTCTTGGAGTAGACTATATTTGTGTACACACTGGTTACGATCTTCAAGCAGCTGGAGAAAGCCCATTTGAACAGCTTAAAACTATTAAACGTGTGGTGAAAAATGCGAAAACAGCTGTTGCAGGGGGCATTAAATTAAATACATTGCCGGAAGCCATTAAAGCACAGCCTGATCTTGTCATTGTTGGCGGAGGTATTACTGGACATGATGATAAAAAAGCCGTAGCTTCCCAAATGCGAGAATTAGTTAAACAAAGTTAATGTAAACTATTTCCTTATAATATTTCGAAGGTTTTTATTTTCATGATTAGCTAAAAATGCTATTATATATCAAGATGACAGAATATTTATAAAATTTTGTATTTATTGAGTAACAATAGTATAAAATGAAAGCTATTAAAAGAATAATAGAAAAACTTAATGGAGTGAAAAAGATGAGTGAGAAAACAGTAGAAAAAGCAGAATTCAATTATTTAAGTAAAAAACCTGGTGTCCAGTTAATTAAAGCAGGCACATATAAAAAGATAGAATTAAATAAAGTGTTGGGAATCCCGGCGGTTAAAAGCCAAATTATTGATGTGCCGATTACTTCAAAAGAAAATGCATTATCATTGGGTTACTTCTCCATGCAGCCTGGAGAAGAATTCGAATTTACGTATACATTCTTAGAAGTGAAGACTGTTTTAAACGGAAAAATTGTGATACGTGATGACCAAGGGAAAAAGTATGTAGCAGAAGCAGGCGATGTATTAATTTTCAGCCCAGATACAACTGTCATTTTTGATGGTGAGAGCGATGGGGATGCCATTTATACAGGGCATAGATTACCTGAACCATTATTTATGTAAATTGGGATCCAAAACAAAAGTCCCAAAATTAAACGAATTTACAAAGAACTGAATCTTTGTAAGAAAACATAATCAATTTGCGGGTTATTCCGAAAGTAGTACGAGTTCCATGTGAAGAAGATATTCTAAATAAGTTTAAACCTATTTAGAATACAAGAATTTTTCAGAAAATGTAAGCGGTTAGAAAAACAATAAAAACCTAAATGGAGTGAAGAAGATGAGTGAGAAAACAGTAGAAAAAGCAGAATTCAATTATTTAAGTAAAAAACCTGGTGTCCAGTTAATTAAAGCAGGCACATATAAAAAGATAGAATTAAATAAAGTGTTGGGAATCCCGGCAGTTAAAAGCCAAATTATTGATGTGCCGATTACTTCAAAAGAAAATGCATTATCATTGGGTTATTTCTCCATGCAGCCTGGAGAAGAATTCGAATTTACGTATACATTCTTAGAAGTGAAGACTGTTTTAAACGGAAAAATTGTGATACGTGATGACCAAGGGAAAAAGTATGTAGCAGAAGCAGGCGATGTACTAATTTTCAGCCCAGATACAACTGTTATTTTTGATGGTGAGAGCGACGGAGATGCCATTTATACAGGACATAGATTACCTGAACCATTATTTATGTAAATTGGGATTTAAACAACAGATCCAAAATTAAACGATTTTACAGAGAACTAAATCTTTGTAAGAAAACATAATCAATTTGTGGTTTGTTCTGAAAGTAAGACGAGTTTCCAAGTGGATTAGACATTCTATAGCGGTGATACACACACCCTATAGAATGTTCCAGAAATTATTTGAAACATAATATTGATGGCTTTTCCCGCAAGAGTTCAAAGGCATTAAAAAAGGAGTGCCTCCCCGAATTCTTGAAAATTGTAAGTGACCAAACGAACACAAACAAGAATAGAAAAGAGGCTGACTCCTTTGTATATTATACCACAAGGAAGCCTGTTTAACATACAAGATTAATATGAATAAACGTTTTGGAAGCGGTTATTCATACTTTACAAAGTCAGTTATCGAGCGCCGACATAACTTAATTACCCAGATATGATTGTGCACTGATTGCTCGTATTCAAGAAAGAATAATGATAATTAAAGATATAATCAAACGCTTTACTTAGAATTTTATATTTCGTTTGGATTGCGGCATTCTGTTTCCCAGTCACATTTCATCGCAATCATCCATTTCCCATCTTACGTATAAATTAAGTGAATCCAATTCTCTCGAATTGACACAAGAATCTCTATTCCACCAAGCCATTCACGAAGGATTTGTTTGTGATGAAGCTGTAGACATCGATGCAGCTCACTTTGAGTCCCGAGACCGTTCCACTCCACAAGAGAAAAAATCAAAGCGCGACCAAACAACGGGGACATTTATGTTCAGATCTATCATAAGATAGGCTTTTTTATACCCGTATGTGATTTGTAGGGGTTACTTTCAAAGGTTAAAGTCGGATTTAGACTCTGAGATTCACAAGGACAACAATACCACGTTACGTATATAAGAAGCATAATATAAGATTATTCCCAAAAAGGGGAAGGAGTCCTCTAACTGTGCACACTATAAATACCATGAGCTATGCAGATTTTGATTTCCAGGTTGAAAATAAAACCGCCTCCTTGGAAGACATATTTCCCGGGTTCAATGAGAAAGATCGTATTGGAGTCGTGGTACGACAAGCTGGTGGAGGCATGGGTGCAAGCGTTCTGCTCATGTCAGCGTTAACACGATTCTACGACTTTCATCGTCCTCTGTTGAGTGACGATCCTGGTAAGCTGAGAATCTATCCTGAATTCTTCGTCTTCCATGTAGGACAAAGCCACATGAACCATTCTTGGATGGATGTTTGGCCACCACACAAGGAAGTTTTGGTCGAGGACGACCCGGAGCAGATATTAGAGGCGATTAATGATCGTGGCATAACACGCCTGCTCGTCGAGGATATGGTACCTGTATCTCCGACGTTCTTAAGGGAGACCATTAGTAGTGCCCAATACCGTATCGTTAGTGCTTTGGCATATTCTCCTACTGGACGTGTTAATCAGGCTGATATAACAATAATGAGCTGTTCAGCTGCAGAAGATAATGTCCTGGACTCTTTGAATAGGTCGGACGAGCTGTCCGAAGAAGTAAAAGAGCAGTTACGGAGGGGACGCCAATCTCTTTATGTCGGCGGTCGTGTAACAGAGACTTATCGCCGGATTGAACTATCCGATGCCCTTCAGATGCTCACTCATACTACTGACCACGGAATTACTACACGTAGTTACATGGATATTCTAGGAAATAACCCAATATATACCACTAGTATTGAATCAAATAATTTAAAAATCTAACTATTAAACTAAAATCTATTGAATGCATTTTTGGTAAATACAAGGGTAATGTTAGTAATTTGGAAAAGGGGTATATTAAAATGTATGCAAAAAATATTAAAGATGCAAGGAAAGGTGTAAGCCAAGGGATTATTTCTGCAGCTTCCTGGGGAATAAATACAGTGGTAATTGGTATCATATTAGAGAAAACACCTTATATAGATACTAAACAAGCCATTTTACTCGCTCCATTTGTAAGCTCATTTATGCATGATTTTTTCTCTTCTCTATGGATGCTCTTATTTATGCTTGTGAAAGGTGAATTTAATCAAGTAGTAAAGTATTTAAAAACAAGGAACGGAAAAGTTATTGCTTTAGGGGCGGTGATTGGTGGACCTGTAGGGATGACATGCTATTTTCTTAGTGTTAAGTATATAGGCCCAATTTATACAGCAAGTATTACTTCAATATTCCCTGGGGTAGGTGCTTTACTTGCATTCATTTTTTTGAAGGAAAAAATGAACAGAAGAACTTGGTTTGGTGTTCTGTTAAGTATAATCGGAGTTGTTGTATTAGGGTATATGCCATCAGAGGCTAGCGCCAACCACAACTTTGTACTTGGTATATTGTTTGCTTTAGGTGGTGCTTTAGCATGGGGACTTGAAGGAGTGATCTGTGCTTGGGGAATGAAAGGTGAGGATGCTGATCCTTTTCAGGCAGTTACCATAAGACAGACAACATCTGCACTGTGCTATGCAGTAATAATAACACCATTTATTCATGGATATTCGTTAACCTTTGAAGTCTTGTCATCTACGGTAGTATGGTTAACAGTTATATCAGCTTTACTTGGATCCATTTGTTATGCTCTATACTATAAATCAATTCATTTAATCGGTGCTGCTAGAGGTACATCACTTAACATTACTTATGCCGCTTTTGCTATTGTCATCCAAGTAGCATTTTTGGGAACGCCAGTTAGCCTTCAGCTTGTAATAGGCACGTTGGTAGTACTTTATGGTTCTATCCTTGTATCAGGAAACCTTAAAGAGTTAATTCATATATCCGATGATTTTGATAATAATGAGGTAGAAGCATCAGAAATATCAGGGTGATTTGATACTCCACAGCTAAAGATGATAGGATAGGCGAAGAATTATATTTTGTATCGCTGACGTGCAAAATTGCGGTGACCTATCTATCACCCCGTATTCAGTGCATATATTTGATACGATATTCTTTCTGTTATCTAGTTAAAACAAAAAGCCGATTTTTCCTACGATTATGGAAGGAAGAATCGGCTTTTGTTCGTTTATTTTGCTATCGCTATCCGAGAGTGGAGCTTGTTGGTGTAATGTAAATCAGGCTCTTTCTTAAAAAGAGGACGGTTCATCACTCGCAGAATCTTTGTTTCTAATGATTAACAAGGGAACGAACCCGTATCCCTGATCTAACGAATGCTAAAGTCGGAGGAATAAAATTTGGTGATTATGATTTTCTTCTTTTTCTTCCCATTTTGTGAGTTTTTGATATCGGTGAAATCAGTTAATTACCCAAACGGTTCTTCCTCAGAATCAAAAGGACACTCGTCAAGCACATCTTCTTCATCAAGTTATTCCTATACAGCACGTAATTTTCAAATATTTACATAGAGGCAAGATTAATGAATGGCCAGACAGTATAATGATATTCTGCTTTCGATCATTAGTTTGATAGGCAATGACGGTTTCTATTTGCTCCCTTTAGTTTGTAATGAATGAAATAATTACTTTTTGTTAAGGTTCGATTTAATGTAAATCTATTTGTTACGAATCAATTTTTTAGAAAAGAGCTGTTAGCATATTGTCCTAAAGAGATACCAGTGTATGAAGAAGATGATTGGAATAAAATTAGATTTCTTTTGTGCTAATCGAGTGGAGTAAGTTGAAGGAAAGAAATTTTTGGGGAGGATGTAGCAATGTAAAGAAAAAATAGTTTGTTTGTAGCAGAGTTAACCTTTCTTTACTCAATAATGTAAGATTATATATTTTTGCTATTTTATATGTTTGTCATTTTAACTGTTCATAAAAGTACACTTTTACGAACGGGTTGTATTTGTTCAAAACAGCACTGTAACATATAGCGCTAATCTAGATAAATCATGGATATGTAAATTGGAACTTTAATTAATAAATAAGTAACTTTGCAAAAAAAATAAGGGCACGAAGATATGCGCCTCTACGGAATTAACTGGTTGAAGGTCAGTATTTGTAATTATATTATGGCAAACGAAATATTAATCTTGGATATTAGCCTATTAGATGAAATTATTTGAGCAAGGCATTTTATGGAGGAAATTAAGAAAGGTGATTATTGCCTTGCTCTCATATAAGCTTGCTCTATTAGTATGATATTTAATACAGGATATGGCTAATGTCTAGTTGGTCTCAATATTATGAGATAAAACAAAAAGAGTTGCCCTGGATAGCAACTGATTAAGAACGATTTTTTCTCTTCCGAATTGCAACTAAACTCCATACGTAAACAGTACCGAGAAAACTGTAAGGAGGGAGGAAAATTATCACTCTTTTTGTTTTTTATATATTTTCCCTAACAATATGGTGAGGGTCCTATAGAATCTGTGAATTCATCAAGATGAATTTATATCATACTTAGATCGTAGATTTTTGCCTAATATTGCTGCCGCTAAGGCATTTTCTACAGGTGAAAAAAATAAACCGGCACTATTAAATTGATTTAGTAGCGCCGATAGCTCTAGTGATAACATTAAATTCGGCCGTCAGATCAATATTAATATGATGTATTTAATAACAATGTCGATATAGAAAACAAATATAAAGATAACATAATAAATATGATATACAAATAATTTATCATATATGTTGCTATATATTTTAAAGACATAATAAAAAGTGGGATCATCTTTAACAACTAATCTGATTTTTTTATAATTAATACACAACGAACTAGAGGCTATACATAAACAAGATAAATACGTTAAAATGCGTATTTTCAGTATCCTGGAATTTAAACAAATTTACCATATAATTTTTAAAATACTGGTGGCATGATTTTTATATCGCAACCCTTCTTAGATAAGAGATTAACCATTTCCCTGGTTATTAATAAATCAATTGTGGGGCTTATGGTTAAATCAAGGAAAGAGCTAAGGTTGAA
>NZ_JAEVLT010000022.1 GCF_024494385.1 Bacillus sp. EB600
ATTCTGGCTAACCTTATATTACGAACAAGTGCATGAATGGAACAATAAGTGGGTTGTTTGTAAGCCCGAATTATAATAAATATGCGCACCTTTCCGGTACGTATCACAAATAGCCGTATATCATGATTTTTTTAATCGAATATACGGCTTATTTCATTTGACCATGGCATGTTTTGATCTAAAGTTCAGGGTTTGATGGATGCTGAGTTTCGGTAGATCGGTCATTTTATCAAAGGAGATAACAATAATTATATTATGTAAACTAATAATTTGGAGAAAATTTAGGATTCACCATAAAACTTTTATCCACAAAATACTCAAATAAATTAACTAATTGTACTATGTGCTAAAAACACAACGTAACGCATTTAAATAAAAGGCAGTTAAATGAACGAATGTTCTGTTTGTAACTTTTCTGATTGCAGGCGCTATGATTGACAGGAAAGTCGTCTTTCTAAGATCCAGTGGAAAATGCAGTTCCACTATCTTCAATGGAAAGAGGTATGGGAAGTAAATAGGCGCTAAGTGAACTTTTTAATCGAAAAATAAATAAATGGATTATCTTCCATAATCTGTTTTTTAATAGAACGTTCTATTGTAAAATAATATATGAATATTCTATTTTAGGGGATTATGAGTATGATACAATTCACTGCTGGATACATAAATGGGGATACTAATTTTGTTATTCAAAATATAAAAATGATGGAAGACGTTATAAAAAAAGATCCTGCTATTTGTATTCTAAAAAACATTTTACAACGCGGCAATCCTACGAAAATGTCAAGATTCCTACAAGAAAACCTCCATTGTGAAAGTGGTATTCATTCTACTCCCATCTATTTTAATAGTAATGAAACACAAATCCGGTACGATACCATAAAAGGTGATGGAAAATCCGGATACAATCCCGCCTTGAAATTTTATTCTTCATTACTACCACGTGACTTAGTTGATTATAAATTTATTCAAAACTTAATGATTCCTGAATGTGAAATAACGGAGATTACAGGAGAGCATTCTTCATTTGTAAAAAGAGCGGTTGATTTTTATTTGCCACAAGCAAAACTGGTTATCGAAATTGATGGTATGCAGCATGATCAAGAGTCAGAGGTGGAAAAAGATAAACGGAGAGATTTCTTCCTTAACAAATTTGGGATTGCAACGGTTAGAATATCCACCAATGAGATCGAAAGCGGAAATTCTGGTTATATGCATAAAATCAACATGATTAAGCATCAATTAGACAAATATAAAACAGCATTACTTCCTTATCAATTAGCATTTGATCAGTTTGTACTGAATGAATCTGTGAAATCTGCAGCAGTTATGCGTTGGCAGTTGACTTTGTTATCTGTGCTGGAAAATGATGTCCTAAACTTGAATGATTCTTTATGGAAATTACAAGTGAAAGATCATGAGGGTTCCAGGGTGTTAGAATGGGCTTTAAAGGATCTTTTCCTGTGGCTGAAACACCTTTACAAATTACTAAAAAAGTCCTTTACACCACCAAAAGTTCAAATTAGGTATGTAGATGAATTTTCAACTGAAGACGGCATTAAACTAGATTTTAGTCTGCGTAAACGCTGGACTGACGAAAATAAACTAGTAGAAGATGTTATTTTTATTCGAGGAGATTATTTTTCTAATCAAGATTACTTTTCTATCTCTACATCCGATCCTATTCATTACAGGATAATCTCTGACGGCGAGGATATCGATATTCCGGCATTGGTCTTTTTACTTGAAAATATTTTTGGACATAAAAAGTTTCAAAACGGCCAGCTTCCGATTATCATTAATATCCTTTCCGGTAGAGTTACTGTTGGATTGTTACCAACAGGGGGCGGAAAATCACTTTGTTATCAATTAGCTGCAATTCTGCAGCCCTGTATTAGTTTTGTTGTTGTGCCGATTATTTCTCTCATGCGCGACCAAGTTCAAAATCTCAATAACGCTTCCATTACACGCATTAATTTTATTTCAAGTGATTTGAATACAATGGAGAAGAAACAGGTTCAATCCGATTTTTCCGAAGGTAAATATTTATTTATTTTTATCTCTCCTGAACGATTTCAGGTTCCGGAATTCAGAGTTTATCTAGAAAAATTAAATAGGGAACGTACCATAGCCTTAGCTGTCATTGATGAAGTACACTGTTTGTCCGAATGGGGTCATGATTTCCGTATTTCCTACTTGCATCTTTCTAAAACAATTAGATATTATTGTCCAACTGGTCTGCTAGTGGGTTTATCGGCGACAGCATCTTTTAATGTATTAAAAGATATCCTGATCGAATTTCAAACGGATAAAAGCAATGTAAAAACATTATTAGAATATACCAGACCAGAACTTAATTTTAAGGTATACAATCTTGTAGATGTGGACCCTAACAAAAAATATGAATACTTGACGAGTATTATTAATGCAATGAATAACAAGGCCGATATCGTAAAAAAAAGGGATAAGTACACGTATTCGGGTATTATTTTTACAATAAATGTAAATGGAAAAAAAGGCTGTTATGAGTTGTCAAACCAACTCTCGCAAAAATACCAAACGAATATACCTTTTTATTCAGGAGAAAAACCTAAGAAGGAAATGGTTTCAGCCCAAAAATTCACGAAATACAAAACAGGAATACAAGATTGTTTTAAGAAGGATGAGGTACCGATTTTAGTTGCGACCAAAGCGTTTGGAATGGGAGTAGATAAGAGTAATATCCGTTACACCATTCACTATAGTTTGCCTGGTTCACTTGAATCATTCTACCAAGAAGCAGGTCGTGCTGGTCGTGATGGTAAAAAGGCAACAAATTTTATCCTTTTTAGCAAGGACAAAATCAGCGACGAAGAATATAATAAACTTTTTCAATTAGACACCACTATTGATGAAATAAATAGCACCCTAAAAGCTGTTGGATATAAAAGACAAGGGGATATTTTAAGTAACTTTTTCTTATGGATACAAAATAATCAGGGTGTTGAAAAAGAAACTCAGATTATGAATAAGGTTATTGATACATATGCGGAAGCGGGGCAAACAAAAATTGTTTCCTGTCATGTTTTAGAGCTTAATTTTAATGAAACACAAAAAGCCATTTACCGTCTTTCTATTCTAGGAATCGTAAAAGACTGGACTGTTAATAGTTGGGAGATTTTGGTTCCTTCGAAGTGAAATTTGGCTACTTTACGATTGATACGATTCGTACTGAGCTGCTGGGTTACATCCATAAATACGATCCATCATTTAGCTTGGATGATTCATCAAATGAAAACTATATAAGATATGTAAAAATATATCAAGATAATCAAAAGGATGTAGGTGAAAGGATTTTTAAAATTCTTGTTCAATGGACATATGACAATGTCTTTTATAATCGTCGACAGTCGTTGAAAACCTTGGTAGATTACTGTACAAAATATCAAAATGACAATGAAGCATTAAAACAAAAAATTGAAGAATATTTTAAGTTTACAGATTCTGTTTACGTTCTTGACTATATAGCGCAAAATCCAGGTTCTTATACGAACTGGTTTCATGTTTTCTTTGATAAATCAGGAAAATTAATCGACTATTCAACTATAGAATCAGTAAAATCCTCTTTAGTTCGTTTCCTAGAAAGTTATCGTTTTAATACTGGGTTAAATTACTTAAGTGGAATGATTGGATTACTTACAGATGATTTTTCGGAAATAGCTGGCAAGGATCGCTTAATCTCTGCTTTTAATAATATTAAAACCTTTGAAAAGAATGTTCAGCAGAGTATTTTAACCGAAACATTAAAACTTGGCTCATATCTTGATCAGAAAAATGGGAATTTATTAAGTGAAATTCTTTGTTATTTTTATCAAGACAAAATTCTTACTATTTATCAGGAACTTAAGGATGAATATAGTTTGGGATTATACCTTCAAAGTGCAAATAAGAAATTAAAAGAAATCGGTGATTTATTCAATGGCAAACTTAGAAAAATTAAATAAGACAATTGACGAGCTTGAAAATCATTCGAAACAGATAAAAGCCACAAGTGAGGCTTTAAAAGAGTTTAAAGGCCTGTACCAAGCAATTGAAAAGACAAATTCCAATCAGGATAAAGTTAATAGGCATGTTCAGGAAATTACTACTAACTTGAAGGAAACAAACAAAGAAATAATCGATCGCTATGATGTTTTTTCTGAAAAACAACTTACATTAAATAAAAATTTAAAACAAGACTTAGCACAACTTCAGGTTTCTAATAAAAATGCTTTTGAGGAAATGTGCGGTAAAATAGAAGATTTGAATGGTATTCAGAGGAATATCAATCATCAATTAATTGAAAACGTCAAACTACTTTCATCTGAAAATACAAAACTTTATTTTGATCAAAAGAAGAATTTAGAGAATCAGCTTGATTTAAATCTAAGTGAAGTGAAGGTAATATCTACAAAAACGAGAGATACTTTTTCGGAAGAAGTCCATAAAATGGAAAAGAAAATCGATGGTTTACAAAAAAAGATATTTGAACAAGACGTAGAAAATAAAAAATACCGAACAACTATTAAGATTTTAATAGGATTAACCATTGGGCTTGGCCTGATTAATATTGTTTTAAGGTTTATTTAGGGACATATTTCTTACTGACTGTTCAGGAAAAGTGGTTCTCATTAATGGACCTTTACTAGATTAAGTTATTTAAAGTTAAAAGAAGAATCAAAAGAAGTAAATGGCCCTTTTTTATAACATTCCTCAGATGGTATTTTACCATTTAAATAGGATGAAGAGGAAGCCATACTCGACGGTAGAAACCAAAAAAATGAGTTGTTTCGTGTTGTTCGTAAGAAGTGTGCGGGTTCTAAATGAACTTTTTAAGGAAACTGAACACTCAGTTGTGGGTGATTCAAAAAGAATATCCCGATGCTTTATATTTTAAGTGTTTTTGAATACACGTTTTATTGTTATTATATTTCTACTTTACTGTATTTGGTGATGTAAAGAATCGATCGGGTGAAAATTAGGAGGGGAATGGTATTGAAAAAATGGTCAAATTCTAAATGGATCTTTGGAGGTGCAGTAGCGGTCATAGTAGTGACTGCTGCATTTTTGGGTGGATGTCAGTTTGGTGGGATAAGGCAGGAAAAGTCTGCTGTTTCAGAAAATCCGACGAAATCGACTGAACCTGTAAACAAAAGTGATAATACAGATGTTAAAAAGAGTAGAATGGCATTTGATCAAACGGCAGTTGATTCGCTTGCCCCCGGTTGGGAGCTGAAAAAATCTCAGGTGATTCAGTTTCCGAAACAAGAGGTCGTTGTTGCGGGGATTGCCAGAGAGGACAATACCAATGGCCGAAAGGGAAAAGTGATTGTGGTAAAGTATAGCAGTGATTCCGAAAACTGGGTGACCAAATGGTCCGGAGATATCTTAGACAATGATATCTATCCATTTTACGAATTCCAATCTATCTTTGTGACAAGATCAGCATCACAAAAACGGGCGCTTGCTCTCATAGCAGCAGATGTAGGCGGCAGTACAGGTTACGGGCAGGCATTAGCCTTGACGGTGGATGAAAATGGCACATGTAAATTGGAGGAAAAATTAAAAATCGATGAAATGTCAATCAAGCAAAAGGATAACGTACTTCTTGTAAGTGGCAGTCAGGAATTTGGAATGCATCAGTTATCACTTCAAGGAGAACAGTATGTTGACTCTAAAACACCTGCTTCACAGCAAGCTCCTGCCGGTGCTGTTCAAGTGCTCTTCAAATTGGACAATAACGGAAATGTAGTTTTAACAGGACAAAATACACTTACTATTAAAGTTGGACAAACAATCGCCTTTGTTTCAGCTGATGCAAAAACCAAAGAGGCATTCGATCAAGGTAATATTGAGATTTTTACTGATGGTGGGGAGGGATCTTTAAATACTTCCAATGCAAACAGAATTTCTTCTGGTAACTCTTATACATGTAATTTAAACGGGACAGTACAGTTTTTGTTAATAACTCCTGAGAAGGATACCGCATCAATTGGTACAAAGATTGTGCCAACTTTAACCGTCAACGTTCAGTCCTAATCCATATTGAATGAATCTATAAAGATAGGTTTATCAAAATAGATAACGATAATTATATTATGTAAATCAATGATCCGGAGAAGATTTTTCATTTTGAAACTGTTAATCCAAAACACACAAATAATTTAATTAATTGCCCTATGTGCTAAAAATACAATTTAGACAATGGGGGTTAGGCACCTTATCTATGACTTTGCCGGCGCTTTAAAAGGTGAACCAATTGAATGAACAAAGGGTGAACGAGGCGAGTTAGATATCCCCGGCTCGCAGTGAAATTGTCTTGGAAGGCTACGAACTTTGTGTAAGAGAAGTGGAAGGACCTTTTGGAAAATTCACTGGCCCCAGGTAAATCCTAGTACTAGGCACCGCTCGAAAACCTTGTTTAACGAGATAATTTTAAAAAGAAAAGGGTATCCAAAAAATCATTGGATACCTTTTTCCTTCTTCTTCGGTGCGAGAATAGGGAAACCAAAGTTACAAAGAGACTGGTATCTAAAGATGGATAATTTTGAACCTTTCTTACATTTTTATATCACTACTTTAGTCCTATTCATCAGGCTGTGACTATGTACAACACAAACAACAATTACAATGCTTTAGGGACGTAGTGATCCCCATTCGAATTTATACTTTCAATATATGAAGTTATCAAAACGCTTACAAAGGGTTTAAGGAAACTCAATATTCTGAAGATATACTATTAAAAGACTACTAATCTATTAAAAAAACGAGAAGGGGTTGCAAGAATGGGGAAATCTGCGGTTTGGAAAAAGATGAGCAAAGTAGTACCAGCTGTTGCCATTACTCTTGGCATGTCAGCAGGATCCGTATTTGCTGCACAGAATCAGCAGGGCAAAGGGGATGAGAATGTACACCAAAATAATATGCTTATTGATGTGCAGCTGCTGGGCATTAACGATCTGCACGGCCAGTTAGACGTAACACGTAAAGTCGGCGGCAAGGAAGTAGGACGAGCTGACTATTTAGCTGCCTATCTGGAACAGCGCGAGGCAACGAATCCGAAGAACACTCTGCTTTTGCATGCAGGTGATGCGGTAGGCGCAAGTGCCCCTACATCTTCATTGCTGCAGGACGAACCAACAATTAAAGTGCTGAACAAACTTGACTTTGACGCAGGTACTTTAGGTAACCATGAATTTGATAAAGGCGTAAATGAAATGCTGCGTTTAGTTTATGGCGGCAAAAATCCGAAAACCGGAAACGATTTTGAAGGTGCTGATTTTCCTTACGTTGCAGCCAATGTCATAGACGAGAAAACGGGGAAAGCGATTCTTCCGCCATACGTAGTAAAAAGAGTAAACGGTATGCCAATTGGAATCATTGGCGTTGCACTCTCCTCTACTCCTACCATCGTGACACCGAGCGGAGTAGCGGGCGTTAAATTTTCAGATGAGGCAGAAGCGATCAACAAGTCCGTAGCGGAGCTGCATAAGCGGGGAATTCATGCAATCGTTGTTTTAGCACATGACCCGGGAACTTCAAAAACAGATGGAACAAATGCAGCAGGTGATCTGGTTGATATCGCCAATAAAGTCGACAGTGATGTAGATGTAATCTTTGGCGGTCACAATCATGCGTACATGAATGCAACTGTAAACGGAAAGCTACTGGTTCAATCATACTCATACGGAACAGCTTTCTCTGATGTGGATCTGAAAATCGATCCGCGCACAAAGGATATTGTCAGCAAAAGCGCAGAAATTGTGACGACCTACCACGAAGGAATCCAACCTGACCCAACGATTACATCGATGATTGATAAATACGAGGCAAAAGTTGCGCCAATTGTTAAACAGGTAGTTGGTAATGCTTCAAATCCGATTACAGGTGTCCAAAATGCAGCAGGTGAATCAGCATTAGGCGATTTAATAGCAGACAGCATGCTTAAAGCGATGAATACTGATTTTGCCTTTATGAACCCGGGCGGAATTCGTGCTGATCTGCCGGCAGGGCAGCTTACATGGGGGGATTTGTACACAGTGCAGCCGTTTAACAACGACCTTGTAAAAATGGACCTGACAGGTGCTCAAATCAAGCAATTGCTTGAACAGCAGTGGGGCAGCCAGACACGGATGCTTCAGCTTTCCGGCTTGACCTATTCGTATGACAGCAGCAAACCGGCAGGCAGCAGAATTCTTCAAATTAATAAAGCTGATGGTACTTCACTTGATATGGCGGCAACCTATACGGTAACTGTTAATAACTTTATGGCGGATGGCGGCGATGAATATTTTGTTTTGAAAGAAGGCAAGAACCGGACAGTAGGTCCTGTAGACATTGACGCCTTCGTAAATTATGTTAAAACACTGTCAAATCCATTCACCTACGATATTCAAAACCGCATTTCAGGCAAATAATATTCGTTAAGATGAAAAGACCAAAATATATTTTTAATACAAAAGCTTGTATCTACTAAGTAATGTTAGATACAAGCTTTTTCTTCTCCTATCTGATCCTTTAATAATAGTCCATTGATTAAGCAGATATTTTCCCTATTATTCTCATTTGTAGATTTAGTAATTGATCGAGCTTTTTACTAAGCTTGATAGTTTCTTCAGAGGTAAACCCCTTGGACAAACCAGCGGCAATCATTTTTTTTCGCAGCTTTTCTATGTTTTTAAGTAAATCTTCATTATTCACGGCAATCCGCTCCTTGTATACAACAATCGATCTATTTTACCAGTCGAAGGTGAATTCTAGTAATATTTATTTATCGCAAATATCGACTTATTTCGAAAATGACTGGAGGATGGTTCTATAGTAGCGGTCCACAGGACCTATTTTTTTTTACGATAAATTAATACTCTTATTCCTATTAAATTTACAAACATTTGTTAGCTTTTATATAGTAGAAAAAATCAAACTTGTAACGGAGGGGAACTTAGTGAGAAAAGGATTACGAAATTTTGCTGTGTCTTTAAGTGCATTGTCGCTTTTGGCAGCACCTATTGTGGGTAAAGCAAATGCTGAAGAAATAAAACCGACATCAGCAGAGAAATTATCATCTGCAGAAACGAAAACAGCTTCTCCTATCAAACATACTGTGGTTATTTTTCAAGAAAATCGTACGTTTGATAACTATTTTGGAACATACCCTTATGCTCAGGGATTCAAACCGCTTAACGGGACACCTAAGGATGTAAGAAACTTTAAATACGTTACAGGGAATGTAACGAGAGATGCTAATGGGGATGTCTATAATCCTGATGCAAATGGAATTCCGGTTTATCCTTGGCATGATACAGGGAAAGCGGCTATTCAAGAAACAGATGTTAACCATAGTTATGGTCCAATGATCTCCATGGTAGATGGTGGTAAAATGGACAAGTTCTATCAGGTTAATCATGATAGTGGTAAACCAACCGACACGAATGATAAAGGCTTATTAGCAATGTCATATTTTGATTACAATGATATTCCGGCTTATTGGCAATATGCTCAGCATTATGCATTAGCGGATAACTATTTTCAACCTGTCTATGGTCCGTCGACACCAGGAGCACTCTATTTAGTAGCGGGGCAGTCTGGAAATGGAAGTCAAACGTCAAGTAACACAAACCCTAACTCTCAAATTACCGGTGATCCATCGCCTAAAAACGGTCCATTTGGCGGAGACAGCACGAATGGACTTAAATATAACCTGACCTATACAAACATTGGTGATGAGTTAAGCGCTGCAAACCAGTCCTGGGCTTGGTATGCTGGAGGATGGGATGCAGCAAAGGCAGATCCGACTTCAGATGAAGCGAAGAAATATTCGCCTCACCACAACCCATTCCAGTATTTTCAAAACTATGAGGATGGGAAATATAATAACAACTTAAAGGATTACAACAACTTTGCGCAGGATATTAAAAGCGGCAGTCTACCTGAAGTTAGTTTTATAAAAGCTGGATATGGTGACGATGAACACCCTGGTACTGGTAATCAAAGTACACCATCTGCAGAAGAATTTACAGTTGACACAATTAACGAAATTATGAATAGCCCATATTGGAAAGATACGGCCATTATTGTTACGTATGATGAAGGCGGCGGATTCTATGATCATGTGGCACCACCAACCGTAACTCCTAATGCAGATGGATTACAAGGAGATGGACCACGCGTTCCCGCTATAGTCATATCTCCTTATGCGAAGGAAAACTATGTCAGTCACGTTCAATACGACCATACTTCCATCTTAAAGTTCCTTGAGTGGAACTATAATTTGCCGGCGTTAAACAGCAAGGATACAAATGCCAACAACATTTTGGATATGTTTGATTTTAAACATCCGAACTTTTTACCTTACATGTATAATGATGGCGATTTGACTAACCAATCTGCCAATGGAACCTTGGTCAAAGTTCAACTAAACAATGCTCTGCTAGGAGTAAGCCATTTTGGTGAGGTCCCATTTGTTGATAAGAAAGGCAATGTTATGGTTCCATTAGACGATTTTGCCCGCAGCATCAATGGCAACGTCACGCATACAGAAGAAAATCGCCTGCTCCTCAAAACACCCGAGAAGCAAATTGAATGGAAAGTACAAGGAAATACAGCATTCGTTGACGGAAAACCAGTTCATTTAAAAACACCTGATTGGAAGAGCCCGACAGGAATCACTTATATCCCGCTTCAGTCTGCTGTTGATATTCTAGGCTGGTCTATGAATACCCAAGGAGATACAGTAATTGTCAGTAGCAAATAATCTAAAGGGTGACCCCTGTCGAGTAGACAGTTATAAAAAAGCACAATTATACATCCTGAAGAAAAATGGAAAATATTCCTGAACTTTAACATTCACTTTACGAATAACGTTAATGAGCCACAAATATACAAGTTTTTAACATTACTTGTATACTTGTGGCTTTTTTACATTTATAAAACATTTTTTCATAAACAGTATAAAGAATAAAGAGGTTTAACTACCTGCCATATAGCGAATTATTTTGTTATACAAAGACTTCATCTCTTTTTTCTTCTAACTCTCCCAGCGCGTCAAGCTTGAAGTTGTTTGGATACGTAAGTAATTTGCTAGATAGCTGATTTAATCGCATCATTGTGCTATCTTCATACACACCATCTTTAATATAATCACTGCATAACCGATAAATATCATCAAAATCAGCAAGTGACATGGTTACCACCTCCTTTCCAATTGAATAGGAGTGATACTTTTCTCCTTCGTATTATTATAAAGCATCATATAAATAGTAATGGTGATATTTATAACAATTTTATAAATATTCAGATAATCTTGTAAATACTTTAAAAATATAGCTTCCAAGAAAGATAGTGCGATCATACTTAAATTCGGGTGCCTGACCCCTGATGCGTTAACGCTTTAACACACAGAGGGTCAGGCACCCGAATGGGGGAACCCACTGTTCGTAATGGAACAGTATCTTTACCTGAATACATAGGGTAATGAAGGTAGACCCGGGGAACTGAAACATCTAAGTACCCGGAGGAAGAGAAAGCAATTGCAATTCCCTTAGTAGCAGCGAGCGAAACGGGATCAGCCCAAGTCGAGCAGGGACGAAAGTCGGGCTTAGTGATCCGGTGGTTCCGCATGGAAGGGCCATCGCTCAACGGATAAAAGCTATCCTAGGGATAAAAGCTATCCTAGGGATAACAGGCTTATCTCCCCCAAGAGTCCACATCGACGGGGAGGTTTGGCACCTCAATATCGGCTCATCGCATCCTGGGGCTGTGGTAGGTCGGTCCCAAGGGTTGGGCTGTTCGCCCATTAAAGCTGGTACGCAACGATTTGAGTTTGGAAGAAAGCAACATCAATCTAAATAAATACATAGAATTGAATGAATTGGATTAGTTGGAACGCCGTATGCGGTGAAAGTCAAATGGACGGTGTGAACGGGGGGGAAAAGGGAGCGATAACTTCAAAACCTTTAATACACCAGGAACCAAATATAGCATCGATAAAAATACATCTTTAAATTACATTCCAAAAATCTTCAATCTAGAAGAGTAGATTACTTCAATCTTCAAAAAAACGGTCCAAAGACAAATAGAAGAAAGGAAAGGAGGGGTGATTCCCCGTGGGATCCTTATGCGCATCCCACATAGCAAATCCATAATTATTTTTGAGATTGCATCTTTACCCACATCGATAAATCCTATTTTTTATCATTTTAAAGTTGTATCACTCCTCCTTAAACACTCTATTCCTTTACCAAACCTTTATGGTTTGGGGCTTGCGGAGGTTGTTCCAACCATTCGTTTTTAATCATTAAGTCTAAACCATCTTTGGCGTATTGAGCATTTTCTACTGTTAAACGGACATAAGATGCTGCAATATCCATTCTTAAACTTGCTGCTGAAGCAGTTGCATAGTTCGAAATACTTGATGCAATTAACAAGGTAATATGAAACATGATTAATTTATCAGAAAAAGGGGTGAAAGTTGAATCTGTGACTTCAAGGTCCCATGCTTTTGGAGCAGGAATGTCATCCTCAGTTAACATGGATGAAAACAGTTGAACATGCTTTTTAGATATTTCTTTACCTTTATTACAATAATCACTAACCTTTTTAGACTTCGCTACTTGGGCCAAACCTTGTAAAAGAGCTCTACCAACTTCATTTGCTTCAATATTTGCTGCAATATGAGTAATTTCGATAACATTCAGAGGTCTATTATTTAAATTTAATAAACCACCTAAATACTTCTTTTTATCAATGAAATCAACACTATCAGGAGTTGAAATATATGGCGGTCTTACAAATAATCCCTTTGATAATGAAACATCGGCTGTTTTATTATATAATTCTATTGAGGATTGTATCGCTTGACTTAGGAAATCACGGACATCAGATTTTGCGGCAGTTGCCAAAGCCACACCATATATAGATAAACCAACTTTTGACATATGTTTAACATAATATAAGTAAAAAGCATCTGAATATAGACGAGGAGAAGTTGGAAATACATCTTTGTCAGTAAAGCCAACTGGAATTGGTTGATTATCTTTTTTTAGTATTTCCTTGCTCATATTTAACATTTTTTGTGAAATATTGAATGCTAATTCTAAAATTGACTTTACTTCTGGTTCATCAACATTAGCCAAAAAGTATTCCATAATACATATAGAAAAACTGTTATTCATATAGCTACTCCAAACTACGGAAATTTCAGAAGATGTTAATCTTGGATTATGTTTCCCCACCATTTTATACCCTCCCATAAATCGATAATTATAATATCTGCTAGCTCGTGGGATTGTATACAAATTCCAAGATAATCGTAGCAATCGTTTAACTTTTAATAAAATGAAGAATCTGCTTAAATAAAGAATACAGGATCTTATTCATGTAATGGGTGCATTACTTGAATAGCCGGGCTGCCATAGCAGGCTGTTTGTTTCTTCAACAAAATAAAAATTCAGCTTAACAGGGTAGCTTTGTTATAAGAGTTACTATAAATCTACAAAAACATTAAATTTTAACTAATGGGGGAGAATCTGATGCACGTGTCTGTACCCCGATGCGTTAACGCTTTAACACACTGTGGGCAGGCACCTTATTCAAAGCAGCTAACTTTTTTAATGAAATGAGAGTGGTTGCAAGGCAAATTGTGGTTTTTATACTATTAGCAGTTAAATGAATAAATATTCTATTTAAAACAATTTGAGTGGCTTTTTCATATGGAGGAAAAAATCATTTTCAGTACAAACTTCAGATTACTCTTCGATTTTTATGGTATTCCTTGGAAGCAGAATTCAAATATATAATATTATCTTTGTATTGGTGGCAAATAAGTTCTTTCCGGTTATTTTTTGTCATGTAGTAAACCCCAATGGCAGTAAGAACAAAAAGGGCGATATACAGGAACAATCCTGCAATCGGATTGAGAACAAAAGAGACGATGTTCATGAAAAATCTACCAGATTCATAATATCCTTGACTATTTTGCATAATCGGCATTACCTCCTTGTACTTATGGCAAATAAAGCGAAATAAAAGTTCGTTATTGCTTCCAATTCATTCCTATTGAAGTTTTAAGAGGAATGTCTTCATCATTGGTACAAAGAATTAAATAAAAGAACTTGCTTTATTTGTATCATAAAAATGCCGTTTAATCTATTTAAGTTTTTGTAAATCCATCGACATATTCTGCGTTTGTTATTGAACTGTGCACCGCTTTCTGCTGGCAGAAAAAAGCCTGTATTATGATGACCGGTACAGACTTTAAATGTATAGTTTAAGGATCGATTAATTCTAGTTCGTTTCGTTTGGTACCTTGGGAACTATACCTTCAACAATATGAGATTTTGTAAAATTATCCGATGCGTTAACACTTTAACACACTAAGGGTCAGGCAACTTTTTCACGGGGGGTGTATGTAACTTTTCTGATTGGTGGCGTATTATTAATGAAAAGAGAAGGATGAATCAAACGGATAAGTATACAAGACGTGAAGGTCAGTTTTGTTCAGTTACGAAAATGTATGAATTTAATACATAACTAAGTTTGATAATTTATCAAACTGTTCCAGATTTTTGATAGAAAAATGGTGTTAGGAAAATAGGAAACTAGATTCGTTTCATGATTCCTAAAATTTATAACATAGAAAGAAGGTAATGGAAGTGTTTAGAATAACTTTAAAAAATGAAAGTTTCTATTGTCCCGAAACTATGTCCGTTGTTGAGGTTGCTAAACTGCAAGGGGTAAAAGTGCCTTATGGTTGTAATGGCGGTGGTTGCGGAATGTGTAAAATGAAAATAACAAAAGGGCACTATAAATTGAATGATTGGGCAGCCAAGGCTTTGTCAGATGAGGAAAAAAAGAATGGACATGTCTTTCTCTGTCAAACCTATCCTTTGAGTGATCTCGAACTCGAATACATTCGGAAATAGCTGATCGTTGTGCAGAAAACAAACTAAAAATTGCAATAAATTTCTTCTTCAAGAGAGTAGCAGCCTGCCCAATTTATTAGTGATTCTTGCCTTAGGGGAAAAAACTTTTTAAGAGGTTATAAAAATATACGGTTTTATAATGGCACAATTTAAATGATTGAAAAAACATGGAGAAGGCAACGTTGACAACTACCAGATTTAAAGCGGTGGGATTTGTCAGCGGATAACCATATAAGGTCTCATCATCTCATAATCTTCGTGCTCCAGTATATGACAATGCCATACATATAATCCAGTATAAGTACCAAACTTCAAAATAATCCGGGTTATTTGGTTAGGATTAGCCCGGACGGTATCTTTCCAGCCTCTTTCTTGTCGTTCTGGAGGAATTGCCGGACCTGTATAGTGGATTATTTTCTCCCTTTTATACTTTTCTACATCGAAATCTCTCCGGTCTAAGATTTGAAAATCAATTAAGTGAAGATGAATAGGATGTGAATCGTTTGTTAAGTTAATAAGATACCATATTTCTGTCTGCCCCAATTTAGGATTTTCTGTAATAGGGGCATCCCAGTGTTTATCATCAAGCAACATAATCGAACGGTTGTATTGATCTTTTTTTTCTTTTAATGAAAGATATCGTATCTTGGAAGCTGACTGTTCATTTATTTTTGGAAATGGCATCATATGTGCCGGTATTACACTCGTATCAATAGTAGCCAGAGGAAGAGTTACTCTAAATTGCATCACCGTACTTGTATTTTCATCTACTGGTTCTCCAGTTGGAAAAGGAGTGGGGGCGTCGTTGGTCATAATCATATTTTTTCCCTCGAGATTAGTAAAATCAATGATCATATCTGCTCGTTCTGCGGGTGATAACATGATTTCTTTAACTCCTATGGGGTGTTGCATTAATCCTCCATCGGTTGCAATTTGGTACATAAGCTGACCCGAATCAAGCTTAATTCTATAGAAGCGGGTGTTGGAACCGTTAAGCAGCCTAAATCGATATTTACGTGGTTCTACTTTTAAATATGGATATACTTTGCCATTCACAAGGATCTTATCTCCAAAAAATTCAGGTATTACCGATGTTTCCAAATTTGGAACAGGTTTTCTTGGCTGCTTTGGGTAATAAAGTGATCCATCTATATTAAAACTCTTGTCTTGGATAATTAGTGGAATATCATATTTTCCGGTTGGCAGATTCAATAAACGTTCGTGATGATCCGAAAGCAGGTAAAACCCTGCTAATCCAGCATACACATTCAGTCTTGTTATACCAAGCGCATGATCGTGGTACCAGAGAGTGACAGCCCGCATGTAATTATCATATTGATATACTTGTTTTGTAAAATGAGGCCCTACTTGTTGGAATCCCTTTGTAAACCAAGCTTCCGGGTATCCATCACTTTCCCATTCAACACTTGCGCCATGAATATGTACGACTGTTCGCACTTCCGGTACATCCGTATGGGCGCCATGCACTGTGCAGTCAACCGGTAAAAGATGTTTCTCAGGAAGATTGTTGATCCATTTGATGAATACTTTTTCTCCGCTTTCCACTTTAATGGTAGGTCCAGGATATCTGCCTTCATAGCCCCATACAGTAGTATCATTCAGTTCACTATGTAGAGATTGCTTAAATTCAGTCATATTTACTTCATAATAAGTATAAAACCGATCTTTCCATAGAGGTTGTAAAATTGAGGGAATGGGGAGTTCATCTATAAATTTAGAAAGAATCATCTATTCCGCTCCTTTATAATGAAGACTTTAAGGATTTTTATTCTTTCTATAGGATATAAAATAGGACTGCCCCGTATGACAATTTCACAATGTTATTGTTGCTGACAAGAGGTAAAACAAGAAGTCAGTGAAATAGCAAAAGTCATAAACGAATTTATACCCTGATAAATTCATTATTCTCCTTTTTTATTTTTCCATATTTCGCTATTATTTAGTTATCAAACGTGCAGTTTTTTTGGAAAAGAAAAATAACAGTACTTTGAAATTCTAAGATTATTTTAAAGAAGCGAGGAGGAACTAAAATGAAAGCTATTCAAATGTCGTCCTTTGGGGATCCTGAAGTGTTAAAACTGGTTGAGGTTGAAGAACCGGTGCCGGCTGAAAACGAAGTCCGCGTAAAGCTTTTTTATGCCGGAGTAAATCCGGCTGAGGCTTATATACGGGCAGGGGGGTATGCTTTTTTCAACCCGGAGTTTCCATATATCCCTGGATTTGATGGTGCAGGTGTGGTGGATGAGGTTGGTCCGGGTGTCAACAGGCTCAAGATCGGCGATCGTGTATTTGTCGCTTCTATTTTAGCTAAAAGAAAAACAGGTACATATGCGGAGAAAATGGTTTGTGATGACACTGCTGTGTATAAATTGCCGGAATCAGTCAGCTTCGAACAAGGAGCAGCGCTTGGTGTTCCAGTAACAGCTGCTTATCGTGCACTTTTTCACCGGGGACAACTAAAGCCGGGAGAAACTGTACTGGTGCATGGTGCCTCAGGCGGTGTAGGGATCTTGGCCGTCCAGCTGGCAAAATATGCAGGCGCACAAGTAATCGGAACTGCCGGCACGGAAGAAAGCATGGAATTAGTTGAAAAATCGGGAGCTGATGTCGTACTTAACCACAATCAGCCAGGTTATTTGGAAGCCATTTCTTCCATTACAAAAGGTCCCGGCGTGGATGTAATCATTGAGATGCTCGCCAATGTAAATTTGGAGGAGGATTTAAAATATTTAAACAAGTTTGGCCGTGTGGTCGTAGTAGGCAACCGCGGCTCATTGGATTTCAATCCTCGCCTGACAATGGCCAAAGAAGCCGATATCCTTGGCATGGCCGTGTGGAATGCGCCAGAGGCAGAATTTAAACAAAGTTTGGCTGCAGTTGAAGCTGCACTGAAAAACGGGGGCCTGCAACCCCTGGTAGGAACAATACTGCCGCTAGAAGAAGCGGCAAAAGCACAAGCCCAGATTCTAAGCAGCAAAGCTAAGGGTAAAATGGTATTGGAAATCGTAAAAGAATAGAAGTAATTGCGAGTGAATTCATGGAATTGTAAAACAAAAAAAGCCTGTATCGAATATTTAATCATCATGATACAGGCTTTTCGTTTAATTTTTGTTCCACTAAGGCCCTGATTAGTTACAGAAAACTATTCCTCTCTAATCTTATTTTCTCCACCATTTGGCCCTTCTTGCCACAACTGGTAAACGTAAAGAGCGATAGCAATTATTGTCATAATTAGAATCCCTTCAAGAGGAGATAAGTTCCCCGGACCGGTTGTAATTTCAAGTTTTTTCCATAATGTTCTGAGACCAAATGAATAGATACAATCTACAATCAAATTAACAAAGAAATAAATCCAAAATTTACGAAATGTGAAATAAAATATCCATATAGTTCCAACCAAAAAAACACCATAAACAGTATGTATTTGTGCTACCTTATCCCACGAAAAAAGAGTTTCTTTATACTTCCACCAATCATACGTCCAAGCAATTTGGTATATTATGGTGTTTATTACGGTTGCTAACAAGGCTACAGGCATAAATCTGCGAATAGCAGAGTTATTTAAGAAGAATAAGGAAAGCCAGGGTAATAAAAAGAAAGCCCATAAAATAAGTTTTACCATATTTTAAGTAAGTCTCCTTTCGGAATTATCCATAACTTTTCCCAAATTCCGGTAACATATCCATTTTTCTTCATACAGCTATTGCGAATCTTTCGTTTAAATGTTCCTGTTGGATAGAATATTTAAAAGTGATCGTAAAAAACGCAAAAAAGGACTTTGAAGCCACACAATTTCACTAGTTATGGTTGCTGCGTTCCCAGCTATTACAGTTTTTCGATATACCCCTCTGTCCCATGCACGCGAATTCGTTGCCCATCTTTTATCAATTTGGTTGCATTTTCTACACCGACAACAGCTGGTAAGCCATATTCACGTGCGATCACTGCTCCATGAGTCATCAGACCACCAACTTCGGTAACTAGACCTTTTATGGATACAAATAATGGTGTCCAGCTAGGGTCAGTAAAGGAGGTGACCAATATATCTCCATATTCTAAATCAGCATCTTCCATGTTTAAGATGACACGAGCGCGTCCCTCGATAACTCCGGAAGAAACAGGTAAACCCACAATAGCTTCTGCTGGCAGATTTTCTCGTTTGTACTCACCCGCAATGATTTCACCATCAGACGTGATCACACGTGGGGGAGTTAGTTTTTCATATAATTTGTACTCGTCTTTTCGTTTGCTGATGATCTGGTAATCCAGTTTATTTGTGCGTACGGCTTCGCGAAGTTCTTCAAAAGTGAGATAGTATATATCTTCTTTTTCATGAATAACGCCCGCTTGCACGAGTTGTTTGGCCTCTTTCAGTAAAGACTGCTTATAAACGAAATAGCGATAAATCATGCCGTATTTTGGATATTCACGATACCCGATAAAATTTCGGATTAGGCCGATCATTCGTTTTGTTTCTTTGACCTTTTGTTCACCATCCGGTAATTGCTTTAATTGGTCTAATAACTCTTGTTCTTTTTTCAAAGCCTTCTGCCGCCCGTGCTCAAAAATTCGATTGCTTGCATTAGGCTCAAAGTTTTTGATGTTACCTAGAATCACGGAGACAAGGGTAATTGGTTTTTCACTCCATCGAGTTCTAGTCATATCGATTTCTCCGGCACATCGCATTCCGTATTTGTTGAGAAAAGCATAGAAAGCTTCTCTAGCTATCTGTCCACCCTTAAACTTACCCAGTTCATCCAAAAAGTTATCATCTTTTACATGTTGTAAATAATCAATGACTTCTGGATAAGGTCGAATCACATCAGCGACATCCAATAGTGCGAGTCCCATTTCCGACGTAATGTTGTTTGGTACAGATTGAGAAAGCGTGTCTGCTGCGTTTTTTTCACCTAACCATTCTTTCATTTTTTCATTGATCCATGTAGAAGCATCCATAGCAGCCATAAATACAGCAGAACTTTGTGGGTCAAATAAAATCTTCTTTAATTCTTGAATATCTTCTAGAATAAAATCAACTAAATCTGATCCTGATTTTGTTTGGATGTTTTGTTTTAACTCTTCAATGGATGTTTGGCTACGCTTAATCAAATCAGAAACGATTGATGGATTGTTTTCAATTTGTGCCAGTATATCTGTATTGCCTCTAGTGGGACTCGGTGCTTTATTATCATCTGGCAACGATTTTATAAAATCTCCTCGCTCAATAATGTTCATAAGTGCGTCTTTCATGAGCGGATCGTGTTGTCCCATGGCATTTAATAAAATGTTTCTACTGACAGGTGAAGCCAGTTGTTGTGTGACATCAACAAACAGCCTTCCACCAGCTTTACGCATGGGTGCGGGAGTCGTTAACAGAAAAAAAGACAATCCCAATGGTTTTATGGGGTCGGTCATCATTTGTTGATGACCAACAGATACATAGACGTGATTTCCTTGATCATTCACTTCAGGGACGGGGAATAGAGTCGTGATCGGGCGACTCTGGACAATATAAAATGTATCATCAACCAAACACCATTCGATATCTTGTGGGCAACCAAAATAAGCTTCGATCTGTCTTCCGATGCGTGCCAGTTGTAAAATTTGCTGTTCATTAAGGGTTTGAGTCTTTTGCTGATCAGGATCGATCGGCACGGTCTCTGTTCCGCAGTCTTTTCGTCCATATATAGCCATCTTTTTGGTTGCTATCATCTTATCGACGATTTCCTCTTCCTGTACTTTATAACAATCGGCTGATACCAAGCCAGAGACCAGTGCTTCTCCAAGTCCAAAACTGGCATCGATTGATAGCAGCTTTCGGTTAGATGTAATCGGATCAGCGGTAAATAATATCCCTGAAGCCTGCGGGAAAACCATCCTTTGAACGATAACGGATAAATAAACTTGACTGTGGTCAAACCCGTTTTGTATGCGGTAGATTACAGCCCGATCCGTAAATAGGGAAGCCCAACATTTGCTGATATGGTGCAAGATTGCTTCTTTGCCGATAATATTTAAATAGGTGTCTTGTTGTCCAGCAAAAGAGGCATATGGTAAATCTTCAGTAGTTGCACTAGAACGCACTGCATAAGCATGTTCCTCGCCAAACTGGGAGAGATAGTGAGCAACTGCGCACGCAACATCGGAAGGAATTTCTACTTCCATAAGGAGTTGTCGAATCTTCCTGCTAATTGTACCAATTTGATCTCGATCCTCTACTTTTAGCCGTGTTAGTTGATCCAATAATGCTTGAAAATTTTCGTTTTGTTCGATAGCTTTTTGATATCCCACTGTTGTCACACAAAATCCTTCTGGTACGTGTATTCCTTGAATTTTTGACAATTTCCCTAAATTCAACCCTTTTCCGCCAACGAGCAAAAGCTGTGTTTTTTCCATTTCCTGAAAACCGAGAACCAAAGAACTCATTCCACATCTCTCCTAACCCATTAATGTTCTATTGATTTTACCAGTAGTAAATGGGAATAAATAGTCTATATTAACCATTTTTTATTTGCTATAATTAAATTAGGAAGAGTTCTATATGAAGAATACCTATCCTATAATGAAACAAATTCATCATACATATTCATAAAATTGCTGAAGGCAAGTTTTGACTTAATATTTATCAACTAAGGAGTTGTTTATAATGGGAAAGGTCACACCATTTTTAATGTTTCAAGGTGGAAAAGCAGAAGAAGCAATAAATTATTATACATCAATAATTAAGGATTCAGAGATTAAAAGTATCGTTCGATATGGAGCAAATGAAGCCGGAGATGAAGGAACGGTGATGCAAGCTGTTTTTGCTTTAAAAGGGCAAGAATTCATGTGCATTGACAGTAATGTAAAACATCAGTTTTCCTTTACTCCTTCATTCTCAATCTTTGTTACATGTGAGACTGAAGAGGAAATTAACAACCTTTATCAGAAACTTATTGATGGTGGGGAAGCCCTAATGCCAATTGGCGATTATGGCTTTAGCAAGAAATTTGGCTGGCTAAATGACCGATTCGGAGTATCATGGCAATTCAATCTTCCTTTATGAAGATAGAAATATTTATTTCTTTCATTCGTGTTCTTGGCTAACGAACAAGAACACGAACGAATAAACGGCTTGAGTGGTATACAACTTATTAAGATTAAGAAAAACTGGACCAATCACAAAATCGATTGGTCCTATTTTATTTTTTGGCTGTACGACCCACCCTACCAGGACATGGGTTTTTGCCATCGTACTATACACAAAAAGTGTCGTCGCCTACCGTAATAACATTTCTATAATGGAAAGGAATCCGGTCATTTTTAGCAATTTCAGAAATGGGTTTTCCTTTCTCCAACATTTTTTTGCTATTTTCTGGATGCCTTGCTCAATTCCTACTTCAATTCCTTCTTCCCATTCTGTGATATCCTTAAAAATTATTCAATAGATCGCGAAGTTCTTTTAAGCGTGCTTCATACTCAACCCGGTTTTTCTTTTTCGAGCTTAGATTTTCCCATTCGATTAACGCTTCTCTCACTTCTTCAATATTCATCGCCCATTTCTCCAGTTCAGCCAACATTTCATCGTCCAATTTTTTACGTTAGACATCCGCAGTTGAAAGCATCATTAGCCATGGCAATTCCTGATGATTTTGCTCCTTCAGTTTTCTGCGGTATTTTTTCCATTGTATAATGAAGTTACTTAAATCAATTAAAGCCATCAGTATTTGTAGTATAGTTCTACGGTTTAAACACATGATGGTCAATCTTAAATCTCAAGCCCGTCCTTTCTGTGTCCAACTATTCATGTCCAGCATATATATATTGCAGGTTATCGTCGCGAGTGCTGTAATTACCGGAAGGAAAGGACGTTAAAAATGGATCGTAATCAAAAGAGCAACAAAAAACCAACTAGCAAAGGAGTATCAGGGAAAAAGCTTAAAACGAAATCCCCCAATTTATTCTTCGATTCAAAGAATAGTGTGTTTTTTAGAAGGAATGCAGAGAATATTATTTTCCAAGTTACTTCATCACAATTACCAATCATGAAAAATATTGGATTGGATAGTATCTATTTAAGTAAGGACCACATTTTGGAACCACATTGGCATCCCAATGCCGCTGAACTGTCTTATGTAGTTTCCGGTGAAGCCATTATTTCTGTTCTAGATCCGATTACCCCTCAATTACTGACTTATCGTGTGAAACCAGGAGATGTGGTTTTTATACCAATAAACTGGTGGCATTGGATTATTTCCATTACGGAAGAAACACATATTGTGGCAGTATATGACAATGAAAAGCGCCAAAATATCTTTGGCTCCGATATGCTTCGCAAGACTCCTCCTGAAGTATTCCAATTGGCTTACGGTGTTAATGCGAAAGAGTTGGCAAAAGTTTTGAAACCAATTTCTCAAACCGTTGTAATGATCTCTATCTTTCCAAGGATTTTATTCGTGAGCCACACTGGCATCCAAATGCCGATGAACTCGATTTCGTTATTTCCGGCGAAGTCATCATTTCTATTCTTAATCCCCACACTCTGAAGTTACAGACCTATCATGTCAAACCTGGTCAGGTCACATTCCTGCCTAAGGGATGGTGGCACTGGATTACATGTGTTACCGAGGAAGCTCATCTCATGGTTAACTTTAATGATGGGAAAATTCAATCCGTAGAGGGAGCAGATGTATTAAGATTCACTCCGCCGGATGTTTTTCAACTGGCGTATGATGTAAATGCAAGGAAAATAAACAAAGTATTATCCCCAATTGATGAAACAATTGTAATAGGACCTCCCGATGAATTTTCTTAAAAAATAAACAACAATATGAAGATAAAACATTATAGTTTCCTGATTTGAAATGTTGAAGGATTTAATACAGTGATTAGGTTGAGTTTTCGGCGTTAACTGTTGGGGATACGGCTGGAGCTTGAATTAATGCTGATCCGCTAGTAACGGAAATTTCAAAAGTACCTTCAATATAATCATTGAAGTCCTACAGTTGGTGCTCTCCAAAAAGTTGAAGTTCCAACACCATTATCGAAAAGTCCACAAATTTCTTCCTTGAAAATATGTGCTTGCGGACAGCAAGAACAATTTCCATTGTTTGAATCACACATTTTCTATTCTCTCCTTTTAAATTTTTAAAATTTTTTAATTTCCTTTTGTGTTAAAGAACCCATTAAACAAGGAATTAAATCGAAAAGAATTAAGGTTTAAATAAATACAGAACTACTATATAATTTATAATACTGTTTAAAAATTCTGACCATATCAATTTGGAAAGGTGATGATAAATTGGTAAACTTTTATCCGTTTATAATGTTGTGTGTGTTTTTGATTATTTTACCTGGTCCCGATACTGCTATTGTGACAAAAAATACTATTTCAGATGGGAAAATCGGTGGTCTTAAAACAGCTCTAGGTACTTGTTGTGCCCTTTTTATCCATACTTCTGCTGCTACATTAGGACTATCAGCAATCATAATGAAATCAGCATTATTGTTTTCTGTCCTCAAATACGTTGGTGCTGTTTACTTAACTTATCTAGGTGTTAAAGCATTATGGTCTTTGAAGAAAAAGGATGAAACAGCCAGTTTTGAGATGGACATAAAAAGCCAAATTAAAAACACATCTTGTTTTAAACAAGGGTTCCTTACTGATTTCCTAAATCCAAAAGTTGCTGTCTTTTTCTTAACCTTTTTACCTCAATTCGTTAGTTCTGGTAGCAGTACCTTTTTTCCTTTTCTAATAATGGGTATCACTTATACTGTAATGACTGCCATATGGTTTTTACTTTATATTTATTTAATCAATCATATCAGTGCTTTTATGAAAAGACCTAAAACGAAAAAATTTGTTGAAGGAATCACAGGTACTGTACTAATAGGTTTTGGTATAAAATTAGCCCTAGAAAAAGTTCATAACTAGGTTATGTCTATTTTTAAGGTAAGACCCTTGGTTTTACTATATTCCAGGAGTCTTTTTTTGTCCGATAATTTATTTTTTGTTCAACTAACCAAATAACCGCTAGTTGAAGAAGAGTGGATGAGCTGCAGCCTAGAGGTCACTTAGTCCAAAAAGCGCCTATTTCATTTCCCAACCACCATGAATCAGCATAACAATATGCTATAATTTGGAGTGTAAAATAAGATAGAGGTGACCATTCTTGGCAATACATGTTGTACTATATCAACCAGAAATTCCGGCTAACACTGCAAATATTGCACGTACCTGTGCCGCAACGGATACAGCCTTGCATTTAATCCGACCACTTGGCTTTTCAACAGATGAAAAAATGATCAGACAAGTAGGTTTAGATTTCTGGCAGTCTGTAAACATAACGTATTATGACTCATTGGATGACTTTTTTGCAAAAAATCAAGGGGAGTTTTACTATATTGAGACATTTGGTGAAACAACACATTCATCCTTTGATTTCAGTGACGGGTCAAAGGAACATTATTTTATGTTTGGAAAAGAAACAACGGGCTTACCAAAAGATTTACTAAGAAAAAATAAAGATCATTTTTTGAGAATACCAATGAATGATCATGTTCGTTCACTGAACCTTTCGAATACAGCTGCTATATTGGTGTATGAGGCATTGCGCCAGCAAGGATATCCCAATTTAAAATAAAAAAATCTTCCGTCTTGGAAGATTTTTTTATTTTATTTTCCAAACCGAAATTTTGTGACTATTAAAGTATAGTAACTATTGCTTCATAAATATGGATAATTACAGCATATATACTGTTTTCGTTTGAGTACCACTATCACTATATGTGTCCTCTCGAGCAAATTCCCCAATTCTTTAGCCATTACATTAGACGGAGAAGGCATTCCATCCTTTAACCATGATTCCAAAACTCCTACCTGATAACTCCCACCGCACGTTTAGAATAACGAAATAAACATGCATTACGGGGTCCCACTTGGAAGTTAGATTGAAGGTAACTGGAAAATGGTATTTCATCAGGGAATACCAATCTCATAACGGGTGACGATATTAAGATTGTTCTTTACGTTCATTTAAAATTTCTTGAATAATTTCAATATGAACGGAAGCCCAAGATCTTTCAATAAAATGAAGAATCACACTTATGGTAATAAGCAATATATAGGCAAAAATAAAGAAGACCCAAAGTAAACTCCCGTCTTTGAAAAGAATATCTTGTAATTGTTTTGAAAACAAGAGAAGGAGCCATGGTCCGGAAGATATAAGAATGGGAATGATTCCAGATCCATTTTTCTCTTTTATCATGCAAAAATAAATTTTTTTAAGTGTAGGACTATCAATAGAATGATAAAAACTTTGAATTTCTTCAATTTGTTTTATTTCCTGTATTGATTTAAACGAATGTCCAAAGTTTGATACCCTTTTTAGTTTCAGATAAATTTTATGGGCGTCCCCACGTAATGAAAACATATGTCTAATCCTTTTCCTCCATCGATATTACTCATTAGTAGAAGGCTTTACAAATATGGTTTCATCTATACACGATTCAAAGTAGTTAATAACTGGTCCTTAACAGCACTCTTTAAGGACACTTTGCTCGGTTCTGGCGGCCTTTTTGTCCGTAACAGCACTTTATAAGGACACTTTGCTCGGTTTTGGCGACCGTTTTGTCCGTAACAGCACTCTATAAGGACACTTTGCTCGGTTCTGGCGACCGTTTTGTCCGTAACAGCACTCTATAAGGACACTTTGCTCGGTTCTGGCGACCGTTTTGTCCGTAACAGCACTCTATAAGGACACTTTGCTCGTTCCTGACGGCCGTTTTGTCCGTAACAGCACTCTATAAGGACACTTTGCTCGTTCCTGACGGCCGTTTTGTCCGTAACAGCACTCTATAAGGACACTTTGCTCGGTTCTGGCGGCCTTTTTGTCCGTAACAGTACTCTATAAGGATATTTTGCCCGGTTCTGGAGGCCGTTTTCCTAAATTTAAACATGACACCCTCATTAATTGATGATAAAAAAAACGTCTTTTCTAAAGATGTGATAGAAGCGTCCTTGTAAATTCATTAATTAAACCGGAACATAGATGGTTATTTAAGTATTATTTGAAAGTATTTTACGAATAATTCAGAACCAGCTTCCTTTTTTACGTTTATTTTACAATAACGTTAGAGTTAAAGGTTTTTTGTATAAAGTCATTTGAAAATTCATAACTTTATTTAAATCCAAAATCCTTTCAGTTATTTGAAAGAAAAGGGGGTAGACCATGAATCCATTATCAAGAAGAAAGTCTATTGAACAATTACAGCAAGAAGGCAATTCCAGCACAGATTTTCAACGGGTTTTAGGATTATGGCAGCTTACGTCCATTGGCTTGGGAGGGATCATTGGAGTTGGAATTTTCGTATTGACCGGCGTTGCTGCAGCTAAACATGCAGGGCCGGCCGTCATATTATCGTTTATTATCGCAGGACTCGCAAGCGCAGCAGCTGCCTTATGCTATGCTGAATTTGCCGGTTTAATTCCGGTGGCAGGCAGCGCTTATACCTACAGTTATGCTGTATTAGGAGAAGGAGCAGCTTGGCTGATTGGTTGGGATTTATTGCTCGAATATACCTTAGTTGTTGCCGTTGTAGCGATTGGCTGGTCTGGGTATATGCAGGAAATTTTACAGCAGCTCGGAGTACACCTTCCTTTATGGGCCCAGGGGGCACCAGGAACAGGTGCGGGACATAAAGTTGACTTGATTGCAATACTAATCAGCTTAGCTATTGCGGGGATTCTTACACTAGGAATTCAGTGGGGAGCAAAATTTAATAGTCTAATGGTCGTGATAAAATTAGTGATTGTCTTATTCGTTATTGCGATTGGAAGCTTTTTTATTCATCCAGCAAACTGGCATCCGTTTATGCCGTTTGGTTTTCAAGGGGTTATGGGCGGGGCGGCCCTTGTATTCTTTGCTGTTTTTGGCTACGACACCTTAACCACAGCAGCAGAGGAAGCCAAAAATCCGCAGCGGGATTTGCCTCGGGCTGTCGTCCTTTCGTTAACCATTGCCCTTTGTCTTTATATGGGAATGTCACTCGTCGTTACCGGCATGGTGCCATACTATATTCTCAATAATGCCGCACCAATTGCTAAAGCTTTTAGTCATATCGGTTTAAACTGGATTTCTTTTATTATATCAGTTGCTGCAATTACAGGGATTTTGTCGGTATTATTTTCGTTTATGCTCGCAGGTTCTCGTATCTGGTTCTCGATGAGCCGCGATGGATTACTACCCAAATGGTTTGCAAAAGTCCATTCTAAGTATAAAACCCCTTACCGTCCAACTTTTATCATTGGAATAATCACAGCCATTGTTTCAGGGTTGACCCCGATTAATGAGGTAGCTGAACTGGTGAATATTGGAACATTGGGAGCCTTTATCTTAATTTGTTCTTCGATAATCGTGCTTCGAAAAAAACGTCCTGGGCTTGAAAGAAGATTCAAAACACCATTTGTTCCTGTTGTCCCTCTAATTGGGATTGTATTTTCCATTTATCTGATTATTAGCCTTCCGGGCATCACCTGGATTCGGTTTGTCGTATGGATGATCATAGGATTCTTCATATATTTGTTTTATGGTAGGAAAAAAAGTAAATTAGCGAAAGAAGATTAGCAGGAGCTGTTGTACAAATATTTCAATATCCATTTCATCTAACACAATAGGGGTCAGGAACTTTTTCCAAGTTAGGGATTGTAGACGATGTGAAGATTTGCACTTAATCGATCGAGGTGCATTAGTGGAAGATGCAATTGAAAATTAATATAAGAAATGGCTCAGTTCATTAGAACTGAGCCATTTCATTTTTTTATAAGGACCACTATAAAATACGGTGCCAATTGTCCTGAAAATTTAGTTGCATTTTTGCGGTGATTTCAGGTTTTGCGATAGGAGACGGAACCAGTGACGCTTATTCCCCTGTAGTTTGTACTTGTTTTAGATTTGTTTTTCCCTTAGGACCTAAATACTGATAATCATTAGGATTAATCGGTTTAAATCCTTCAGGTGTGTAGAAACGCAATAGATCTTCATTTACTGTTTTATCAGACATATCAAGTTCATTTACAACCTGATTATTAATTGGCTTACAAGCACTTTGGTTAGTCATTAAGTTTCCTGTATTTGTTTCATAGCATTTTCCGTTTACTTGGGTAACTTGACTAGATACATAATCACCATTTCTAAATAATGCCCAATTTCGATGCTGCGGTGATAATAAATCTGAACCAAACTCAAGATAATTTTTCGTATCAATTCCTAATAAATGAAGTAGTGTTGGGCGAACATCTACTTCCCCGCCAATTTGGTGCTGAACCCCGCCACTTACACCCGGCACGTGTATGAACAATGGTACCTGCTGGAGCTTCGCATTTATTACTGGGGTAATGGTAGGAACACCCAAAACTTTGGCCATCGCTGCATTATGGTTTTCTGAAAGACCGTAATGATCCCCATAAAGAATAATGATTGATTTATCATAAAGACCATCTGCTTTTAACGCATCGAAGAACTGTTTAAGGGCTTCATCCATATAGTGGGCTGATTGGAAATAATTATTTACAATCGAATCACCATAATTACCCGTAGGGAAATTAGTATCTCCCGGATCCATTTCAAATGGGAAATGGTTTGATAACGTAATAAATTTGGTGTAGAAAGGCTGTTTTAAACCTTCAAGCATAGGCATTGATTCCTGGAAGTAAGGCTTATCCTTCATTCCATAGTTCTTAATATTTCCTTTAGACATATCATAATAGGATGCATCAAAAAACTGATCATAGCCCAATTGTTTATACATAACATTTCGATTCCAGAATGTCTTATAGTTACCATGGAATACAGCAGTCGTATAGCCTTGTTGATCTAAAATGGCTGGAGCTGCCTGGTATGTGTTTTGATCCTTATTAATAAATACCGCGCCAGACGATAATGGATATAAAGAATTTTCCATTAAGAACTCAGCATCAGATGTTTTACCTTGTCCAGTTTGATGATAAAAGTTATCGAAATAGAAGGTGCTTCCATCATGCGCTAATGAATTTAAAAACGGAGTTACTTCTTGTCCATCTGGCATTTTATAATCAATCATAAAGTTTTGGAATGATTCCATCGATACATAAATAACATTCATTCCTTTTGCTTTTCCAAAATAGGCTGAATTTGGAGCAGCATAATTTGCATTTCGATAGTTTTCTACAGTTGTAATATCACTGCTGCCAGCCATCGCGCGCTGACTGGTTGCTTCAATATTTTGAATGATATCAAAAATGGTAAAGTTATAAGCACCCAAATATTTTACTAAGTAGTTTCTGTCAAAAGAACGCGATAATAATTGTGGACGATCCTTTTCAGCTAAACCAAGATTAAATAGAAACACAGTGAGAGCAAGTAATAGGACGATTTGATAAGTTTTACGCTTATTCGAAACAGTCTTCTTGAATACAGTCAGTGCAAGAACAATTAGAATAATTGTATCTGTGAAGTAAAATATATCTGTTACAGACATCAAGTTAGCCGCACTACTCCCCAAATCCCCTGCATTTGCTTTAGCCTGTAACATAACTGGGACGGTTATGAAATCATTGAAGAATCGATAATAGACAATATTGGCATATAAAAGAAATGACAGCAAGAAATTGATCATAATCATAATCTTTTTTGTATGCTTTTTAGAGAGCAGCGCTAAGCCCAAAAATAATAACGCAGAACTAATTGGGTTAATCGCTAATAAGAACTTCTGCAGATTATCATCTATTCCTAATTTGAATACCATTTGATATGCCACATATGTTTTGATCCAAAACAATACAACGGCAATGGCAAAAAAAACAATATGACTACTTTTTATTTTTTTTAATAGTCCATTCTTTTGCATTTTTAATGCTCCTCTCACTTATTACTTTGACTTTGATTTTTAAATACCTCTGGTAAATAGTGTGTCTAACGTGTTTTCCATTGTTGTAATGGCGAACGTATCCCTTCCATACTAATAATACCACCCACGCTACTTAAAACAGCAAGCCAATAAACTATGACGGACATAATCCACCACTGGAACCAGCAAACTGTCCTTCATCGGTTTTATGACGGACAAAGTCACTACTAGTACAATTAATTTGTCTGATAAGCTCATCACAATAAACATTAACAAAGCTATTTTGAAAGAATGAATAGCCAAATTCTATTAAACAATAATGATTTGGACTTAATATTAAAAAAGTATGAACAAACTATTAAATTTTTAAATCGTATTTATTCTTATCCCGAATAGCCCGGTCCGACTTCCATAAATTCAGGCTAATTTAGGAAGGATTTACAATAAAGAGTGGAGAATAAATAACTCAATAATTGGCAGAGCTTTAAAGGAGATAAAGGAAACATTATGGAATTGACTTGTAAGTTAGGAAAAATAAAAATCCTGCTACCCGATGCTTCCACATCATATTTCTTTATTGATATAAAAATACGAATTACTTCACAAAAAATCGGATATTTTAAACGCTGCAAAACAATCCATTCCCGGTCTTGTTAATTCCAGAAATCTTCTTGCAAGTATTGCAACGTGTGGATGGAGTGAATTTAAGTCATTTGAACTTGGATGCTGATCCATATGATCCTGTGCATGGGGATTAAATAATTTCCTACGTGTTCGGGTCGAAAATTCCTAAGGCTGCAAACCATGAGTTTGTTGGAATCTTTGAACGGCGCTTGTAGTTGAAGCCCTATACCATCCATCGGGGTATCCTACATTATATCCATTTATATTTAATTGCTTTTGGACAAGTTTCACCTGTTCCATTAAAACACTCCATGTGTGCACCTCTACAATGCCGGTACCTTCCATTTGAAATCGGTCCTGAAACTCTTTAACCACATTAATTCTAATGCTCATTTGGCGGTTGTGAATAATGATCTATTACACTTAAATATTTCCAAAGGACAATCAGGATTCTAAAGATTTGTAAACTATTTCACTTAAACTACCATGAAAATAAACTTCTGTAATTTAAGGAAAATTGGCAATTATTAAAGAAGGCGCAGCTCATTCATTTTTAAAAAGGGGAGGGCGCCTCATACATTGATCTTTGGAATCGAGTTAAGAGGATTAAGATAACATCTGGTTCTCTAATTAAATAACACTTTTTAAAATAAATTGGAATAAATATAATGATTTATTGGATACTAACTATTATCTGATAACGTTGGAGGAAATCATGCTCAAAAGAGGAAAAATTAACCAGAGTTTCTTACAGTAGTAATCATTTTTATCATAATATAAATGTGCCTTTCTTATTCAACAAAACCAGCTAATAGAACTATATTGTTATTCCAGAAAAGGGCGCAATTCTACAGCAGGAATTGTGCTTTTTCCTTATGTTTAGGGCCATTTAATGAGGTAACGGAAAGTTCCTCAATTATTATTTACTCAACTTTCGCAGAGTGAAATTGGCAAATAAGCCTTGATATAAATAGGCAAGCAAGAGAACCACTGCTCAAGTTGACTTTGAATTAACTTTTTGAATTTCTTATTTGCCTGTTTTAAGACGTCTTGAAGAAGCTCGATTAACTGTTGCAATGCAACAGCCCAATCAAGTTCATTAATTTCATCGCATAATTCATAAAACAGACCACCAATTGTTCGTTGGTCGGTATTACAGCGGTTTTGCCACGATAACACGATAAAACGTGCAAATACGATGGTTGTATGACTGATTAACCCATCATACGAACGACTCTGAAACTCTTTTTCAAGTTTCAACAAAGATTTGGTTGTCTTAAAGAACACCTCAATATCCCAACGCATCCCATAGATTCGAACAATTTCCTGTTCTGAAAGGGTGCAATCAGTGCTGAGGATGGCAAGCCATTCACTCTTCTTGTTTCTGTTTTGAACGAATATAACTTTTACTGGTGTACCGTTCGCCATAACTGTATAAATGGAGCGAAGGATACCCTTTTTCAACTGAATAGGTTGAGCTAAGTGATAGAGTTGCTTTAATGAAACCAATTTTCCGTCAACGTTATATCGCTGTTTTGTTTCTTTTACCATGCCAATCACGTCTAAACCTTGTGCAACAATGGCTTTGACAAGTGGAGGCAGGGTAAACCAAGAATCCATTAACACATAACTGGCAGTTATTCCATTTTCCAGAGCACTCTTTATCATATCAGGAATCTGTTCAGGTTCTGACTGCAACGCATTTTTCCGGCGTTTATAACCGCAAGTACGCTTGTCAATCTCTTCCGAGATTCCATTAATCTGAGACTTCTTGGAACTGAGTAAGGAGAAGTCAATTGGCATGAATGTGTAGCCATCTGACCAACCTAAAGTCAACATGCGAAAGCCTTTATAAAAGCGCATTTTAAGAGAAGCGTGATCAAGGCAGCGTGCCAGCAATTCCACCTTTTTACTACGGTTTCTATCAAATGATGAATCATCTACAATAAAGACTTTAGGACGGCTTTTGTCTGTTAGACGTTCTACTTTATGAATAGAGAATGAACTCAAGAGAAGCAAAAAACGTCGCCAGTTAAATGTCGATTGGTTTAAGAAACGATATACGGAATCCTTGGCTGGGAATTGGTCTGCTTTCTTTGACTGAAGAAGAGAAAACCAATTCTTGTGTTGGAAAATCAGACAAGTTGAAACAAATATGAACAACTAAATCCGAAGGATTTTTTAATGCCTGCATGACGTAAGTGCTTATTAATATTAAGCTCTGAAAGTACTGAATCAAGTTCTTTTGGTAGTTGATTATATTGGCTATTTTGGTCTATCATATAGAGGACACCTCTTCTGTGTGGTAGTGATTTCTCGTCAATCTCACTATACCAAGGAACGAGGTGTTTTTCATTTTTTAATAACCATGTCAAGCAATGTAATAGATTTACTTAAAATTTAATACAATCAAGGATTAGCACTTATTTTATTGGTGCGAAAGTTGAGTTATTTATAAATTTTCCTTTTTGCATAAATTTCCGTACATAATTCCATCATAAATATATGGAAGCTGTGTTAGAAGAGGAGGGTTACTTTCGAAATGACAAATCTGAATGATGAAAAAGTAATGTCTGAAAACAATATCCCACTTTCTGCTTCGGAATTGGGGTTTCTTTGGGCACAATATATAAACGATACTTTAGATATTTGTGTTATGAATTATTTCAAAAATACTTGTAGGGATAAAGACATCCTCCCTCTTATCAAAAATTCCTTAAATATAGCACAAAGGGATATCAAAGTTATTTCAGAGATTTTTTATAAAGAAAACCACCCGATACCGGTAGGATTTACGGACAAGGATGTAAATGTAGACGCACCAAGATTGTATTCAGACACATTTATTCTAATCTATATACAAAGATTGGAAGTAATTGCAATGGTAAGTGTTAGTATGGCAATTGGCCTTTCAGCCCGTTCAGATGTAAGTCGATTTTTTAGAGATTTACTTGTTTCCGTTTCCGAACTACACGATAAGGCTAGAAAAGTTATGTTATCAAAGGGTGTTTATGTTCGAACACCGCAAATACCTATGCTTAAAAACGTTGATTTTGTAAAAAAACAAAGTTTCCTATTTGATTTTTTAGGACAGCATAAACGGCCTTTATCAGCAATTGAAATTACACATCTTTTTAATAACATTCAAACAAATGCTTTGGGCAAAACAATGATGATGGCATTTGCACAAGTTTGTAAAAATGAGGATGTTAAACAATTTTTTATAAGGGGAAAAGAAATTGCAAAAAAGCATATGGAAAAATTCAGTTCAATCCTAATTAATGAAGATATTCCTGCACCCATGAGTTGGGATGCACATGTAACGGATAATATCGTTGCGCCCTTTTCAGATAAATTGATGATGTTTCAAACAACCTATATGAATGCCGTAGGAATAGGAAATTACGGTATGGCAGCAGGAACTTGTCAAAGAATGGATTTAAGTACCACATTTTCTCGGCTTGCGGCAGAAATTGCGTTATTTGCGGAAGATGGTGCAAATATACTTATAAAATACGGATGGTTAGAAGAACCACCGAAATCAGTAGATCGGCAAGTTCTTGCAAATCAACCGAAACTCTAACGTAAAAAATTAAGGAACAATATTTTGAAACATAATTCAATATTCCACAATTGGGCGCGATTGTTGAGAAATAAGTAAAAGTGCGATACATATTAAACATGACTAATATGTATCGCACTTTATTTTTTATGACTTTTTAGGTCTTGATAAGAAAACTTTTACGAACGTTTTTATAAGATATGTTAGTTTTTTCGGTAAATAAATATAATGAATAATCAGGAAGACTAATTTTGACATAATAAGAAGGTTTTTTCTAGGTACTATCAAGAAGTTATCCTTTATAATTAAGATAGGAAAGAAAAATAGGAGAGAAATAAAAATGATTACACGAAGACTGAAAAAGAATCTATCCAGCTTCGTCTTGCTTGTGTCTATCTCTGCATTAGTTGTATTATTCAGTTACTTTTATTGGGACAATGATATCCCTTATTTACAAAGGGATCCATTTGTAAAAGTTAAAAAATACACCCCGCTTATTCATAATGAATTAGCAAAATACCATCTTGAAAAATACACCCCAGTTCTCATTGCATTAATGCAGCAAGAAAGTCATGGTAAAGGTGGAGACCCAATGCAATCATCTGAATCGATAGGTCTATCTCCGAATTCGATTAAAGATCCAAATATAAGTATTCAATTAGGTGTAAAACATTTTCGAAAAGTCCTTACTTATGGTCAGGAAAAACAGGTAGATTTCGCGACCATTATTCAAGCTTATAATATGGGTATTGGTTACATTAATTATGTTACAGAACATGGAGGAAAACATAGTGAGGAATTAGCCAAAGATTTTTCCCTATTAGAAGTTCAAAAGAACCCTAAGATTTATACTTGCAAAAAAAGGCTTTTTAAATCGAGATATCCATATTGTTATGGTGATTACTCATATAGTGAAAAGGTGACTAAAAATATAAATTCATTGACTGAGAGTAACAAATAAAATGTAAAAAGAGCTGGGAATTTTATCTCAACAATATAAAGTATTGTGAACCCTTGGACTTAAACGAGTGAGTGCGTTAGTGAAAGAAGAATTAATTAATTTAATGAATTAAAATTACTAAAAGTAATTGAAAAATTTTTTTTAGTAGAAAGGGAGATTTTAATTGAAGAAATATTTTGTTTGCTATATTCTGAAAAATGATATTAAGTGTGGAAATATATTAAACGGGCTAGATGTGTAAAGAGGGAGAGGTTTTACAAGAAATAGGGATTTGTGTAGAGAAATGGAAACAAATCTCGCAATAAGCATTAACGGACATGAGAAGCAGTAATAATGACACCTTTTCATTTTAAAGCGTGTTAATTTTTGATTCTTAGATAGCACTCAAAAGCATATCTCTACACAGACCAAAAATATTGAAATGATAGATCAAAATGAATAGGTTCTTGCGAAGACCGATTAGGAGGAATATAGTATAAATTCTTATTAATAGGTTATTTACGGGTTTTACATGAAAAGAATTGTTCTAAATGTCATACTCATCAATTTATACCTAAGGTAAATAAACGGTTACTATATATAGTTTCTCAACGTTTTTGAAACTTAAATATGGGAGAGTAGATGAATGTCAGAAGAAAAATATCGTTCTCGCGAAGAACGAAAACAATTGGAAAAAACAATACAAAATAAACAAAATAGCAGTAAGTCATCTAAAAAAGGATCCTTGTTGAAAAAAATTATCCTTGCTTGTGTGCTGGTTGGGGCATTAACAGTTGGAGCAGGAGCCATTACGTTTGCCGAGATGGTTAAGGATACACCTAAATTAGATCCTTCAAAGCTAGTAGATCCGCTCGCTACGAAATTTTACGATGAAAAGGGAAATTTTCTTTATGAATATGGAAAGCAGAATCGCACAAAAATTACGTATAATCAAGTTCCACAAGAGTTGGAGAATGCTTTTATCGCGACCGAAGATGCCAATTTCTATCATCATCATGGAATTGATATAAAAGGAACGATTAGGGCAATTTTAGTGAATCTAATGGGGAATTTCGGGGACCAGGGTGGAAGTACCATTACGCAGCAGGTTATCAAAAACTCATTCTTGACACCACAAAAAACGATCAAGCGCAAGGTGGAAGAATGGGATTTAGCGTATCAGCTTGAAAATCGGTACTCTAAGCATGACATTTTAATGATGTATTTAAACAAGATTTACCTTGGAGACGGGGCCTATGGTGTCGCCGCGGCGGCGAAAAGCTATTACGGCATTGACTCAAACCATTTGAATCAATTGACACTGCCGGAGGCTGCGATGCTGGCAGGGCTTCCGCAAGGTCCAAGTATTTATGATCCGACCATTCCGGCAAACCAAAAAGCTGCAACAAACCGTCGCAATCTTGTCTTAAGCTCTATGAATAAACAGGGCTATATCACGGAGAAACAAATGCAGGATGCTATGAAGGTCCCGGTAACAACGGGCCTTGTTCCGAAAGCAACTCAACAGGGAATGCCATATGATGCATTTTTGGATGCTGCTGTTAAAGAAGTGAAGGCCAAACTTAAGAATGTCGACATTAGCGTAGATGGATTATCCATCTATACAACATTAGATCCAAAAGCGCAGGATTATGCGGATAAAATGATGGACACAAATGATATAATTGCTTATCCTAATTCCCGTTTTCAGGGCGCTTTCGTATTTTTGGATTCAAAGACTGGTGCCGTTCGGGCAATCGGAAGCGGACGTAATGATTATAATGCGACCTTCATGGGAAACAACTTTGCAATCGATATGAATCGTCAGCCAGGTTCCTCATTTAAACCAATTTTCGATTATGGCCCGGCGATTGAGAATTTAAAATGGTCTACCGCTCATCAAATCGATGACCAACCAACAACATATTCAACTGGCCAGCCTATTAATAACTGGGATCATCAATATCATGGAATGTTATCGATTAGAACAGCACTTCAATGGTCGTACAATATCCCAGCTCTCCTTACGCTAAGGGACGTTGGAATGGCTAAGGCAAAAAACTTTGCGGAGCAGCTTGGTATTACTTTTCCTAATAAACAGGTCTATGAATCAAATGCGATTGGGAGCAATTCGGTTAATCCGTTAGAAATGGCTGGAGCCTACAGTGCATTTGCTAATAATGGAGTCTACACTGCACCGCATTTTGTTACAAAAGTAGTCTTTCCAGATGGCACTGTTGTTAACTTTACTCCGAAGCCAAAGCGAGTTATGCATGATTACACAGCCTATATGGTGACCGATATGTTACGGACAGTTGTAAATTCTGGGACAGGAACTGCTGCAAATGTCCCTGGACTAGATGTGGCCGGAAAAACTGGCACAACAAATTTTAATGATAAGACTAGTAAAGAATTTGGATACCCATCCACTGCTACGAATGATAGTTGGTTTGCAGGGTATACACCACAATACACGATGGCTGTCTGGACGGGATATACGAAAAATGGCAGAGGCAACTATTTGATGGGTGATACTACTAAAATTTCACAACTCATGTTTAAGTACATGATGGAAGCAATTGAAACTGACAAACCCAGATTTAAGCAGCCTAGCGACGTATATCGAGTAAATAATGAACTGTATATTAAAGGTGCAAATAAAGAAGAACAACCATCAGTTCAAAATAACGATAAAAAAGATAACCATTCTGGTAATGGAAATAATATGGAAACGAATCCAAAAGCACCGGTACCTAATCCTACGGATCAACCGTCAGCTCCAAAAGCACCGGTACCTAATCCTACGGATCAAGCGCCAGCTCCAAAAGCACCGGTACCTAATCCTGCGGATCAAGCGCCAGCTCCAAAAGCACCGGTACCTAATCCTGCGGATCAAGCGCCAGCTCCAAAAGCACCGGTACCTAATCCTGTGGATCAATCACCTGCTCCTAATGCATCGGGGCCTACTCCTACGGATCAACCACCAGCTCCTAAACCATAAACACGGTTAAATAAAGAAGGTTCTTGTTGATTCAACGAGTACATTAACAAGAAAAGGTCATCACTTTTGATGACCTTTTTTACTTTCAATAGCGGTTAGCTAGAATTTTTAGCTCGCAAAAAAAGATGGTATAGCGTAAATGAAGTATCCGAACACTCGATTTGCATTTCTTAGGTCCGCCCAAACTACCCTCGGATAATATAAAATTCTAGTTGCATACAAAATGATTAAAATCATGTAGGCACTCAGCCCTATATAGATCCAAAAAAGCTAGAAATTATTAAAGCAACATTACCCGTTGTCAAAGAACACGGGGAGGCGATTACAAAACGCTTTTATAAGCGAATGTTTGAGAATCATCCTGAATTAAAAAATATTTTTAATATGGCACATCAGGTAACAGGTCACCAACCAAAAGCTTTAGCCGACGCTGTCTATGGGGCTGCTGCCAATATAGAAGATTTTAGTCAGATCATGCCTGTTTTAGAGAGAATCAGTCAAAAGCATCGTAGCCTTCAAATCAAACTCGAGCAATACCCCATTGTAGGAGAGAATTTGTTAGGAGCGATAAAAGAGGTTTTAGGTGATGCTGCAACAGATGAAATTATGGATGCATGGGCAGATGCTTATGAAGTCATATCGGATGTATTCATCCGAATGGAAAATGATCTTTATAAGGTTACTGTAGCTCAACCAGGTGGATGGGCAGGATTTAAAGATTTCGTAGTTGATCATAAAGTAGAAGAGAGCGATGTGATTACATCTTTTTATTTGAAACCAAAAGATGGAGGTAATATTGCTGAATTCACTCCTGGCCAGTACATTACTTTAAAGATGGAAATTTCTGAGCAACAATTTACCAATCTCCGTCAATATAGTTTATCAGACCGACCTGGTTTAGATTACTATCGAATCAGTGTAAGGCGTGAAGACCCAAGGAAAGAAGGGCAACCTCCTGGAGTGGTATCAACGTATTTACATAAACATGTGAACAAAGGAGATACCATCCCAATATCTGCTCCAGCAGGAGATTTTTATTTAGATAAGGATTGTAAACTTCCGTTGGTATTAATTAGCGGAGGGGTTGGATTGACACCATTAATGAGCATGCTAAATACAGTGACGAAAGAAGATTCAAATAGGGAAATTTATTGGATTCATGCTACTGTTAATAGCAAGTTTCATGCCTTTAAAAAACATGTCAATGATATAGCTGCAAGTAATAAAAATGTCAAAACTTTTTTCTTTTACGAAAAACCAACCGATGAAGATAAAGAATCTAAATCATATGATAAAGAAGGATATATCACACTTGATTTTCTACAGAAGGTCCTTCCATCTAAACAAGCTGACTTTTATTTCTGTGGTCCAGAGCCTTTTATGAGAGCAGTGAATCGTGCACTAAAACAATGGGAAATTCCTGAAGAGCGAATCCATTATGAGTTTTTTTGATCTTTTGGAAACATAGAAGATTAAATTGACAGCTATTATAATAGGAATGTGAGAAAACTCTTATGGGGTTAATCGTGGCAAAGAAAGAGCCTTTTCGCAACGCTACATAGATAGCTAAGAGGGTGCCTCAAATAGCTAAAGACAGTATTCAAAAACTTTTAAGGCTGATTTCTAATTCCAAATCGATTTTTTTCATTTTACTAAGTAAAGAAAAGGCTGGCCCAAAAAGGTCGTTAATTATTGACCTCTTAAGTCAGCCTCCTTATCCTTTATTGAACAATTAGTTTCCCAGTCATATTTGAATGACCTGATCCGCACATAACAGAACAGTGAAATTCATATGTTCCAGCTTTATTGGCAGTAAATTCTGCACTGCCATTCCCTTGGATATTTACATTGTAAGCAGGAATATCCAAACCATGACTACCATTATCATTATGTAGCGTGATCTTTACTTTATCTCCCTTTTTCACAGTAATGACCTTTTTATCATATTCAAAATTCTTTGCGTTCTCGTTAATCTCAACTACACCGGCAACAGGGGCTGCAGAGGTATTAGCAGTCTTAGCAGGTGTTGTATTATTGGCATCTGTTTTCGATTTAGATGATGTAATATTTGAAGTTTCGTCTTTCTTTGTAGCAACTTTTGCTGTTGATGATTGATTCGCCTGGCTTGAATTGCTTCCGCACGCACTTAACATTGCGATACTCAATATAGACGCAGTAATTAATAAAGTTAATTTCTTTTTCAATTTTAGCATCTCCTTTTTTGAATTATCTGACTTTAATAACATACCATACTTTTTAAACTTATTTGCATTAAATTTCCCTAAGAAAATCATTAGACTACTATCATAAAACAGAAAAATAAATTTTGAGGTAGTGCTTAACCAGCTAATTCCACAAACTTCTCTAATTCTAACTAATAGGGATACACTGATGGTTGCACCAGTTACAAGAAAAATACCTGATGCGGATTTTTGTATTAATCCATAGTTTCATTACTTATAAGTAAGTTTTTATTATATTCAAAGAGTTTTATGTGAACGCTATTTTACAGTATCAGCTTAAAATTGATATTGGCAAGACACAGACCTGCGAAGAAGTTTACACTATAATTAATGTAAAAACAGCGTAAAAACATCGGGATTGGGTCTATTTGGGTAAATACGGATCAGTTTTTAAAGGATATAATACTCGGCTTTTTAATAGCTGAAAACTTCCCTTCTATCACACTATTGCTGTATTTGTAATGAATCGATATTAGGGTGGCTTGCAGTTCTGTTTGTAAAAAATTTAGGGAACTTTTGATTTCAGGAATGGTATCCTTTTTCACGGATGAAATTAGCTTCTGAATACCCAAGGGCTCATAATTGTTTATACATTCACGAAAATATTGGACAAATGCATATATTTCTTGAGGTTGAAAAGGGGACGGTTCTTCTTTTGTGTCATTCCGAGAGACGCAAGAACCGTCCCCATGCTAACTTCTTAAAAGCAACAAGTTACAAAAGAATAACCACAATGAATAAATGACTAGGGGGATTCCTCCTAGTCAGTTTCATGGTCTGCTCGTAATAATGGAGAATCTGAAAATACAAGTCCCGAACAAGAAAGGCAGCAGTAGCTTCTGCACCAAAAAATTTGGTACAGCTTATTGAACTTTTCGAAAATGGATGGGCAATCCCTTTATAAGAACGATAAGACATTTTGTTAAGATTGAACATAGGCCTTTAATTGCCCTAATATTTGCAGGCATTCATCAGCCTCTTTTTTAAGATTTTCCTTGCAAGTTAGAATGTTGGTTTTAATATGATTTAATTCTGCTTCACCTTCCGTTAATTTCTTCTCCAGGTCACATTTTAAAGCATGCATTTCCTTTTCCAGTGCGTACAAATCAGATTTTGGAATACCTTTCTTTGGATCAAATGAAAAATGTTTTTCAATACTTTTTCGCCATTCGATTAGATCATTTATAAATGGCCCAAACCCAGGAGCCCTTACTAATGATTGTTTGGAGATATCTTTAGCTGTTTCAATTCCATATGATTGAAGAACGGCTTTCCTACTGGGTCCTATATGATCGATGTTGCTGGATTGAATCGTAAATTTATCAAGATATTCATTAAGTTGATGACTTCTCTGATCACTTTCAAGTTGCTTTAGTTTTTTTGCACGAACATATGGAATTTCTTCATATTTTGATTTGTATTCCTTTAGTTCATTTAGCTTCGTATAAAATTGATCTGTTGAGGCTTCTTTTTTCCAACGCATTAAAACCGATTCCCATTTTTGATTGATCGTTTCATATCTTTTCTGAATTTCATTCAAATGAACCGTTTTTATTTTTCTTGTACCGACAAGAAAAGAAACAATAATACCACCTAGTGGATAAAAACCCATTCCACCATAAAAAGTTAACAATATTGAAGTGATACCGATCATGATTGCTTCCAAAATTCTTATCCTTTTTATTCGTTTAAATTTTCTTCCTGCCTTAAGAATTTCTTCTACTGGCGTGTAGAAATTCTTATATGGATCAGGCAATTCTTGATTGAAAAAGGGGGGGATATTACTTATTCTTTTCCACATTAAATCCATTTGAAATGCATTGTCATTGTCCCCGTTTGTTTTTACAATGAATGAAAACAGAACTAGCCCTGTTTTCGCTTCATAGTCACACCAGGGACATTGATCATGAGCTCTGTCATATGTATGAGCTTGATTGATTGGACAACGAATGAATTCTTTATTTACTTTTTCAAGGGCGGCAATCCATTCAACTGCATTTGGCCGATTATTCGTACTTGATTGGGAAAATGCCTTCTCAAAGAGATCTGCCAATTCCTTTGAATAAAAATCAAGAGGAAGTGTACCTGGAGGTTGTTTTATTTGTCTTTGGTTGGCATTTTTTCCGTAAGCAAAACGATACTGTTCGATTGCTTTTTCAATAGGCATTTCGATATTTCCTGTAACTGTATATTGACCGGAAAAAGGGTGCCTTCCCATAAACAAAAGCTGAAAGATAATAATGGCTAAGCCAAAATAATCGTGATTGGTTGTACGGATTGTATGGGATAAAGATTTAGCTTGTAATTCAGGAGGTTGGTGTGTTCCAACCCCAACTTTACACAAAAATAAATGTCCATCCCTGCCAATCTGAAAACTATCGCAGTCAATCAGTTTGATTGTTCCGTCTTTTGCCACGACAATATTACCGTGGTTCACATCGCCAATGACTTGACCATGATCGTGAACCACAGCAAATGCTCGTGCAATATTTGCCGCGGTATGGATCAGAAAGGGGAGACTCACATGATCAAACTCATTGAGCCGATTTTTCGGACTATAAAGAATGTGAACCTCTTTTCCATTCGCAGCAGGCATTAAAAAACCGATCACTTTACCGTTTTCATCTTTTACTGTCTCAGTTGGCCAAGCCGTATATTTTAAAAGCCTTTCATTTTTCAGATTCGTCATACATGTTATCTTTTTTGACCGTTCTTCATCAATCTTGTGGTAGATTTTTACGACAGCCCCAGGTTTCCCTAGTACTTCATAAACCGTTCCTTCTCCACCTTTACCAATCACTTTTCCAATTTTAATCATGTTACCATTGCTATCTGTATATTTTGAAACTGTAGTTTTAGTCATTACCATTCGTCTCACACCTCTTTTCGTGAGGCTAATAATAATGTTTTGTCATCATCCGTTCTTTCATTTACCCTTTCAGAGTTAAGAAATTTTTCTAAGGAGGAATTCAAATTCACGAAATTACCCTTCTCTACTTTTCTTAAAACATGAAACATTGGTTTAAAAAAAGGATGATGCACCGTTTTTGATTGATAGTGGAGTGTTAAATGCTGAATACCGTCCGTAAATAATGAAACTTCTTCGACACTCTTCGGTAAAACATCAAATTGGATATTTTTTTTAACCTTAGGATCTGTAATAAAAAAGGTGGTATTCTCATACTCGCCTTTAGCAGGCCAGAAGCTCCATTTGTAATGATCTTCACCATTTTCTGGCTCTGGATCAAGAATGACAATAGCTCCGTCACCAACCTGAAAAAAAGCAGCATGATCGTTTCCGACAACAGCTGCTACTAATGTGCATGCAAATTCACGAATAGTTGCCTTAAAATCTTTTGCATGGGAGCTTATTACGTCTTGGTATTGGTCAATCCAATTTTTAAAAAATGACACCTCTAAGTCTTTTACTCGTTTCTCTCCAGCAAGATAGTCTGTCACTTCTTTTACAAATAATGAACATGCTAAAGATGATCCCTGATCAGAAAACTTCGCACTTCCAGCACCATCGGATACAACGGCAACTAGTACTTTTTCACCGTTTGACTCGTGTATGACCTGACATATACTTGAATCTTGGCATGGTGAGTTACTTTTCTGATGAGAAGCTCCAATCACTGATACATAAGTATATTTCCAATCGTTTTTTGTTGTCATTCAATCATTCCCCATCCACCTGGTGTTACTGGGTTTTCTAGGGGAACTGAATCACCTGGAGTAGATCTTGAAACCGAGCTTAATGAATTGGATAGCCAAGAAAATAGATCTCTGAATCGTAACCCATCTAATTTAAGCGGATCCCTAACTGAAATTTGCTTTAATATATTCATATTGGCTCCTTCAACTCCGACAGCGAAAAACATAAGCGATTTATTTGTTTCAGCATCTTTAATTAAATTCGCCGCCTTTTGCCAATGATCAGTGGGTGCCCCATCTGTAATTAAAAACATCCAAGGCCGATAATAGGAAATACCGTTTTCTCTATATTTTTCTTTCCTCTGTTGGATCAGTTCAATCCCTTTTTCGATTGCTTCGCCCATTGGCGTCATGCCATCTGCCTGAAGAGTAGGGGGGATAAATAGATCAGCAGTTTGGAAGTCTGTTTCAGCGTTAACAGGACCAAAACTTACAACCGATAATTCTACACGTTTTATACTCATAGAATCTGCCATAAGTTCATCTTTAAAGGTTTGTAATCCCTTATTTAATTCATTTATACGTTGCCCTGTCATGGAATTTGAGGTATCAAGTAATAATACACATGGGCAGCGAGGTTCAGGATTTTCGGCAAATTCTACCCCATCAAAAGGAACTTGATCAGTAAAGTCAAACAAAATAAAACACTCCCTATAACGTCATTTTTTACTAGATTATTTAAAAATTACTTCAAATTTGATAGTAGAACTTTAAGAGTTAAAAGGACATCGTGTTTTATTTTATGAATGGAATGAATCTGTTAGACTTTGTATTTACCTTGGAAATCATTTAGTTACAAAAAAATTCACCAGTGGCTCTTCCGGACTTAGTGGAAAAAGATTTGTCTACGATAGAAAGTTGAAAAACTATTGCCTGGTTGAACGGTCAATGGTCTGATGCTGCTAAGTCTCTTAGTGGCCCCTTTTAGGAATCGCATTCCTCAAAAATTCTAAAGAATTTTAGGGAGGGTGTTCAATATGTTAGAATTAAGCGTAATCTTCGAGAAAAAACAAATAAAGAAAATTATAAAGGAGATCCCATAAAGTTGAACATACAATACTTAGATTTACTGGCTCATAAATATGATAGTGAAGAAAAAGTGGTAACTGAGATTATTAATCTTGAGGCCATCCTCAATCTGCCAAAGGGGACAGAGCATTTTGTTAGTGATTTACACGGAGAGTATAACGCTTTTCAACATGTGTTAAGAAATGGTTCGGGCAGAGTAAAAGAGAAAATACGAGACCTTTTTGAAGCTGAACTATCTGATACAGAAATTAATGAATTTGCGACATTAGTGTATTATCCTGAAGAAAAATTAATGTTAATTAGAGATAAGTGTGGCAATAAACAAGAACTACACCAGTGGTACACAGAAACCATTGACCGGATGATTAAGCTTATTTCTTATTCCTCATCTAAATATACACGCTCCAAATTACGTAAAGCATTGCCTGAACAGTTTGTATATATTATCGAAGAGCTGCTATACAAAACGGATGAATCTGCAAATAAGAAACAATATTATACAAAAATTGTCCAGCAAATTATTTCTCTTGGTCAGGCTGATAAGCTCATTACAGGTCTGGCTTATACGACTCAGAGGCTGGTGGTTGACCATCTCCATGTCGTGGGTGATATATATGATCGCGGACCTAAACCAGATAAAATTATGGAAACTCTAATCAATTATCATTCTGTAGATATTCAATGGGGAAATCACGATGTTCTCTGGATCGGTGCCTTTGCTGGATCAAAGGTTTGTCTGGCTAATATCATTCGTATCTGTGCCAGATACGACAATTTAAGTATTATTGAAGATGTGTATGGAATAAACCTTATCCCACTTCTGAATCTGGCGGAAAAGTACTATGGGGACAATCCAGGATTTAGACCCAAGAGCCATTCGGATAAAAAAAAATCTGATCATGAACTTTTACAAATCACAAAAATGCATCAAGCGATTGCGATGATTCAGTTTAAGCTTGAAATGCCAATCATAAAGAGACGCCCATATTTTAATATGTCAGAACGGCTTTTGCTTGAGAAAATTGATTATGGCAAAAACGAAATAACAATTAATGGGAAAACGTACCCACTGGAAAATACTTGCTTTGCTACCATTAATCCAGAACAACCTGGTGAATTATTAGAGGAAGAACAGCAAGTGATGGACAGGCTATTGTTTTCTGTCCAGCATTCGGAAAAGTTGGCCAGACATATGAATTTTCTTGTGAAGAAAGGCAGTCTTTATTTGAAATATAATGGGAACCTATTAATACATGGCTGTATCCCAATTGATGAAAACGGAAATATGGAAAAAATGGTGATTGAAAATCAGACCTATGCTGGTCATGATTTATTTGATATTTTTGAACGTTATTTACGACATGCTTTTGCACATCCTGAACAGACAGATGATCTTGCAACAGATATGGTTTGGTATTTATGGACAGGAGCACATTCATCATTATTTGGAAAAAGAGCGATGACGACATTTGAAAGGTATTTCATTAAGGACAAAGAAACCCATGAGGAGATTAAAAACCCATACTACCATTTACGTGAAAAAGAGGAAATCTGCCGTAAAATCTTAGCAGAATTCAATCTTAATCCGGACGAAGGTCATATCATCAATGGCCATACACCTGTTAGAGAAATTAAAGGAGAGAATCCAATCAAAGCAAATGGAAAAATGATTGTCATTGATGGGGGATTTTCCAAGGCTTATCAATCAACAACTGGTATTGCTGGATATACGTTATTATATAATTCCTATGGTATGCAACTTGTCGCCCATGAAAAGTTTCATTCAAAAAAAGATGTCCTACAAAAAGGGTCAGATGTATTGTCAGTAAAGAGAGTGGTTGATAAAGAACTCGAGAGAAAAAAGGTTCGGGAAACGAATGAGGGAGAGCGATTATTACAGCAAATATCTGTTTTAAAAAATCTGATGGAATATCGCTATATGAGTTTAGACCAGTCATTCCAATCTAATGATTAAAGATTCTATTTAAACATACATTCTAATTCTGGTGCCTGACCCCCGATGCGTTAACGCTTTAACATAATGGGGGTCACACCTCTAATGCTATGTAGAAAGCTTCTTAAATTTATTTTCTAAATCCTTATCCGTTTGCTAATTGATCTCTGTCGGTTGCTTGAGGCGGTTGCTCTAGCCATTCGTTTTTGATCATAATATTTGCCCCGTCTTCCGCATATTGTGAAATTTCCGCTGTTAGTCTAACATAATTGGCTCCTAAATCACGTCTTGGGCTTAAACCTAGAGCTCTGCCATAATGGGCAACTCCTATGGTATTTAATGTGGAGGTATGGAACATCATCAGTTTATCTGAAAATGGCGAAACAGTAGACTCAGTCGGCATTGTGTCCCACGCACTAGCCGAAGGAAGAAATTCTTTACTTAATAATGAACTGAAAATTTCAACGTGCTTGTCAGAAATATCTCTTCCCCTTACCATATAATCACGGACTTGTTTGGATTTCGCCACCTGACTAAATCCCATAAGCAACGTTCGGCCTAACTGGTTTTGTATCAGATTAAAATAAATTTGGGACATTTCAATCGCGTTTAAAGGGCGGTGATGACCAAACCATCCTGCCAAATAATCTTGCTTTTGGACATATTCCACGTTTTTCGATACAGGAATAAATGGTGCTCGGATGAAATTTCCCTTTGTTAACATAATTTCAGTAGCCTTATTGAGGAGCCTTGCTGATTCATTTAAACATTCAGTAAAGTATTCACATATATCCAAACGGGCACAATTTGACAGGCTCATGGTGTAGAATTCCATACCCATTTTCCCTACATTTTGAATAAAGAAAAGGTAAAAATCATCTGTATATAATCGAGGCGCTTCTTTATTAACATCTGTATTTACTGAAAATCCGTCTGGAATGGGATGCTGTACCTCGGTGAACATAGATTGTAATTTCTGAACGTGACCTTGAGATAGCTGCATGGCAAATTCGAGGACGGAACAAATTTCTGTATCATCCACATGGGATAAGAAGGTTCCAATTGTGCAGATTGCTGCGGTGTCACTCATATAATTCGACCAAAGGCTTGCTATTTCTGCTGATGTTAGTTCTATTTGATGGTTTGTTGACAATACCATTACCTCCCAAAAAAGGATTTTAATCTAAATTTTCACTCCCATAGCATTATTATGCATTAGTGTTTAGTAATACCTATTTTTAAATAGTGGTAGAGCTTTAGAACGAAGACAACCAATATAAAGAATAGGAGTTTAAAAAAGTCAGATTGGTTACTTATTTTTCACTTATTGAGTATGTTAATGGTAATATAAAAAGGACAACAATTGTGAATAGAGGTGTATTTATGAAGTTAGATGAGCTGTCAATTGGACAAGTTTTCAAAACAAAGTCTTTTAAATTAACAAAAGAGGATATTATGAGATTTGCAGGAGAATTTGACCCTCAATATATGCATTTAGATGAGGAAAAAGCAAACCAGGGAAGGTTTCATGGAATTATTGCTTCAGGTATACATACTCTAGCTCTTACATTTAAGCTTTGGGTTGAAGAAGGAATCTATGGCGAAGATGTCATTGCTGGAACGCGGATGAATAATCTTAAATTTATCAGGCCCGTATATCCTGGAGATGAACTGCAGGTAATTGTTAAGGTTATTGACAAGAAAGCAACAAAAAATGAAACGGGCATCCTTACAGTATTGTTATCTGCTTTCAATGATAAAAAAGAAAAAGTTTTTGAGGGTGAATTATCCGCATTGATTAAGCGATGAAGCTGCTCTTTTTTGCGACAAAGAACAATAATTAATGGAAAAACTAAATAAAAAAACGATAACGGATTAGCCACCTTAAACTGAAAAATTTTCCGTTGTTGGATAACAAGAACGATGCTATTATAAACAGGCTGATTCGTTAAGTACACTAGTCGCTGGAGCTAGACAAAATGAGTAAAGCGAACTCGTTCAGAAAAACTTCTTCTATATTATCTTGTTTTGAGGGAATGAACCTCAATATTAAAAGTTCATTTAACTAATTTCATAATCATGGCACATTGAATGTCTGCTCCTGCGCCAAAGCTTACTCGATGAAGCTGATGTTCAGCTCGTCGCAAGCCAGCAAGGAAGATTATTCAGTGCAGTAGGCTTGGTGGCAATAGCGAGAAGGTCACACCCGTTCCCATACCGAACACGGAAGTTAAGCTTCTGGAGGGCCGATGGTAGTTGGGACGCATGTCCCTGTGAGAGTAGGACGTTGCCAGGCACAAAAAGGGCACCTAAAGAGGTTGTCCTTTTTGCTATGGGGAATCATTCTAATGAAATAGAAAAAGATTGGCAATCACCGCCAAGCTTTTTCATATGTTTGATTTATAGTAAACGTTGAATAATTTAGTTTTCAATTGATCCATTGCGAGCCATAATGGTCACCGTAATAAGGATACACAGGCCTCCTGCAAAAGAAGCCCATCCCATTTGTACATGTAAAAATAGAACTGCAATGATGGTGGCAGATAAAGGTTCTCCACATGATAACACACTAGCTTCCGAAGCAGAAATATATTTAAGGCTGGCTATATAAACAGAAAACGCGATCAGTGTGCCAAATATAACAATAAAGCTGACAAGGATCCATGTGCTTAAAGAGTTGTTTCCAGAAAAACGCCAAATCGGGTGGAAAAATCCCATTCCAATACCGCCAATGAGCATCCCCCATCCTGAAATCATTGCCGCACTATATTTTTGCAGCAAACCACCTGGATAGATCGTATAAAAAGCCAACGTTATCGCTGAAAGGATCCCCCAAAAAACAGCCAACGGAGAAATAGAAATTCGCTGCCAGTTACCGTCTGTTACGAGCAGAAAAGCGCCAAAAAGCGCAAAAAACACTGAAATAACCTGTGAGATATGCGGCAAATGTTTGCGTCGTAATGCAGCGTAAATGGTTATAAAAACAGGACCCATATATTGTAAGATCGTACCTGTTGCTGCGTTTCCATATTTAATAGATTCGAAATAGGAAAACTGAACACCTAGTAAACCGATGATTCCAAATAAAACCAGCTTTAGTGCATCTCTTTTTACTTTCCAGATGGTAAAGATTGATATCAGGCCTGATTTCATTGAAATACCAGCTAAAATCAACAATCCTGCAATGCTCATTCGAACCGTCACTAACCATCCGGAATGAATGCCGTAGCGTTGAAATAAAACCTGGGCAGCCGTACCTGACACTCCCCAAAGAACGGCCCCTAGTAGTACCATTGAAAGCCCTTTGTAATGTTTAAATTGCTTATTGGTAAATACAAGGTTAGTTTTAGCAGCAACATTCTGTTGTAAGGAACCCCCCATATTTATGTAACTCAAATTGCCACCTCCAATAATTTAAATCTTATCATAATTTCGAAAGAATGGTATGCTTGGTTATGAAAACAGGGGCAATTTAGCAGACTTTAGAAAGAAACTCAGAATAATATGGTAATAATGTAACCTCAAAATTTTAATAAAGTTTACTGCTTGTCCGCATAAATTCTTCTTTAATAATAAATACTTAAAATACATGGTTCTTCGCTTAAAAAGGTGTGAAATTCCAAAAGATTATACTTTTTCATAATTACTATATATGCTATATTAATAAAGAATTTAATGAATTAACACAATTTTAACTATTAGGAGGTTTGTATGAAAAAGTTTGGTTTATTTAGTTTACTTCTAATTCTCACCCTTGTGATCGCTGCTTGCGGAAATAAAGATTCAGCAGGAAAGAAAGAGAATAGTGAAAAAGTATATAAAGTGGGTGTAGACACTACATATCCTCCGTTTGAATTTAAAGAAGGCAATCAGTATAAGGGGATCGATATTGATTTAATTAATGCTATTGCGAAAAACCAGGGAATTAAAATTGAACTTTCTCCAATGGACTTTGGTGGAATTATTCCTGCAATGCAAGCAAATCAGCTTGATGTTGCCATTGCTGGAATGAGTATTACAGATGAAAGAAAAAAAGTTGTTGATTTTTCTACACCTTATTTTAACGCTGGGTTAACTGTAGTGGTTAAAAAAGATAATGCAACCATTAAATCAGTTGATGACCTAACTGGCAAAACTGTTGCAGTAAAAAAAGGAACAACAGGTGCAAAATATGCCCTGGATAATGCATCAAAACTTGGCATAAAAGTTGTGCAATTTAACGATAGTCCGGCGATGTTCCAGGAGGTTTCAAATGGAAATGCTGATGCACTGATTGAAGATTACCCGGTTATCTCCTATGCGATTGCCCAAAAAGACCTGGGGTTAAAAATTGTGGGGAAACGATTGAATGGCGACCAGTATGGAATTGCTGTATTAAAAGGGCAAAATCAAGATGTATTGAAAAAAATCAATAACGGTCTTGCTGAACTGAAAAAAGATGGGACATATGATAAAATTATAAAAACTTATCTAGCTAAATAAAGATTTCTGTAAGATACGGGTGCGCGCTATAAGCGCGCTTTCTGTTTGAAAGGGGATGAAAAATGTGGATGTAATTGTTGCAGCTTTACCAATATTGTTAGAAGGACTTCAAGTTACGATCTATATATTTATTATTGCTATTATTCTTGGCTTTTTAATCGGTTTAGTAATGTCTTTGCTGCGGCTTGCGCCCAGCAAGATTTTGAACTGGATTGCAAAGGTGTATGTAAACGCGATTCGCGGAACACCATTTATTGTACAACTGTTTTTTATTTATTTTGGAATAAATTCTTTGCATTTGCTTTCCTTGAACAGTACGACAGCCGGTATTATTACCGTTGCTATTAATGCAGGGGCCTATTTTGCGGAGATAATCAGAGCGGGAATTCAATCAATTGATAAAGGACAGGCAGAGGCGGCTAGATCAATTGGTTTTACCAGTTCACAAACGATGCGCTACGTGGTCCTGCCACAGGCTTTTCGAAGAATGCTTCCGACAATTACAAACCAATCGATTATTAGTTTAAAAGATACTTCTCTTTTATCCGTTATTGGGATTGCGGATTTAACACAGCAGGGGCAAATTCAAGCTTCAGCAACGTTCGAAGCATTTAAGATTTGGCTCGCTGTTGGTATCATTTATTTTATTATCATTTATCTGTTAACCCTTCTTGCTAATTTTGTTGAAAGGAGGTTTCAGCTTCGATGAGCATCATCTCTGTAAAAAAACTAAGAAAATCGTTTGGAAATGTGGAAGTTTTAAAAGATATCAATGCTGAGATACAAGAAAAAGAAGTGATTTGTGTTATTGGTCCATCCGGGTCGGGAAAGAGTACCTTCCTGCGCTGCCTAAATCGCCTCGAAGAGATTACCGGCGGTGAAGTAGTGATAAACGGGCACAATATCACAGATCCAAAAATTAATATAAATAAAGTAAGACAAGATGTTGGAATGGTTTTTCAACAATTTAATCTATTTCCGCATAAAACTGTCCTAGAAAATATCACCCTTGGACCTATAAAGGTTCGTGGGATTTCCAAAGCAGAAGCTGAAAAAATAGCTTATGATTTACTAGATAAAGTTGGTCTGCAAGAAAAAGCCAATAGTTACCCGGGAGAACTATCGGGAGGACAAAAGCAGCGGGTTGCCATCGCAAGGGCACTGGCGATGAATCCAAAAATCATGCTTTTTGATGAACCGACTTCTGCCCTTGATCCTGAAATGGTCGGGGAAGTTCTAGAGGTTATGAAACAGCTTGCGAAAGAAGGAATGACCATGATCGTGGTTACCCATGAAATGGGCTTTGCACGTGAAGTTGGCGACCGGGTTATTTTTATGGATGGGGGCTATATTGTAGAAGAAAACAAACCAAATGAATTATTCAGCAACCCTCATCATGAAAGAACGAAAGCTTTCTTAAGTAAGGTGCTTTAAACAAGAACTGAAATTCTTTTAATCAACCCTAACGCTTCCGATGTTTGGACATACATTTACAAGAAAGAAAGCGCAAGCTAGTTTTTTATCTGATTTCAAATTAGTTCATGTGGATAAATCCTATTATAGTAAATTTTACTTACGAATTAAGGCAGTGGACAAAAGTTGGTATTACCGGCTTTTGTCTGCTGCCTTTTATTGTTTTTGTACTTCCTAGTGAAGACCTCGTTTCTTTAGCAGCCTTTGTCCCTGTACCATTACCTTTTTCTTCTTTTTTAGGTAAATGCAAATGCCAATTAGAGACATTGTTCAACCCAAAAGGACGGCTTCGCCCATGCATGGATGAAGCATAAAACGCAATAAAAGTTAATCCATTTTCTCATGCTAATGAAAGGCATTTTTTGAATTATTTGTAAATATTCAATGAATTCGACAAAGATTTTCCATTCGCCGTTTTATAATGGTTAGAGCATTGCCCATAAAGTTTTTCTTACATATAAACTTTTTCACAAAAGACAATGAAGAATTTGGAGAGTGAGAGATGAGTTCTGATGAGGTTATCATTGAAGTGCAAAATCTAGTGAAAAACTATGGGGAATTTAAGGCGGTTAAGGGAATAGAATTTGAGGTGAAAAAGGGTGAGGTGTTTGGTCTACTTGGTCCTAATGGTGCTGGTAAAACGACAACATTAGAAATGTTAGTAGGACTCAGGAAGCCGGATCAAGGAACCGCAAAGATTGCCCAGTATGATATTATCAATGATTTAAAAAAGGTTAAGGAGGTAATTGGTGTTCAATTACAATCTACTTCATTATTTGAACTGCTTACCGTAGAGGAAATCCTTCACCTTTATGCAAGCTTTTATCCCAAGCATGTTTCCATTCCTTCCTTGATTGATGAAATGCTGCTGACGGATAAAAGGAAAGATCGAATAAAGAGCTTATCCGGCGGACAAAAACAGAGGCTTGCCATAGCCTTAGCACTTGTACACGATCCATTCGTTATATTCTTGGACGAACCGACAACAGGACTTGATCCGCAAGCAAGAAGAACGCTATGGGATATTATCCTTCGTTTAAAGGAAAAAGGGAAGTCGATTATGATGACCACTCACTATATGGATGAAGCGCATGTATTATGTGATCGAATTGCTATTATGGATCAAGGACAGCTTATCGCTTTAGACACACCCTCGGAGCTTGTTAAAAATCTTCAGTCTGATAGTGCCGTACAGTTCCGTTTCCAGTCTGAAGCAGAAGAAGTGAATTTACTTGACATACCAGGCGTGAAGCAGGTTGGCAGTCATAAAGATGGATATGTTCTTTATACAGATGATCTGCAAACCACATTAACGAGTTTAATAACCTTTGCTTCCGAAAAACAGCTTCAATTGATGGATTTGCAATCCCGAACAGCGACTCTTGAAGATGTGTTCATCCATATGACCGGAAGGAGCCTAAGAGAAGGATGAAAGCCTATTGGCAATTAACTTTAGCGCAGCTGCGCATTTTTCTTCGCAATCGCCAGGTTTTATTTTGGACGTTGGCATTTCCGATCTTTCTAATGGTGATGCTAGGCTCCTTTTTAGGTAATGGAAATGGAATGTCAGTATCCATCAGTGTAGTGGATCAAGACCAATCCATACAATCGAAAGAGTTTCAATCAATTGTAAAAAAGAGCGAAGCGATTGATCTAAAAAAAGAAAATAGTAAAGATAAAGCGTTTGAACAGTTGAAAAAAGGGGATATCCAGCTTGTCGTGGTCATACCTAAAGGATATGGCGACAGTCTCACACACCCAACTGCAGGCTCAAAACCGTTCTCGATCCCTGTTTATTATAATGAAACAAATGTAGCTGTTTCCCAAGTCGGTCTTCAGCTTGTGAATAATGCGGTGGATGACATTAGTAAAGAGAAGGTTGATTACACTCCCGTAGTTTTGACGACTGCAAAGGGAATCGAAACGTTAAATTTAAAATATATTGACTTTTTAGTACCGGGTATCGTTGCCATGATGATTATGAGCAACAATATGAACGGTGTTGCCGGACAAATAGCATCATGGCGAGAACGCGGGATTCTAAGAAGAATGCAAGGAACAACATTAAAAGCCTCTACGTTCATTGCAGCGCAAATTTCAGCAAGGCTCATGCTAAATGGATTGCAAGCTCTCCTTGTACTCGGTGTGGCACGCTTAATCTTTGGGGTTGAAGTAAGAGGCTCATGGTTTACGCTAATTAGCTTTGTCATTTTAGGGACTCTGGCATTTATGGCGATTGGATTTATCATTGCAGGCATTGCGAAAACGCCGGAAAGTGCGGCGCCAATTGCAGGATTTTTATCCTTTCCGATGCTGTTTTTGGGAGGCGTGTTTTTCCCGATCAAAAATATGCCCGAATTCCTGCAGCCGATCGTACAAATTTTGCCGATTGCCCACCTTAGCCATGCATTACGTGAAACGATGAATGTCGGTGCATCGTTTATGAGCTTAGGATCTGAAGCGTTGATTTTGGGAGGATGGCTCATTGGTGCGTTCGTCGTCGCGAGTTATACATTCAAATGGGAGTAAATAAGATAGATAGAGAATAGGAGGAGAAATTAATGAAATCTCAAGATTATAAGAATCATATTCGTATGCACCCTGTGTATCATTATGTATTGTCACTTTTAGTTCTCGTAACGTTGGCAGCTGCCATTACCAATATGGTTCTCGCTTTTAATATGGGAACCAATATTCTTCAAGCTGTCATTCTTGTATTGATGATGATTATGATCGTTATCATTGCAGCACTTGTGAGAATGTATGCACTTAAGGCACAAGACCGGGCCATTCGAGCTGAGGAAAGCCTTCGTTATTATGTGTTAACCGGTGAGTTGCTCGATCCCGCACTCAGTATGGGTCAAATTGTCGCGTTACGATTTGCCGGAGATAGTGAGTTTACAGATCTGTGTAAAGAAGCTGCTGTCAAAGGGTTAAAGCCGGATGACATTAAGAAAGCCATTAAGAATTGGAAGGCCGACTATAATCGGATCTAGACAGAGAAAAAACACGTTAGAGTAAGGAGCTAACGTGTTTTTAGTGGATCTTAGTTCATCCTTAATTTGAAATTCTTTATTAGAGGATTTAGGAAGAAAATTAGGAGGGATTGGCAACTATATGTCAAAGTATAGTGTTTAATAAATAAATTGTCATCAACCATAACAAATAGATTCCAATTTATGGTTTAAATATTTTAATCAATCTTTGGTTAAATTTTCATTTTTTGTTCATGGCTTGTTCAAAAAATGTGGCTAAATTGAGAGTTGTAAAACTAAATTAATTAGGAGGCTCTCAATATGAAAGTTAAATCAAGTTTAATCGCACCTGCAATAGCAGCAGCTTTATTAGCCCCAACTGTTGGGACTGCAATTGCCAATCACACAACCAATTCTGCAAAAACATCCGTATCTATTCAAAAAGAAGATCAAAAAGAAAGAAAACATGAATGGGGAAAAGGAGAAAAGCAGAAAGAACTCACAAACATTATCAATCAATACGCCACACCTCAGTTAAAGAATCAATTAACAAAAGATATTGCAACTCGTGTAACCTTAATGATGGAATTAAGACAAACACCAGGATTCCAAAAGAAAAAAGAACAAGAGAAAGCACAACGCCAAGCATTTTACAAAGCTCACAAACAAGAAATTGATGCTATAAAACAACAAGTTAAAGATGGAAAATTAACAAAACACCAAGCACATAAGAAATTAAAAGCGCTATTTGGAAAACTAGAATATAAAAATAAAATGAATCATAAAGGAAAAGAGCAAGGAACACGTGCAATCCGCCAAGAATTAAAAGCAGCCATTCAAAAGAAAGACAATACCGCTATTAATGCTGCTTTAGAAAAAATTGATAAAGAATTACAAAGTTCTAATCAGCAATTACTACAGAAAATTAACGCTAATAAATAATGTTTCATTTACATTAACAATTCTGTATATTACTTCACAATGTTAAAGAAAAAAGCCGTTCTTGAAGTGAACCCCCTAAGTTGGACTAGAAAATCCAACTTAGGGGGTTTTTAAAATGGTCATGTTTTTAAGTGAGTGTAGATAATTGGAAGGTAGTTTTATATTGGCTATAGATTGTGAAGATAAGATTATACTGAATTGAAGGAACAGAAGTGCGGTTAAGCGTAGTAAATCAAGCATTTGTACCTCTAGGTCGCCATAGAATAAATATAACGGTACTCAAAACGATTAAAGGGATCGAACCCATAGTTGAAAATTAACCTATAGGTAATTGCTTATAAAAGGTAGTCAATACAAACGAATAAAAATGGGGAATTTACGTGTTACCTAAATTTAAATATTATCCTCCAAAAAATGGTTATCCAGAGTGGAATAACAATCCGGAAATTTTCCAGCTGAATCGACTGGATGCACATGCCACCTTGATGCCCTACAAAACACTTGAAGAGGCATTGCGCGGCAATCGAAGCGCTTCAGATTTTTATCAATCTTTAAATGGGTTATGGAAGTTTGCATATGCAGAAAACCCAGCAAAGCGAATAAAGAATTTTTATGATGTAGAGTTTGATACCAGCACCTGGGATGAGATAAAGGTCCCTGGACATTTGCAGCTTCAGGGCTATGATCATCCTCATTATACGAACATACGATATCCTTGGGAAGGAAAAGAAGAGATCAAACCTCCAGTTGCTCCCACAAAGTTTAACCCAGTCGGTCAGTACATCCGTACCTTTTCAGTACCAAATGATTGGAAGGGAAAGCCGGTCTATATTAGTTTTCAAGGGGTAGAATCGGCTTTCTACGTATGGGTAAACGGGGAGCTTGTCGGATATAGTGAAGATTCCTTTTCACCCGCTGAATTTGATCTCACTCCCTATCTTGTCGATGGGGAGAATAGGCTTGCGGTTGAAGTGTATAAATGGTGTGATGGAAGCTGGCTTGAGGATCAAGCCATTCATATCCATGATTTTTTTGTTGTACCAGAACTTGATGTAAATTATCAACATGCAGAACTAAAGATGGAGATAGGTATCCTGAATTATTTTGACAAACATTTTGAAAAAGTCCAATTAACTGCCATGCTTTTTGATGAGGCCAATAAGAAGATGGTTGAAGAGTCCGTTACTTTTCTTGTAAATGTTGCAAAAACAAAAATTACTTTCTCAAGCTTTGTACATAACCCGCAAAAGTGGAGTGCAGAGCAGCCATATTTATATAAGTTTGTTTTAAGTTTAATCGATAAGACAGGAAATTTGGTGGAAACCATAAGCTGCAAAATCGGGTTTCGGAAATTTGAAATAAAGGACGGTCTGATGGAGATCAATGGGAAGCGGATCGTGTTTAAAGGAGTCAATCGCCATGAATTTACTGCTGAAAAGGGACGTGCGATTGGATATGAGGATATGGTTCAAGATATCCAACTGATGAAAAAGTATAATATCAATGCCGTGCGGACATCCCATTACCCGAATCATCCGCTCTGGTATGACCTATGTGATCAATATGGTCTTTATGTCATCGATGAAACGAACCTTGAAACCCATGGTACTTGGAAATACTTTCAGCAGGAAGAAGGAGAAACCATTCCAGGCAGCAGACAGGAATGGAGAGCCAATGTACTTGACCGTTGCAATTCCATGTTGCAGCGAGATAAAAATCATCCATCAGTGGTCATTTGGTCACTTGGAAATGAGTCATTTGGCGGGGATAACTTCATTTATATGCATGATTATTTAAAAGAGAAAGATCCTTCAAGAATTGTTCAATATGAAGGGGTATACCATTACCGAAAATCAGAAGCAGCTTCTGATATCGAGAGCACCATGTATATTACACCTGAGAAGGTAGAAGAGTATGCAAGAATAGCCCAGAATACGGGGAAGGCTAAGCCCTATATCCTTTGTGAGTATAGCCATGCAATGGGAAACTCCTGTGGAAACCTCTATCAATATACCAATCTTTTTGACAAATATCCAATTCTGCAAGGCGGTTTTATCTGGGATTGGAAGGATCAATCACTAAAGGCAAAGACGAATGATGGAATGGAGTATCTTGCCTATGGAGGAGATTTTGGCGACTACCCGAATGATGGGAATTTTTGCGGAAATGGATTGATTTTTGGAGATGGTTCATTGTCTCCTAAGATTTTTGAAGTAAAAAAATGTTATCAAAATGTTGACTTTGTTGAAGTCAATCTTCTTAAAGGTGTAATGGAAGTACAAAATAAACATTTGTTTACCAATCTTAAAGATTACTTGTTTATGTGGGAAGTAGCTAAAAATGGTAAAAGAGTAGATACAGGCGTGATCGAAGTGGAGCTAGACCCGGGTGCTGCTAAACAAGTCAAACTGAACTATGTTTTACCATCAGAAATCGATTCTGCTGACGAATGGGTCTTAACCGTAAGCTTAACGTTAAAAGAGTCAACTTTATGGGCAGAAAAAGGACATGAAATCGCCTTTAAGCAATTTATTCTACCAGTAAAAACGAGAGCTCCAGTATTCGTGCAGAAAGTATTGCCGAAGCTAAATTTTCATGTTGAGCAGGAAAGGCTAACGGTTTCCGCGGACCGTTTCAAAGTTGTATTTAATAAGCAAAATGGTGATCTGGAATCCTATGTTTTTGATGATGAGGAATTATTAACCACTTCTCCTTTTGCTAATTTTTGGCGTGCCATGACGGATAATGACCGTGGAAACGGATTGCCGGAAAGAAGTAAAACATGGCGTGAAGCGGGGCTACAGCGAGTTTTGCAATTATTTACTTTTGCTCAGTCGAAAAATAGCGTAGAAGTTACAGTGCACTATCAATTGCCGACAACCCCAGTTTCCATTTTAAAATTACATTATACAATTTTTGGAAACGGTGAAATCAAGATATTCCAACAACTGATCCCGGGTATGGGTCTTCCGGAAATTCCCGAAATAGGACTCCTATTCACTTTGGACGCGTCCTTTCAATCTCTCGAATGGTACGGACGTGGACCGCATGAAAGTTATTGGGACAGGAAAAAAGGAGCAAAACTCGGTCACTATCACGGTAAAGTGGAAGAACAGTATGTCCCTTATCTAAAACCGCAGGAATGTGGAAATAAGACGGACGTACGCTGGGTAAAGATTACCAATGATCAGGAAATAGGTCTAAGTTTTTTAGGCGTCCCCAGTTTTGAATGTAATGCGCTGCCATATTTGCCGCAAGAGCTTGAGGCCTATGATCATGGATACAAGCTTCCGAAAAGTGACAAGGTCATTTTGCGTGTGAATTATAAGCAAATGGGTGTTGGCGGGGACGACAGCTGGGGAGCAAAAACGCATCCTGAATTTACTTTGTATGCCAACAGAATCTATGAGTTTTCTTTTATAATGAAAGGGATTAGAAAGAAGAAATATGTTTTTTAAAAAATATTAAAGTTTAAATAGGTAGAAAGTGTTGCTGTTTTTTTTTATAGAAAGCAGAACCCCCATGTTAATCATCCTTCCGTGACTATCTACAAAATTTTACATACTCCAAAATAAAATTATATCACGAGAAGAAGATGATTCGATTACTATTTTTCTGTTTAATTATAAACACAATTTTCTATCTTTACTTGGAAAATAACCTCCTTCGTTATACTAGCCTAAAAAAAATCTAACAAACCTTATTTCATTTTTAAGAAAAAAATCTGAATACTAACAGTTGAAAATGGAATAGTAAGATTGTACTAAATTTAGAAGGGGGTAACATAATGAAAAGATGGTTTACAGCAGTTCTAGCATTTTCATTTTTAGTTGTGGGGTATTCAGCCGGAACACAGGCAGCCGTAGTAGATCATAATTGTCCAGATTTCTCTAGCCATCAGGCAGTTATGGATTATTGGTACAGCCACGGTTATAGTGCTACCAATGATCCTGAACGTTTAGACGGTGACAATGATGGCCTGCCATGTGAAGTAACAAAAGGGGAATATGACGCTTTTATAAAAAGCAAGCAGCCTACTGGTGGTACAATGCCAAAAACAGCAACCAACAATGTTTCTATGATCCTATTGGGTACCGGGATAGCCGCACTTGGTCTAGTACTTGTTTTACGTCGTAAAAACGTAAAGGAATAAAATGAATAAAAACAACGACAGGAGATTTATCCTGTCGTTTTCTAATGAGTGGTGATGGAATTGAATCGATGGATTGGATCATTTCTTATTCTATTTGGAGTGATCTTCGGATCGTACCATTTTATTGAGTGGCAGATTGGCCATTCTGCTGCAAAGCATTTAACAAAGTCAGAAATAAAAAAATACAAAGAAGAAAAGCAGCCCAATCATGTTTTACCTGAACCTACTATTCAGAGGCAAGTCCCATCTGCGGAACTGCCGTTTACTCTGGGGGAAAAGGTGGCTCTGTTGATCATTCCTAAAATTAGTCAAAAATATTCAGTTTATTGGGGGGCAGACAAGAATACCCTTAAAAAAGGGGTTGGAATGTATGTAAGCCAAGAGACAACAGCGCCTGATGGAGTGGGGCATACTGTCCTTAGCGGTCATCGTGATACTGTATTTATCAGGCTGGGAGAATTAATGATTGGTGACCTATTAAAGCTTGAGTATGGTGATTATCTTTACACCTATAAGATAAAAAAAATTTGGATTACTGAACCAGATGACCAGACCGTTATTATAAAAAAAGAAACATCTACTTTAACTCTTACTACTTGTTACCCCTTTAATTTTATTGGCAATGCACCAAAAAGGTATATTGTTCAGGCGAAGTTGTTTTATAAACAGGATGTAAATCCTACCCTTAACAAGAGGCGCATCTAAATGTCCAAGCTGGTATTGGTGGTATAGTGTAGTTTTCTATTATTGCTCTTTTTCAGTTTGTTTTGCGATGAATGGTTTTACCATTTTTTATCGAATTTTTGAAAGGCTATCTTTTTTTACAACTGGATTTCCGGTAAAGGAAGGGGCCTTTTTTTTGAACTTTTCCCCTTTAATAACTTCGAAATAAGCATCAATATCCGATCGACCACTCTGCTGGCAAGACTAATGTCTCTTCCCCACAAACGATATTCTTTTTCATCTTTTTTTCTGGCTTCAATAATCTTTTTTTGGAGATTTTCTATGTCCTTCTCTTATAGATGGAATAATTTTAATATGAAATTAGGTTTATAATGATTTAACTTATCGATCACAAGGTGTTCATTTTCGCCGATTCGCCCTTCATCTTTTTGTAAGTCCAAAAGATGAGTCTAAATTTGTAATGAAGAAATCACTTTTGAAAGAAACTATTGATAACTTTTCATTTTACAATTCTGTCCTAGAGCAGGATTTACAGTTGGTTAACATGAAATGAGGTTTCTTTATGAATTTGCAAAAATGGCTTCGTATCCTGATTCCAGAAATCCAATTGTTTGATTATGTTCAAGCAAAAGGTTTTACAGGAAAAAAAGCGAAAGTGATCCAGCAATCTCAATCAGCTAATATGGTAGGGGCAACAATGCAGAATGGGCCAATACTTCAAAGCCCTCAGCATGTTCCGCATTCCTCCGCAGCAATAAAAGAAGTCATGAACGATGCCAGGGTTGGTATAAAACAATTTGGTCTTACTAAATCGAATGATGAGCTTGATTCTATTTTTTTAGAAATTAAAAAAGTAATGAACGAGGAAATCCTTCGCCAGGATCCGTTTATTGAAGAATTGATTGTAGCTTACAAAAAGGCCTTTTTTAAAAGGGAAAAAGGGATTGTGCAAAATACCATTTTGATAGCAGGTCCTTCTGGTACAGGAAAATTTACCGCTATTCGGCTATTGATTGATCAGCTTTATAAGAAGAAATTAGTCCCTTATAATCGCTTTGCAACAATTGATCTGGGGAAGTATACAGAATCTGAAATTCAGACGAACTTTATTCTTGATTGTACAGCAGCTTTTGAGTATGGGATTGGTACGGTTTGTTTTACTGGCTTTGAAAATGCAAATTCCCAGATCTTAGACTACGTTTCAAAGTTATTTGAGAATGGGTATTTTCGGACTTCAAATGGCGTAATGGTTGATGCTTCCGATTATTTTCTACTTATCTATTCCGACGCTGATTGGAACGAGGAAGAACGGGGGCGCCTTCCACAGTCGATTGCCACTAAGATCCCGCCGGGCATTTTGAAAGGAATCCAATCCATTGCCCTTTCTTCCCCATTGCTGAAAGAAGATTTAGAAGTCATTTTGAAACAAAAATTATTAGCTGCCGCATTAAGATTAGAAAACCAAGCGCAGCTCCATCTCTCTTTCGAACCATCGGTGTTTTCAGAGCTGGCTGAAAGAATTTTGGCGACTAAACGGTATGGAGAAGAGGTTCTCCATTTTGGAAATAAAGACTTTTATCCGGCTTTAGTTGATTTAAGAGCAAGAGGGGTTTTTAAAGCAGGAGACCAAATTCTAATCAAATTTCAGGATCAAGTATTGGTTGCTTCACAAGGAATCCAGTCATATCCGCTAAAATCGATTCCACTTGTTCGAGAAGAAGATTTAGAAGATATTCTTGCTGAACTTAATAATTTAACAGGGTTGGCGGCTGTCAAACGTTCCGTTTCTGAGTTGCTTGAAACGGTTAGAATTCAAAAAGCAAGAAAGGCAGCAGGATATAAACAGGTAGAAGATATGGCTATGCATATGGTTTTTTCCGGGAATCCGGGAACAGGAAAGACCACGGTTGCCCGATTAGTTTCCAGAATTCTAAAAGCGATGGGTTTGCTTTCACAAGGACAGCTTGTTGAAGTATCAAGGCAGGATTTAGTCGGGGAATATTTAGGATCGACTGCTCCCAAGACGAATCAGGTGATGCAACGTGCCCTTGGTGGTGTCCTATTTATAGATGAAGCCTATACACTATCGAGGGAAAAACAAGATCCCTTCGGTCAAGAAGCTATTGATACGATTGTCAAGGGGATGGAGGATAACCGGAATGATCTTGTTGTTGTGATTGCAGGGTATACAAAAGAGATGGAGACATTTTTAAATTCAAATCCCGGTTTAAAGTCACGTTTTCCCTATCTCATAGAGTTTCCTGATTATACACCAGAGGAAATGCACCAAATCTTGGACCAGATGGCTAAATCACGGGACTTTATCATCGATCCAGGCATACAATCTGAGCTTTTAGCCTTATTTGAATCCAAACAAATCTCCGGAAGAAATGACAATGGAAATGGACGTCTTGTTCGGAATCTATTAGAGGAGGCCATTCGGAAACAGGCTGTCCGCTTAAATAAGGAAACACACGTAAAAGATTTAAGATTACTGACGGCTGCAGACTTTGGAATCAATGCGAAAAAACCTTTTGATATGGAAGCCTCTTTTGAAAAAATAATCGGATTGGAAAACGTTAAAGATTTTATACGAACACTAAAAAAACAAATTTTAGCCAATCAAAAGAGAAAAAAGGCAGGAATAATCACGGAGCAGTCTCAAACTTTAAATATTGTTTTTTCAGGAAATCCAGGAACGGGCAAGACCACGATGGCTAGACTACTTGCTGAAATGCTGAAGTCAATGGGGCTTTTAAAAAAAGGGCACCTGGTAGAAGTAGGCCGGCAGGACGTAATTTCAGAGTATATGGGACAAACAGCCGTAAAAACAACTGAATTGGTACAGAGGGCACTCGGCGGGGTTTTGTTTATTGACGAAGCTTATAGTCTTATGGAAGAAGGAGTACAAGGTGGCGGTTATGGTAAAGAAGCAATTGATACCCTTGTTCGCTTAGTGGAGAATTACCGGAATGATTTGGTGGTCGTTTTAGCTGGTTATACAGAAGAAATGGAACGGTTTATGAAAGTAAATCCGGGATTATCGTCTCGTTTTCCTTTGAAAGTTGAGTTTCCAGATTACACGCCCGAACAGCTTGCTCAAATGACCGACATTCAGTCTAAAAGCAAAGGATTTATTCTCTCTAGTGATGTAAAAGAACCGTTGATTGATTTTTACCGGGAAAAGCAAATTCCTGGAAAAAATGACAGCGGTAATGGACGGCTCGTCCGAAATGTACTGGAACAAGCGATTCGAAATCAGGCGATTCGAATTGTGGAAAAGGTTGATATCCCTCCGACCGAATTAAATCTGTTAACGATAGAAGACTTTAAATTAACGGCGAGACAGCCTGAAAAGGAAGCAATGGAAGAATTGCAAGCGATCATTGGACTTGAGAATGTAAAGAATTTTGTAAAGTCCTTGTCCGCCCAGATTGAAGTCGCAAATAAGAGGAAACAGATGGGATTGCCTGATATCGGCTCTCAAAGTCTTCATATGATTTTTAAAGGAAATCCAGGTACAGGAAAAACGACCATTGCTCGAATCCTGGCAAAAAGGTTAAAGGAACTGGGTGTTATTAAGCTAGATCATATAGTGGAAACGGATCGTTCGGGTTTGGTTGCAGGTTATGTAGGTCAAACAGCTTTGAAAACCCGTGAAGTACTTGAAAGTGCTTTAGGAGGAATTCTTTTTGTCGATGAAGCATATGCACTTGCAGGAGGCAGTCAGGACTTTGGACAGGAGGCAATTGATACCATTGTTAAGTTTATGGATGATCACCGGGAAAATATTATTGTGATCCTGGCCGGATATGACGAAGATATGGATCGTTTGCTGGAAACAAATGCAGGACTCCGTTCTCGATTTCCTACTATCATTACGTTCCCGGACTACTCAGTTGATGAACTGCTGGCGATTAGCAGAAATTACTTGAAACCAAAGGGCTATGAACTGAGTCTTGATGGTTTATTAGCTCTTCGAAATATATTGGAGAGGTATTCAGATGATCCGGGCTCAGGAAACGGACGTTTAGCACGAAATATTTGTGAAGCGGCAATACGTAAGCATGCACTTAGGACCAGTCAACTTAGTAATCCTTCTTTAGAAGATTTGTCACTATTGCGGAAAGAAGACTTTCTGAAGGCAGGAGGGGCGTTATGAAAAGATTAATAAGGCTGTTGTTTGCCGGATTGTTTTATATTTTTCTTTTCCCTGTAACCGTGTTCCTTGTAATATTTGGACCAATCATGTCGTTCTCAGATCTTTCAGATGTCTTTAAATATCAAGCACCAAGGTTGGCATTAAGCCTGCCGGTTCTCGTATTTTTAGGGTTTGTTCTGTTTTTGTCCATGAAAGTCAATTCATTAAAATGGATTTATAAAAAGTTTCCGGTCTTGCTGCCTTTTCTTCAAATGTGCTTTCTTAGTCTTTTTGCGCTTCAAGTTGGATTGGAGTTTGCCAACCTCTGGGCGGATAATAATTTTTATCCTAAAAGTGCAGCAATTGTCTTAGCGATATTGTCATTTGCCATCGGAAGATTATTTATGTCGTATTGGTATTATAAATATCCAATCAGCTATAAAATTCATAAATAGGAATGAGGCTTTACTGTGCTGAAGAGAATTTCACAAGTAGATGACCAAACAACCAATATACCGAATAATCGTCAAGAGCAGGGCAGTATGGAAGCGCAGGAAGAAATTATTTATCATGAAAAGAAACATCGGAAACCTGTCTTTTACGGAAGTATTTTGGCCATTGTACTGGCCATTATTTTTAGTATGGTTTCCGGAGAAACTTCATCCGATGAAAAGGCGGATGAAGTTGTAGCGAATCGGATTAGTCATTCAACAAATGCCGGTAATAGTTTATATACAAGTGAAGTTAACTCTGGTATTGCTCCGAAAGACTTTACCGTCACGATGGATGATTCAGGAGGTTCAGCGAGAATGCTCATCTGGGATTTTAATAAAGAAGATTTGGATCAAGTTCAAATCTTTGTAAACGCACAACCAGTAAAGGAAAAGTTAATCCTGACTCATAATCCTGCCGCTATCTCGATTCCCGTACCAAGTACCATTACCATTAAAGGACTTAAAGACCATGGCGGAGGAATCTCATACGCCGTAAAATTTCCAAATAATAGACTAACATACTTTAACGTAACAACGGTCGGCGGGGCTAACACGTATACCGTAACCATACGGCCTTGATTAATATTGTTATCTACCTAATTGCATGTTGAAGTAGTAAATCTATAAACATTTGCCCTTTTTAATTTTTCTCAACCATTATGTAAGAACGAAATATTTATTAGAAAAAATACGGAGTTCTTTACGTGCATTTTCGTTCAATGGTTTGCAAACATTCTTCAACAAAAAGGAAGTGAATAAAAAACCATTTAAAGTTAACGCTATAACATAAAAAATATTTATAAAAGGAGACTCTTCGTGAAGCCATATGTAATTAGTAACATGATTATCGATGATGATTTTGCTGTCGAAGAATATGTTTCGGCTGAATTTATATATAATCATAAAGAGTATAGCATCACTTTTAAAAAAGCAGATCTTGAGATCATAAATACCTGGGTTTTCGAGAATGGCACCTCCATTCCGGCCAATTTATCAGATGAAATGATTGAGTCAATAAGAGAAGATGTAAAAAAAAGAATCTAGTGATATTGTAAATAGCGTACGGTGAAAGCACGGTGACGTGTGGATCGGACTGATACAAATCGATCGAGGACTTAACCAAATCGAAAAGCTCCTGCGTCCGGTAAGCGACTAGTGTATGTCGCTAACCGGACGCAGGAGCTAGACAATATGAGTTAAGCGAACTTAAAGGCAATCCATTCTTTCTTTTGATTTAGATAAATTGATGGTTCTTCCCCAAAAAATACGTTCCCCTTGCCTTTCCTAAAACGGCATCGACAACAATATTCTTCCTGCGTGCATTCCCTAAAAAGGTTGGAATACCGGAAGCCATAGCAATTTTAACTGCCTCAATCTTAGATTTCATTCCGCCTGTTCCAACACAACTTCCTGAATCGCCAGCTGCGGCTTCAATTTCTTGGGTGATTTTATTCACATGTTCCAACAACTCAGCGTGAATGTTTTTGGAGGGGTCGACATTATACAGTCCATCAATATCCGATAAAAGGACTAATTGATGAGCATCCACTAATTCGGCTACCTTTGCCGAGAGTGTATCATTATCCCCAAACTTTAAACGATCAATTGTCACCGTGTCATTTTCATTAACAATCGGAATGATTCCTCTTTGGATCAATACGTTCAATGTACTTCGAACATTTTTATATCGATCTGCATCCAAAAAGTCATCTTTCGTAATTAATATTTGGGCCGCAACATAGCCGTGCGATAAAAAAAGCTCTGAATAGGTTTCTATTAATAATCCTTGACCGATGGAGGCCGCCGCCTGCCTTTCTGGTAATGTTTTCGGGCGCTCAAGACAGCCGAGTTTCCGGTATCCTGCGGCAATAGCACCGGAAGAAACAAGTACTACTTCATGACCTATATCTTTTAGGTACACGATCTCATCAGTAAGTTTTTCAAGCTTTTTACGACTAATTTCTCCATGTTTGCTTGTTAAAGAACTGCTGCCGATCTTTATGACTATCCGCTGTAGCTTAGTGTTTGGAATCATCCAATCACTCCTGTTCAAGTTTTTTTGACTCTGTAAGGTGGAGGCAATGTTCCCAGTGGATTCTCCACTTAAATTATGAATAGGGGAGTCGATTGGGAAAGGTTTTTATTAAAGGTTCATTTTGGAAAGATTATGGCTTTCAACTTTGCTTGAAGCTAGTGCAAAAGCGAACAAATTGCCTGACAGCAGTGGAATAAGTTGTGAAATCGAAGGTATGTTTGTAACGTGGAATGTTATTTGATTACCGTCCAATACACAGCTAGATCGACGGAATAGGTAGATTTATACTTAGCTGAAAAGTAGGCATTACTTTTGAAAACAACAATTACTCCGAAAAAGTCCTATTAAATGGTTTCTGTATTATATTTCTTACCGATTGCTTGCTCTAGTTGTGAACTCATCTCTTTAGAGCGATGGGCAGCATGTTTTATCGCCTGGGATATAGCTTTGCCGCCCCCGTACATTTGTAGTGCAGCTAAGCCTGCCTCTGTTGTTCCGTTTGGAGATGTGACGTTTTCTCTTAATAAGGCGGGTGTTTTATCTTGCTCTTGAATCATTTTCGCAGCACCCATCATCGTTTGAGCAATAAGCTGCCGTGTTAATTCTTCATTTAATCCTGCCTTTAATCCCTCTTTTTCCATGTGTTCCATTAAGTAATAAAAGTACGCGGGGCCGCTGCCTGCAATACCTGTGAAAATATCCATTTTCTCTTCAGGTATATGGTACACTTCGCCAATACACTGGAGTAATTCTTTTGCATATGAAATATTTTGTTTGGTGGTATGTTTGCCAGGGGATATTGCGGTTGCAGATTCCCCAATCATACTAGAAGTATTCGGCATTACCCGAATCACCTGCTGTCCTGTTGGTAATTTCTTTTCAATAAAAGAGGTCGTCACGCCCGCTAAAACAGACAGAATAAGGTGGTGTGGCAGAAGTTTGTTTTTGATGGATTGTAAGGTAGTTTCTGCATCTGTTGGTTTCATTGCGAGGATAATTATATCGATGTTTTCGAAGTTTAAGTCAACGTTTGTTACGGTGGTAATTCCATAAGTATCTTCAAGTTGTTTCAAACGTGCTTTATTTCTACGATTGGTTACAATAATTTGATTTTTCTGTATTTTTCCAGTAGTAACAATGCCTGATATCATGGCTTCTGCCATAGATCCTGCACCTAAAAATGCAATTGTTTTTTTATTTAACATCCAATTTCTCCTAAATTGTTCGTATTTTTGTTCGTGTTTATCAATCGTTGACCCTATATTACCATGTGCTGAATCAATATCAAGGGATAGATGGAAATTTATGTGTATTTGAGCCAATTAGTGAGCATAAGCGAAAATAGCGTATGCTCAATTGGCAAAATCAGCTTATAAGCCGAAATATCGTCGCACATCGGGGAATTTGGCAATTTGAAGTTTTGGTGCCAGGAAACACAAAAGTTTTATATAAATTAGAAATTCCTTTATCAATTAATCGTGGTAGTTTAACAGGGGAGAAAACCGAATATTTAACGGACTTGTATTTTTCTACCAAATTGAATATGGTTAAGCGATTATGAGATCAAGGCTAAAACCATAATATGAGTTACTTAAGAAAATCTTCAAAATTTTCAAATAAATAGACAAGATCAATGAAGGACTTTTTTCCTTTTTGTTTAATTAGTACGATATATAGTCGTAACAGTTAGGGGGAAAGTGATATGGGTGAATATGCTACAAAGGATATTGCCAAAATAGTAGGTATACAGAATCAAAAAGTACGAAAATATGCCCAAGCATTAGAAAAAGCAGGATATAAATTTACAAGGAATGATAGAGGTTTTCGGGTTTTTACTGACATTGATGTTCCTTTAATTCAAGAAATAATAAAGCTATCTTACGATACGGGAATGAATATAGAACAAATCGCCTTAAAGGTAGTAAAACAGCAAAATAGCAATACAGATTCAACGATTCCGCTTATATCGGAAGTCGCTGAACCTATGCAAAATGAGGTGAAAACGAGCCATTTGCTAAATATCGAGGATGAGCGTTATAAAACATTATTAGATGAAATTGGTTCATTAAAACAGCTAATACTTAATCAGCAAAAATATATTGAGGATCGCCTGGAACAACAACGTGACTGCAAGTCTTTGGAATCATTAAGAGAATTTCAGGAAGTAAAACAGCAGCTCTTACAAATAGCAGCTGCACAAGAAAAAGAAAAGAAAAAGAGTTTTTTTAGTAAGTTGTTTAAAAAGTAAAGGTAACCTGGCCATTATTGATAAAGATACAGATCATCTATTCAACGGTATAATATTAGACTACTATCTTTTCATCTATCCGGATATAACGTACTAAATAGGAATTTATCATATAATTTCCTTGGTCATTTTTCACAATAAAGCATTTGCAACGGTCCATCTTTTCAATTATTTCTTGTTCAACATCTTCTTTTGTAACATTTAATTCTTTTATCATTTTTTCGGTGATAATATCATTATCAAAAGTATAGCAAATAGTAAATTCCTTCATACTAATTTCCCCTTCTTTTTTTACTCGTGGTTATAAGTAGAATAGAACTTCACCTTTTGCAAGAGTACATTTGTTACAATTTGCTTAGGACTAGATTTGCCTTTTTAAGAAACTGCACATAGAATGGTCCTTAATCAATGGAATAAAAGGTGAATTGATGAGTTTTTGTAAAAATTCATTAACTAGTAGTATCCAATCTTTTAAAAGTAATAATAGAACTGGAAGTTCAAAGTTGTTGGGGGATCCTACCATATTCTTTTTTTGTGTTTCGACAATTTGAGAACATTTTTGGAGCATTTAACCTATATATGTAATTTACACCTATATGTAAGAAAATTCAACAATATTTTCTTTTATAAATTTACAGATGGAGAAATAAGCAAAATTGAAGGACTATTGATACAAAAGCTTTTGTGATTTAATGAAAAAAAGCATAAAAGCATAAAAACAGCAAAGCGTTAATTCGCGTCATTGCTAGAAAATTTTAAAAAGTTTATAATCCTTTAACAGAAAGGACAGGTGCATTTAGTGCCATTCACCATTTTAGCTTCGGTGCAACTAAAAACAGAAGTTTATAAAAAGTTTTATAAACTTTTTTTCATGTGCGTTGTTTGATCTATTTTAAAAAGGATATAGTTTTACGAGGAGGAATATTGGTTGGGTAAAAATCATCAAAGAGAGAAACTGCAACGAGGTTTGGATAACAGGCATATCCAGTTAATTGCACTTGGAGGTGCAATTGGAGTTGGACTGTTCTACGGCTCAAGCGCAACCATTCAAATGGCTGGTCCATCCATTTTGTTCTCATATTTAGTCGGAGGCTTGGTTATTTTTACCATAATGAGAGCGCTGGGGGAAATGGCTGTGGATGAACCGGTTTCAGGTTCATTTAGTTCATACGCAAATCAATATTTAGGGACGTTTGCAGGTTACTTAACCGGCTGGACCTATTGGTTTATGTGGGTTGTCGTTGGAATGGCAGAAATAACGGTAGTTGGCGTTTATGTGAATTACTGGTTTCCAGACATTCCACAATGGCTAACAGCACTTGCTGTACTAGTTGTGATTACAATGATAAACCTTGCTAATGTAAAAGCATATGGAGAGTTTGAATTCTGGTTTGCGCTGGTTAAAGTTGTAGCCATTATCGGAATGATTCTCCTTGGATTAGGAATCACTTTCCTGGGAATTGGGAACGGAGGTCATCCAATCGGTTTTGACAATCTTTGGACTCATGGAGGATTCATGCCAAATGGAATCAAAGGCATTTTAATGTCATTGGTTCTCGTGATGTTTTCATTTGGCGGGGTAGAATTGATTGGAATTACGGCAGGGGAGGCAAAAAATCCTCAAAAATCAATTCCATCAGCAATCAACAATGTCATCTGGAGGATATTAATTTTTTATATTGGTGCATTAGGAATTATGATGATTTTATATCCTTGGAATGAGATAGGAACGAAGGGCAGCCCGTTTGTCTTAATTTTTGATAAAGTTGGAATTCCTGGTGCCGCCAATATTATTAACTTTGTTGTCATAACAGCAGCATTATCTGCTTTTAATAGTGGGTTATTCGGTTCAGGAAGAATGCTATACAATTTATCATTGCAAAATAACGCTCCGAAATATTTTGGAAAGCTTAACAAGAATGGTAGTCCGAGACGTGGAATCCTGTTCTCTTCACTGTTTTTATTAGTGGCAGTAGTTTTGAATTATATTGTTCCCGAAAAAGTGTTTATCTATATTTCTTCTGTTGCCACGGTTGCGGTTATCACCAGTTGGACGATTATACTGATTACACAATTAAAATTCAGACAATCAAAAACAATAAAAGAAATAGAAAAATTAGCATTTAAAGTGCCATTATATCCAGTTTCAACCTATTTAGCTTTAACTTTTTTAGCACTTGTCATTGTCTTAATGGCATTTATTGCGGAAATGCGAATAGCATTAGTTGTGGCACCTATATGGTTTATGACTCTTTATATAGGATATAAAATGAAAAAACAGGACCTTCCAGAGAATTCCATCAAAAAGCAAAATATTGGGTAAAGCATGGGTAAAGCATGGGGACGGTTCTTGTGTCTTTTCGTGAGACACAAGAACCGTCCCCATGCATCTTTTGGACAAGCTTTGCGCTGTGCCAGGCACGCAGGATTAGATGATAAAAAGCTCTACGATCAAAACAGCAAAACATGATAGCAGGGAGACTTTGAATAAGCCGGAGCCTGTGTAGGAAAAAACGATGGCAACTATGAAACCGACTAATGCTGACCACTTTGATGCCGTTGCATCTAAAATCGCTGGAAATACCATAACGGCTAATGTTACAAAAGGTACATAGTACAAAAATGACTTGATATACGTATTTTTGATTTCTTTTCGAATCAAAGTCAGCGGCAGGACCCTTACCAAATAAGTAACGGCTGCCATGACAAAAATGTATAGATAGACACTACCCTTCATGAGAACTTTTCTCCTTTACAGGAAATAATGCTGCGGCTATACCGGCAATGAGAATCGTTAAAAGAATAATCTTGACTCCTGATGAAATCATGTGCAGAATAGGAAGCCTTGTGAACAGCAAACTAGCCATCATGGAAACCACAATGAGAACGGACAGAATTTTATTTCCTTTGGCCGGAGGAATGATGACGGCCAGTAACATTCCATACAAAGCAATACTTAATGCACTAATCATCCTGGAAGGCAAAATATCTCCTGAAACAACACCAAAAAATGTACCAAGTGCCCATCCTGGCAACGCGATACTCATAAGTCCGTATGTATAATAGGGATTTAATGGGCCATTTACCGCCATCGATACTCCGAATATCTCATCCGATATCCCAAATGCCATTACCATCCTGTGAAAAAGTGATGTCTTCCGATTAATCTTCTGCGACAGAGTAAAAGACATCAGGATATATCTTGAATTAATTATGAGCTGTGTGACCGCCATTTCCAAAAATGCAGCGGAGGCCGAAATTAACGTAAGTCCCGCAAACTGTCCGGCTGACGTAAAATTGGTTACCGACATGAGGACAGACTGAAATGGGGTAAGCCCGGCCTGTTTGGCAATAATTCCGAAGGTAAAAGAAACCGCAAAATAACTAAGAGAAATGGGGATGCCGTCTTTTATACCTCTTTGCCATGCCTTCAGATTTGTTTCCATCTTGATCCCTTCCTGTGAGCTGATATCGTTTAAATGTCAATGAATTCTATCATATGAATGGATATTAGTAAAATTAATATATATGATAGAAATATTAGTTATTCTAATGTTCAATGGAGGATTCTATGAACCGTTATGAAATCTTTTTGAAGGTAATCGAAACAGAAAGTTTTACTAAAGCAGCGAATGAATTGGGATATACCCAATCAGCGATCAGTCAGATGATTCATTCCTTAGAGGAGGAACTTTCCACAACATTAATTTTTCGTTCCCGCAAAGGAATCACCCTTACTCCCGATGGAGCAGAATTTCTTCCATACATTAAAAATGTATGTAATTCCTATCGAGAGCTCATCGAGAAGAGTAAAGAAATGCAGGGGCTGCAAAAAGGGATTATTCGGATTGGAACGTTCTCAAGTGTCTCTTGTCATTGGCTTCCGGGATTAATCAAAGATTTTAAAAAGTTATATCCGTCCGTTCAATTTCAGTTACAGCAGGGAGAATACACCAGTATTGTCCAGTTTATCAAAGAGGGCAGCGTTGATTTTGGATTTGTGAATCCTGATGCAGTGACACAGATGCACACGGTTCCTTTAAAGCAAGACGAAATGTTGGCGGTATTGCCTTGCAACCACCCATTAGCAGGAAATAAAAATGTCACATTGGCCGAGTTGGGAAGCGAACCATTTATTCTATTAGAGGAGGGCCATTTAAGCGAGCCATTGGAAATTTTTAAGCAGAATGACCTCCACCCCAATATCCAGTACCGGGTACATGATGATTACACCATCATGTCCATGGTTGAAGAAGGTTTGGGGATCTCTATCTTACCGAAATTGGTCTTGAATCGAGTCAGCTATCATCTTGTCAAAAAGAAAATATCTCCACCGATTGTCCGTACGATCGGAATAGCTTACAAGAACAAGAAGACATTACCAATATCAAGCAGATTTTTTATAGATTTTCTGATTGAGCAATTTCATGGTAAGAAATGAAATCAGGAAAATCAGGCAGGATGGAATGTTCATGAGAGGAAGGGGTGATTACCATCATAAAAAAGACAGCCCCTAAAAGAGGCTGCCATGAAAATTTGCCGCAACGATCCATGTCTTTACGGAGGGATCATAATGGGAGTTATGGATTTCTCTTTTCCCAAAGTCTATCGAGTCCCGGGAGAAGCAAAACACTTTCCTGTTCATTAGGATCAGTGCGGGCAATTAAGGCTGTACAGGATTCGGAATCACTCGGATTGTATGGAAGATGAGGCATACCTGCGGGAATGTAAAGAAAGTCACCTTCTTCTAGATCCATAAACTTTTCTAGCTTCTCACCATACCACATTGCAGACTTCCCTTTCAGCATGTAGATGGCCGTTTCATGGTCCTCATGGAGATGTGCTTTTGCACGTTTACAGGGTGGAATCGTTACTATATGCATGCAGATTCCCTTAGAACCAACGCTTTCTTTTGAAATCGCTTCAGCATAGTCAAATCCCTGTTTGCCATGATAAGTTCTCGATGGTCGAATGAGATGGCAAGAGGGTTCAGAATTCATTTGTTTCACCTCCCATCGTTCAAAACCTCCCTTCATGTTTTGAGATAAACATATTTTGAAAAATAAGAATTAATTCCTGTATGGTCAATTTTTTTGAAAATAAGCAGGAATTTACACTGTCTTCCTTTTCAATTCAATCCAAGAAAGAGGTTTATCTAGTAGTAAGTCGAATTTAGGAATCATGGAACAACTTCAAAAACAGTTCCTTGGTTAAAATCAGTTACTTTCATTGAGCCATAAGCCCCTAAATATAGTCTGGTTTGATCCAGATTCGTTCCCAAAGAAACATAATAAGCTGATTGAGACCCAAAATTATAATCGGTTTCAATAACACTAAAATCATTTAGTTTACCATCTGTTCTTACCCTGGTATAAGCTAAAACTCCTCTAACCGGAGAACCAGATTCTTCCTTCCGGGCAAGATCGGTAAACACAACGCTCCCGGTCAAAGCGGGGATTCCATTCCCCATATAGGACTGAACGCCTGTAAGTGCAGTTCCTCCAAACTTATCAGGCCTTTGATCCTTATGAAAATAACTAGCTAGAGGCTGAAGACGCCTCGCTGAAGTGTTTACTGCTTCATTGTAATAGACAATAGTTTTCTCATCCAAAGTCGGATTTTCAGTACAGCCCCTTATCGTTGAAGTAGGAAAAGCACCTTCCCACCCCCGCCAGCCAAAGTTAATAAATCCTTCTTGGTCAGGTTCGGTGTTTCTTAAAGAAGCTTGAATAAGCTGAGGTACCGGGATTGGTTTAAAATAAACGAATGAAAAAATCGACTCTGCCAAATCCTGTCCAACATTTCCTATATATTTGATAAACTGATTATTCAAACTTTGAAATGAAATTCCTGGTATATTGCGAACTCCTTTGGCAATTACCGTAAGTGTTTCGGAAATAGGTGCGGGAAGTTCATTAAAACGTGTGACCACAGGTGGATTGTTGATAAATGTATTCTTACTTACGTCAATTTCAATTATTTTACCCGCTATTTCCATATTATCCTGACTTAAATTAAATGGATCATAGCCTGAGCCGCCATCTCCGGTTGTTAACACAAGTTTTCTCGTTTCAGGTGAAAAGTTTAAGCTATTGATACCATTATGATTTAAAAATGGTCTTTTTATGTTAAGTAAGGTCCGTCGTTTTTGAGGTTGACCATTCGATTGTAAAATCCATTCTTCTACTGTATCAATATGATCATATTGAGTTTCTCTATTGATCCACCTAAGGTTTAAGGTTTTCGGATCACACGGGTCAGGGTTAAAGCCTTCAGGACGAGCACCTGGACCTTGTGTTCCAGCTATTGAATAATGAAGATAAAACAGACCGTTATAATAAAATTCGGGATGGAACGCCAGCCCCAGCAATCCCCGTTCATCATATCCACCACTAGAACCACCCAGTTTCAAGATTCGCGTGCGAATATCTAAAAAAGTTCTTATACTTCCGTTTCCTATGTAAAAGATCTCTCCTACCTGGGTTGCAATAAATAATCTTTCAATTGAGCCACCCGGAGGTATAGTTGTTTTGAAAACAGTGGGTAAATTAATCTTACTAACAATGGGCCGTAAACGAACTTTAACTTTTTTCAATTAACTATACACTCCTTCTTATTGTTTTCTTTTATAAGATTATGAGCAGAACTGTTCTATTAGTACTAAATAAGGGCTGGGGAAATGGTAAGGCATAGCACCATTTTCCGCACCGGCGTCGGAGGAATCCAGGGCGATCATTGGGACGAGGTAATAATATTTCCGCAGTAAAGAGAATCTTTGGATTAAAGGATGAAGATAGTACTAGGAAAGAAATAGAAACGTAGGAATACGGGGTGGGAGGTTTTTAAGAAAAACAATAGTATGATATATTTAGAAGATTAAAAAAATGTGGCAGGTGTACCTTTCAATGTTTAGTAGGAATAAAGCGATTATTATTGGCGGGGGTATTGCTGGAAAACTGGCTGCCCGTGTGTTATCAGATTTTTTCAAGGAAGTAGTGATCATCGAACAAGATCAAGAACCTGAAGGGCCGTTTCCAAGAAAAGGTGTTCGGCAAGGTGAACATTTACACGCCCTCCTTCTTGCGGGACAATACGGGCTGGAAGAGTTATTTCCCGGAATTACAGAAAAGTTTTACTTAAGCGGAGCAGTGAAAATAAATTCTACAAAAGATTTAGCATGGTTCCACCATGGTGTATGGAAGCTGCGTTTCGATGGAGGATATAGGACCACTCTTCAAACGCGCCCGCATTTAGAGTGGCATATTCAACAATACATAGACAGGATTTCCAATATATCCTTTCACTACAATCAAGTAGTTAAAGATTATTTATTTAATGCTAATGAGAATCGTATTTACGGAGTTGAGATGGAAGCTCGGGATCACTCTATCAAAACAGTAACAGCAGATTTGATTGTAGATGCAAGCGGGGTATCTAGTATCACAACATATTGGTTAAAGAATAGAGGGATCAATATCCCTAATGAAAAGGTTGACATTGGTTTAAGTTATGTAAGCAAATCTTTTCAGCTTCCAGACAGCAAAGCCAGAGATTGGAAGATTAAAATAGTCTATCCAAATCCGCCGCATGAAAAAATAGGCGGAACCATCTCGAAGGTTGAAGGAGAGAAATACATTGTCACAATTAATGGCTATCAAAATGAAATTCAAGAAAAAGAAGTAGTGAAAAATGATAACGGCTTTTTAGAACTATCAAAAAAACTCCCTAAATTAGATATCTATGAAGAAATAAAAAATGCAATCCCTTTATCTAAAACCTCGATCTACCGTGTACCGCAAATTATTTGGAAACGATATGATAAAGTAAAGAACTTACCTCATGGATTATTATTGATTGGTGATACTGTATGCAGGATCGATCCAGTTTTCGGTCAGGGCATGAGTATTTCTGTATTAGAAGCACTTGCCTTACAAAAACGATTTCAAGACAGAAGCGATTCTCTGCAGAAAATTATCCCTGCTTTTCATAAAAAAACAGCAAAAATTATTGCTCCTATTTGGAATATGGTCATTGTCGAGGATTTTCGTTATCCAACTATTTCAGGAAAAAAACCTATAGGTCTTACATTCCAGCAATGGTTTGCAAAAAATATTTTTCTATTATCATCAGAAAATGAAATGATATACAATACATTTATAAAGGTGATGAACCTTGTTCAACCTATGACAATTCTGATGCATCCCAAAATACTAAGAAGTGTTTTGGCACGTTCTTTTTTTACTAAATAAAAAATTCAGCATCCCTGATCTCTTTTATTTAAGTTTCATTTAGTTTTGGAAAAACACGATTACTGCCTGTAATTCGTAAGGCAAACACTAAAATTAAAAATTTATGCAGCATCCTTGAGCTTTGATAACCTGGTTCTTTTGACAGGAGAACCTTTATTAGCTCACTTTGCTTTCGGACTAACGAGACCAAAACACTCCATACTTTACCTTGACATAATATTGCTATTTTGAAATACTCCTTTTATAGGATAAGCATAGAATAATACAATTTTTTTAGTAATTTCATTATTTTAAAAAGGAGTTTATTATGGAATTAGGTTTAAAAGGAAAAGTCGCACTCATTACAGGTTCAAGTAGAGGGATTGGCTTAGAAACGGCTCTATATTTAGTAAAAGAAGGAGCCGAGGTAACCATCTGTGCAAGAAATAAAAACCGTTTAGAAGAGGCTGCAGCTTATATTTTAGAACAAACAGGTAAAGAAGTATTATTTATGGAAACGGATGTTACAAACGAAGAGGCATGTCAAAAGGTGGTTTCTGCTACAGTTGAAAAATATGGACGTTTAGACATTTTAGTTAATAATGCTGGTACTTCTCAAGCTTATCCATTTGAAAAAGTAGGATCAGAGCTTTGGCAGCAAGATCTTGATTTAAAACTATTCAGTTCCATTCATTGTTCTCGTTATGCCATACCACATATGCGACAAGTTGGTGGAGGCGCGATCATCAATGTGACAGCTGCAATTGGAAAGACACCTCCTGCAGCATCATTACCTACTTCAGTCAGCAGAGCAGCAGGGATGGCCTTAACAAAAGCAATGAGTAAAGACCTTGGTCCAGACAACATTCGTGTGAATACCGTATGTATTGGTTGGATTCGAAGTGAGCAGATTGAAAAAATGTGGAAAGACCAGGATCCAGGGCTATCATGGGAACAGTTTTCTTGTAAAGAACGTCAAATTCCGCTGGGACGTATTGGAAATACCGATGAAGCAGCTAAAGTTATAACTTTCCTTGTTTCAGATGCTGCTTCTTATGTTACAGGTACATCGGTTAATATTGACGGTGGTATGGTAGGGACTTTATAAAATTGTTAATTATTGGTTTCTTATCGAGAGGTGTCGAGGGTTTAGCCCTATGGCACCTCAGCAGCCTGTCGTAATTGTCTACAGACAAGGTGCTAAATCCTACAAGTTTTTGCTTGAAAGATGAGAAGATGCTATTTACATAATAAAGTCTCTTCTTATTTGGAAGGGACCTCAGACTCTAGACAACAACACTGATTACTAAGTTCCTTAATGAAAAATGTTATCTAAATTTGCTTCAAAAAATAGTAAATAATTAAGAGGAACATAAAATGAATGAAAGTGAATTTCAAACTAAAGACTCAAAATATATTCAGCAGCATTTAGCTAATGAGAGGACATATCTTGCTTGGATCAGAACAAGTGTTACAATTATTGGATTAGGTTTTTTAATAACTAATCTTCATTTTACAACCTTGTCGGCAGTAGTATTTATTAGTGATTTATTAGCTAGAATTATTGGACTAGCATCTATTGCCGTTGGAATTCTTTTGTTAATAACGGCGACAATCAGTTATTTCACTAAAGCAAATGATATTAATCAACAAATCTTTCGATTTTCTAGAAAAAGGATACTTTTTTTATCTGTATCATTAATTCTCATTTTCCTTGTTTTTGCCGCTTATTATTTATTTGTCTGGAAATTGATTTCGTAACGCAATTGACCCAGGTCCAGGTAATCCTAGAACGGACTTTTTATTCACACGTAATGCTTCAGCTCCATCCTGCGAGAATACACCACCGGCAATTCCTATCACCGTTAGCCAGTTTAATCGATTCATCCGCATAAGAGGTAGGCTAATCAATTAATGATTAGCCTCCTACTCAATTAAGGAATACAATTATTATTAAAATTTCAACTACCCAATTAGAATAAGAGACTCAATCAACCTTAATAAATAAGAGTTGTTAGAGTAATTTTTTAACGAATCCCGAAAGAATTCCCCTTCCTCAAACCTGTGAAGGGCAAAGCCCAAGGTTAGGGAGGGGATGAATTTCGGTTGGCGTAAGACAAAACAATTGTTCTCTTTCCTTTGCATTTGGTATAATTAAATATATATATAGTTCGAGGTGATGG